>CAJMNR010000018.1 GCA_905214875.1 uncultured bacterium | reverse complement strand
CTCTTAACTTAACATTGCTGTTTCGATACCTTGTCGTTCTCTTTTCCTTCTCCAATCGAATTGCATTCTTAGGGCAGTTCTATACGCAAGCAAGATTCTCGTTGCCTCCTCTAATGCTTTCGCATAATTACTGATTGTTGTAAATAAGAAAATCAAGCAGCCTTCGTCGGGGAACTTACCTGTATGTACGACATCAGAACCTATGCAGATTCCTCTGCTAACGATTGTTTTTCCTTCTATCACAATATAGTCATTGAATTTCATTAGCTTGGCACGTTACTCCCCCTTTTGTTTGGCTCAAACAGGTAGTTCCATTCAATCAAAAAACTACTTACTGTAATACTAAGTATACACAGTAAGTAGTCTCGTTTTCTCCCTATATTCTAGTAAGTTATTTTAAAATTACTAAATTCTGCCCATTGCTCTTTATCTGAATCATTTTCCGCATACAACCCGATAAATACGCCGGTAAAGCCGCCGGCAACTTCAGAAGACAAGAACCTTGTCTCTAGTTTTCCAAGACAGATTCCATCGTTCTCTCCTACATAGAAAGCATATTGATCCGGATCCGCCTTGATATGTAAGCAGATTTCCTGCTCTGTTACATCAAACTCATTGATTACTTGTTTCATTTCTCCAATAGTATAACGGACGAAGACACTAGTTCCCTTCTCTGTTCCACGTACACCAAAATCATAATGGGCCTTCTCATCCGCATAGATTGTAATTCCTGCCTCTTGCTGCCCTGGTCGAACGTTGCAGTCAAGATTCATATGAAACTCTTGCTGACGAATGCCTAGAAAAGTTGGTGTATCTGCCTCATCTAATGTCACCTTGCTGCCTCTAAGTGCTAAAGAATCCTTTCCTTTTTTATAATTTTCAAACCTTGGAATGCGTAAGTAGCACCACTCCTTATCCCAATTCGTTGTTTCAAATGTTTTTTCCTTTAATGGCTGTTGCTCCTGATACTCTCCATTAATATCAAGGGTATGCTCAAGCCTTGCCGTTTTTTCTTCTCCAATGGTAAACCAGCCGTCCTCATTCCAATATAGTGGCTCTAAGCATGTCTCTCTTCCCAAATGATGGAATGTCTTCCACATGCCAATCTGACGGAATGCAAGATGAATAAACCACCAGTTTCCGTTGCGATCTTCTATGATGTCGCCATGGCCTGCTCCCTGTAACGAATACCCACCCAGATTTCGATTGGTAAGTACTGGGTTGTTAGGATATGGTTCATAAGGCCCCCATTTATCCTTACTTCTTGCGTAATTAACCATATGGCCGTATTCTGTTCCGCCTTCTGCTTCTAATAAATAATACCAATCGCCAAATCGATATAGATGAGGGGCTTCCAGATACCGTCCTCCGGTTCCATGCCAAAGGATTTTTCGTCCTGACAGCTTTTTTCCTGTCTTAACATCTATTTCGCACATCTGGATACATCCCTTATTGTCATCATCAGCTCCATTGCTGATAAAATATGTACGGTCTCCCTCGAAATAAAGGGATGGATCGATGCCATCCTGCTCTACCTTGATTGGATCAGACCATTCTCCATAAATATCATCCGTATACACATAAAAATTCTCTCGTGTACTGTCATTGGTCGTCACCATATAAAAACGCCCTTCATGATAACGAATGGTAGGCGCAAAGATACCTCCTGAACTTCTAACGCCTTCTAGCATGACCTGGCTTGGCCTAGTAAGGCAATGACCGATTTGTTTCCAGTTGACCATGTCCTCGCTTTCAAATAACGGTACTCCAGGGAAATATTGAAATGTACTACATACAAGATAATATTTGTCACCGGCCCTGCATACGCTTGGGTCTGGATACATTCCTTTTACGATTGGATTTTGATATTCCATAATTTCCTCCTACTTGAATTCTTGTTATTCTTATGTTACGTTTACTATAGTATAGCATGGATAATTTCTCCATTTCATTGACAAAAATGACATACTATAGCACAATTCAGCCATAGAATTCCTCTGCTATAGCATACAAACAAGAGAAGCGAGGTTATATAATGCAATTCACATTAGATCAATTTACGGTTAACAAAGATTTTCCGTTTTATATTCAATACGGGAAGCATGATCGCGGACTTCCTGTCCATTCTCATAAAGATTTTTCCGAACTAGTCATTGTCCTCTCCGGAACTGCAACACATATTGTAAACGATGAGACCTTCTCTATATCCAAAGGAGACGTCTTTGTTATCAGTCCAGAAACGACCCACGGCTTTCTAGATGCAACGCAGTTTCGTATCTGCAATATTATGTTTCGACATAATCTGTTTGCTTGGCTGAATGCCGATATCAAAAAATCAATCGGTTTTCAAGCGTTATTCGTGGTGGAACCTTATTTTTCAAAAACGCACAAATTCTCCAGCCACCTATCCTTACTTCCTTCTGATTTTCTTACAATCGACGAGCTGATTGCTACCATGATTAAAGAGTACAACCAAGCACTGATTGGACGAAAAACGGCACTTTCCACCATGTTTTTATATTTTGTCACGCTGCTTTGCAGACTTTATGAAAAGGACATTGTGCCTGCTAAAGAAGAAGAAGTACTCCGCCTTGCTGCTGCCTCTTCGTATATTCAGCAACACTTTACAGAGCAAATCAGCATTTCCTATCTAGCAAAGCTCTCAAACTACTCAGAACGTCATTTTTCAAGACTGTTTTATGAGATCTATGGGAACACGCCCCTTGACTATATCCTAAGCCTGCGCTTAGAACTTGCATGCGAACTACTAAAAACCACGAAAAAAAGCCACACGATCAGCTCCATTGCTTTCACATGCGGCTTTCCTAATTCCAATTATTTTTCCAGGATATTCAAAAAACGTTTTGGTATGACCCCTACGGATTATAGAAGCGGCTCTAAAAATTACGAAACGCTCTAATATGCCTGCTCCCTTTGCTTTCTCGTTAACAGGATTCCAGCAACTACTGCAGTAAACGGTGCTACCGTCACTAATCCAAAGCTACCTACAATCGTATCTAAAAACTCTGCTGCTACATACTTATAATTGAGAATATGATCAATCGGCGTTCCCTGTGCCATAAATACCATAAGAAGCGTGATATAGCCGCCCGAGTACGCTAACAACAACGTAGTCGTCATGGTTCCCATTGCGGCTCTTCCGACATTCATTCCGGATCTCGTAGCTTCCCTCCAGTTCATCGATGGCTTTTTCTCAATTACTTCATATACCGCGGACGTAATATCCACTGCCAAGTCCATCATAGCCCCTGATGCTCCGATAAAGATGCTGCTCATATAGATTGCCGTAAGGTCAAGATTCTGATAACCGCTATAAATCAATGACTCTGCATTACTCATTACAGCTCCATGGATTTGAAATAAATCTGTAAATAAGATTCCAAGGATACAGGTTGTAACCGTTCCTAACAAGGACCCAAGCGTTGCAACCACAGTCCTCTTATCTAAGCCATATACAAAGAAAATAATGATGGCCGTAAGAAGAATCGTGATTCCAATTCCAAGCCAGACCGGAGAATAGCCTTTTAGATAACAAGGGACTAATACCTTCCATATCATCAGGATTGTAATGGCAAAGGAAAATATGGCCTGAATTCCATTTTTCCCTGCAAATGCGATTAAAAAGATGGAAAAGAATCCAAGTAAAATAAATTCTTTTCCCAATCGGTAGTGGTCGGACATTACGGTCTGGGAAATCATATCTCCATCATGGCTGATTGTCACTAACGCCCGGTCCCCTACTTCAAAGATTTTATCTTTTTCCAAGGAACCGCTTAAAAAATTGACACCAGTGATTTCGCGTCCCTTAAATATGCCATCTTCTACTTTAAGCAGACAAGACTGTTCCCCTGACTGAATCAATCCGGATGTAATAATATTGGAGTTATCTACTTCTAATACTTTTGCTGTGGCCCTCTCTGCATTTTGATATAGCTTGGCTTCTTCATAGCCGGTAGGAATCATTAGAAGGATCCCGATGATTACTGCTCCCATAATACAAGTAAGAAGCATTGTTTTCTGCTTTCCAAAAAACACTCTCATTGGTTAGTTCACTCCTGTAAGTGAAGCAAGTGCATCATAAATGGCTGTGTTGTCATAGTAGCCATCAAAACAGTTGGAACCAGCACCTTGGGCCAATACTTGGACAGGAAGTCCTGTATGGGCATAAGAGCCAAAGTTAATACCACTTTTGTTATTTAAAATATGTGTGATTGTAACCGTAAGTGGTTCATAACTACCATACTTTTCGTACTTTTCCTGTGAAAAGGAGGCCTCTTTTCCCGTACGGTCCATGGTCTCTTTATATGCTTCTTTTAATTTATCATACTCATATTTTGTCAAGGTTAGTGTGCCATCCCCTTTTGATTCTGGATGGGAATCTGCACTATCTTTTTGTACCGCATCGTCCTTTAATTCTTCTGGTACAGTTAATCCAAATAATTGCTCTACATCTTCCATAACAGCTTTAAAACTTGTCTTCTTCTCTTTGTAAGAAGCAACGTAATCGGAATCAAATTTTGCATAGGAAATTTTCTGATTTCTAAAGTTAGTTAGGAATGTATTATAATCAGTTCCTGCAAATCCAATGGTTAATCCGCCAGTTTCGTGGTCCCCAGTTGCAATAATTAATGTTTCATCCGGATGTTCATTATAGAATTCAATGGCTTTTTGTACGGCACGATCTAGAGCGACTGTTTCAGAAATCATGGTTGCTGCGTCATTGGCATGACAAGCCCAGTCAATCTTTCCGCCTTCTACCATCATAAAGAACCCATTGTCATTGTCTAATACTTCGATTCCCTTTTCTACATAATCAGCAAGTGCCCATTCGTCTTCCTTTCGGTCAACTTCATAAGATAATGTATCGCTATCGGCTAATGTTTGTGCGATTACGATTGCTTTTCCATCTTCGGATGTCAGATTCTTTGCCTCTTCTTGTGTCCTTACTATTTTGTACCCTTTTTCTTCGGCAAGTTCATACAGACTTGTTTGCTTTCCATCATTGCCTGTTGCTTTCTTAAATGCACCACCTGCGAAATAGTCAAACTCACTGTTTACTAACTCTTTTCCAATCTCATAGTAATTGCTACGTGATGCCTGGTGCGCGTAAAATGCTGCTGGTGTTGCATGATTTATATTTACCGACGATACAATACCGATTTTATAGCCTTTTTGCTTCTTTAGCTTCTCGGCGATTGTCTCGTATTCTTCTGTAAAATCCTCACTTACGTTAATGCTTCCACTCCAAGTTTTCTCTCCTGTTGCAATGGATGTTGCCGTAGACGCGGAATCTGGTGCGAACGAAGTGCTGTCATACGTCTGTGCAGAACCCGACACCGGAAAGTCCATGATTGCTAGCTGATTGCTGCTTTCTAAAGGCGTCTGTTCTTTGTTATTTACCACTACCTTCTTTGCATCCTCGTTTTTCGCTGCTTCTGATGCATTCAGATAGTAATTTGTTAATTGAACCTGAGGATAGCTCATGCCATCTCCTATAAATAAAAAGACGTATTTAGGTGTCTTTTCTTGAATATTTGCTGTATTTACCGTCTCTGTCTTTGACGTTTCTTCTCTTTTTGAATTTTCTGCAGAGCAGCCAGTAATGCTTGCTGCAGCCATCACTCCGATCATTACTAGTGATACTAATCTTTTTCTCATAACTATACACCTCTGTCCTTTTTTTCTTAATGCCTATACTTTATATGGCAGATGTAATAGCAAGGCTATGTTTAATAAAATCAATTCGAGGTACTATTTTATACTATCTTTTTATGTTTTTAAACTATTTTTTATCATTTTCGAGACAAACCGTCATAGGCAAGTGGGCTCATTGCTCGAAAACGTAAGAAAGGTGCCCAATATGGTAGTTTACCATATTAGGCACCTTTTTATTTCTTACCGAACCGCCTTGGGCATAGTACACGGCAATTATTGCAATCCACCGTATCAAACCCTCGCTTTGTTTTTCCGTATGTATGTAATCGACATTGCTTCTGTATTACTGAACCATTTTTAATTGCATGGGAAGGACAATGATCAATAAATTGCCGTATTTAGGATTCAGTAACAAGGTGCTTTTTCCAAGTCTTCCAAGGCCACAATTTACTGCCGCATGCTTTAAGGAAATAAGCCCTTTTCCGTGCATATTTTCTTCATCCCAATATTCATATGGAGAGTCACTAGGAAGTGGTACTGCCTCACAAGAAAATTCTCCTTCTATTGCCTTTGCAGCTCTTAATGCTATTTCATCTAACTTGCTTACGACATCGTAGTTAAAGTGTCCGTAAATCAGTCTGGAATCCACTTTGGTCAGCCCTTTTGGCAGGGCAATTCCAAAGCAGATTACCGATTTACAATCGTGATAAAGGTCTAGAGGAGAAAATCCTTGTGGCGCATCACCAAACCGATCGATATTAGCGAAACCACAAACATCTGCCCCATAGGATAATATCCATTGTCTAATCTGTTCTTTCATATTCTTTCTCCCTTTCTATTCGGAAACAAAACCGGCGTACTTCCTCCACCTTCCGCTTACGAATCTAAAGATAAATGACCCTGAACGAAAGATCCAGTCCATTAACATGGCAAGCCATACACCAATCGCTCCAAGTCCCACTCCTGCACCTAAAATATAACTAAATGCGATTCTAAAAACGAACATAGAAAAGATCGATAAAAACATGGCGAATTTCACATCGTTACATGCCCTTAATGCATTTGGCAGGGTAAAGGATGCAGGCCATAAAAAGATTGCCATCCCGTTATGAATCAGAATTAAAAGATAAGTAAGCTCTCTTGTCTCATCAGATAATGAAAATAACTTAAGAATCAATGGCAGTAAAAGTAAGATAGTGCTATTAACAACTGCCGTTATTGCATAAGTAATCTTTAGTAGTTTCTTCGTATAAAACCTAACCTGTGCTTCATCATTCGCACCAACACACTGACCGATTACCGTAATCATTGCAAGGCTCATCGCTTGTCCTGCAATACATCCCATACTATCAATCGTATTAGCAACTCCATTAGCTGCAATCTGCACCGTTCCAAATCCTGCGATAATGCTGACCACGATAATTCTTCCAAATTGGAAGATTCCGCTTTCAATCCCGCTTGGGACTCCAATATATAGGATTTTCTTAATCATCGCAAAATCCGGTCTTAGGCTTCTACCTTCCAAATGTACCTGATTTTTCTTGTTACAAAGCATAAGTAACATGACTACTGCTGCAACTGCTCTGGAAATAAGCGACGGAATTGCAACGCCTGCAACTCCCATCTTTATTCCATAGATACAAAATGCATTTCCCATGACATTGATCAAATTCATTAACATGGATACCTTCATGGACAGCTTGGAATTACCCATGGCACGAAACAGTGCTGCACTTGAGTTATAGATAGCAAGAAACGGAAATGATATGGCTGTGATGCAAAAATAAGTAATCGCACACTGCATAACATCCTCCTCGATGGAACCGAATAACAAGGATAAGATTGGTCTTCGAAAGAAAATACATAAGGCCATGACCGCCGTTGCTATCGTTGCCGCAATTAAAAGAATCTGTTTTGCAGACTTACATGCCATATCCAATCGTTTTGCCCCAATATACTGAGCCGTTACGACAGCTCCTCCTGTAGCAAGTGCAGCAAATATGGCAATGATCAAGTTATTTATCATATCTACTAACGATACACCTGATATTGCTGCCTCCCCTGCCGTTGACACCATGACTACGTCGAACATGCCGACCGTCACTGCCAGTACCTGCTCAATAATAAGCGGTAAAATCAGCTTCCTTAACTTTTCTTTTGTAAACAGTCTCTGTTCCATTTCTCGTCCTCTATCCTATCGTATTTTAAAACAAAGTATCTTCAGCCTTTTGGTCGAAGATACTTTGCCACACCAAATGCTCTATCTATAAAAATTATAAGTTTCCAAAGAAAATACGTCAATAAGAAGAACTTTGACTCTTTACTCTGCTCCTCCTTGCCCAAACAAATCCGACAAGGAATAATACACTCCATAGTCCGATGCAAGCAAGCTTTATACTAGTTGCCACCGAGGAGATACGTATCTGTGCCTGAGAAATGTCTGGATATCCATGAAGGATCATAAAAAGCATTATATTTTCGACAAGATCAAAGCATCCTCTTGCAATGGCAATTCCAATCAAAACGTTACGTAAGCCGCTAAACTTCTTTCCATTACAAACAGAGCTTGAAAGAAGGATTTGAATACTGCCTAGCACCAGGATAAAAAAGCAATCCCCAATCAGATATCTGTCATATATATCAAAGCCTTCCAGCTCCATATGGCCTAATACCGTCTCTACCTCTTCCGTCCCATACTGCTTCATATCGAAGGTTCCATATCCATCGTTATACGAAGCGACTGCGCTGCTGCTCCATGGACTAAACTCTACCCAGTAAAAAGTGATTGCAAATAAAATCAAACAGACTTTTACAATATTACGATTGTTCAAAACATACTCACTCCTTATTATTTACGATTTCTGCAACATTTTTTGCTGCATGACAATAATAGGTACACGTTTGGCAATGAATACAGGATTCTTTCTCCAAAGCATATGCCGTTGTCTTTGGATCTTTTTCGAATGCCTGCACGATGTCCTTTACCGAAATGTTCATTGGACATTTTCTTGAACATGCACCACATCCCTTACATGGATTCTCATTTCCGATCGTGGCCACATGGCCTACTGCCACAAAGCAAATATCAGGTGTAAATTGTTCTTGTTTCGTTGTGGTATGTGCGGCCAATATTCCTTGCCCCGCATAATACATGCCTTCCTTACTAAATGTATGCTTTAGAAGTTCCACGATATTCTCTTTTGGTGTAACATATGTAATTCGTGCCTCGCCTGTCGTCAGGTCGGCTACTGTAATATATCGCCCGCCTATATGAGCACCGTTTACTATCTGGCTGATTTGATATACGGTCTGAACATTTAATACAAGAATTCCATGTGCTGCCGGTATCTCTCTTTTTTCCAACTGGATATTAAGTAACTGCCGAATTAGGAAATGTTCTTCGCCCATTGGATATCTAGCAGGAACCTTTAAGACCTCCACTCCTTTGCACCGAAAGACCTCTTGTTTTTGTTCTTTTGTTGCAAATAAGATTCTCTCAAAACCAAATGCCTGGTTTAGATAATGGATTCCCATGCGAATTGCTTCTGCCTTATTCTGAATAAGCCAGTCATCATGCAACAGTCCCGGTTCACACTCTACGGCATTGATGATTAATATCTTTCTATTTGCATTAGCGTTCATAAACGTGGCTAATTTTTTTGCTGTTAAAAACTTATTTCCGCTCATTCCTGTAAGTTTTTCTTCTTCCAGTAAGGTAATAAGTTCTTCCTTTTTCGGTCCCCTCTTTCTGTATTCTGTCACCTCAATGCCGTCCTTTATAGGCTGTGGATTAGACACCTTAACTAGCTTTCCAATATAATTCTTTACGATGGTCCTCTTTCCTTTTCCATGTGCCCTTTTGTATTCGGCTTGATTCTTTCGTAATGCTTTCATCGTTTTTACCATCTTTTTATTTACAATCGGTTGATTGTTCACTCTTCCTTACCTCCTTTTTATACTTTTGCAAGGAAATACATTTCAATAAAATTGTCTACGTGTTCTTCAAGTAACGTTGTGATATTTTCTTTTGGAGCCATATGATATAGAAAAAATGGGGAATATAGTTCCATTGCCATCACTTCTGCATTCTTGTCCTTCATAACGCCTTCTTTTATTAATTTCTTAAAGATTTCAACTTGAGACTGGATGGGAATCTCGATAAAGAATTTTTGATACAGCTCGGCCATCTTTGGATTTTTAAACTGTTCGATGACAAGCAATCTGCGAAACATCCTCATCCACTCATCCTCTGTCTGAAAATGAAACATTTGCAAACACATGGTTTTCATATCCTTGACATTGTCCATGCTATCCATTGCACCTTTATACTGATTTACAAATCGTTCTTTTGACCGTTCTACAATCGCCTCTAAAATTGCCTGCTTGCTTTTATAATGCTTATATAAGGCACTATTTCCAACACCAACTGCATCTGCAATCATACGAATGGGGACCGCATCAAAGCCATATACTGAAAATAGTTTCATGGATTCCTCTAAGATTCTTTCTTTTGTATTCACGTTTGTTCCCTCTTTCTATGTATGGTGAGCAACCGTTCACCTTTTGCCCCTTATTATAGTGACCACTTGCTCACCTGTCAACCTTTTTTTACCAATATAAGAGAATTAATATTCTTGTTAAAAAACGGGTTCCCCCAGCATCTGCTTTTCCGCCTGGGAAACGCATTTTTCTTTTCTTATAACTGACTTGCTAATGCCTCCGTCAGAAATACCTCTTCATTTGCAACCTTTTCTAAAAGGTACTCCATGCTCTTTTGGGAATGTTCCACCTGCTTGCTAAAGATTCTTGCTGTATCGATTCGATCCTCCATAGTAAATGACATTCCTTGAATCAAGAACCTCATGCGGTCCATATCACGGATAGTAAGATAGCACACAACACAAAACTTCAGCCGATTTAAAAACTCATCATCCTCCACTGCCTTGACCAAATAGCGATAGATAAAATACACAAGCAAATGCTCGTACTCATGCTCCCTGCCATCCATATACTCCGAAAACATAGCAGATGTCCTCTCGTATTGGTCTGAAGAATAAAATGCCCGCATGACATTGTTCATTTGCTGAATCCACTCTTCCTCCATGACTTCCATTTCCATCATTAGATCCATTCTCTTTTGAAACAAGGCATGTCTTTCCTTATTCGCAAGTTTTCTTGTATGTATGATTTCCTTCTTCGCATGCTCTGTGATTGGCTGATCCACCTTATCAAATCCGTTGTCGTTTAAAAGGTTTTGTACGCTTACGCCAAATTCCAAGATGGAAAGCAAGCGTGTTTTTAAATTGCTTTTACGGTCTTGCAACAGGGATATGCAGTAATCTCTTGCCTTTACGATTGCTTCTGTATTCTTATGATGGGCAAAAGGCTCTGTACCTTTTAGTTCCTGTTCAAGAAACGTGATTTTGTCCTTCCTTGAAAACAACAGCCTTCCTACTTCTTCACAAGAAAGCGACAATGACTTTTCTCTCGTCTCCTCATATTCCACATCGAATCTTGGATATTCGGTACACACCGTTCCTAGTGACTCTTCTCCTAACTGCTTATATATCTCACATAAATGGTCTTTTCCTAGAAACGGACATTTTCCATGCTTCATTAAGAAATGGGGATGGTCATCCTTCTTGATTGACCTCATTAGCCGTTTGCCAAACTCCCCGCCAACTTCGCAATAGTCATCATACGTTTGATCATCTACACCAATTTCCCAGCCACCAGCACAACAAGTATGTTGGCAACGATCAGCGATACAATGAAATTGCTTGTAATTGTCAGGCATTCTAATTATCATATGTAATTCATCTCCTGTTAGTCGATTTCTCCTTAATCAAATGTTCCTTTTAGTAACATTTACTTCACCCTTAACTATACCACTTTTTACATAAAATATAAGGTACCTAATCTCTCATTCGGAACAAAGTGTGTGTTCCACACGCCCCGCTTTTTGGGACATTTTTAATTGTTAGGAAAGAGCTCGACAGAGAAATTTCCTAACAATTAAAAAAGGCTCCATACCAACAACATTTTGTCGATATAGAGCCTTTCTGTAACGTTATTTCCTTTCTATAGAGATGCTAACTGTTTTCCTAACTCTTCGCATTTTGCGATTGTTTCATCATCTGGTACTTCTTCTGTTATAAGGCCTTCTCCGCTTACAATGGATGCCCCGGCATTCTTCATACGTTCTTCCCAGTCTCTCATCCATTCTCCGCCGCCCCATCCATAAGAGCCAAATAAAGCGATTTGTTTGCCATTTACAAAGGTTTCAACTTCTTGTACAAATGGTTCCATTTCATCTTCTTCCAACACTTCTGCTCCCATAGCTGGGCAGCCTAGTGCAAATGATGTGCTATTTTTTAAATCTTCTAAGGATACATTGCTAATTTCTAATGCCTCAGCTTCTCTTCCTGCTTCTGCGGCACCTTTTGCAATCGCATTTGCCATGCTTTCTGTATTTCCTGTCTGTGACCAATATGCTACGATTAATTTACTCATCTTTCTTTCCTCCTATGCTAAAATTGTTGTATATGAATTGGAATAATATCTGTTTACAATCTTAGTGACATTTGTTCCTGTTGCAATCATCTTTATGACGTTCTCTTTTGCCTCATTATATTGTTGGAACATCTCTAATGCCTGTGCTAAGTTGCCATATACCTTCCAGTATCCACTGTATAAAAAGTTCTTTCCTTGATGCTTGATAAATCCCATGACATCTTCTGCCGGATACCCTAATAACAGGCCAAGCTCGTGTGGGAATTCTCCTTGTTTTGTCATGTATCCTGCATACATAACTGCAACATCTTCAAAGATTTCTGCAAGCGTTCGGTTCTCATATCCTAAAAACTGCATTGCCTCTTTTACTTCTTTTGTTGCTAAATACTCCATTAATTTGGATTCTATATATAAAAAAAATGTAATCTTATCTTCTGATTCAAATAGTACATAATAAGAGATTGGCGTATTCTTAAATAAACGAATGACTGCAGCTCTCTTTTTCTTTTCAACGATTAAGAGATTTGAGATCTTAATTCCCGTAAGCAATGGTGCGCATTGGAGGGCTAACTGTG
This sequence comes from uncultured bacterium, assembly GCA_905214875.1. Lineage (GTDB taxonomy): Bacteria > Bacillota > Clostridia > Lachnospirales > Lachnospiraceae > KM106-2. The sequence continues at coordinate 58,702 of CAJMNR010000018.1, read as the reverse complement.
TCTTTAGTTCTTTTATGTTCATCGTTCCTACGATTTCTAATAATTCTTTACTCATACTTATCTCCCTTTTTATGTGTTAGTCTTTTCTAACTGCCATTAGTATAACCTAATATTTATTAGAAAGCAATATGCATAAACGAGAGAATTTCTCATTAGAATTAATTCATGCTATAATAGAAAGGCAAATGCTGATGAACTACAAAAAAGTTTTAGGAAAGGGAAATACTATGAAAAACAACCCTCGATTTATTAATGCATTTTTACTATCTTTAATTCTTGTTTTCACTCTCTGTACACCAACAGTATTGGGCGCCGATCAGAAAAATGCATACCAACAGGCAGAAGTAAGCATCTTATCTTCAAGCAAAAATGTAACCCCTACAATTAGTAAAACAAGCTATACTTTAGTGAAAAATCAATCAATAACGCTAAAAATAAAAAATGCTGGTAGTACTGTTTCATGGTCATCATCAAATAGCAAGATTGCTTCTGTTAATAAGAAAGGAAAAGTCACTGCCAAAGGAAAAGGTAAGGCTACCATTACTGCAAAAGTAGGAAGTAAGAAGTTAAAATGCGCCATAAAAGTAGAGACACCTAAGATAAGCTCCGCTTCTGCAACTCTGAATACTGGCAAAACGAAAAAGCTATCACTCTCAGGAAACACTCAAAAGATTACATGGAGTTCGTCAAACAAGTCTATTGCTACCGTTAGCAGTAAAGGACTTGTATCTGCCAAAAAGGCCGGAACTGCAACAATTACTGCAAAACTTGCGAGTGGCAAAACATATAAGTGTAAGGTCACTATAAAAAAACCAGCCGTTAGTAACACAGTATACATAACGAAAACTGGTAATAAATATCACAAAAGTAGCTGCACTAGTTTAAGAAGAAGTAAAATCAAAATATCACTAAAGGATGCTAAGGCAAGAGGCTATACCGCTTGCCATATATGTTTTAGATAATGTAGATATATTTTTCTCATAGCATGCTTTATCACAATGTACTTCACATTATAATTTGCAACGAGAAGAAACACGCTCTGCGAGTTTCTCTCGTTATCGTGGCAGTCGCCAAGGTCATGTAAGCAGGACTTTGGCTCGTTGCTCGCGTAAATAAAAAAAGGGCGTCCCACAAGGACGCCCTTTTCATATTTTTAATTCTATTTATATGACGCTTCATAAATTGCAATACAATCATCAATGGATAACTCAATGCGGTCACATAAGAATAATCCTCCCATTGTCTCTTTTGCATTTACTGCAAGTGTCTTAAATTCTTCTGGTTTGATTCCGTAATCAGACATCTTTAAGTCCGTTACTCCACATGCAATCTGAAGTTCTTCTAATGCAACTATAAAGTCCATTGGACTTGTTGCATCTTCTTTTCCCATTGCTTTTGCCATGGCGATAAAACGATCTTTTAACTCTGGTGCATTTTTCACGAAATGTGTGTAATATGCTTTACTGATCATAATAAGGCCTGCTCCATGTGGAAGTTCCTGATGAAAAGCACTCATGGCATGCTCTAAGGAATGTTCAGAAGTAATTGCTCCAACGCTCATTACGATTCCTGATAACGTATTACCAAATGCTACTGCTGCTCTTGCTTTTTTATTTGAGCCGTCATTTACAGCTTCTTTTAAATTGCGTGAAACGCTTTCTATTGCTTTTAATGCATACATGTCGCTCATTTCATTTGCAACACTTGCTATGTAACCTTCCGTGCTGTGGAATAATGCGTCAAATCCCTGATATGCAGTATATTTCTTTGGAACTGTCATCATTAATTCAGGATCAACGATTGATAAGACTGGGAACATTAATTCAGAACCGAAACCAATCTTTTCGTGATTTGTCTCATGGGTAATAACAGACCATGGATCTGCTTCAGAACCTGTTCCTGCAGTTGTTGTAATTGCTACAACTGGAAGAGGCTTATTCTCAATTGGCTTTGCCTTTCCGCTTCCTGCATCTACATAATCCCAATAATCGCCTTCATTCGTTACCATCAAAGAAATTGCTTTAGACGCATCCATAACGGATCCTCCACCTAATGCAACAACAAAATCACAGCCATTTTCTTTTACAAATGCTGCCCCAGCCATTACCGTCTTCTTTAGTGGATTTGCTTCTACTTGATCAAACAGGACATACTCAACTCCTGCTTTTGTCAGCTGTTCTTCCACTCGGTCTAAGTATCCATTTGCTCTTGTCGATTTACCATTTGAAATGACAATTGCAGCCTTTTTCCCTGGTAAGGCTTGTTCTGCAAGATGATTTACCTGCCCCTCACCATATAGAATTCTTGTTGGAACATAAAAATTAAAACTCATACTATAAACCTCCTTATATTCTTTTGTATTAATTGATTTACATACTCATATTACATATTACTATTTTCTTCAAGGTAAATTGTAATAAAATTTTGACGAAATTTTGGGCATATTTATATATTTTGTAATCATGTATAAGATTTTCCATTTTACACACACTATCCCATAATAAATGTTAAGGAGGTAACATTATGGATATGAATCGCCATTACCAAGAACGACTACAAGAAAAATTAGACCAACTAAAAGAAGCAAACCAGCCGGAACCTATTCGAAGCGATGGTGCCGGTGCTCTTGATTTAGGACCTAGGAGTCTTCCTAAAGATCGCCTAAATCCTGACATTCTTGTACCACCTGCAACTGACTTTGGACTTCTTCATAATATGCGGTATTCTTTCTCAGATGCGCATATGACATTAAAGCCAGGTGGTTGGTCTAGAGAGATTACAAAACGTGAGCTTCCAATCAGTGACACCTTTGCCATTGTGGACATGAATCTGTCTCCTGGTGTGCGTGAGATGCACTCCCACCAGCAATCAGAATTCGGCTATGTTTTGGTCGGAGGTGCAAGAGTTACTGCCGTAGATGAACGCGGACGTACATTTATTGCTGACTGTAAGCCAGGAGAGGGCTGGATATTCCCTAAAAATATTCCTCACTCCATCCAGGGCCTTCATGAAGGCTGCGAGTTCTTAATGCTCTTTGATAAAGGCATGTATTCCGAAGACAATACCTTCTCCATCAGTGAACTATTTTCTCATATGCCAATGGATGTCTTATCTGCAAACTTTGGTGTACCAGAAGATACCTTTAAGGATATTCCAAAAGCTGAAGTCTATATCACAGACGGTGGAGACCCAGGTCCAATTGAATCACAGACAGTAAAATCACCTTATGGTGAAGTTCCTAACACTTACAAACACGAATTAATCAATGTCGAACCAATTGTCTGTGAAGGAGGAACCGTTCAGATCTTAGACCATCATAATTTCCCAGCCTGCACTACTGTTTCATGTGCCCGCTGCGTTATTAAACCAGGCGCTATGCGTGAGATTCACTGGCATTCCAACCAAGATGAATTCCAATATTATGTTCAAGGCGAAGCTAGGATGACTGTATTCATGCCAGGTCCTAAAGCCAGAACATTCAACTACCATGCAGGCGATGTCGGCTATGTTCCAATGGGAGGATTCCACTATGTCCAAAATACAGGAACAGAAGACCTTATTTTCCTAGAATTCTTCAACAGCGAGCATTTTGCTGATATCTCACTTGCCCAATGGATTGCTATGACTCCAAAAGAAGTTGTAAAGAGTGTCTTAAACTTATCCGACGAATTCTTAGACAACATCAAGAAAGAAAGCTGTCCAATTGTGAAATACAAAGGCTTTGAGTTCCCACCTGCAAATAACACTCCACAGAATGTAAAATACTTTAAAAACTTTGATTATAAAAAGAAAGAGTTCAAAGCTGGAACAAGCGACGTTTATAAATAACGAAAAAGAACCGCAAGGTCATAACATGACATTGGCGGTTCTTTTTATTCCTATGCAATTGCGTTACAACTACTATACTAACTTAGCTTCCCAATCCGCTTCCTTGAATCCAATTAAGACAAAATCTTCGCCAATGATTAACGGACGTTTTACTAACATGCCATCTGTTGCAAGAAGCTTGATTTGCTCCTCTTCTGACATCGTAGGAAGTTTATCTTTTAATTGTAATTCTTTATACACAAGACCACTTGTATTAAAAAACTTCTTAAGAGGCATTCCACTCTTCGCATACCAATTCGTTAACTCTTCCTCTGTTGGGTTTTCTAATTTGATATCACGATCCTCATAGGACACATTATGGTCATCTAACCATTTCTTTGCCTTTTTACAAGTTGTACATTTTGGATATTCTAAAAATAACATATAAACTGTTTCTCCTTTAATTCCTTACTTCTCTTTTTTTGACGTGCTTCTGTTATATAAGAAGATATAGACTGCCATGCTTATTATAATCACATAACCAATCACACTATACACATCTGGCACTTGTCCGAAGAAAATAAATCCTAACACAGCGGAAAAGATAATCTGTGAATAATCATAGATAGAGATATCTTTCGCTGGTGCAAAGCAATATGCGTTTGTAATCGCGAACTGCCCTCCTGCTGCTGCAAGACCTGCACCTAACAGCCATGCAAGCTGTGTTCCTGACATTGGTGCAAAGTGAAGAAGCAGATATGGCAATGTAACGATGGAAGAAAATGCAGAAAAGAAAAATACGATATATGGTCCATGTTCTTTTCTCTTTCCCAACATACGAACAAGCGTATACGCAAGTCCTGCTGCCATACCGCCGCCAAATCCTGCTAAGGAAGCTACCAATTCCATATTGGCGAAGGTTGGCTTTATTACAAATAAGCCACCGATAAATGCAATGATAACTGCCATTGCCTGACGTAAGCTGCATTTCTCTTTTAAAAGAATTGCAGAGAAGATGATTCCGAAAAATGGAGACATCTTATTTAACATAGAGGCATCTGCCACTACTAAATGATCAACGGCATAAAAGTTACCTAAGATTCCTAAGAACCCAAAGGTAGAGCGTAATAACAAGATTGGAAGATTTCCCTTTTTCCAACGAAATGATGCATTACTCTTAATTAGAATCGATGCTGCAAATATCATTGCAATTAAATTACGGAAGAAACTCTTTTGTATAAATGGCAAGTCACCTGCAGCCTTTACGCAAATATTCATGACTGCAAAGAAAAACGCAGCCATAAGGATACATAAAATGCCTTTATTCTTTTGTGTCATACTATAATCTCCTACTCATTGTATTTTTTGGAAAATATACTGCACTCAAAACGTTTTTTCAGATTGCGGACAACTTCATTTGGATTTTCCCCAGTCACGACAACGTCGCTCTTACCTGGTATGCTTCCGAAGGTCACAACCTTCCTAAGACCAGTCTGTTCCTGTAACTTGTGCAACATATTTTCTTTTGTTGCATTTTTGTGATAAATCTTGATATACATAAATCCATTATAGTCTTTGGACTCATATTTTAAAACTTTGAATTTTTCCGTATAACCAGCTTTCTCTAGCTCCTCATATAAGGCTTCCACTCGTTCTTTCTCATCCACTAACATGAAGTAGACAACATTTTTCCCTTCCGGAAGGGTTGTCTTTATATAATTACGATATGGAGAAATGCGATGAGTGTTGTAAATCTTCACTTCTGCAGCATTTACAAGCTCTTGATAATAGATTGCCCACATATCTTCAATTATGACATTCGAAAACACATGATATCCCTTTTCATTAATAAATGCAAGGATCTTCGCTGCCTCTTCGTAAGGCATTTCCTCTTTTTCAAGATAACGATTTTCTCTACAATCGAATAATACTGCTCCGTCCATCGCAATGACCGGAAGTCTTAACCTAATATCTCGTAACGACTCTACGATAGATGCCGGCGTACGCATCGTGGCCACTGTAAAGTTCGCGCCATCATCAAGCATTCGGTTCAGTTCTACCTTGCTATATGGAGACAACGCTTGCGTATTGGTAAATAGCGTATTGTCGATTCCGGATACAAATAATGTTTCCGTATCTCTTTTTTTTGGAAGCTGAAATGTGGTAAGGACAAGTGCGATGCCAATACCAATCAGCGTATCAAAGACTCTATTTAGTACAAAAATATATGGATTTTCATCCGTAATATGAAGCACTGCAATACTTAAATAAACAACACATGCAAAATACGATGCATTCTTCTTCTCTAGAATAACGGTAGAATATAATAACGGAATGATTAACAACGATATTAATAAATAGCGTACGAAATCTCCATATTGAAGTCCGCTATACAATTCAATCATAATCATGATAAGACCAAAGAAACCGCCAAGGAAAGTGCCGATCGTACGTTGTTTTGCCATAGCCTTTGCTTCATGTGGATATGCTCTCACACACCATATCACGGACAGTGCCGTATAAAATGGTGCCCCTTGCTTACCACGCAAAAAGTAAATGATAAAACCTAAAAATACCCCCAGGGCTGACTTTATGATACGCATCCCGACTGGAGGTAATTTCTTTTTATATAACTTCATTTTTATCTCCTTGTATTTTAACCCTAATGATTCTATTATAAAAAAGAAAAAGAGGATACACAACATGAAAGATGTGGTATCCTCTTAACATTTTATCTATACTTTTTTATCTGCTATTATCGATACAACCTGTCTGTCTGTTGAATAGCCACAGGCTGCTAATCCAGCTGTTACAATCTTATTCCACTCCTTGGCAGACAACTCATATCTCGTATTGTCATCAAGTACGACCTCGCATGCATTGTTTAACATACATGACTGCTCACATGGCACTTGATATAAATTATTACGGCTGATTGCACCGATTTCTTCTAGTGTATTTAAAAAACGATATACCGTGGCAAGACCAATGCCATCATCTTGCTTTGCTGCCTTATAATAGATTTCCTTACAACAAGAACAATCTTCCTCTAAGATAATATCTAACATAAGCATACGCTGCTTTGTAATACGACATCCGCTCTCTTTTAATTTATTAACAATACTTTCTTTTTGCATTTTTCCTCCAAAAAAACTCTATGCTTAGTGGCATCCTCCACCGCATCCATCGCAGTCACATCCGCATTGTACGGATTTTCCTGCTTTTTTATCATTTACCATCTTTCTAACGATTGCTGCTACGATTACGATAAGTAATGCAACGACTGCAACTGTTCCGAAAGTAATTTCTCCTTTTGTCATAAGCGTACCAACTTGATAAATCAAGAAAGATACTACATAAGCAAAACCTGTCTGGTATCCGATTGCGAACCAGAACCATTTTCTATTATTCATTTCACGTTTGATTGCACCCATAGCTGCAAAACATGGTGCACACAATAAGTTAAATACTAAGAAGGAATAAGCCGCTGCTGCTGTTACACTGCTTGCAAGACTGCCCCAGATTTCAGCACCGTCTTCTGCTACTTCGCCAAATCCATAAAGCACACCAAACGTACCAACTACGTTTTCTTTTGCAATAAGACCAGTGATTGCTGCAGATGCAAACTTCCAATTTCCCCATCCAAGTGGTGCAAAGATTGGTGCGATTATGCTGCCAACTGCTGCAAGGAAGCTCTTATCCATGTCTTCCACCATTTGTATTGCTCCATTTTCAAATCCAAAGTTCTGTAAGAACCAGATTACGACGGAAGATAATAAGATAATTGTTCCAGCCTTCTTTACGAAGGAAGCTGCTCTTTCCCACATGCTTCGTAAGATATTCTTCACTGTTGGCATATGGTAAGCTGGTAATTCCATTACGAATGGTGCTGGATCTCCTGCAAATAACTTTGTTTTCTTTAAGAAGATTCCAGAAACGATAACTGCCATGATTCCAACAAAATATGCACTTGGTGCAACCCACCATGCACCGTCAAATAATGCACCTGCGATTAACGCAATGATTGGTAACTTTGCGCCACATGGAATAAATGTTGTTGTCATAATTGTCATCTTACGGTCTCTTTCATTTTCAATCGTACGGGATGCCATGATTCCTGGCACGCCACAACCACTTCCGATTAACATTGGGATAAAGGATTTTCCGGATAATCCGAACTTACGAAATACTCTATCCATGATAAATGCAACACGTGCCATATATCCACATGCTTCAAGGAATGCTAAAAATAAGAATAGGATTAACATCTGTGGTACAAATCCTAATACAGCACCGACACCACCGACAATACCATCTACTACAAGACCTTGTAACCAGTCTGCACAGCCAATTGCCTGTAAGGCTGATTCTACGAGACCTGGGATTCCTGGGATATCCATGCCAAATAGGCTCCATCCCTCTCCAAACACGCCATCATTTGCCCAGTCAGTTGCCCATGTTCCTACTGTCGTTACAGAAATGTAATATACAAAGAACATAATTGCTGTGAAGATTGGAAGTGCCAAAATTCTATTTGTAACAATTTGATCAATCTTATCAGATAAGCTATGCTTTTCTTTGTTTCGTTTCTCATAACAAGACTTTATGATGGAAGAGATATAAACATAGCGCTCATTTGTAATGATACTCTCTGTATCATCATCCATTTCCTCTTCAATCCAGTTAATCTCTTCGTGCACGTCAGGAACGAACTCTAACAGATTGCTGATTTTTTCATCACGTTCTAACAACTTAATGGAGAAGAATCTTTTTTGTTCTTCTGCAACATCTAACGCTAGTTTTTCGCTGATTTTATCTAGTACGCTTTCTACTTCATCGGAGAAAGAATGTACGGAAAGCATCTTATCTTTCCTACGTGCAACCTCTACTGCTTTTTCAGCAGCTTCTTTGATTCCAGTTCCTTTTAATGCTGAAATTTCAACTACCTCACAACCAAGCGCTTTGCTTAATTTATCGATATGTATGAAATCTCCGTTTTTCTTTACAAGGTCCATCATATTAACGGCCATTACAACTGGAATACCAAGTTCCATCAACTGTGTGCTTAAGTACAAGTTACGTTCAATATTTGTTCCATCGATGATATTTAAAATAGCATCTGGTTTTTCACCGATTAAATAATTTCTAGTTACTACTTCTTCCAACGTATATGGAGATAAAGAATAAATTCCTGGAAGATCCATGATTTTGACATCCTTTTGTCCTTTTAATCTTCCTTCTTTTTTCTCTACTGTTACGCCTGGCCAGTTTCCAACAAATTGATTAGAACCAGTTAACGCATTGAACAGTGTTGTTTTCCCGCAGTTTGGATTTCCTGCAAGTGCAATTGTTATTGACATATGTTTTTCCCTTCATTCTTGTTTTTTAGCTTATTCTACTTCGATCATTTCGGCATCCGCTTTTCTTAAAGACAACTCATAGCCTCTTACCGTTACCTCGATTGGATCTCCAAGAGGTGCTACTTTTCTTACATAAACTTCTGTTCCTTTTGTGATACCCATATCCATGATTCTTCTTTTTACTGGTCCAGTTCCTGTAAGTTTCACTACAGTTACTGTTTCCTTACATTTTACTTCTCTAAGTGTCTTCATAACTTTTCCTTTCGTTATATCATGATTCGTCCAGCCATTTGCTTATCGATTGCAACTCTGGATTCTTTTATATTAACGATCATATTCCCATTGATTTCTGATACGATGCTGACTGCGGCACCAACCACAAAGCCTAAGCTCTCCAAGAAACGTTTTGTCTCTTCTTTCCCGCCAACTCTTTTAATTGTGTGCACCTCACCTATTCTGGCCATTGCTAAAGGCATTAAAACTCATCTTCTTTCATTTTTTGTTATTGATAATCAATTTCATTAATCGAGATTAGTATAAACTAACTCCCATATAAAGTCAATGGACTTAATGAGAATTATTTTCAATAAGTTTATTCTTGTAAAACGTCTACGCCCGTAAAGATCAAAGTGTGTGTTCCACACACTCTCGCGTCTTTTGCGTTTGTCAAGGAACGCACACTTTGCCCGCGCCGAACCTGGTCTTGGTAGCGACATCTTCCTTTCAGGTGAGTGCGCATCACACGCCCCGCTTTTTGGGATGTTTTTAATTGTTAGGAAAGAGCTCGACAGAGAAATTTTCTAACAATTAAAAAAGGAAGGCGAGTGCAATACAGCGTATGCACTCACCTTCCAATGTATATTTCACGAAACTTCATATTTTCTTAAAAGCAATCCCCAACACACCATAAGAGCGCCAGCCCCTACTGAGAAACTACTTCTTTTCCACGTTCGGATTTTACTTCTACTTTCGATGCCTTTAAAGATAGATACTCTGCACCATCTTCTTCATAACGTTCCAGTACTCCAGTAACTTCGATCCAATCATTCTCCTTTGGCATAGTGCCATCAAATGTAAACTCAAATCCACACATACTACCGTCATTACCACAACATCCAGGTCCCTGACGATACACATAATAATAAGACTTATTCGTTTCTTCTACTGTTTCCGCCGTATACATCCCCTCTAAACGAATTGTCTTTCCTAAATAGTTGTCTGTATTCGTATAGATTTCATTAATCCATGTTACATACATTTTTTCATTGATATCGATTTCATCTCCAGAAACCTTTACTGCACTATTTTCACTAGCAGCATCTGTTTCCTCCGGCATCTCAAAAGAATCCGCAGCTATTAATTCATTATATGGAATAACCTCATTGTCCCTTTGTTCTTCCTTATTCGAACCACATCCTGCAAATATAAGTATACCTGTCATAAATGCCAATACTGTCACTATTATTTTCTTAACCATCCAACTACCTTACCTTTCAATACACCAATCAGCCAAAAAATCAAAAATGCGGCAATGTTCATACAGACTACACTCGCTCCCGTTGGTGTAGATTTTTCATAAGAAACAATCATTCCGCCAAGGAAACAAACAATTGAAATAATAACAGAACAAATAATAACCGACTTATACTTCTTACATACTCTCATTGAAGTAAGCGATGGAAAGATAATAAGACTAGAAATCAAAAGTGCTCCCATCATTCTCATTCCAAGTACAACTGTTACTGCAGTAAGCACTGCAAGTACCATATTATAAACTCCTGCCCTCGTACCTGTCGCTTTTGTAAAAGTCTCATCAAATGTTACTGCGAAGATTCTATTATAGAATAAAAGGAATAACACGATTACAAGAACCGATAAAACCTTGCTCAAATTCGCATCTGCCTCGCTTAATGCGAGGATGCTTCCAAACATATAGTTACAAACATCTGTATTCATTCCAGTGGTAAGAGAAATGGTCATAACACCAATTGCCAAGGAACCGCTGCACACAAGTGCCGTTGCCGCATCCCCTTTAATCTTACTGCTTTCACTGATACGTAATAATAAAAATGCTGCTACTACGCAAACCGGAATTGCCACCTTTAATGGAGCAGCATTAAATGCCGTTGCAACTGCAAGTGCTGCAAATCCAACATGGGATAGACCGTCACCAATCATGGAGTAACGTTTTAGTACAAGACTTACACCTAATAGTGACGCACATAACGATACCAGGACTCCCACTACGATAGCACGAACCATAAATGGGTAAGATAACATCTCCTTAAATAACTCGATCATGTAATTCTCCCCCTTTTACTTCTTCCTGCCCAAGAAATCTTCTTCCTTCCGGACTCGCTACATATTCTTTTGTCGTTCCAAAGAATAACTGTTTATTTGATACATGCAGAATATGGCTTGCATATTGCACTGCCGCATTAATATCATGAGACACCATAATTACAGTAATGTTCATCTCTCTATTAATCTTACGAATTAACTCGTAAAGTTCTGCCGTCACTACAGGATCCAGTCCCGCAACCGGCTCATCTAATAAAAGTACTTTCTTTGTCGCACATAATGCTCTAGCCAAGAGCACTCTCTGCTGTTGACCACCTGATAACTCTTGATAAGACTTATTTTTAAGCTCCATAAGGCCCATAAGCGCAATCTTATCCAGTGCATCCTGACGATCTTTTTTCGTAAAAAATGGCTTAAATCCAAGACTGTTTAAACGCCCTGAAAGAACCACCTCATACACGCTTGCCGGAAAATCCTTCTGCGCCTGCGTCTGTTGTGGTAAATATCCAATCTCACTGCTCTTTAATCCATTTCCAGTGGAAATCGCTCCATTCATAGGCTTTTTTAATTTCAAAAGTCCTTTGATCAATGTACTTTTTCCAGCACCATTTTCTCCGACGATACATAAATACTCGCCGCCCTCCAAAGAGAAGCTAACATCACGTAATGTAACTACTCCATCATATCCTAGTGATACGTGATCACATGTTAGTAAAGCCATATTAATTCAGTGCCTCCTTTAAAGCATCCACGTTTCTCCACATAAAATCCGTATAGGTTAGTCCTTTTTCATAATCATCTTTTGAAATATTGTGACAGGAATAAAACGTCATAACCTTTGCTCCTGTCGCATCTGCTATACTTTTTGCAATGGTATCATTGCTTAACTCGATTTTAAAGATTACCGGAATCTTCTCCTCTTTTACCTTATCCGTTAAAAATGCTATTGTTGCCGCACTCACGTCTGTTTCTGTCGAACAGCCTGGAAATGCTGCAAAATACTCAAGCTTGTATTGATCCACAAAATATCTTAATGGGAAACGGTCTCCAAATACTAACGTCTTACGTTTTGCATTATTTACAACATCGAAAAATGCTTTATCAAGCTTGTCAATTTGTTCTTTATAAGAAGCTAGATTTGCTTCATAGTCCTTGGCGTGCTCCGCATCTGTTTCTGCAAATACCTGCTGCATCTTAGTTGCAATGGTAATCACGTTTTTCGGTGCTGTCCAAACATGCTCGTCGAATTCTTTTTCTTCTTCCTCATGATCATGTTCATGTTCTTCTTCCTGCATTCCCTCTTTTAATTCCTCTTCCACGACATCGACACAGTCTAATAACTTGATTATCTTCATATCCTTGTTATCGATTGAACTTAAGACCTTGTCTACCCAGCTATCATTTTCTCCACCAACGTAAATAAATACATCGCAATTCTGAATTGAAATAATATCCTGTGGTGTAGGCTCAAAAGAATGAGACTCCGCTCCTGGCTTTAGAAGCAACGTAACATCAGCGTGCTCTTTTCCTATCTGCCTTGCAAAATCATAAGGCGCAAAAATAGTCGTCACGACTTTCAACTTTTTTTCATCCGCCTTACTGTCAGTTGCCTTATTTTTAGACGAACTACATCCTGTCACCGCAATAGCAAATGCCATAATGATTGCTACAAAGCTAATTATTTTCTTTCTTCTATTCAATTTATAATCCTCCATACCATATTTGTACCGTTACTATGGACGATTTAATCTAGCAGCTCCACTTTTAGCGTAATCAATGTCGTATGCATTCTCTTAAATCTTTCCACGTTTGATTTAAGCATGATACTACAGCCGACAAAGAGCATGCTAAAACAAGCTCCCGAAATCATGAACTTAAAACTCGTTAAAAAATGTTTGGCAAATTTTATTTCCACGCAGACCGGGCAATTATTTCTCGTACAATCATGGTTTGTATTCGCTTTAATATAACAGCCAGAAAAAATCGGCAATAACAAAATCACAGCAAAAACTAATAAAGCTGTTGCTTTTTTTAATTGTTTCATTTTGTTATCCCTCCCATTCCTTAATGCAAACCATTTGCATTAATTGATAATAACACCCGCCTATGTTTTTGTCAATTACTGTCTTTGGCTCGTTGCCCACATAAAAAAAGGCTGCCATACAAGTACTAAACTTATATGACAGCCTCTTCTTATTCATTCCTTCTAAAAAATTATAGATAAGTAACTAAAGCCTGCATAGAAAATTCCGCAAACTAAAGAAAGTACAACACCAACAATTAATATGATAAGTGCTACATTGTAATTCTTCTCAAACTTTTCAAAGTTTCCTTGTAAATACGCATTCTTTCCAAAAATGATAAGGATAAGTGCGATTGCTCCAAATATCTGGTTACAGCATACCATCTCAATAATCGTAAAGATCAGCATGTTTTTAAATTTCTTTTCTGATACTGGATCCATCTGGTTTCTCTGGAATTGGTTATATCCATTTGTATTGTTGTAAGCCTGCTGTCCCTGTAAAGCTCCACAGTTTGGACAAACTGCCGTATTCTCAAAAAGCTTACTTCCGCATTTTGTACAGTACATTTTACTTCCTCCATTAATTCAGTTCTGTTGGCAATAGCCAATGAAATATCGGAACGTTTCGAATGATACCGAATGCACATAGCAATACGGCATAAATAAGAAGCGCCCGTATAATCCAATCATTTTTTGAATTGTATCGAATATAGCGATATGCTCCAAACAAATACAGTCCTATGATTACTGGTATTGATAAAAAGATAAATGGATTATATCGCAGTGCTTGATAAAACTGTCCGGAAACTATTGCATGTCCCATCCTTGTGATACCACATCCCGAACAACTAAAACCTGTAAGTTTATAAAGCTTACAACTCTTATCAAGGGGACCATATTCAATAAATAATACATACATAAGACAAAGAGCAAGCACACCCGCTGTTCCTAAAAGTAAACGTTTCCTTCGTTCCTTGATATCCAAGTCGTCCTCCTAATTGCTTATAGTATATCTAAGTATACTAATTTTGACGAATCATGTAAACATGAATCGAAATAGATCATTCTACTCAATTGACATTTCTACTGCTTCCTGAAGCTTTCTTAAATCTTCTTCATCTGGATGGCTGATTGCCTTGTCAAAGTTTTCAATCATCCCTTTAAACTTCATATCCTCCGGATGCTCTCTTAACATCTTCTCATAGCGTGCACGAATTCCCATCGGCATCTTTCCTTGGCACATATATGTTCCTATGATTTCATTTGAGCTAGATAGATTCTGTTTTACACGTTCCATAATTTGATCAAAATAAGCAGTTCCCTTATCTGTCCAGAAACCAGCAAAGATGATATCAGCCTCTGCCGCCTTCTCATTGGGCGCTCCAAACCAAACTTCCTTCGTTTTCACTATCTCTTTAAATCTCTTCGCTAACATATCTGTGTTACCATTCTTACTGCTATATACAATTGTTCGTTCTCGTATAATACAGTCTCCTTCTTTCTCGTTAATACAGTTTACGTTTAGTATATATCTAAATATTTGGAAAATTCAAGCATGAGCTCTATCAAGAAACTAAAGAGATTGTAACACTAGTTCATCTTAAATATCCATATCCCCCTTCTCTTCAACAATATTCCTAATCAAAAAATACAAAATACGCAGAATTTTTGTAAAAATCACAAAAAAATATTTACATATATGTTAAAATTTGTTATTTTCAACATATAAATATGAAAGGGAGGTATATATATGAAAAAAAGAGTTTTAAAAACCACAAGTTTACTTTTAGTTGGCATCATGTTTATATCATGTGGCAGCTCACTATCATCAGCAAAAAGGGGGGGGAAACATACTGGGAATTTATCTAATCAAGAAAAATTTAACGATTATAAGAATTTAGGCGAAGGTGAAGTAGCTACAAGCACGGACGGAAATACAGTATATTACACATCTGATAATGTTGCATATAAGATGGTATTAGAAGAGAAAAACAAGAAGACAACAGTTTCTATCTATAATGAGGACAATGACTTGTTACAATCAGCAGAAACAAAAGATAAATCTAACACGATAATATCGTACAATTATGCAGCAGAAAACAAAAAGGCGAGAAGTGGGCCTGAAATTGTAACATATGATTTGGATAATGGGTCAGATATAACGGTAGAAGATGTTAAATTAAGCAAAGAAGAACAAGAACAAGCATTAGAAGATTACTTATCAGTTTCCGAAACTGAGGATAGTATTAGCAATAAAGCAAGGGCTACCTCTACATCTACTAGATATGGAAACAAATATTTGAAAACAGAACCTATTCTTGATACTGGATTAACTCCTAATCATTCAATTTATGGCTCATGGTATTATTTAGGTGGAACCACTTATAATGGGATTGATGGATACTTGAGCCGTACCAGAAAACCTAGCGGCTCTATGAGTTCCGCAAAAAAAGTGAAACTTCAAGCACATGTTACACTTTCTAGTGCAGCATTAACAGTAGTTCAGTATGTTAAGCAAGGATTAACTTTAGCTAATGTATATTATTTCTTAGCAGGATATGTAATAGACAATGTTATCGCTTATGCTTGTGCCGAAACTGTATCTTATAGACCTTTCCATTTTACATATAAAGTACAGTGTAACTGGGATGCTAAAGTTTGGTATACTTTTTGTAAGGAATCTGAAATTTGGTTCAGTAAAACAGAAAGAACAGATGTTGCAAATAAGTATTATACGAGATACGAGTGGAAAAAACAAAAACATGGCTATAAAGATAACTTAATATCCAATGTACAAGATGGTATTCTACAAAAACAAAATGGTAAAGTATTAGATGTTTCGTGTGGAAAATAAATTATTAGGAGATAGCGTATGAATGCAGATAAATATTATATTATTGGATGCATAATTATGGGATTATTGGGGTTTGCGAGTGCCATTTTCACTAAATATGCACCTATACACGCAATTGGCAGAAAAACGTGGTATAAAGTAAAGAAGGAATATGAGAAAGAGTATATAAGGAACGAGGTTATTAGAAACATAGTCTCCGGATGCTACTTTTTCATCATCGCTCTTGTAATATACTTAAACATATTTTCGAAATATGTTTGGGGAATTGCAATTGTTTGTGGAATCTTATTATCATGTTTTTTTGAAAAACGAAATAAGAATTTTTTCAGAAATACTGCTAAATAAGTAAGCGTCCTCTCAAGCACGTATAAAAAAAGACGTTGCCGCCAGTATAATAAATTACTGGCTTTGTAACGTCTTTAATTGTCTTCCCAGACTAGTTGCTTGACCCGGTTACGTTGTCATTGCAGAAACTAAAACTAATCGTTTCTGTAGAATCTAACTTAAAGTTATGCTATACAATCTCACAAAGTCCATTTATATTCTTTCGCATATCTGTTTTTCCACAAACTAGGAACACTTTGTATTCTCCATAATCAAATATTGGCGTTATTCATCTCTTGCTAATACTGCTCGTAAGACTTGAGCCATTTATTGACCTCCATATAAAATTATAGAAGTAGTATAGCGGAAATGAGTGGACAGGTGTAGGCGTGTTGAGAGGACCCTTACCCAAGTTGTTCCTCTACACGGGCAATGACAAATTCACGAACCTCATCCACTGTCATCTCAAGAGGAATCGTAAGCTCCTCATATAAACGCTCTTCGGCCATATGAAAATACTTTTCGTCCAATGTTGTTTCCTTTTTTCCTTCTGCGATTCTGGCTTCCTGACGCAAATGGATCGTCTTAATAATCTTAACAAGCTCTCTGCAATCACATTTACGAAAAGCTTCTTTGTATTCATTCTCTCTACTCTTTTCATCTGCAATCCAAAGAGTCTCGATCTCCTTTATCTCATCAATTAACTGCATGGCTTCCTGTTTTGATAATACAGGCCTTATAATTACCTTCTTATTATCAGCCGGCGTAAAAATCGTACTTCCGGGTATAAAATAAGGAGATAACGTATAATAGATTTTGTCCTTGGCAACACCTAACGAATCCAATGTTCCTACTTTAGCTACTCTACAGACTCCATTACTTCCATATACAACATTGTCACCTACTTCAAACATATCCATTGTCTCCTTTTCTAATGATTACTTATATTTTATCAAAAAAAATCACTCCTCGTAAGGATAAAGTTGGTGCTATTTTTCAATTTTAGTAAATTTTATACATGTGGGTTTTCTTATTTTTGTTCATTCTGCCTAATTTCCTATTTAAAACAGTTCAAACTTTCCTTTATAATAAAATCCACGGTGTTTTCACACTTTTACCATATTTTTAACAATAAATTATCTTAGCTTTTATATAGGGACAAAAGCTTTAATGAAAGGAAAGAGAACAAAATGAAACAAAAAGGGAAATTTTTTATATTTATCCTTTCCTTAACTCTACTAGTCGTAATTGCTGGAAAAACAGCGTCAGCGCAAACAAATCAATTCGATAAAGATGGGTTAAGAAAACCAACGGTTACATATGTTACAAAAGAAGAGGCCTCAGATGTCTTCCTCGACAAGAACGCAACCTATTACAAATCTGAGTGGGAATCCTATTCTACCTACTATTACTACAACCAGATGAATACAAACGAACGGGCACTCTATGACAAATTAAACACTATGTGTCTGTCCTATCTTACAGGAACAACCGACCTATCAACTGGCTATACACAGTACTGTTCCTATAGCGGACTGACCGCCCAAGAGGCATTAAATGTTTCTTTAATTTTTACCTATTCTAATCCACAATACTACTATTTGTCCAAGCATTTTGCACGTTACTATTACCAAAATGATGCACAACTCAAACAAGGATATATTGCGCTAGGCGTCTATGACGCCTTTAAAAATGGACAGGATAGAAAAAATGCAACTACTGCAATGAAAAAGCAGATTGACTCCTATGTAGCCTTAATTCAAAAAGAGGATAGTCCGCTTAATAAAGAAAAGAAAGCAAATGATTTAATCGCAAAAAATGTAGTCTATGAAAGATCTACCTATGATCAAAGTGCTTACAGCGTATTTATGGAAGGAAAAACCGTTTGCGCTGGCTATGCCGCAGCGTTTTCCATATTAATGAACGCTGTAAATATAGATACGACCGTCGTAACAAGTGATAGCCATGCTTGGAACTATATCCGTCTAAATGACTCCTGGTACAATGTAGATACCACTTGGAACGATATCGATGAACGCTTAGGAGTATCGACAATTTATTTATTTTTTAACCGTAGTAATGAAAATATAACAGCTTCCGATAAAACTACAGAACATATACCAGAATCACTTTGGAATGGACTTCTTCCTTCCTGTACTCTGGATTCTGGAGCAACTTTAAATAGTGTTGGCGAGCTACCGGATGCCACTTCCGATGTAAATACACCAGTGATAAAAAGCCAAAAAGTAAATAACAAACATGTGATTACCTTATCGACAACCACTCCAAATGCTACGATTTACTACACAACCAATGGAGGCCGGCCTTCCTCTGCCAACACAAAAGCCATAAAATATACAGGAAGCTTCACAACTACAAACAACTGCACGATAAAGGCAATTGCGGTGTCCAATGAATACTATGACAGCTCGGTAACCAGTGCGACACTATCCGCAGATGCGCCTATCCTTTCAAAGAATCCGGCATCAAAAACCTATTCCTATGGTGCTTCTACCACTGCCACATCCCTTTCCGTCAAAGCCAGTTCTCCTGATGGTGGAAAATTGACTTACCAGTGGTATCGTTCTTCAACGAAAAAGAACTCTGGCGGAACTGCCATCAAAAATGCAACTTCTTCTTCGTACAAGCCGTCCATTTCCAAAGCCGGCACGACCTACTACTATTGTGTCATCACGAATACAACTGCTTCTGCACTAACGACCAAATCAGTTTCCAAGGCCTCTGGCGTGGCTACGATCAAAGTGAATGCTGCAAGCATTAGTAAAATGAAACTCACAGGGCTTAGTACCAAGACCTATACTGGAAAATCCATTTGCCCGTCCCTAAAAGTCAAGCTAGGATCCAAGACGCTATGTAACAAAAAAGACTATACGATTACCTTTAAAAACAACAAATCCATCGGGAAAGCAACTGTAACAATTAAAGGAATCGGCAATTATAAAGACTCCCGTACCTATAGCTTTACAATCAAGCCAAAGAACGTCACGCTTTCCTCTGTCACTGCACAGAAAAAAGCATTAAAGGTCAACTGGAAAAAGTCCTCTTCGATTACGGGCTATAAGATTCAGTATTCTACAAACAAAAACTTTAAGAATGCATCCTCTGTAAGAATTAAAAGTTCAAAAACAACCTCTTACACAATTAAGAAATTAAAAACAAAAAAGACATACTATATTCGCATTCAATGTTATAAAACAGTAAACGGGAAAAACTACTACAGCTCTTGGTCGGCTGTAAAATCGAAAAAGACACGTTAATAAAACTCATATAATAAGCCGCTACAAAACGTTATGTTATATGCACATCGTCTTGCAGCGGCTTTTTTTATCTATTACCTGTTTTCTATTACATAATCTTATAAACCCAGACAGCATCTTGTCTAACTTTGTTCATTACGACTTCTATTCCACACCGTTCGTACTCTATTCCATTCTCTTTCTCATGCCATCTCTTATCAAGCTCCTTGATCGGTATGTAAGAATACGCTTCTGCTTGCGCTGGGTCCATAAAGTAAATCTTCTCATTGTCATATCCTACTGCTACTACGAAATGTCCAAATTCTTGCACGTCTTTATACTCGTAAGCCGCATCATAATTTCCATCGGAATCTGTATACCATGCCTGGATTGGACAAATTACAGGGATGCCGTTATCAATATCTGAAATCAGATCACAAACTGTCATATAACGCGATAAATTAGCATATATCAAGACTCGTTTTCCATCTTCTTCAAAGCTAACCTGATTGATATAAGATACCATCTCTTCTACGGTCATCTCATTTCCCTGGGTTGCTTGAATCAGATCTGCAAGCTGTCTTTCCTTCATCTCTACTCCATCACTGAAGTACTGTAAGATGGCAGCCATACAAGCCGTACTACATGCGTAATTGTCATCCTTATGAAACAAAGGAATGGAAATAATTTTCTTTGGTGCTGCGACCTCGTGCTCCTTAGTAACATGACAATATGACATATAAACTACCTCCCTATTAAGTTTTCGTCAAAAGCAGTCCTGCCTCTATAGCGTACAGTCCTCCTCACTATATTTTATTCTTTTCGGACAAGCATTATGATTAAAACGCTTTTTATTTTTCCCTCTGGACGTAGTTTTATAGTTTCGTATTGCAAAGTAATAACTAAATGCAAGCCAAATTGTACAAGCGACCCAAGTTGCAGGCTCTACCACACATACTCCCAAATATCCAATGACAGGAATCAGTGCCAAAGTTGCAACGACTTTTCCTACCAGTTCCAATCCACTTGAAACTAATGGCGTTATCTTCCTTCCCATTCCTTGCAAAGAAGTCCTTAAGATATAAAGTACTGCAAGTACTAAAAAGAATGGCAGATTAATATGCAGATATCTTGCAGCGGTTTCCACCACATAACGCTCTTTACTGCTGGTCATGAATTCCACAAGCTGTTCTGCTCCGAAAAAGACGATTACATTGGCAATCACGCCCCAAAGGATTCCAAGCACGCAGCTTTTCCTAATCCCTTCTCTCACCCGCTCATATTTCTTGGCACCAAAATTCTGGCTAACAAATGTTGCATTGGCATTGGAAATAGTGCCCAATGGCAGGTTAAAGATATCAAATACTTTTCTTGCTGCAAGATGTGCCGTGATTGTAAGCGTCCCCAGCCCATTAATCGCGCTCTGCAAGATTACTGTACCAATGCTGAAGATTGAAAGCATAAGGCCCATGGAAAGTCCAGTCGTAAACATTTCTGCAAATGCTTCCTTCTCAAACTTATAATTGCTTCGATGAAGCTTTAAGATTGGATAGTTCTTCTTAATATGGTATAGACAAAGGATTACGGAAATCAGCTGTGCGATTACCGTTGCAAGGGCAAGACCCTCAACTCCCATCTTAAAGATTACAATCAGTACAAGGTCAAGCGCCACATTGATACAAGATGCAATGATAAGATACACAAGGGGAGTCATGCTATTACCAAGGGCACGTAATACTGCTGCCTCCATATTATAAAAAATCGTGATTCCTAGTCCGATTAAAATGATTATAATATAACTATATGCTTGCGCATAGATTTCTTCCGGCGTATGTAAAACCTTTAATAATGGTCCGATAAAGAGCACTGATAAGATGGTCACAAGCACGATAGAAATGATATTTAACACAAGCATAAGGCCTACGCTGTCTTTTACCTTTTCCTCATTTTTCTCTCCAAATGCTCTTGCAACGAGGATTGCATAGCCGTTATTCATTCCATTTACAAGACATAAGACAAGACTGTAGATTGCACTTGTCGCCCCAATGGCTGCGAGTGACTCATCTCCTAAATATCTCCCTGCAATTACAGTATCCACGATATTATAAAATTGTTGAAATATATTTCCTAAAAAGATGGGTACTGCAAATAACAAAATTAATACAATTGGTTTTCCTTCCGTCATATCTTTGACTCTTTGTTGACGTTCTAGTTTCATACTATCCCCCTCCATACTTCTCTTTCATTATGGATATCGTAATCCTTCTTCCCTTTCAATGAATATCATCATTTTATTATTTATATCCATCTTTTATGGTATAATCAGAATAATATTACCAATAAAAGGATGTGTTAGTATTGAATACAATCAACCAAGAAGTGACTTCCTCCTCTTTCTATAATCGTGAAAATGAATTTGTGCATCACCCATATGAACGCGAGATGAAAAAGTTTCAATATCTTCGCGAAGGCAAAGAGGAGGCATTGACCGAATTCTATCGAACGCATGACTTTAGCCGTACAGGCAGGCTTTCTGATGATCCGCTTCGCAATGTAAAGTATCTCTTTGTCGCATCCACTACGATTACATGCCGATTTGCAATTGAAGGCGGACTCGCTGCGGATGAAAGCTATAATATCAGTGACGTATTTATCCGGAAAGCAGATGCATGTACGACTGTGGAAGAAGTAAGGGCCATTTACCCTGAAATGTTTACCTATTTTCTACGAAGTGTACAGCGCATCAAAAGCAAGACTACATATTCTAAGCCTATTGTTCTATGCATTAACTATATCTCGACCCATTTACACGAAAAACTCTCCTTGCGGATTCTTGCTGACTATGTTGCCCTTTCTCCTTCCTATCTGTCGAGTTTATTTAAGAAAGAGATGTCATGTACCGTGACAGAATATATCCTGAATCAAAAGATTGAATCTGCCAAAAATCTACTTTGCTTTTCCGACTACTCCATAAGTGAACTTGCTAACTTCTTAGCCTTTAGCTCTGAGAGCCGCTTTATTGAAGTCTTTCGAAAAAAGACCGGCCTATCCCCCAAAAAATATCGAACACAAAACTATAATAAGAACTTTTTACAAAAATCGACGCTCCCTTAAAATCTTCTAGGGGAGTTCTCTTAGAGATGTCGTCATGACATAGAGCCACATAAAAAAAGAAGCAGAATTATAATTCAATTCTGCTTCTTAGCTTGTCTACTTTCTATATCCACTTTATGTGACAAAATCACAACTAATTTTCTATGATTAGAAACTACCATGCAACTTATATTTTGACAATTTTATATTTCTAGAATCTGCGATTTCATCAATTGTAAGAAGTTCAAACCCTTGATCTTGAAGTCCTTTTACAATTCGCTCCACACCGTCTACAGTTGTCTTGTGAATCTCATGCATCAATACGATATCGCCATCTTGTGTATTATTAAGAACGTAATTGACTAACTTTTCAGTATCTTTATCGTCCCAATCTCTCGTATCTTTATTCCAGTAAATCTGTGTCTGTTCAATCATTTTCTTTCGCTCTGGAGTGATATCTCCATATGGAGGACGAATCAATGTTGGTTCTTTTCCAGTTGCGTCTTTAATTGCTTTATTTCCTTTTGCAATCTCTTGTTTAAATGTACTTAGCGATACCCTTGCTAAATCTACATGGCTATGTGTATGGTTTCCTACTTCACAGCCCATCTCGACTTCTCGTTTCAAATACTTTGATGTCGTTGAATTAATTCTTTCTCCAATCACGAAAAATGTTGCATGTGCATTGTATTTTTCTAAGATGTCTAATACTTCAGGCGTATACTCACATGGTCCATCGTCAAAGGTGATTGCCACTTGCTTTAACTTCTTTACAGTGATATCGCAAGTTAGTTCTTTGTCTCCAACTGTTGCAATAATGGTAGCATCCCCTTTCGCTACACCTGTTACAGTACCATCGTCAGAAACAGTCGCAATTGTTTCATCTGAACTTGACCACTGAACAGTCTGTGTCGTGTCCTTTACTTTTAATGCAAGAGTACTTCCAGGCGCTACATATGCCGTCGTCTTATCAAGTGTAGGGTTCTCTGTTTCCCCACTTTCTGTAGAACTTGGACTTGTTGTGGCTGCCCCCTCTGCTACGTTTACACTCGCATTTGCAGCCGGTTGTGATATCTTTTGCTGATCTATTAATACTTTTGTTCCTACTCCGATAAAAATCAGGAGGATAAAACAGATCAGTACTTTAATGATATCAATTTTTGGTGGTTTTCTTCTTCGTCTTTTCATTTTCATACCTCGATATTCATTATCCCCATTTACTTAGTATATCCGTCTCAAGAATAATACCATTTTTATCCAGTAAAGTCAAAGTTATTTAGGTACCTTATCTGCTAATACCCTAACATTTCTACATAATTGCGTTTATTAAATTTCAGTCTCTCATGGATAACAAAAGGAATGCCTAGCCTTTCACCAGACACTCCTTTTTCCTTGTCGACATCCCCCTAAATGGTTTTTCTTTTCTCCCTTATTGCATCTAAAGTTCCCTTTACTAACTGTAAGTTTGATAGCAAACGCTGATCCTTCGGAGATATGCTAACTGCCTCCTTTATATACTGATAAGATTCCTCATATAATCCAATATAGAATGCTCCGATTCCCGCCAAATCATATGGCGTGCTGTCCCAAGCATCTCCATGATTAATATACACTTTGGATTTTGTCTTGATTTTAATTGCTTCTGTTGCCATGTAATACGTTGTCTTAAAGTCTCCCATTTGAAATGCAAACTTAGCAAATTCCACATACCCATCACGCATCCATGAAACTTCTGCAATCGCTCTATAATACCATTGATATGCCTGACGATACTTATTTTGCTTACTATAGGCAAATGCAATATAACGCATAGCATCTCCTCGTTCTTCCCTCCAAGTTGCATCCTTCAATTCCAAATAAGCACTTAGACGCTTAATTGCATTTTCCCAATCTTCCTGATAAATATACTCACGCCCCAAATAGTAATTCATTCTTGGATCTTCTGGCTGTTCTTTTACTGCTAATTTTAATAGCTCAAGATAGCTTCCTCTTGATTTTTTCTCTTGTGGATAATGATTTAATACAAAACCATCAATGAATACCTCTTTATAGGCACTTTGCCCTGTATACTTAAGAACTTCGTGGCAAGGATACACCCAAGTAAAATCTTTTCTTGTATGCACTTTAAAATGAATAAACTGGACAAATGGTTTGCTGTCTTGACCAACGCTACAATTGTAAAGGTATTTTCCCTGACATATCCCCTCTTCCCATGCAGCCTCTAGTTTCTCTCGCCATCCTTTTTCCAGCCTTTCATCTAAGTCTGTGCAAACACAGATATCAACATCTTCTGGAACATGAGACAACGATATGTTTCTCGCCACATCGAACCGAAATGGTTCAATACTCTCTGTATATACAACTGCACCTAGTTCTTTTAACCGTTTCACTGTATCATCTTGTGAGCCTGTATCTGTCACAACAACCTGATCTGCTTCCTGCATGGAGGCCATCCACTCTTCTACAAACTTCTCTTCATTTTTGCAAATTGCATAGACGCACACTTTATATTTCCCCATTGCCATTACGCCTCCACCTTTTCTTTTATAAGCAGAAGGTCATTTTTCAGTCTTTGATTCCCCGTTTCCTTTTCCGTCGTCCAGAATAACAACTTCCAATCCCTCTCCCAATATGCATAATTGGCCATTGCTCTGACCCATTGAATATTAATCTACGGCTATAAATCGATAAGCTGCGCTTCTTTCTTCTTCCCACTTAGCACAGCATTTCATATATATTCTATGATTATTTTAGACTTCGGTTCCTACTACATTGCAAACAAGCAAAAACCCCCGGACAACTACTCTCCAGAGGTTTTCTTTTCACCTTTTTTCAATTTTCCTGCCGTTAGAAGAACATGCTTCTTAGTAGTTTCATCACTCCTTACGCGAACAGCCTTGCTACAGTTGTAAACAAGAAGCAGACAACCACACCGATTGCCGTAGGAATCAAAAAGGAAAGTAACGTCCATTTCCTGCTTCCAGTTTCCTTTCGAATGGTTAACAATGTTGTCGTACAAGGCCAGTGTGTTAATGAGAATAACATGGTGCTGATTGCTGTAATCCACGTCCAGCCATGGTCCACAAAGAGCTGCTTCATTTCCAGAAGATTATCCAGTTCCACCAAACTTCCCTGTGCCATATAGGCCATGATTATGATTGGAACAACGATTTCATTTGCCGGAATCCCCAATATGAATGCCATTAAGATTACACCATCTAACCCAAGCAAATGGGCAAATGGGTCTAGGAAGTTAGCGCAGTGATTTAAGATGCTGATATCGCCAACTTTTACATTTGCCATAATCCAAATCAAAAGCCCTGCCGGTATCGCAATCACTACTGCCCTGCCTAATACAAACAAGGTTCGGTCGAAAATAGAACGTACAATGACTTTACCAATCTGTGGTTTCCGATATGGTGGAAGTTCTAATGTATATGAGGATGGTACCCCCTTCAATAAGGTCATGGATAATATCTTAGTTACAAGGAATGTCATCAGTATTCCAAATAAAATAACACACGTAAGACCTAATGCCGATATCACCGAGCTTGTGATACCTCCCGATGCACCTACAAAAAACATGGTTATTATGGCAATCAACGTCGGAAACCGCCCATTACATGGAACAAAATTATTGGTTAAGATTGCAAGCAGCCGTTCCCTTGGGGAATCAATGATTCGACATCCTACGATTCCTGCTGCATTGCACCCAAATCCCATACACATTGTAAGGGCCTGCTTCCCACAGGCACAGCAGCATTTAAACGGCTTATCGAGATTATAGGCAACACGTGGCAAGTATCCTGAATCTTCTAGCAACGTAAAGAGCGGGAAGAAGATTGCCATTGGCGGTAACATAACGGATACGACCCATGCAAGCACCCGGTATACCCCTAGCACAAGCGCACCATGAAGCCATTCCGGCGCATTGATATAGTGGAAAAAGTCCGTAAGACGCTCCTGGACCCAGAACAATCCATCGGATAATAACTGCGAAGGATAATTTGCCCCAGTGATCGTGATCCAGAAAACAAGGGCTAACAATAACAACATAAGCGGATATCCTGCCCATTTGCTAGTTAAGACCCGGTCTATCTTCTGGTCGGTCGTCTTATAAATATCTTGTTTCATCGCTATGATATTCTTGCATACCTTTTCTGCCTGAACTACAAGTGTGGAAACAACCATATCTTTAAATCGGTCCGAAGTAATCTCATTTTCTTTAAAGAGCTCTTTTGCCTGATCTAAGTTCTTATTCAGTTCCTCATTTTCTAAGAAGTCAGCTCCAAGATATGCCTCTATCTCATCTACTAACGACTGGTCCTTATCAAGAAGTTTAAGACTGAGCCATCGACTGTCAATCTTATCCCCTACCTCCCGTTCGATGGTTGGCTGAACTAACCCAATCGCTGTTTCTATTAAATCCGGATATGTAATGAGTCGCTTCTTCGTATTGTCTTCTTTTTCAAGTACCTCATCCACTGCTCTTAACAAATCATCCAGTGTGCTCTTCTTTCTTGCAATGGTCCCGATTACTGGAACACCCATCCTTTCTGAGAGTTTCTCTAAATCAATGGTAATTTTCTTTCGTTTTACTTCATCCATTAGGTTTACACAAACAACGACACGTTTGGAGATTTCCAATGTCTGAAGGACGAGGTTTAAGTTTCTCTCAAGACACGTTCCATCACATACAACAACAATCGCATCCGGCTCGCCAAAACATATAAAGTTCCTGGCTACTTCCTCCTCTGCGGAGTGCGCCATAAGCGAATACGTTCCCGGAATATCAACCATGACAAATGAATTCTTTTCACTTTTACAATAGCCTTGTGCATTGGAAACTGTCTTTCCAGGCCAATTTCCTGTGTGCTGATTTAATCCT
The DNA here is from genome assembly GCA_905214875.1 of uncultured bacterium. GTDB lineage: Bacteria > Bacillota > Clostridia > Lachnospirales > Lachnospiraceae > KM106-2. The sequence goes on along the minus strand of CAJMNR010000018.1, from coordinate 30,795 downwards.
GTAAGACTGTTAAATACCGTGCTCTTTCCAACATTAGGATTTCCAGCAAGTGCAATGACTTTGTCATTTTCTGTCTGTTTCTTAATTTCGAGTCCGGAATCTACTGCCTTGATTCCAACTGCACTCTTAGTAAGACCCATGGAATCCCTCCTTTTATACATACTCTGGGATTGTAATACCACTTGATATTCTCCTTCTATAACTACTATATGAAATAATGGAAAAAAAGTTCTGTTTTCCAAACTATTCATATATTTGTTTCTTGTTATTTCTACATTGTATAAATACTATCGACCCTACAGATACTACTAAAGATAGATATTACATTAGAAAGAAAGGAGGATGTTATGAAAAAGTCTCTAGCTTCTATTCGAGCATTTGTATTTGTCTTAACTTTTATTGTTACGTGCATTCCCATGCAAAACAAGCGAGTAACTGCTACCTCTGCCCGCAATGACATCCCAATGCTTATATCAGTAAAACAAATCGCTTATGACACTCTCCAGATTACATTCGATAAGCCCTGTGATGTAAAAAAGGCTACGAAACCTAGTAATTACTGGTTGCAAGATGTGCTCAATATTAACCCGACTGGCATTGCCAGCTTAGGAGAAGATGAGCGCTTGTCTGCTGAAAATGCACTTTCCGCTGACCAAGCAATCGTTACTCCGGCTGACAATTCTGGAAAAGTCTTTCATATAAAATTCAGTGAGAAGATTCCGACTGGAGCTAAATACCGCTTAATCATATGCTACATTACAACTTCCGGCGCACCTGAATATACTGGTGACAACGGCCAAAAAGTATTTATTGGACTTTAAAATATTTAGCTTGTCGACAAAGTCGACAAGCTTTGGATGAAATCAGGATTTCATCCATTCCCTGTGAGGAATCAATTAGCGCTCGCTCGTGCAAGCCTAAAAAACAGGCCTACTCGCGCTAATTCGGCAGACGAAAAGCGCGGTTTCCGCCTGCCGATAAAATTGAAAACCAATGGTTTTCAAACTTTCCCCCAAGAAAAGCTACGTAGTGAGTGAAAGTTTTACTTTGTCTACAGTCTAAAAGGGACAGTGCATACTATTTTATGCACTGTCCCTTTTTATTTTTAGGTAAGCACTTTCACCCAATGCTTACTTCACTTTTAAGTTACGGATTGGTATATTCGCATATAACGCTGGTACACTGTTTCCGTTATGTTCAACGTCCGTCTGTTTGATTTCGATGTCAAGGCCAGTTTCATCGAACTCAATATATTTCGAAATTACTTCCATTATGTCATTTTTCATCTTTTCCATCAATTCTGGCGAACAGGTCGCTCGATCAGATACAAGAACTAATTTCAATCGATCCTTCGCTACATTGCTGGAACCCGCTGATTTGAAAAAATTTAGAACCCCCATAGTGTCTCCTTACTTTTTCTTAAATAGTTTGTGTAATTTGCTCATAAATCCTTTTTTGACTTGAAGATCCAAGAATTCTACATCTTCCCCCATTATACGTTTACATACATTCATATATGCTTTTCCGGCTAATGTATCAGATCCAACTAATGGTTCTCCCTTATTTGTAGAAATAACGATATTTTCGTCATCTGGAACAATACCGATTAATTTTACTGCCAAAATATCTACTACATCTTCACTTGATAACATATCTCCACGTTGCACCATGTCCATACGGATACGGTTGACAACTAAATTGATTTTTCCCATTTCATTTGTTTCTAGTAAGCCAATGATTCGATCCGCATCACGTACTGCAGAAACCTCAGGAGTTGCTACTACGATTGCGCGATCTGCACCAGCAATTGCTGTATTAAATCCTTGTTCAATACCGGCTGGACAATCTACCAAGATATAATCAAACTCAGGTCTTAATGCATCGATGATTGCCTTCATCTGCTCTGGATTAATTGCAGATTTGTCTTTCTTTTGTGATGTAGGAAGCAAGAACATGTTTGGATAACGTTTGTCTTGAATCATTGCATCCTGGATATCGCATTTTCCTTCCACGATATCAACAGATGTATTTACAATATCATTTTCAAGATGTAAAACAACGTCAAGGTTTCTAAGTCCTGTATCTGCATCTATTAAAACAACCTTTTTGCCTAATTTGGCAAGTCCTGTACCTACATTAGCTGTGGTTGTAGTTTTACCAACTCCACCTTTACCAGATGTGATTACAATTACCTCACTCATTTTTTTTCCTCCGTAGTCTATTTTATACCACTATTTTTATCGACATAATTTACTAAAATAATAATACCACTCTATTTTGATAATATCTATAGTATATCTATCAAATCTTACAAAATTCATCTAAATCTTACTTTTTCTTTCGTCAACAGATTATTATAGATTGGAAAACAATCAAATGTACTGAAATAATCCTTCGGAGTTTCAGCCCGACGAATCAAAGAAAAGCTTCCATCTTCCTTTAGCAACACCTCTGCAGACCGCAACTTTCCATTATAGTTATACCCCATAGCGTACCCATGACCGCCAGTATCATGAATAACAAGATAATCTCCAATCTGAATTTCAGGAAGCATTCGGTCAATGGCAAACTTATCATTATTTTCACATAACGAGCCAGTAATATCATATTTTTTCGTACATGGACTGTTCTCCTTTCCAAGTACTGTAATATGGTGATAAGCTCCATACATAGCAGGACGCATCAAATCAACCGCACAGGCATCCACGCCAATATACTCCTTATATGTATGTTTTTCATGAATTGCTGTCGTCACAAGACATCCGTATGGTGCTGTCATATAACGGCCTAGCTCCGTATAAATCGGAATGTCTACAAATCCTTCCGGCCCAAGTACCTTATCATATATCTCCTTTACCTTCTGCCCGATTAACTCGATATCGACCTCGTGTTCTGTTGGATAATAAGGGACCCCGATGCCTCCAGATAGATTGACAAAGGAAATGGATACCCCTATTTGTTTCTTCACCTCGACTACCAGTTCAAACAAGGATTTCGCAAGCATTGGAAAATACTCATTGTTTAAGGCATTACTAACAAGGAATGCGTGAATTCCGATCTTCTTCACTCCCTTCTTCGTCAATACCTTTGCAGCTTCAAAAATCTGTGCTTTCGTCATTCCGTATTTGGACTCTCCCGGATTATCCATAATCTCATTACTAATTTGGTAAACACCTCCCGGATTGTACCTGATGCATACGGTTTCCGGAAACTTTCCTACCTTCTGTTCAAATAGTTCAATATGAGTAATATCATCAAAGTTAATGATGGCTCCTAATTCCTTTGCCCTTTGATATTCCTCGATTGGCGTATCGTTGGAAGAAAACATGATATCGCTTCCCGTACAGCCAATCGCATTTGCCAACATAAGCTCTGTCAAGGAGGCGCAATCACACCCACAGCCACATGCTTTTAAGATTCCTAGAATAAAAGGATTTGGCGTTGCCTTTACTGCAAAATATTCCTTAAATCCTTTATTCCAGGAAAATGCTTCTCTTAGTCTTCTTGCATTCTCCCGGATGCCTTTCTCGTCATAAAGATGAAATGGCGTCGGAATCTTACTTATGTTCTTCTCCACCATCTGTTTTGTAACAAATATTTCTTTCATTCTACTCCTCCTTATAGTTAGGGTTTTAATAAACTATATGAACGAGCATGGTTGTGAATTACAATAATAAAATTGGCAGGAATATAATATAACGATAAAAAGTCCACCTCAAATGCAACTCTACATTTTGGGGTGGACTTTTCTATCCAATGACTATTTATTACCACAACATTTTTTATATTTCTTTCCGCTTCCACATGGACATGGATCATTTGGGTAAACCTTACGTTCCTGTCCTGGCTTAAATCCACGTACTTCTGTTTCATATGTCTTAGCCATATCTAAACATTTACTATGGAACGCAGAAATCTTTTTACGATATACTTCTGCCTGTCTGTTGTCTCCTGCTTCTTCGAATAAAGACTGTGCACGGTAGAACATTGTTTCCGTATCGATATCACATTCCATATCTTCTGTAATATACTGTTTTGCTACTTCTTTCGCTTTTTCAGCCTTTCCTGCAGTTGTTAAACAGTATAAATAACTGTTTACCGCAATCATATTATTTGGTTCTTGGCTAAGCCATTCTTCAAATATATTTACCCAGTCAGCTTCTTTTCCAAGTTCACAGTATGCTTCCCCGATGGTTGCCTTGAATCCGTCTTGTGCTTCTTTTCCCCAAATAAATGTCTCAAGAAGTGCTTTGCAGTATTCGATTCTTTCTTCTTCTAACTTTGCATTACCAAGTTCTCGTTCAATATCACCAAGCCAGCTCATAAGTCCATATTTGAACTCTGTCTTTTCTTCCACTGCCTGAAGATCTGGTTTGGAATCTGGGAATTGATTTTTTACAAGTTCCTTGAGTAGTTCGAATCCATGTAACCAAGCCTTTGCCATATTCTCTTGGTCATCTGACATCATAGCGTTATAGCCGGCCTGCTTTTCCTTTTGGATTTCATCAAGTTCGATTTCCTTTGGCTCATAGTTTTCATACTTTCTAGCCAATTCATCAAGCTTAAGTGCAAAATGTGCTTCGTCAAATTTTTGTCCAAACATCATTACGTTATTCATATGTTCAACAAGCACGTTTCCAATCATCTCAAGCGTATCCATTTGCGGACACCCTGCCTCCATTAAACGATTAAATGCAAGTCTCGTACAAGGAGGCTCATTATTTATGATCTGTGCTTCTACTGTCTTTAAAACACCAGTGTTAAGTTCGTATTCTGCCATTCTTTTTTGAGTCCTTTCGTGTATGTAATACAATATCTATTATCATCCACAATTATACGAGTTATTCCGACTACTTGCAATTACTTCATGCCAGAAAAAACAAAAAAGTTTTATTTCTTCTTATGAAGGATTAAATTAAGCCATGGTTCCTCTCCACGTCCTTCTCGGACATCTTGAGTAACTCTTAGTTTCTCAATTTCAAGCTCATCTACTAAATTAAGCAACTGTTTACACTTCTCTTCAGTCAAGTACGTAAAATATCGTCCATTTCTTTGACCTTCAAACTCTCCATACTTAAATGAAGTATATATATAGCCTCCTGGCTTTAATGCTTTCGCCATCAGTCCAAACACTTCCTCTAGTTTTTCATAAGGAAGGTGAAGAATGGAGGCACATGCCCAGATTCCATCATATCGATTTTCTTCTGCTAGTTCAGTAAATAACATCTGACTAACTTTAATTTTCGCATATTCTTCTGTACACTTGCACATCTCGGCTGATCCATCTATCGCATCCACTTTATATCCAAGATCTAAAAATCGTTTTGTATCACGTCCTGCGCCACAGCCAAAATCAAGAATATAAGCGTCCTTTGGTAAATAGGATAAAAACTCATCCTGAATGGAAGAAAAATCAATCTTCTGCGTATAGGAAGCAAACGTTTCTGCATTGGTATCGTAAAAAGAAATCGTTGATTGGCTTGTTTGATCGTTCATAATGTTGTGTTCCTCCAAGTAAATATAAATTTCTTATATACTAATCGTGCCAAAATGAAAAACTTATAAATGATTGACCTGGGTGTCATTTTAAATAATCATCTAATACCTTTCCATTCTTTGTTACAACATAAGTGCTGCCGCCTCTTTCTTTCACATCTTCTACCATGCTGACGATTAAAATCGGCTTTTTCGCATTCTTATCCGTTGTAAAGGACGCAAACCATCCAAGTTCAACTCCATCCTTCTCCTCTTTCGTAGCCTTCAATTCGGCAGTTCCTGTCTTTCCTACAAGTGTCACATCCGAACGTTTTCCGCTTCGTGCCGTACCTCTTTTATCATTTACCACTTTCTCAAGTGCTTCTGTCACTAATTTTGTATTTTTCTTGCTAAACGCATTCTTAATATAGATTTCAGGCGTGTTATCCTCTTTGTATGTCAAATATGGCTTAATCATATTGCCCTCATTGGCAAATGCCGTATAAATCGTGGCAAGGTGTAGCGGATTCACAAGTACCTGACCTTGTCCATACCCTGTATCCGCTAACTGAATCTCGCTTTCAAATGTCTCTGTATTGGAAAACTGGGACTTCGCCACGTTGATTTCAAATGGAAGCTGTTTCGTAAATCCAATCTTTGTAAGCCCTTCGCTCATCTTGTCTTTACCAATCTTTAATGCAGCTTTTGCAAAATAAATATTGTCAGAGTACATAATGGCATTTTGCATCGTGACAGGTGTATAGGTATGGAGTGTGGTAACCTTGTAACTGCCCCAGCTCTTATCCTTCTGCCAGCTGTTTCCCTCGTTACCGTAATCCTCATTTGGATCGATAGCTCCACATTCCAGTCCTGTCGCTGCAATAACTGGCTTAAACGTAGATCCTGGACAAAGTACTTGTCGGAATCGGTTATATAATGGCTTGTCCGGATCCTCATTTAATTCCTTCCACTTCGCATCAGACATTCCAAGTACAAAATCATTGGAATCATAGGATGGCGTGCTAACCAATGCCAACACTTCCCCTGTATAGTGGTTCATCGCAACGCTTACGCTTTTATCTTTCTGATACTCGTCATATAACTTTTCCTGAAGGGAAGCATCGATTGTCAGCTTGATGGTCTCTCCATCCATCTTTGGCTTTGTTGCAACTATTTTCTTTGTATTACCATCTTTGTCTACAATTTTGATGCTGCATCCATCGGTTCCCTTTAACTGCTCCTCATATAATGCTTCTGCACCGCTTTTACCGATAAGGCTTTCACTTGTGTAGCCTTTTCCTGCATTCTCTTTTAATTCTTCTGCAGTGATATTTTGAACATAACCAACAAGATGCGCAGCCTTTTCTGCCATTGGATAAATACGTGTATCCACTGTATTGATCATGATTCCATCTATTGCAAGCAGATTATCTTCCAACTCTTTTGCCTTTAGCGTCTCTTCACTTGGATTAGCCGAAGCAAGTTCTAATTCATCTACCTTCTTAATAGTCTTGATTGGAACAAATGAATCCTCTTTGACCCATGTGGCGCTTAATTTCTTCTGTATGGTCTCTTCTGAGACTTCTAACAACTTTGCGAGCTTTTTAATATCCCCCTCTTTGTCCTTTCCCATCTTTCCGGGAATTAGTCCAACCGAAGAGGCTTGTCCTTTTTGCGCTAATTTCTTTCCGTTTCGGTCAACAATTTCCCCGCGCTCTGCTTTCGCAGTGCTTACTCTGACCTTATCTGTAGACGCAAGTTCTGGTATAATCAAATCATCACTCCAGGATAATGCATATCCTTTTTCTTTATCACTTATGTACACTGCCTGATTCTCAAATGTCATTGTTCCTGCTACGGTATCCATACTCATCTGGTAATATACTGTTACTGATTTATTCTCTGGCTCCGAGGCTCTTACGTTGCTCACGGTTAAATTGCTCATCTCAATGCCTTCGTAAATGTTTTGATTTCTCTTTACAAATGCATCCTTGCTCATCGCATGCTTGCTTTCTTCCGATAACCGATTATACATGCCCTCGTAATCTTGCTTTTGTAAGTCTTCGATATAAGAGGAAAACAGTTCTTCTGGTTTTACCGTCTCAATAGTCTTAACCCGTTGATAGGCCACGACAGCTACCGCTGCTGCAACGGCTACTAACACTATCAAAATCAAAAGAACCGCTATTTTCCCTTTTCTCCTTCTTGGCCTTTTATAATAGGATTTCATTCTTTTTCTACCTCCTCTTACAACCGTTTTGATTCCTCTAAATCATACCGTTCTAAGGGGAGGAAGTCAATGAAAGGGAAACAATTTTTCCTATGATCGGTCAAGCAGTTCAAAAAAGGCATCTTCTGAAATTATTCGAAGGGACGCGCCTTCTTCCACCATTCGCTCGGCCTTTCGTAACTTGTTGCTCTTGATTCCTTTTTGTCGTTTTTCATACTCTTTGTTTCCTAGCACCAGATAATCGGTCTTACTGGTTACAGAAGTTGCTGTGATACCTCCGCATTCCCGAACTAACCGCATTGCCTCTCCCCTTACCATCTTGGTAAGCGTTCCTGTAAAGACGCAGTTCTTTCCCCATAACGTTCCCTCTACAACATTGCTATAGGAAACTTTCCTGCTTTCTGCTGTCTTTTCGTATAGACGTTCAAAATTAGAAACACTGCCATATTCGTTAATGAAATCTTGCTTCATTGCCTCATACACTTGATGGACTAACTGACAGTCATACACAACATCCTTTTTTCTTCCATATTCTATTTCATAATAAATGGCCATTTCCAATAAAGAAGGGTTATTCCTGTCTTTTCGAATCCGCTTTGCGAGTCGTTTCATCTCAACATAATCATTCGAAATGCTCTCTTTTCCAATCCATGAAAAAATCTCTTCCATCTCATAGCCGACAACTAATGTTTTGCCAAGGAATTCTCTTAGTTCTGCTAGTACAGGCTCAAGTTCCTTTGCCCCGTAAAGCATTTCATTTGTAATATTTGTGCGTTTCGTAACTGCCTGTGTTACGTATTGTACAGGGCCTCCATCCACGATGCAATAATCCTCTATCTTATCCATCTGGTCTACACTGACAAGATAATAGCTTTCTGGCTTGCATAGTCTTTTAAAACATTCTGTTTCTTTTCCATTTACGTATTTTACAGCACCGATGGAAATGATACTATCAAAGCCTTTCTCCTCGCCTGTCGTAACGATAGATACGACGGCATATGAGTCTGCCAGCTTTAGCACTGAACTTTTTGTCTGTTGTTTTTCTTCGATCATCAATCTTTTATTTCCTTTTTCCGAATCATTGTTACTGCCTATTATACCGTATTTTCTCCTGTTTTCCAGTTTTAATTACGAACCCATACTCGCATTTCGCCTTCCACTGATAAGGCAGCACCTTCGTTCGAACAAGTTCCATTTTCAACCTGTTTTCTACACTCCTCTTTGTGGTGTCAAATGCATTTAAAAAGAGACAAGAATCTCTCTTGTCTCTCAACGTATATCTATCATATTTTATCACTCCAAAGAGCGTTAATCGTGCCCCCAAAAATGAACACCTGCTTCCTCTCTTCCTGATTCTAAATCCACCGTTTTACGCATAAAATACAGTAGGACAACTTATAAAGAGGGAGGGATTATCATAGGAGACAAAAATCCAGCTGCAAAGAAAAAGAAACAAGCCCAAAAGGCAACGGCAAAAGCGAAATCCGCTAAGCTTGCCAAAGGAAATGCTAAAAATGCTGCCAAGAAAAAAGCAAACAAATAGCATTCTCAGTATGTTTTACTCAGACGATTTGTATTATCTCTAATTCAAATCGTCTTTTTGTTGTGTCTTTCATGCTTTCTTATTTATTCGTCAAACTTTTTAAGGCCGCTTTCATACTTTAACATCGTATCTTCATAGTTTGCAATTTTCTTGTCCAGATAGGAAAGTGTATGATTTAGCTCCTCGATTTTTTCAACAAGGTGTTTTCGTTGTTCTACAAGCAGATTTTTTCTTGCCGCAATCGTAGCATCTCCTTGTTGAAACATTGTTACATATTCAATTAACACCTCAATCGAAAGTCCTGCACTACGTAAGCACTTGATAAATGAAATCCATTTTAGGTCCTCTTCGGTATAATTTCGAATCCCGCTTTTACGCTCAACAGCTGGCAACAGACCTATTCTCTCGTAATAACGCAGTGTATCTGCTGTCAAACCACACTCTTTACTTGCTTCTGCTATTGTCATACCTCTACCTTCGTAATCGGCTAATGGCCTTATTACGTTTTCCTTTCCTTTATAAATCAAAGTGTCATCGACACTCTCAACTCTTCAATTCCCTAATACATGATGAGATACACATCTTTTGGATTTCTCATCATATAACTGCCTCCTATCGATTCAGCCAGCGTTCAATGCGAATCCTACTTTCTTCTACTTTGCTTCCCTGAATTGCAAGTCCCCGTTCCACTTGCGCTGTTTCACAAACTCGTTCGATATCATGTTCTGTCAGACTAAGTCCACTTCCTTCATGTGTACAAAATGGATAGATGGTCTTTCCCGTAGAATCAAATGATTCTAAGAATGTATATACGACCATAGGCATCGTTCCCCACCAGTTTGGATAGCCTAGGTAAATCACATCATACGCATCCATATCTGGACAATTGCCTTTCATCTTTGGTCTTGCATTCTCTTCTAATTCCGTTTTTGCAAGTTCTGTACACTTTGTGTAACTCTTTGGATATTTGGCCACCGGCTCAATTTTAAATAAGTCCCCGCCCGTCAGCTCTCCTATCATCTTAGCCACAACTTCCGTATTCCCAACGGTAATATTCACAACATTGCCATCAATATAATTTTCTCCGTCTTTTGAGAAATATGCTACCAATACTTTTTGTTCCTTCATTTTATTTCCTTCTTTTCTCCAATACTTTCTATGTAATTACCCTGCTTTCCATCTTACTCCTTCGAGTGGACTCTAAGTCAAGTAATTTTTTTCTTTATCTATAAACATCATAATGCCTGCAATGACTAAAAAGCCTGCTCCAATGGCAATCGCCTTTTCATCAAATAACTTAACTGACTCATTTCCAAAGACTGCCCCTACGACAAAGCAAACGATAATTCCAAAATACAAAAATCCTTTCTCTGCCTTTTGTCTATCTTTCGTGTGCCAGTATTCACAGACATTCTGCGTTGCACTTCTAAGGTTGCCAATACACATCGTCGTAGCAATTCCATTTCCACGAATCTTTCGAAAGCTTTCCACCTGAATTCCACACGCAAGCGAAGTCAGACTGTTTGCCAACAGGTTCATCTGTGTTGACATCATGCTTACAAGAAGTAATATCACTACCTCAAATAAGACTGTGATTTGCCTCCAGTGTAATTTACTCTTGTCTTTACTTTTTATTTTTACAATATCTGCAATGGCGATTCCCACTGCAAATGAAGCAACCGGGAATAGATATCGAACTGCCATATTCCAATTACCTTCCGCTATATAAATTCCAAATAGCAGCATGTTTCCTGTCTGCGCATTGGCAAATACACGGTCTCTGCACATATAGGAATAGGCATCCATAAATCCTCCCGCCATAGCCAAAATGATTCCCAGCTCGATTGACTCCGACATTTGTTTGGAACGTTGCATAATCAACCCCCTTTCCTCTTCTTGTACCTAAATATCTTTATTTTTTTGTTATAGTACATAGAAATTACCGAAAGCAATTTCTATGTATTAAAAAACCCTCCGCTATTATACCACAACTGATATATAACGAAGAGTCTTTTTTTCATCTCATTCACTATTCTAAAACTGCAATTCTGGAATACAAAATCTGCTCCATATCAAAGGTTTGATCGTTATGCAAGGTAATCAGCGTACCGCCTCGCTGTTTTGTCTTTTTTCCAATTCCGGGCATTGCAATATAATCGATAGAAAGCCCATAGGTCAACTTGATTCCCTTATATCCAAGACAAATATTATTATAGTGGTCATGGCCTGCAATAATCGCCTTTGTACTATTTAATCGCACCGCAGTCTCAAACAACGTACTTCCATGTTTGGATGCAGACACTCCGCCTTCCGCTAATTCTCCAAAATAATATGCGACCTGGCTGTTTCCTCTTTGATATAACTTATAGGCTGTCTCATACTCCTGCAATGGAATGTGTAAAAATATCATGGAACTGATTAGTTCCCCATTGCTTTGTGACATCTTACGAACCTGATCCTCATACCAGGCAACCTGGTCATCATGTACATAATCATAATCGCCTAAATCATCATTTACATAGGCATTGGAATCTATCAAAAACAAGGCCTGATTCAGTGTCTTATCTTGATTTAGTATTTTTATCACCTGATTATTTCTTCCCGTAATCCCTGGCTGCACATCTGGAAATAGCAAATTGCCTCCGTTCTTATAGTAGGAATATTCACGAAACAAGCCTTTCAGATCGTCTGCTGATTTCGTCGCCATTGCCTCTGTATCATGATTGCCATAGACAAATGCCCAAGGAATACCTATACGTTTCATAAAACTTGTAAACTGCATAAATGGTGTCTCATTATTAATAGAAAATGAAAATAACCCCATAGGGTAAACAATATCTCCAGTAATAATCACGAGGTCCGGACGTGTATAATTGATCAAGTCGTATACCGTATCAAGTGCCTTCCTGTCGCACTGATAGGTAAAGACGCTTCCTGCAATATGAATATCCGTAAGATGCAGAATTTTAAACTCATCATGATTCATTGTAATGGAATAGGTGCCACTATTTTTCTCATATGTAATTTTTGTTTCCTCATGAGGGACTTCTGTTGTCCTTATAATATCAAGCTGAAGCCTTAAGCACCCTTTTACCATCCCAAGATACATAAAGAGTCCAAAACAGATAGCAGCTACCACACACTTTTTTACAAGAGGAATCTTTTCTACTACCGCAAGGTAGCGTTCTCTCTTAAGTAAAAAATATGCCATAAATGCTGCCAAATAAATTACGCCAGCCACCATCAAGATTTGATTCATCCTCGTCGTACTAATGTCACACAAAAAGAGGACTAGCAACAAAAGCGCTGCCACACCCCAATACACCAAAGAATAGCAACAAATCTGTTTGACATAACGGGAAAATGAGGATTTCATCTCGTCTGGAATCATATTGGAAAAAAGAGACTGCTTTATGCCATTATTACACACAATAAAGACTCCGCACATGGCAATCCATCCATTCCCAAGCGCCCCAAATGCCATTAATGCAAACAAAAGAATTACGCTGGACATCATCTTTCTCTTGTACAGACTTGTATAGGATAAGATTTCTTCATACTCAGGACAGTCCACACCACATCTTCCGTCATTGAACCAGGCACGCATGTTCACCCTTATGCTTCCCATAATTGCGATAATCAGTACTGCCAGCCAAAACAGCCACTTTAACTCTATTGACCTTCTTATGATTCCACATGCAAACGCCACTAGCACCGTGACACATAAACTTAATACTAAAGCATACGCTCGATAAACATAGAACCGCTGTTTCATATTGCATTCTTCCACTTTCAACTTTTCATAGTTCCACCTATACTATATGCGACTTCTGTTTGCTGCATGCCGTGGTAATAAATAACACCAAAAAGAAGCCATAGGATACATGCTAACATATATCCTATGGCTTCTTTTCCTTTGTCCAAACTCTTTATAGATCATACTTTCGTTCTTGTCGATTACGTCGGCAAGGTAAGCTAACGGAGAGCATGGGATTCGAACCCACGGTTCCAAAACTGGAATCACGGCATTTCGAGTGCCGCTCCTTAAACCACTCGGACAACTCTCCAAACTTCTTCCTTAAGCACTATATTTGACAATTAACATCTCTACACCCATATTCTCATTGAGTCGTCCAGTCTTAATCTGTTCTTCAATATCGGTAGCCGTAGCTACTGCCTCTAATAATACCTTGCGCTTAAAGTTACGTCCCTGCGCAATATATTTATTTACAGCGAATGGTGGAATTCCCACACGTTTTGCAATTGTGGCGTTATCCGTACGAAGAGCATAAAGTTCTTTGACCTGTAATAAGATATTAAAATGTCTGGTAATCAGATATAAAATCGATGTTGGACGCTCCTTAAGAGCAATCAAATCATAATAAAGCTGAAGAGCTGTCTGCTGCTTCTTACTAGCAATGGCATCGATCATTAAGAAAATCTGTGAACTTACCTGAGTAACTACAACCTCATCCACATCCTCTGCTGTAATGACATCTCTTCCCATTGTGTAACAAACTAATTTTTCAAGCTCTGAGCTAATTAATTCCATATCTCCGCCCGTCTTTGCTAAAAAATGATCCAACGTAGCACCAGTGACCTTACGATCATCTGCCTTTAACTTCGCAGCCACCCATTTCTTCAGGCTTGACTCATCTACACCATTCATCTCCGTGATGTAACCGATGTCTTTTACTGCCTTATAAAGCTTATTACGCTTATCGATTTCCTTTTCCACAAATACAAGTACGGTACTTTCCGGCATTTCTTTCAAATGATCCGCTAACGTGTTCGCTGACTTGAATAGTCCGCTGTTTTCCACGATTACAATACGTTTATCATTAAAAAATGGCAAAGTGTTGACTGCATCCGTAATCTTTACGGGATCTGCATCTTTCCCTTCAAAATATGAGTAGTTCATATCATCACTGCCACCTAATACTGCAGTCTTTAATTTTCCTTTATACTGTTTCTTTAGGTAATCCTCGCTCCCATATATTAAATACACGGGCTTAAATGTATTTTGTTTGATATGATTATTTATTGTCTGCATGACTACTCCTATCTTTTCATTCGATTATGTACTCTTTTTATGCCCGATAGTATTACCACTAAGTATTCTACCTATATTTTATTTTTTTTTCAAGAGCTTTCTTCTAAAATGATATGGTTTCTATTTTTCTGTAAGTTTATGGTATTCCAACAATTTACTTATTAATTCTTTATTTTAATACGATATATTATTTGTTCAGTGTCAATTGATACTATTTTTAATATGAGGTGAACAATATGATCCAAAAGCTATTTTCAAAAACAAAGATGAAGACAATCATCACAATGCTATCACTTCTCGCCTGTGTATCCACGATCATTCTTGGAATATTAAGTGGCCTAAACAGCAAGACGACGTTAGCAAATACAGAATACATATACTCCTACCAAGAGTATATGCATGCAATTGCTACTATTGAGTCAGCATTCGTAAAACAGAAAGTAAGCATTTTAGAATACTTACTAGATAACAATACGGAATCTCTTCCTAATATTGAAGCAGAAGATAAAATCATTCGTGAAATGATTGACTTTTATAACAGCACAGAATATGAAGATCCACAAGAAGAAAAGGATTTCCACGCATTGACAGATGCTTACTATGAGTATTATGACATCATCCAAACAGTATTAGACGCAAAAAATAATGGAAAGCAAGTAGATGCTGCTTCCTCAGCTCGCTTACAAGAATTAGAAGCAACCACGTTAGAATACTTAACAATTCTAGATAACTACTTAGATCGCTGGGCCCTAACCGATATGCAAACGGTTCGCTCTGATTTCAAACGCTCAATACAAGTTAATCTATTCTACTTTGGGTTTGCATTACTTTTATTTGGAACATTTGCAATCATTACGATACGTCATTTCTCCAAAGAAATGAATTCAATCAATAACGCTCTTGAAAAAGTAAGCACCGGAGATTTGACTATCCATCTAGATGCTCCATACAATACGGAATTTGACCAAATGAAGCGTCATTTAAATGACACAGTACAAAACTTCCTTACGATTATTAATACATTAAAAACACAAAGCAATCATATCGAAGAACAATCCAATGACCTAAGTGATAATTCTACAGAACTTTCTGCTTCCATTGCAAACATTTCTGATTCTATTGCAACGGTACGTTCTTCTACTGAAATGCAGGCTTGTGACATTGAAGAGACAGTATCTATTTTAAACAGTTTCTCAAACGATATGTCTAAATTTACAGAAAATATTAAAGATCTTAATAGTAATTCCAATCAAATATCCGGCATTGCTACGGAAAGTACAAAGAAAATGGACGGACTCTCTTCAAGCTTCCAAGAAATCAACGAAGCGCTTACCGAATTTATTAGCAAGATTTCAGTACTTGATAATTCCGTAAAAGAAATCAGCACGATTTCTACATTTATCAATACCATTGCAGCACAGACAAACTTATTAGCGCTTAATGCTTCCATTGAATCTGCCCGTGTTGGTGAGGCAGGAAAAGGTTTTGCCGTTGTTGCTTCTGAAATCGGTACATTAGCTGATCAAAGTAGGGAAGCTTCCAACAATATCAATACCCTTATTCACGAGATTAGTTCCGACGCTTCTGACATTATGAAAAATAGTGAAGGCGTATTAAAACAGCTTGAGTTATCGATGAACAGCATTGATGATTCTATGAATACGTTTAAGCCAATGTTTGGTCTTCTTGATGAAATCGTTACCATGATTGGTTCGTTAGCTACTGCTTCTGAACGCATGACAGAAGAAAAAGATTTAATTTATACAAAAATGACGCAAACTGCTGACCTTGCAGCTGAAATCACTTCTTCTACCGATGAAATCAGCAAACCGCTTGATGAAATCACAAAGATTAGTCAGACAGTTGCCTCTGCTTCTGCAGGCTTACATGACCTGACTACAACTTTAGATACAAACATCAACCAATTCAATACAGAAAACTAAGGTTTCTTTTTGAACGCTTAGTCAAAAAAAAGGAAGGGCATATTAATACCCTTCCTTTAGCTTATGGGGAATCTAGCGTTCGCTTGTGCAAGCCAAAAAAAGGCCTACTCGCGCTAAATACGCTCTACTGCGCGAAGTACATAATGTTTCGTCTTAAAATCACCGTATTCGTTGTCACGCTCGATACCAATATTCATAAGTTCATCCCCATATGCTGTCAGGTTAAGTTCATCAATATGATATAGATAGTCTGGACGTAATCCTTTGATTTTCAATCGTTTCACCCTTGCATTTGGCATTGCCAGAATTCGATACCAGAAAACAACTGCCTCTTTCTTATTCTCCGTCACATAACAATACGCAGCTTCATTTCCTGTCCCATCATAAGGACTGATCATTCGATAAAGTTCCCCAAACTGAATAATATGGCGGATTTCTTTATAAAACGCCGTCTGCGCCTTTACCTCTTCTTTTTCCTCACTTGTAAACTTGGTAGCATCTAGCTCATAACCAAAATTACCGCACATGGCAACATCAGCTCTCGTCTGTAAGCTAGTCATTCTTCCAACCTGATGGTTTGGACATGCCGACACATGGCATCCCATGGTCACAGGAGGATATACCATGCTTGTACCATATTGAATCTTAATTCGCTCAATAGCATCCGTATCATCACTTGTCCAAGTCTGAGGCATATAGTAAAGCATTCCCGGATCAAAACGTCCTCCACCAGAACAGCAACTTTCAAATAACACTTGTGGAAATCGCTTTGTAATACGGTCTAACACAGAGTACAAGCCAAGCATATAGCGATGTCCCGACTCCCTTTGTCGATCTGCGGCAAGAAGCGCTGACCCACAGTCTGTAACTGCACGATTAAAATCCCATTTTACATAGCTGATTTTGCTCTGCTCTAACACGTTAGAAACAGCTTCCACAATATAATCGCAAACATCTCCACGACTTAGATCGAGCACAAGCTGATTCCGTTGATTTTTTGTGGCCTTTGGCGCTCTCTCTGGAACATGGATACACCAATCAGGATGTGCTTGATATAGCTCACTGTCTACAGAAATCATTTCTGGCTCAAACCAAAGACCAAACCGCATTCCCAATCCTTCAATCTTGTCTGCTAGTGCAGATAACCCATTTGGCAATTTTCTTAAATCTACGGTCCAATCACCAAGAGAGGAATTATCGCTGTCTCTGTGTCCGAACCATCCATCATCTAGGACAAATAGTTCGATTCCAAGTTCCTTTCCCGCCTTTGCAATATCTAATAGTTTCTCTTCATTGAATTGAAAATAAGTTGCCTCCCAGTTATTAATAAGAATTGGCCGCTCTTTAAACTGATATGTTCCCCGGCATAAACATTCCCGGTAAAATTTGTGGTAGCTTCGGCTCATCTTGCCAAGCCCTTTATCGCTATATGTCATAACCATTTCCGGAGTCTCAAAACTCTGCGATGGTTCTAACTTCCATCTAAATTCAAACGGATTGATTCCCATGGAAACCCTTGTACAATGAATGGCATTGACTTCTACTTCCGCCGTAAAGTTTCCACTATAGACAAGATTGAATCCGTATACATCGCCCTCGTCTTCCCCAGCACCATTTCGAATCAATGCGACAAAAGGATTATGTTCAGCAGAGCTGATTCCCCGCTTACTCTCGATGCCTTGCATACCTTGTACTAATGGACGTCTTACCATTCTCTTTTCCCTTGACCAGGCACCTGATAACTGTAATAATTCAAAGTCATCCTCATCGAAATCCACCGTGGCACTCAATGCCCTATGTAACGATACTACTTGCTCTTTGTTTACATTTCGATAAACCGCATGCCTTGTAATCATGTCATATTCTGAAAACACGCTATAATACAAATCAACTTCCAATCCTGCTGCCGGATCTTCTAATGTAATGATTAACGTTGTAACTTTCTCATCCTCCAACGCATAAGTTGCAGGAAGTCCTTGTAGGCATGGCTTACCCTTCACTACACGGTAGCCCTTGTACGTTAACTCATTGGTCATAGACCCATTCTCCTGCTCAACTTCTACACTTGGACTTCGGAAATCTCCAGTACCAAACACACCGCATTCACTAAGTGAATAATCTAAATTTGTTACTTCTTGTAACTCCTTGCTTCCAATGGTAAATTGGCGAATCCTTCCTCCGTAGTACACATGACAAAGCATTCCAGCGTCATTGACTAACATGACATAGCTTGTATTCTTTGTAAATAGATGAAAGCTGTTTTCTTCTACTACAATCCCCATAACATCATCCTCCCGTATTTATTTCCTAATATTTATTATAGCGATACTTTTCTTCTTTCTACAATGGCTTATGTTATATAAGGAATGACTTTTATGTAACTTCCATCTGTCTGAATCTGAATCATCCCCGTAATTGGTGTTTGATAGATATTGTCCGTCACTGCTTTTAACCGCGTAATCAATTCCTTATGAGGATGTCCATATTGATTATCTTTTCCACAGCTGATTAATGCTACCGTAGGATTCACACTATTTAAAAACTGTTCGGACGAACTATACTTTGAACCATGATGCCCTACTTTTAGCACATCGTAGCTTACTATCGCTTCTTGTTCCATTAACGCTTCTTCTCCTTTACTTGATAAATCCCCCATACAAAGCATGGAAAATTCTTTATACTCAATCGATAACACTAGCGAATAGTCATTGGCACTTTCCGGCACATAGGTATAAGTCGGGTGAAGACAAGTAATGGAAAGGTCACCTTCTCTAAGCACCTGTCCACGTTCCATAAAGCAAACTTCGACATTCCTTTGCTTTGCGTACTCACACAATTCCTTATAATTTTCATCGTCCCAGCTCGTATGAGACATAATAAGGCAGCCAATAGAAAGCTCGCCCTTTGCAGAAGCATCTAATAGCTCTTTTACCGCAGAAATATGGTCTGTGTCCGCATGAGTAACAAAGATTTCATCGATATGGTCAATTCCCGAGCCGTATAAATACGGAATCAAACGGTATTTTCCTACCTTGCTTGCAGAAGTACTTCCTCCATCAATCAAAAACACATGCTGATTCGGCATTTGAAAGACAAAACAATCCCCTTGTCCTACATCAACACTCGTAATGGTTAATTCCGTTGAAAAAGAAGGTAAAAAGAATACGAAGATTCCAAAGCCAAATAAGCATGCAGAGACACGGTACTTCTTATAGAGCCCGATTCCGCCCGCCACTAACAAAACTGCATAGACTATAATTCGAAAGGCACTTGGCTTGCCCAGAACAAGCACCGCTTTGGGAAGGTAACTTACCATACTACAAAGCCAGAGATATAACTTGATTATAAAAATAGCAGGAGACAAGAAAAACACTCCGAGATTCAAGGAAAAACATCCAAGCACGCATCCTAGCAAGCCAAATAAAACAACATAAGTCATAAGTGGGAGAACAATCAGATTGATAAGAAAGGAATATGTAGAAACTTTATAATAGAACACAAGAAGAATGGGAAATGTCACAAGAAAGATTGATGCCTGATATAAAAATGAGTTAATTACATAGTAACGAACTTGCAGACGATATTTACGAATAAATTGTGCAACTAAACCTCGCTCTTTCTTCTTCCATTCACGTCCCTTTTTTATTGCCTCAAGGTCAATTACTCCTAAAAAGCATGGATAGATTACCGCGATTCCAAGCACTGCACCGTAAGATAATAAAAAGCCGCACTGGAAGACCTGCATCGGCTGCCGTAAAAGAATAAACAGCCCACTTAAGGACAGCGCTGTAATAAGGTCATAAGTCCTTCCTGCAATCTTCGCAGCTAACATTAGAATCAACATAATGACAGCTCGGTTGGTAGATACCGAAAAATTGGTCAGTATCCCATAACAAAGAATCATAAAAATCGAGCCTACCACTCCAGCTTTTAACCCGAATACATTCTGAAGCAAAGTAAATATAGCCATCCCTAGTAATGACACATGTAATCCTGAGATACTAATAATATGTGCAATTCCCCCAAGTTCATATAAGGATTTTGTTTCCTCATCCATCACTGATTTCTCCCCTAATAACATTGCAGTTAAGGAGCTAGCTACTTCTTCCTCTTTGATCTGCCCTAATACAGACTGCATCTTCAGTCGAAGCTGATATAGCCCATTGGAAAGGAAATTTACATGAGTATCACAAATCTGGCATCTCTCTGCCATCATCTTATAGTCTATATTCTGATTTTTATAATACAGCGCTTCATCAAATTGGTATGCATTCGTCGGTTTTTGAAACTTTGACAAGTCACCGTTTACGATAAGCTGATTTCCTATTGCAAAGCCTGTTACATCCTTTGTATAAACAAGTACATATTCACTTTGGCCTTCCGCAATCTCATACTGGACGTCGGATAAAAGAATCTTATAAGAAGAGGTTGATGATTGAATGGAATGAATCGTTCCTGAAATGGATAAAGACACAGAGTCAGACTCTGGAATATAAGAATCAATCGGCCCTGCTTTTCCCTGATTGTTCATAAGCAGATAGCCTAGAAATAAGAAAACAGGCACAATCAATAAGACTTGATCATGCCTGTTCTTTGATAGTTTAATCAGAAACACTAATACGCCTGCCATACTAACAACAAACCCAAGCACGGCTATAAAGATCGGCACCTCATATAATAAACTTCCTAGAATGAAAGCGGTAAGTACCAAAAGAAGTGGACGTTTTACCACTACCTTTGCACCTCCAATAAATTATTCCTTATCGGCTTGAATCTTTTAAGTTGCAGATTCTTCCGTTTACCCGTTTGTATTGTTATCTGACGATTTATCTATTAAGTTGTAGTTCATTTCGAAGAATTGATCAAAGTTAGCAACCGTACCATAATTCTTCACTGACTCACCATCAATGGTAAACTTGACTTTATTGATTGTAGAAAGGCTTGTAAGACTATTTACAATGGAGTAGATGACAAGTTCATCAGAAACTCCGTCTAACCCTTCTGTAAAATTCTTATTCAAATCCACATAACAGATAAAGTCTACTGTATTAATGGAATTGCATACGCTTCCAGAAGGAATCGTATTGTAAACTTTTCCATAGTACTGCTCAACATTCTCAATTCCACTAGTTCCTTTAATAAGCTGATCAATCACGATTCTCTCCACAGTGGAAGAGCCATCATAATTTGCAAGTGCTTCAACGCCTTTCAGTCTTTCTTTTTTATCATTGGCATAATACAGTGTGATATTCTGTTTTTCTAAATAATTGAAGCTATCAATAAAACTGCTTTCCGTCATTGCACCAACCTGGAGTCCATCGGCATCCATAAGCGGATTCCCTTCAATATAGAACTCTACGCTTGTAATAAAATCAACCTGGCACAATGTCCTCACGATAGCTGCCCTTCTTAGTAACTCCTGTATACCTTCTAGCTGATTATAAGTCGCATCAAAATTTAAGCGCACCTTGTTATTTCCAAGGAAATCAACCGTAGGAATCTTTAAATTATCAGGAATGGTCTTCTTGTTTGAACGATCTTTCGGATCCTTTTGCAATGCCTGCAGTAACTCAGTGGTAATTTCTGATTCGGTCTGCTGCTTGATCTCATATTCTTCAAACACTATCTTGGTCTGCGCGTTATTTATAAAATATAAATATTTTTTATTCGGGTCTTCTTTTTGATTGCTCTTGCCACACGATGCTAGGAAAAGTAGTGACAGAGCCATAATCAATACATAGTTTATTTTTCTCATACTTCCTCCTAAGCAATATAATTAAGTGGTACACGAACCGTAAATGTCGTTCCCTCTTTCTCCTTACTATATACCTTGATTGCTCCACGGTGCATCAAGATTGCATTACGTGTAATGGAAAGTCCTAATCCCGTACCGCCAGTCTCTCTGGATCTCGCTTTATCTACTCGATAGAAACGTTCAAAAATATGGTCTTGTACATCTTCCGGAATACCAACTCCACTATCTGATACCTTTACGTAGAAGAACTTGTGGTCAGCATTTAAAGAAATACGAACCCACCCGTCATCATAATTGTACTTAATCGCATTTTCAATCAAGTTTGAAATGGCAAGTGTCAGTTTTACTTCATCTACTTCTGCAATAACTGGACGGAAACTTTCAAAAATCAATTCGATATTACGTTTTGATGCAATCGGGCGAAGACGTTTTAGCGTAAGTTCCAATAACTCATTGATATTTACACTAGAAATATTCATCTCGCCTGCTGTCTTGTCTAACTTAACAAGAGATAATAAATCATTGATAATCTTATTCTCTCGTTCAATTTCTTCTGTAATATCAGACATAAATTCTCGGTAAAGCTCTGCAGGCGCATCCTCCTGCGTTAACAAAGAATCTGCTAACACCTTGATGGATGTGATTGGAGTCTTCAACTCATGGGATACGTTAGATACAAATTCCTGTCTTGAGCTTTCTAACTGCTCCACTCGGTTAATCATCTTATTTACCGATTCTGCCATATTAATAACTTCTGTATATCCATCGATTGTAATTCTCTCATCAAAGGACCCTTCTGAAATATGATCGATTGACTCACTGACTTTCTTAAATGGTCGTACTAATCGATTTGAGTACCATACTGCAAATAAGCAAACAAGTAAAATCACAAGCATAATGATAACAAATGTCTTTTCCTCTAGTGAGGCTACTGTACTTTCAATATCATCAATGGATGCTGTAAATAATATTACCCCCACAATATTGTTATTTCCACCGGTATCATTGGCACTATTTTTTGCATTTGCAGCCCCCTCTGTCGTATTGACCGTCTTAACCGGACATGCCAACTGCACCATGTTCCCTACTACATTTGAAGTCGAAGTTCCATTTAATGCACTAATGACTTCCTCACTTATATTATAAACGATACTAGCTTCCCTCGCATTACTAGCGTTCGAATCAATCTTATACGTATCACTTCGTACTTTATAGTTGTTATTGACAACAACTAAACGTCCATCATATTGTTCAGCCATTAGCTGAAGTTCCGTTGTTATGCTTTGATTATCTTCATCAAAAATATAATTACTTGTAATAATCTTATCACTTAATTGGTTTATTCTTCTTGTCAGATCACTGACTCTTACATCAATTGCCTTCTGCTCATAACGAGAACTCATAATATTTGAAAAAACACTCATTGGCACACAACCAATCAGAATCAGAACAACGAACAATTGAAGCTTCATACTTTTAAACTTTTTTAATACTGTCAACATTCTTCCTAAAATAGCCCTCACCCTCTTTCGTTATTACTTTTCATCCGAATGTCCCTATCCATGCTCAGCGAAAACATTTTTATATCCATTGGATATAACGAAAAGCAGGCCCATGAATGGGCCCTTGCTTATTTATCCTTGAAAGAAGTATCCTACACCCCACTTCGTATGTATATACTTAGGTTCACTTGGATTTCCTTCTATTTTCTCACGTAATCTTCTAATATGAACATCTACGGTTCTTACATCGCCTGGATAATCGTATCCCCAAACAATGTTAAGTAGATTCTCTCTGCTATACACTTTATTCGGATTGAAAATTAATAACTCAAGAAGATCAAACTCTTTGGCAGTCAAATTCACTTCTTTTTCCTTAATATATACTCGTCTTGACTCACAGTCTACACGGATATCGCCAAAGGAAAATACCTTTTCTTTCGTTTCTTTTGGTGCCTGCTTTGCACTTCTTCTCATAATCGCCTTAATTCTTGCTTTTACCTCTAAGATATTAAATGGCTTACAGATATAATCATCTGCTCCATATTCTAATCCTAAGATTTTATCCATATCATCACCTTTTGCAGTAAGCATGATGATTGGCACGCTGCTGAATTCACGGATTTGGACACAAACTTCAAATCCTGTTAGCTTAGGTAACATGACATCTAGTAAAATAATATCATACTCTTTCGCTTTTGCTGCTTCTAGTGCTTCTTCCCCGTCGTACGCGCAATCTACTTCAAAACCATCCTGTTCTAAGCTAAAACGAATTCCTTTAACGATCAGCTTTTCATCATCTACAACAAGGACCTTTTTTCCCATTGTTCCACCTCATTCAACTGTTATATATTTTTTTATTTTTGTAAACACACCTGTCTTGATGCCAGCAACTTTCATAATATCGTCGATTGCGGCAAATGAACCATTCGCTTCCCGATAAGAAATGATCCTGTCGGCTTTCGACTCACCAATTCCGGGTAAACTCAATAATTCTTCTTTCGATGCGGTATTAATATTAATCTTGCCTGTTGTCTTTCCACCATTAGATTCGCTTTCTTTTTCTGAGTTTTCAGGTACACTTGACGAATGCGCCTGTCCCTCATGCTCTTTCGCTTCTTCTTGTGATGGTACGTAGAGCTGTTCTTCGTCATTTACTGTTTTTGCAAGGTTGATTCCTTCTGAATATGCATTCTTTGTGAATCCTCCCGCTGCCTTAATGGCGTCTGTCACTCTTGCTCCAGGCTGTAATGTATACACCCCAGGCTTTTTTACCTGTCCACACACATAAACATAAATTTCTTTTAAAGCAGTCGTCTGAACTGGCTTTTCTTCTTCCGTGTTCTTACTAGTTTCCGCACTACTAGTAGTTAAAACTTCTGAAGTTTCTTTCGTATCAAATACGCTTGCCTTCTGCTGTCCACTATCACAGCTATAGAATATGCCTGTTGCCCCCAGAAAAGTTAGTACCGCCATTAGCTTTGCTAACTTTTTTTTCATATTCTGCTTCCTTTGCAATTTATTATTTTGTGTGATTCGCACACACTCTTATTCTAACGAATAAGGTTCTGATTTACAATAGATTTTTTACATAAGAGTGATGTTTTTATTACAAGGTTTTACTGTAATTTTAACTATTTGTTACTTGTCCCATTTAAATATTATGATACCAATAATAGCGATAACCATGCCGATCAACTTCTTCCACTCAAATGGAGCTTTCTCAACTGCAAAAATTCCGAATAACTCAATCAAATAAGCAACAATCAATTGAGATACTACGATTAAAAGTGCAGCCTTTGCAGGTCCAAGTGTATTCATGGACTGTATAACCGTAATCGTAATAAATGCTCCAATGACTCCGCCAAGAAGCATATATTTATGATCCACTTTCATCAGCTGTCCTACGCTTGATTCTCTTCCCGTAATAAACCAGGCAATTACACAGACAATTAATGCCGTAAACTGTACAAAACTAGCGCTCAGCCAAATACTCGTCTGCTTTGTGACTCCTGCATTAAATACTCCTTGAATACTCATTAAAGCACCAGATACCAGCGCAATTATAAAACCCCACATATAAACAAATCTCCTTTACTTTAACATAATAAAGACTGATACTTATTCATTCTTATTAAGTATCAGTCTTTATTCAAAATTAGTATTTCAAGGAAATTTTAATTCTATGCACTACGCAATAATTGTTTCTAAAATTTCAATCATCTGATCCACATGCTCTTTTTCAATGATTAATGGTGGTACGAGGCGGATGATATTTGCTCCAGCCCCTAAGATAATCAAACCTTTTTCCTGAGCCTTTACGATATAGTCATTGATTGGATGGTCAAATTCTAACCCTTGCATCAATCCCATACCTCTGTGTTCTTTAATAAAACTGTACTTCTCTGTTAATGCATCCAACTTTTCCTCTAAATATGCAGATACTTCTTTTACATGGTCTACTAATTTGTCTTCTTCAAAGATGTCAAAGACTGCACTAATTGCTGCACCTGCAAGTGGATTATAACCATAAGTCGTTCCATGGTCACCAGGCTTTAACGCCTCTGCTGCCTTTCCTCTCGCTGCAAATGCTCCAACTGGGATACCACAGCCTAATGCCTTTGCACTTGTCATGACATCTGGAAGCACTCCATATGCCTGATAAGCAAACATTTCTCCGCATCTTCCCATACCACATTGAATCTCATCAAATATCAATAAGATATCCTTTTCATCGCAGATAGCACGAAGTTGTTCTAAGAACTCTTTCTTAGCTGGATATAATCCGCCTTCTCCTTGGACTGTTTCAAGAAGGATGGCTGCTGTCTTATCTGTGATCTGGCTCTTTACGCTTTCAATATCATTAAAGTCTGCAAATTTGATATTAGAAAGCATTGGTCCAAATGCCTCTTGATATTTTGGCTGTCCTGTTACAGACAACGCTCCCATGCTTCTTCCATGGAAGGAATGGTTCATGGCAATGATTTCGCCTTCTGCCTTTCCTGTCTTTTCAAAATAATATTTTCTTGCAATCTTGATGGCTCCTTCAATGGATTCTGTTCCTGAATTAGTTAGGAATACAAGGTCCATATTGGATGCCTTTGCAAACTTCTTGCATGCATCTGCGGAAGGTTTATTATAAAAATAATTTGACGTATGTACTAACTTATCAACTTGATTCTTTACCGCCGTATTATATCTTTCATTACCATATCCCAATGCAAATACTGCGATTCCTGCTCCAAAATCTAAATACTCTTTATTATTTTCATCATATAGATAAACGCCTTCTCCGTGATCTAGCACAAGAGGATAACGGCGGTATGTATGCATAAAATATTCATCTGCTGTTGCTATTGTCTGACTTTTGCTGTTATTCATTTTCCAGCCACCCTTCGTTTTTTATGATTGCAGTACCTATGCCTCGATTCGTAAAGAATTCAAGTAACAAGGAATGTGCTTTTCTTCCGTCAAGGATATGCACACGGTTAACGCCGTTTTCCACTGCATCAATACAGTTATTTAATTTTGGAAGCATTCCACCACCGATAAATCCCTCATCAATCAGGTTGTGTGCCTCATTCAATGTCAAAAAGGAGATTAACGAGTCTTTGTCATCAGGGTCTTTACATACGCCATCCACGTCTGTCAAAAAAACTAATTTTTCTGCGCCAATCGCTTCTGCCACTGCACATGCCGCGTCATCTGCATTGATGTTGTAAGTATTGTATTCATCATCAAGTCCAATCGGAGCAATGATTGGAATAAAATCATCGTCAATTAATGATTCAATCAGACCTGTATTTACTTTCTTGATGTCGCCTACGTAACCGATATCCTTCCCATTTACAATCTTTTTATCTACTCGTAGTGTGGCTCCATCCTTGCCACTGATTCCTACTGCTTTAACACCTAGTTTTTCGACCATCTGTACTAAGTGCTTGTTCACACGGTTTAACACCATCTCAGCAATTTCCATTGTCTCGCCGTCTGTCACACGCAGTCCTTCTACAAACTTTGTTTCTTTTCCGACCTTTCCAATCCACTTACTAATTTCTTTTCCACCACCATGTACGATAATTGGCTTCATACCGATTAATTTTAATAGGGCTACGTCCTTAATCACGTTGCTTTGCAGCCCTTCATCGATCATTGCACTGCCACCATATTTTACAACAACAACTTTATTATTGAATTGCTGTATGTAAGGCAATGCCTCAATCAATGTGTTCGCTTTCATCGTAATCTGCTCCATATAACTGTCCATAATCCTTCTCCTTAACTTCTATAATCTCCATTAATTTTTACATAATCATAAGTTAAGTCACATCCCCATGCTGTCGCCCGATTATTTCCCTGTTTCATATCTGTAGTTATCGTTACTTCTTCATCTGATAAGATCTTAGTTGCCAGTTCTTCGCTGAAATCTGTTCCCTTACCATTTTCATATAACTTGACTTTTCCGGATTTTCCTTCAATGGATAACTCTACCTTCTCTGGATCAAAAGTAATTCCTGAGTAGCCAAGTGCGCAAAGAATTCTTCCCCAATTTGCATCACTTCCGAACACAGCTGTCTTAACAAGGCTTGATGTAATTACAGATTTTGCAAGTACTACTGCGTCTTCCTTCGATGCTGCATTGATTACTGTGGATTCGATGAGTTTTGTTGCTCCTTCGCCGTCTTTTGCCATATTCTTTGCAAGCGTCTTTGCAACACAGGACAATGCTTCTACAAACTGATCATAATCTGCATTTTTCTCAGTAATCGTCTCATTTCCAGCCAATCCATTTGCTAAAACTACACATGTATCATTGGTAGAGGTATCTCGATCAACGCTGATCATATTAAATGAATCTTTTACAATTGTGCTTAATGCTTCTTGTAATAATGGCTTACTGATTGCAAGATCTGTCGTAATGACAGATAACATCGTAGCCATATTCGGATGAATCATACCTGATCCCTTGCTCATTGCACCAATCGTAACTAGTTTTCCACCTACTT
This sequence comes from uncultured bacterium, assembly GCA_905214875.1. Lineage (GTDB taxonomy): Bacteria > Bacillota > Clostridia > Lachnospirales > Lachnospiraceae > KM106-2. The sequence continues at coordinate 2,291 of CAJMNR010000018.1, read as the reverse complement.
CAAATTGTACCGCTGCTTCTTTTGGGTAAGTATCGGTTGTCATAATGGCTTTTGCCGCATTAAGACCAGCTTCCAATGTGCCTTCTAACTTGCTTCCTAGAATCTTTGCGCCATTTACAATTTTATCAACAGGAAGCTGTACTCCAATTACACCTGTAGATGCTGTAAGTACATAATTCGTTGGGATGTCAAGTGATTCTGCAACTGCTTTTGCCATTGCTTCATTGGCTTCTTCTCCCTCTTTGGAAGTGCAGGCATTGGCAATTCCGCTATTTAACACAACTGCCTGTGCTTCTTCATTATTCTTAACAATCTGGATTCCCCATTTTACGGGAGCTGCCTTTACCACATTGGTTGTGAAAACGCCTGCCACCTTCGCTGGTACCTCGCTATATACCAAGGCCATGTCTGTACGATCTTTATATTTAATATTTGCTTCTGCACAAGCTGCCATAAATCCTTTTGCAGCTGTAACTCCACCTGTTATACTCTTCATGAAACCGCCTCCTATTTTTTGTTCTTCCACCCACCGCCACAAACTGTCTTTTATAAACCGCACTAGCGTAAACCTACTACAGTAAAGCAAATGCCATCTTCTAAAAGACTACACTACTGTTTTTCTAAAATTCAATCTCTATGGGAACATTGGAACAAGGTTTAATCCCTCATTTTCATTTAGACCAAATAACAAGTTCATATTCTGTACTGCCTGACCGGCTGCACCTTTTACGACGTTATCTAACGCACCCATCATGACGATTCGATTCGTTCTCTCATCAATCTTAAAGTTGACATCTACATAATTGCTGCCTTCCACCCATTTCGTTTCTGGGCAGACATCTTTGTCAAGTACACGGACAAACTGTTCGTCTTTATAATAACGATCATAGATTTCTTTTACTTCTTCATAAGAAACCTTTCTTGTCAGATTTGCATACTCAGTAACTAAGATTCCACGATTCATTGGTACGAGATGTGGAGTAAAGATGACTTTGATGTCTTCGCCTGCTGCATATCCTAACTGTTCTTCGATTTCCGGAGTATGCCTATGGGTAAGCACGCCATACGCCTTCATATTCTCATTTACTTCACAAAACAGGTTATTTACCTTTGCCCCTCTTCCTGCACCTGAAGTTCCAGACTTGGCATCGATGATTAAAGAATTCGCATCAATGATTTTCTCCTTAACAAGCGGATATGCCGTTAAAATGGAACAAGTCGTGTAGCATCCTGGATTTGCAATAATTCTTGCACCAGATACTTTATCTCTATTTATTTCACAAAGGCCATACACAGCCTCTTTTATGTACTCAGGACTTTGGTGCTTGATTCCATACCATTTTTCATACGTAGAAACATCTTTGATTCTAAAATCAGCACTTAAATCAATGATCTTTACCTTATTTAATATATCTTCCGTTATAAGAGAGGAACATAATCCCTGTGGAGTCGCCGTAAAGATCACATCCACTTTACTAGCCAGTTCTTCCATATTATCTTCTAGACATTTTTCATCAACGATCTCTGTAAAATTACCAAATACCTGGCTATACTTCTTATCTATGTAACTTCTTGAGCCATACCAGACTACTTCGGCTTCCTTATGTTGATACAAGAGTCTGACCAGTTCACCGCCAGCATATCCTGTAGAACCGATGATACCAACTTTTATCACATGCATTCACCCTTTCTTTTGCATTGAAACATTTTCATAATTATACACCTTTTATGAATTTTATGCAACACTCTCCTAAAAATATACTGCACAAAAATAATTGCATATTTTCAAACTATTTTATATGTTTTTTGCATATTATTAAGTTAGATTATGAATATTATAGAAATACACATATATATTTATGCATTAATCATTCAAAAAAAATGTTTAATTTAGGGTTGCATATTCTTGCGACGTGATGTATATTTATAATCAAACATAGCAAAACTTACCAACGGCACTCCCGTTTGGCATGCAATAAGAAAAAATGGAGGATGAATCATATGAAAGAAAAAGTAATTTTAGCCTATTCTGGCGGTTTAGACACTACAGCGATTATTCCTTGGTTAAAAGAAAATTATGACTATGACGTTGTTTGCTGCTGTATCAACGTAGGACAGGGAAATGAACTTGACGGACTCGAAGAAAGAGCCAAACTATCCGGTGCAGCAAAATTATACATAGAAGATGTTGTTGATGAATTTTGTGACGATTACGTAGTTCCATGCGTACAGGCAATCCTGTCGGAAGTGGGTGTGCGCATGGCGCAGGCGACCGCGCACTACATTGCCGT
>CAJMNR010000017.1 GCA_905214875.1 uncultured bacterium | reverse complement strand
AAAAATGGTAAGACTCAGCTTAGAACAGCAGAAACTGAAAAATATGCTCACGTAACATTCTTCTTTAACGGTGGAAAAGAAGAGCCATACGAAGGAGAAGAACGTTTATTAGTGAAATCTCCTAAAGTTGCAACATATGACTTACAACCAGAAATGAGTGCTTACCAAGTTTGTGAAGGCTTAGTAAACGCAATCAAATCTGATAAATATGACGTAATTATCGTTAACTTTGCAAATCCTGATATGGTTGGACATACAGGAATCGAAGCTGCTGCAATCAAAGCAGTAGAAGCAGTAGATGAATGTGTTGGTAAAGTAGTAGCTGCAATCAAGGAAGTGGATGGACAAATGTTCATTTGTGCAGATCACGGAAATGCAGAGCAATTAGTAGATTACACTACTGGAGCTCCATATACAGCTCATACAACAAATCCAGTACCATTTATCTTAGTTAACTATGATGATGCTTATACATTAAGAGAAAATGGATGTTTAGCTGATATCGCTCCAACACTTATTGAGATGATGGGTATGACACAGCCTGAAGAAATGACTGGTAAATCTTTATTAGTTAAGAAAAACTAGGCTAAAACTGCGGTAATTCGACATTTGAGGCTTGAAATAATTGTTGAATTACCATATATTATATGGTACAATCACTTAGTAGGTATTAGGAGGTGTGGACGATATGAAAGTTTTAGAATACATTACGATTATTCTTTATTTATTAGACTGTGTTGGTTTAATCATTCTTGTACTTATGCAAGAGGGTAAAACAGGCGGTTTAGGTGCTTTAACGGGTGCAACTGATACTTATTATAGCAAAAACAAAGGACGTACTGTAGAGGGTACATTAAAGAAACTTACGATTGCTTTAAGTGTTATTTTTATCGTACTATCTGTAGTAATTAATTTAAGTTTTTGGAAATAATTTATAGTGTTTACTTATAAACAGATTTAGAAAGGACGGTTTCCTTAGGAACCGTCCTTTTTTTACGTGAGAAACGAGCCAAAGTAATGCTGGCATTACCTTGGCAACTGCCGGTGTAATAAGATGAAAAAGCACACACGCCAATAGCACTCAGGAAGCAGATAGGTGGCACGATGCAAGGAAATAAATGGATTTTTGAAAGGGGGGAATGTATAATTAAGAGAGATAAATCTGATAATTTGTATTTTATTAATAACTATGATTTCGAAAGGTGAGGAAAATGGATAATTTTATTTATGAAACTCCAACTAAAGTTTATTTTGGCAAAGACCAGGAACTCGAAGTAGGAAGAATTATCAAAGGCTACGACGTTAATAAGGTACTACTTCACTATGGTGGGCAATCTGCCAAGGCAAGCGGTCTTCTTGAACGTGTAAAAAAGGCTCTTGACGATGAGAACATTGCATATGTAGAGCTTGGTGGTGTTGTTGCCAATCCGGAATTGTCTCTTGTAAGAAAAGGGATAGAACTATGCAAGTCAGAGGGGGTTGATTTTGTTCTCGCTATCGGTGGTGGCTCCGTTATGGATTCTGCTAAGGATATTGCAAATGGTGTTGCTAATCCAGATGTTGATGTATGGGACTTTTCTCTTGGAAAGGCATCTCCTAAGGCGACTTTGAAAAAAGGATGTATTCTGACTTTATCCGCAGCAGGTTCTGAAATGTCTAGTTCTTGTGTTATTACAGATACCGATAATGGTGACAAGCGAGGCTATGGTTCTCCTATGAATCGCATGGATTTTGCTATCGAAAATCCTGAGCTTACTTACACTGTAAATGCTTACCATACAGCTTGTGGTGCCGTTGATATAGCAATGCATACGATTGAACGTTTTTTTATGCCGGGAGAAGACACATATCTTACCGACTCCATTGCTATCGCTGTTATAAAGAGCGTTATACGTGCTGGGAATGACTGTCTCTTAAATCCCAAAGACTATAACGCAAGAGCCAATATGATGTGGGCATCTTCTCTGGCACATAATGGTCTTACTAATTGCGGAAGAACTTTTCAACTTACAGTCCATCAGTTTGAGCATGAAGTATCGGGAATGTATCCTAAGGTTGCGCATGGTGCGGGGCTTGCAGCAATATGGTGTAGCTGGGCACGATATGTTTATTCAGCGAATATTCCACGCTGGCTTCAGTATGCGCATGAGGTGTGGAACATAGATATCAACTATGAACATCCGGAGCTTACAATCCTTGCGGCCATTGATGCACAGGAAAAGTATTACAAATCCATCAATATGCCTACTAATCTTAAGGAGTTAGGTGTAAAAGAAGAAGATCTTGAAATACTGGCGGAAAGATGTAGCCGTGGAAAAACTAGAAAACTAGCCGGTTATATGGAACTTGGGTATAAAGAAATACTTGATATCTTTAAAATGTCTTACGAAGCATAAGATAATTTATATACATATGAAATAAGAATAGGTATAATATTATTCGGAAAGACAGATTTCAGTTTGTCGAAACAAATTAAATAGAGAATATGGTTTATTTAGCCACTGTAGAATGAAAATAAACTACAGTGGCTTTCTTTATGCAAAGGTGGATATAGGGGGGGTTAGGAATGTTCTCTGTGAGAACGCCTTACACTAAAAAAACAAGTACAAGTTGTCTAATATCAGTATAAACTTTCAGAATATGGTATCTATTGTCTTATTTCTATGATATAATATAATAAAAACTTATAACAGTTTTCTACTATTTTGGAATAACAAATTGTTTATAGGGCTAGACTTTAATGTAGAATGGCAAGAAAGGTTGGTGTTGTCATATGGATAAGATCTTATTAGAGACAAAAAAAGAATTGGTATATAGTTATATAAGTAGTAAAGAATACCGTCCTTTGAAATTTAAAGAAATGATGATGACGCTGCAAGTACCAAAAAAAGAAAAAGGTGACTTAAGAGAAGTACTCGAGAGTTTGATCGCAGATGGTAAAATAACGATCGATGTAAAAGGTAAGTTTAAAGTTTGTGATGAGAATATTCTTGTAGGCACATATGTTGGTAATAGCAGAGGATTTGGCTTTGTTGAAATAGAGGGAGAAGATCAAGATATCTTTATTCCAGAGAATGCTTCAAAAGGTGCACTTCATAATGATATCGTACAGGTAAAATTATTAGATACAAGATCTAGCGGAAAACGTCGTGAAGGTGTCATTGTTGGAATCGTGGAAAGAAAGACGGATGAAGTCGTTGGTACATTTGCAAAAAGTAAGAATTTTGGCTTTGTAGTAACGGATAATAAGAAGTTTAACCGCGATATCTATATTCCAAAGGAATTTACAAAGGGTGCTGTTACCGGACATAAGGTAGTCGTTAAAATTACGGATTATGGTTCCAAAGAAAGAAAACCTGAAGGAAGAGTAGTTGAAATCCTTGGTCATATAAATGATCCAGGCGTAGACATTATGTCAATTGTAAAAGGATATGGTCTTCCAACAGAGTTCCCGGGACCAGTTATGAAGTATGTCGATAAAATCGAAGAAGAAGTGGATCCGAAAGAATATAGTGGACGTGTGGATATCCGTGATGTCGATACGGTTACAATTGATGGAGAAGACGCAAAAGATTTAGATGATGCGATTACACTTTCTAAAGAAGGAAACATTTATAAATTAGGCGTGCATATTGCAGATGTATCCAATTATGTAAAAGAAGGTTCCGTACTTGATGAGGAAGCTTTAAAACGTGGAACGAGCGTTTATCTAGTAGACCGTGTAATTCCAATGCTTCCACATAAGCTTAGTAACGGAATCTGTTCCTTAAATGCTGGTGTGGATCGACTTGCATTATCCTGTTTTATGGATATTGATGAAAAGGGTAATGTAGTCGGCCACAGAATTGCAGAGACAGTGATTAATGTAACAAGAAGAATGTCTTATAATTCTGTACAGAAAATCCTCGATCATGATGAGGAAGAATGTAAGGAATATGAACCTTTAGTTCCTATGTTTGAAATGATGAAGGAATTAGCTGATATCTTAAGAGAAAAACGTAGAAAACGTGGTTCGATTGATTTTGATTTCCCTGAAAGCAAGATTACCTTAGATGAAAAGGGTAGACCAATTGAAATTAAAGCATATGAAAGAAATAGTGCAACGAAAATCATTGAAGATTTTATGTTAATCGCCAATGAAACTGTTGCGGAAGATTATTTCTGGCAAGAGATTCCGTTTGTATACCGTACTCATGAGAATCCGGATTCAGAAAAAATCCAAAAGCTTGGTATCTTTATCAATAACTTTGGATATACAATCCGTATTGGTCAGGATGAGATTCATCCAAAAGAGCTTCAAAAGCTCTTAAAGAAGATTGAAGGTACTCCAGAAGAACCTTTAATCAGCAGGCTTACGTTACGAAGTATGAAGCAGGCGAAGTATACAGTATCAAATGATGGCCATTTTGGCTTGTCTACAAAATACTACTGCCATTTCACTTCTCCAATTCGTCGTTACCCTGATTTACAGATTCATCGTATTATCAAAGAAAACCTCAGAAGAGGTATCAGTGATAAACGTTCTAACCATTATTCGAAGATACTTCCAGAGGTGGCTAGCCAGTCTAGTGCGATGGAACGTAGAGCGGATGAAGCAGAACGAGATGTTGAAAAGCTGAAAAAAGCGCAATACATGAAGAAATTCATTGGAGAGCAATTTGAAGGCGTTATTTCAGGAATCACAACTTGGGGAATGTATGTTGAACTTGATAATACGATTGAAGGTATGATCAAGGTAACAAGTCTAAGAGACGATTATTACTACTATGATGAAGAATCTTATACAATGATTGGCGAGCATACAAAGAAGACGTATAAGCTTGGTCAAAAAGTTAAAATTGAAGTCATGGGCGTAGATTCCTTAGCAAGAACAATTGATTTTGAACTTGTTGAAGATGAGGAAGAAGACGTAGAAGAATAGCTATTAACAGGTGGTCAGTTTCGGCCACCTGTCATTCTATTAGTAAATACGGACAAGAAGAAACAGTTCATGGAAATAATATTGAAAATAAACTTAATATTGTTATAATAGAAATAGTAGCGTTAAAAAAGATAGGTAGGAGATAAGAATGTCAAAAGATTCTAAAAAAATGATAGCAAATAACAAAAAAGCATTTTTTGACTACTTCATTGAGGACAAGTATGAAGCAGGTATCAGCTTGCATGGTACAGAAGTTAAGTCCTTACGTATGGGAAAATGTTCGATTAAAGAATCTTTTATCCGTATAGAGAATGGGGAAGTTTATGTATATAACATGCATATCAGCCCATATGAAAAGGGGAACATCTTCAATAAGGATCCTCTTCGCGTGAAAAAGCTTTTATTGCATCGTTATGAAATTAATAAATTAATGGGACAAATGCAACAAAAAGGTTACACTTTGGTACCATTAAACATATACTTTAAAGGAAGTCTTGTTAAAGTGGAAATCGGTTTAGCAAGAGGTAAGAAGTTATATGATAAACGCCAGGATATCGCTAAGAAAGATCAGCGAAGAGAGGCAGAAAAAAGCTTTAAAGTCAAAAATTTGTATTAAATTTCTAATGCAAAATTATTGACAAAATGCTCATTTTGTATTAATATCAAATACACATCGTCTGATAAACCAGATTGTTTGAAAAATTCAAACAATACTTACAACTCGGGGTTGTACTGGTTTCGACGGGGGTTTTGAAGTTGAGGAAGCCATTCGTGGACCGTGACCACGTAAAAACATGGAATTAAATATAAACGCAGACGAAAATTTAGCGTACGCAGCCTAGTGGCTGCAGTCGACCTTAAGTCACCTGCTGCTTAAGGACCCGGCTTCAAACTTGCGGGGAACTTTTTTCTGAAAGCTTTGACAGAATAAAAGAATCATGAAGCTAGCGAGGTAGTAAGCCTGTTAACCGGCGTATTACTGAGCGAACGAGCCAGGGTCGGCCTGGCGTAAATAGATTAACTGTAATGGGAGATGCTTCAATGAATGAGCTTTCGGACAGGGGTTCGATTCCCCTCAGCTCCATTGAAATGGCTAAATCACTCAAAATGCTATTAAAATATAGCGTTTTGGGTGATTTTTTTGTGCATTTTATAATCAGATAGCAGTTTTAAAGTACAATTGTAACTTACACTTAAATATTTTACTGGTTAAGACATATAATTGACGAAATATTACTAATACAGTCTGAATAATATAGAAGAAGTAATAAATGGGTGTTATAATATACAAGATTAGATTTACAAATCTATTTATAGATGCAAAAAGTAATAAAAATTGTAAAAAGGAGGGGCATTAATGTACCGCATTTTAATAATTGAAGATGACTACGCGATGTCACAAGTATTGAAGAAGCAAATCGAGTCCTGGGGACATGAGGTCTATCTGATTGAAGATTTTCAAAATGTGATTCCTGCTTTTCTAGAATATGACCCTCACATGGTATTGATTGATATTATGTTGCCTTTCTTTAATGGATATCATTGGTGCAGTGAAATAAGAAAACTGTCCAATGTTCCAGTAATCTTTATATCATCTGCTTCAGAAAATATGAATATCGTTATGGCAATGAATATGGGCGGGGATGATTTTATAAGCAAGCCATTGGATTTAAGCGTCATGATGGCAAAAATCCAAGCACTCTTAAGAAGGACGTATGATATGGCAGGAAAGGTTCCAGTACTTTCTCATCGGGGTGCAGTGCTCAATCTAAATGATACCACTCTTAGCTATCAAGGGCAGCGTGTGGAGCTGACGAAGAATGAATTTCGCATCTTACAGACGATGCTTGAGAATAAAGGAAAGGTTGTCAGTCGGGATACACTGATGACGAAATTATGGCAGATGGACTGCTATGTAGAAGAAAATACATTGACTGTGAATGTAACGAGGCTTAGAAAGAAATTAGAGAAAATCGGCCTTACTGATTTTATAACAACAAAAATAGGAAGTGGATATATAGTGGAATGAAAGAAGAAAAATGGTATTGTGTTTTGGCAAAGTTTCTTAAAGAGTATCGTTTTGTAGGTTTACTATTTATGCTCTTTTCGGGCATTTTTGCTATCATCTTTTCGCTTTATACATTAGAAATGGAAGCGATATGGTATTCAGTCTTGCTTTGCCTTCTTGCTGCCGTCATTATTATCGGTGTGCGGTTTTCTTTTTATTATAAGAGATACATAGAACGAAGAAAGCTCTTAAATAATATAGAAATTAACTATGATAAGTTACCTAGGGCAGTATCACTTGCAGAAGAGGATTATCAGGAGATGATACACACTCTAGGGAAGATAAATAACTTACATTTGACAGAATGGAAAAATAGAGAACAGGAAAGTGTGGATTATTACACGACATGGGTACATCAGATCAAAACGCCTATTTCTGTGATGCAGATGATTCTCCAAAGTGAGGATACCGAGGAGCATAGAGAGCTGGCAGTGGAGTTATTTCGTATCGAACAGTATGTGGAAATGGTGTTATCGTATCTTCGTCTAGGCAGTGATACGGCGGATTTGGTATTGGAAGAATATGATCTTGACCGTATAATTAAGCAAGCAATCCATAAATATGCGCCACAGTTTATAAGGCATCGAATTTGTCTTAGTTACGAGCCAACCAAGGTAAAGGTACTGACAGATGAGAAATGGTTGCTATTTATTATTGAGCAATTGCTGTCCAACGCAATTAAGTATACCAACCAAGGGGAAATCACGATTACTGTTACTGAGGATAAGGTGCTCTCGATTAGAGATACTGGAATTGGAATTGCAGCTGAGGATTTGCCACGAATATTTGAAAAAGGATTTACAGGGTATAATGGGCGTTCCGATAAAAAATCTACTGGTCTTGGCCTGTATCTTTGCAAACAGGCAGCGAAGAAGCTATCAATTACGATTACGGCAGAATCAGTTCCTAGGATAGGATCAACGTTCTCGCTTGATTTACAGAGCGGTGAGTTAGAAGTTGAATAAACAGACCTTACAAAAATGTCACATGAGGCGGCCGAAATGTCACATGATTCAATGTCGGTGAGTTTGGTCGCTTTGTTATACTAGGTGCATAAAAAGAAGGAGGTCATTTAAATGTCAATATTAGAAGTACAATGTCTTAAAAAAATATATACAACTCGCTTTGGAGGAAATCAGGTGCAGGCGTTATCTAATGTATCGTTTTCTATAGAGCAAGGGGAGTATGTTGCAATCATGGGGGAATCTGGTTCAGGGAAAACAACTTTGTTAAATATCCTTGCAGCACTGGATAAGCCTACGAATGGAAAAGTGATCCTTGAGGGAAAAGAGCTTACGAAGGTTAAGGAAAAAGAAATTTCGGCATTCCGTAGAGAGAATCTCGGTTTCGTATTCCAGGAGTTTAATTTGCTAGATACGTTCAATTTAAAGGATAACATTCTGCTTCCTCTTGTACTCGCTAAGAAAAGTGTGAAAGAGATGGAAACAAGATTGGCTCCCATTGCGAAGAAACTTGGCATCAGCGAGTTGCTTGGAAAATATCCTTATGAGGTATCTGGCGGACAGAAACAGCGTGCAGCAGTTGCCCGTGCATTAATTACAGAACCTAAGTTAATATTGGCTGACGAGCCTACGGGAGCGTTAGATTCGAAATCATCTGACAGCTTGCTTAAGATTTTTTCCGAAATTAATGAAGAAGGACAGACGATTCTTATGGTTACCCATTCTACCAAAGCAGCCAGCCATGCAGGACGTGTTCTTTTTATCAAGGACGGCGAGGTTTTCCATCAGCTTTATCGTGGGAATCAGACGAATGAGCAGATGTATCATAAAATCTCAGATACATTAACACTGATGGCAACAGGTGGTGATAAAAATGAATAAGGTTTTTTATACAAAACTTGCGCTAAATAATATAAAAAAGAATAGTAAAACCTATATTCCTTATATTCTTACCTGTGTTATGACCGTTATGATGTTTTATATTATGAAGTCACTTTCTGAGAATCCTGGAATTGAGAAAATGATTGGAGATAAGACATTGCAGATGATTTTAAACATGGGTAGTTTTATTGTAGGCTTATTTTCCTTTATTTTTCTATTCTATACCAATAGCTTTTTAATGAAGAACCGAAAGAAAGAATTTGGTTTGTTCAATATTCTTGGAATGGAAAAGCGGCATCTTGCAAAAGTGATTCTGCTTGAATCCGTCTTTATAATGGTGATTAGTCTTGCAGCAGGACTTATTTTGGGGATTGCATTAGACAAGGTAATGTTTTTATTTATTGCAAAAATAATTGGTACTAAGATACCGCTAGGCTTTTTCATTTCTGGAAAGGTGATTCAGTCGACAATCGTATTCTTCGGGATCCTTTTCCTTCTGATTCTGATTAAATCAGTAAATATGCTTCGTGTCTCTAATCCGGCCCAGCTGCTTCGTGGTGGAAATGTAGGAGAAAAAGAACCGAAGACAAGATGGGTTATGACACTAGTTGGAATAGTTGGTATGGCTGGGGGCTACTATCTTGCGTTAACTACCAAGAACCCGGTTTCATCGCTTTATTTATTTTTTATTGCAGTGATTTTAGTGATTATCTCAACATATCTATTGTTTACAGCTGGAAGTATTGTATTACTAAAGCTACTTAGGAAGAAGAAAAGCTATTACTATCAAACGAGGCATTTTATCAGTGTATCCGGCATGATTTATCGTATGAAACAGAATGCAGTTGGCCTTGCGAATATTTGTATTCTTTCTACGATGGTATTAGTTGTGGTTTCCTCAACAGCGTCTATGATGGTTGGATTTGAGGATATTATGAATACCCGTTATCCAAATGATTTTGGAATCTATTCGAATGAGACCAAAGAAGAGTGTAATAACAAGTTGGTGTCTACAGTTCGCAAACTTGCTGAAGAGGAAAAACTTTCAATAGAAAACGAAACCAGCTACTCTTTTATCAGCATAGCAGCAATTTGTAAAGGGAATACCTTTATTACGAATCCTAAGGAAGTAGATGCTGTAAATGATATGAAAAATATCAATATATTAGTATTCTCGACCCTTGAAGACTATAACAGAATCATGAATGAAAGCAGAGCGTTGAATAAGGGAGAGGTTCTTATTTATTCCAATCGAAATGGTTATGGCGAGGATACTCTTACTATCTTTGATCGTGAGTATAAGGTTGCAGGTGTACTTGATCATTTCTATGAGAATGGAGAAACAGCATCAAACATAGCAAGTGCGCATTATATCGTCGTTTCTGATTTAGAACAGCTGAAAGAAATCAATGATTGTTTAGCAAATGAGGCGGGAAACTTAGGGCTAGGAGACCAATCAACTCAGTTCTACTATGGGTTTGATACTTCACAAGACAAGGATGCACAAGCAAGCTTTTATTCAGAAATGAAAAGAGAACTTTCTAAACTTGGGTACGATGCTTATAGTGAAAGTAGAACAGACAATAGGGCGGGTATGCTTGGAATCTACGGTGGCTTGTTCTTCCTTGGTATCTTTATGGGAGTTTTATTTATGATGGCAACTGTACTGATTATCTATTACAAACAGATTTCCGAAGGTTATGAAGACAGAGAACGGTTTGCAATTATGCAGAAGGTGGGTCTAAGCCAGAGTGAAGTGAAGAAGGCAATTCACTCTCAGGTCTTGACGGTATTCTTTTTGCCTCTGATTGTTGCTGGAGTTCATCTGCTGGTAGCGTTCCCATTGATATCTAAATTGCTTTCGCTACTTAATATGATGAATACGAGACTTTATATTGGATGTGTTTTGTCTTGCTTTGTACTATTTGCAGTGGTTTATGTTATTATTTATAGTTTAACTGCAAAAGTCTATTATAAAATTGTTAGTAGAAAATAATCATACTTTGACTCTTATTTGCATTTTCGCTATAAAGAAGCTACAATATAGTCGTATATATAAGAAGGAACTTGGTGGAGGAGCATTGCTTGATGTCGATATTTATCTGATTATGTATGCAATGCATTTATTTGGCCAGTTACCAGATAAGGTTGAAAGTACTGTTAAGTTTTCTGACACAGGAGTCGATGAAATAAATACAGTTCAGTTTACATATCAGAATGGAGCGATTGCGAGGCTTCAATCTTCGATATGTAGTTATATAGGAGAGGATGCAGTAATTACAGGAAGCAAGGGGAAAATTGTAGTTCCTGCATTCTATCGTGCACAGAAAGCTATGGTTTATGATTAGACGGGAAATTGTGTGCAAACATATGAACAGCCATTTGAAGTGAATGGGTATGAGTATGAACTTAATGAAGTGATAAAATGTATAAGAAATGGACAAAAGGAAAGTAGGATACATTCGTTAGACAATACGATAAAGTTACTAGGGATGTTGGATTCAATAAGAAACCAGTGGGGCTTTACGTATCCTGGAGGAAAATAACATGTCAAATGAGCAATGGATTGTGGAAGGGTTTTCTTTCCGCACAAAACAGGAATATGAGAAGGCAGCGAAGGAGCAAGAATCAGTTGCATATATCAAGGCAAATTCAGATTTAAAAAATGCAAAGTCAGCCTTAAAAATTTATATGAATTTAACGGAAAAAGATATATTTGAGACTGTGGTTGGGTATAACTTTATGGAGAGCCTTCGACGTTATATACTTAGCAAGAAGATTGTTCCAGAGAATATGGTTCCACCAGTTGCTATAAAGCCTTCTATTGGAAGCGATGTAAAGAAGGAAGGAAAAGAACAGTCGAAAGCTGCATTGGAAAAGAAATGTGAAAAGTTAGAGCATAAACATTCCATTAGCATGTATTTAAATGTTTTCTTAGTTATGATTGTTATTGCAATGTTCGCAATCTCTTATTACAGTCCAAAGAATAATGAAAAGATTGCAAGAGAGAAGATTCAAAATGAATATGCCCAGTGGGAGCAGCAGTTACAAGAACGTGAAAAAGCATTAGAAGAAAATACAAAAGCGAAATAAAAATAAGGCACGTTCACAAAATCATCATAATGATGTGTTATTGTAAAAATATGATGATTTAGGGCAGAAAGGATCTGGTGAAACTATGAGTGGAATGAAAATACTAGTTGTAGATGATGAAAGTAGAATGAGAAAGCTTGTAAAGGACTTTTTAGTACGTAGTAACTATGAAGTGTTAGAAGCTGAAAATGGAGAACAAGCAGTTGATATCTTTTTTGAAACAAAGGATATTGCTTTAATTATATTAGATGTAATGATGCCAAAGATGGATGGCTATCAAGTTTGCAAGGAAATCCGTCAGTACTCGAAAGTACCGATTATTATGTTAACTGCTAAAAGTGATGAGCGTGATGAGTTGATGGGATTTGAATTAGGAATCGATGAGTATATTTCGAAACCATTTAGTCCGAAAATCCTTGTTGCAAGAGTTGAGGCGGTTCTTCGCAGAAGTAACGCCAAAGAAGAAGATTCTTTTGAAATCGGAGGAATTGTGCTTGATAAAGCGGCACATTTAGTTACGATTGATGGGAAATCTATCGATTTGAGTTTTAAAGAGTTCGAACTATTAACGTATTTTATTGTGAATCAAGGAGTTGCACTCTCAAGAGAAAGAATTCTAAATAATGTTTGGAATTACGATTATTACGGAGATGCCAGAACTATTGACACACATGTAAAGAAACTTCGTAGCAAGATGGGAGATAAAGGCGACTATATCAAGACAATCTGGGGTATGGGGTATAAGTTCGAAGTAACTGAGTAATAGGAGGCGTATAATGAGACATTCCATCAAGTTTAAAATGATTGGTATTACAACAGTCTTACTTCTTGCCTCCATACTTATATGTTGGATTGTAAATAAGCAGTTTTTTGAAGAATACTATAAAGAATATAAAGTAAAAAATAGTGGTCAGGTGCAAAGCCAGGTAGATGATCTTATTGATAAGTATTTGGAAATAAACGAAAGTTCCGGACGTTATAACGCCACAGAGGAAGAGTATAACGAGTTTGATTCTGCCATGAGAAAATTAGAGGCAGACAACTCTGTTTCCATTTACATTCTTAACTGGCCATCCAATCTTGGCGTTTATGTATATTGGCCTAAGAATAACGGGATGCAGACGGACCGAATCTGCTTAAGTGCGATTCAGTTCAAAAATTATCTATACAATATTAATACAGAACCAGAAACTAATAGTGACACTACGCAGTCGGAACAGGTGGCTCCGGATGATTCTGATAAGAAAGGAAAGAAACGAGAGTCTTTTACTATCTTGAAATCAACAAATGAATATGTAATCGCAAAGATTTATGATAAAGGATCACAAAATTATTTTCTTGATTTGTATGGTGCTTTGGATGGGAATAATACGATCTATATCCGTACGAACTTTGCTGGTGTTAAGGAAAGCGCTATCATTGCAAATCAGTTCCTTGGAGTTGTTGGTATCTTGATTGTGCTTCTTGGTTCGATTGTTATGTATTTTGTTTCTCGAAACTTTACGAGACCGATTTATCAGTTGGCTAATATTGCATATCGCATGAGTCAGCTTGATTTCTCAGTAAAATATGAGGATAAGGCGAAAGATGAAATTGGTGTCTTAGGAAACAGTATCAATGAGATGTCCCTGCAGTTAGAGGATACCATATCGAGCTTGAAGCGGGCGAATAATGAATTGCAGCGTGATATTGCAAATAAGATAGAGATTGATGAGATGAGAAAAGAATTCTTATCCAACGTTACTCATGAGTTGAAAACTCCGATTGCCTTGATACAAGGTTACGCGGAAGGCCTGAAAGAGAATATCTCCGATGATCAGGAAAGCAGAGATTTTTACTGCGAGGTTATTATAGATGAAGCATCGAAGATGAATACGATGGTTAAGAAACTTCTTACATTGAATCAATTAGAATCAAGTAATAACATGGTGGAATTCGATCATTTCGATTTGACCCAGGTCATTCAGTCTGTAATCAATTCCTATGGAATTAAGGCAGAAGAGAAGGGCGTACAGATTATCTTTGATGCAAGTAAGCCGCTTTTTGTTTGGGCAGATGAGTATATGATGGAAGAAGTTATTACCAACTATATTAGTAATGCATTTAACCATATCAAAGATCCGAATATCATTCGCATTACAATTGAGCAGAGGGAAAATGATGCAAGAGTATCCGTATTTAATACTGGAGATAATATTCCGCTAGAAGATATTGATAATATATGGACGAAGTTCTATAAGGTGGATAAAGCCAGAACGAGAGAATACGGTGGCAATGGAATCGGATTATCTATTGTTAAGGCAATTATGAATGCGCATAACAAAAAGTTTGGCGTAAATAACCTTCAAAATGGCGTTGTATTCTGGTTCGATATAGAAACGAAAAATTAAAATATAAAAGACTAATTTTTGACGGTAAAAGTTGTATTGTGTCAAAAATTAGTCTTTTTAATTTATAATTTTGAATTATGCGTTGCCGAATACTAAAAAAAGTGGTAATATTATATGAGATATGACAGATTTAAACAGGGAGGCCAACAGATGCGAAAGAAGTTAACTTCTATGATGCTTGTGGTAGGGATGGCTAACGTAATGGTTGGCTGTGCAAGCAGTGTGAATTTAACCGACAAACAATCTGACTTAGTTGCAGATTATTTGACATCCGTTATCGTTAGATACGATAGGAATGAAAACAACAACAAATTGGTGAAGTTAGAGGAAGAAGTTGAAGCAACAGCTACGCCAGCACCAACAGTTGCACCAACATCGACTCCGACTATGGCAGAGGATGAAAGCACTACTAAAGGGGATGCGACTGGTACTCCTACAGGGACAAACAAGGATACGACAAACGATAAATCGAATGAAATCGAAAAGATGACTAAAGTCACATTAGAATCATTGTATGATCTTAAAAATGTATCAATTACATATAAGAATGTAAAAGAATACAATAAGTACCCAAATAGCGGAAGTGTTGATACGATTACACCAAGTAAAAATCACAAATTCTTAGCTGTAACATTTGCAATTAAGAATAAAGATAGCAAAGATGTTTCTTTGGATTTGCTTAAGAGTCAGGTAAGTTTCTTATTGAAAGCCAATGGAAGTGAGTGGATTCCTTCTGTGCATACATTACTCGATAATGATATGACTTATTATCAAGGAAAAGTAAAAGCGGGAGAATCAAAAGAAGTTGTAGTTTTATTTGAGGTTAAGGATTCATTTAAGCTATCCAATGCGACATTTTATGCTACCAGTAGCAAAATGAAGGCATATGAGGTGACGATTAAATAATAAAGGAGTAAGACTATGAATTATGTAGAAAAGAAGAGAACCAAATTATTTGGATTGCCTTGGACTTTTACAAAATATATGATAGATGAAGATAAAGTTACAATAAGAAAAGGTTTTCTAAGTATAGTGGAAGACGATGCTTATATGTATAAAATTCAAGATGTCAGATTAGTACAATCCTTTTTTGAACGAATTTCAAGAGTCGGCACTGTAATCTGTTATACAGGTGATACGACTCATCCAGAATTAAAATTAGAACACATTCGCCGTTCTACAGAAATTAAAGATTATTTAATGAAGGCAAGTGAAGAGGCGAGAATTAGGCGTAGAACAATTCATACAATGGATATTGCACACGGCATGTCTCCGGATGAGGATGATATTGACTTTGATGTGTAGAGCACATGGCTCATATGTTGTCTTAAGATAGCATATGAGCTTATTAATTGCTAGGAAATTTCTCTGTCGAGCTCTTTCCTAACAATTAAAAAGGTCCCAAAAAGCGGGACGTGTGATGCGCACTCACCTGAAAGGAAGATGTCGCTACCAAGACCAGGTTCGGCGCGGGCAAAGTGTGCGTTCCTTGACAAACGCAAAAGACGCGAGAGTGTGTGGAACACACACTTTGTTCTTGGTGGGGAAGGAGTATATCGCCTAAAGAGTTTTGCAAGGAAACTCTTCACACGAGGGGGATTGCCAGAGAAAATAAATTAATGTGCAAAAATATTACATAATTCGTATATTTTATTGTTATTTACTATAAATATATTGCATGTTCATGTCGATATAAATTACGACGAAGTAATATATTCTAGGAGGAATCAACTTGGAAACTAATATTTTATTAGAGAGTGGTACAAATGAATTAGAAATATTGGAATTCTGTGTTGGAAATCAACACTACGGTATAAATGTAGCAAAAGTAAAAGAAATTTTACCTTACCAAAGACCAACTATGGTTCCAAATTCTCATCCATCCATTGAAGGTATCTTTATGCCTAGAAATGAGATTATCACTGTCGTTAGTTTGTTCAAAAGTTTAAATATAATAGATAACGGATTAACAGAAAAGGATATGATGGTTGTTACAAACTTCAACCAATTAAGTATCGGTTTTCATGTTAGCAGCGTGTTAGGAATCCATCGTGTATCTTGGAAAGATATTACGAAACCGGATGTGACACTTAATACGAACGGAGCAGGGGTTGCTACGGGAATTATTAAATTAGGCGAAAAGTTAATTATTATTCTTGACTTTGAAAAGATTGTAGCGGATGTTTGTCCAGCAACTTCTTTAAAAATTGATGACGTGAAGAAACTTGGTGAAAGAAATAGAAATGAGAAGCCGATCATTATCGCAGAAGATTCTCCAATGCTTGAACGTCTAATCAAAGATTGTCTTGTTGAAGCAGGATATACTAATCTCACAATTACAGCAAATGGACAAGAAGCATGGGATTTACTTGAAAAATTCAGAAATGAAAATACAGTAAAAGAAAATGTCGCTTGTGTAATCACAGATATCGAAATGCCACAAATGGATGGACATAGATTAACTAAATTAATCAAGACAGATAGTGTGTTAAAAGACTTACCAGTTGTTATTTTCTCATCCTTAGTAAATGAGGAAATGAAAGCAAAAGGTAGATTATTAGGTGCGAATGCACAGATTTCAAAACCTGAGATTGGAATCTTAGTAGAGACAATCGATGAGTTTCTTTTCTAATTAGATCGATGGATAAAAAATAAGAAAACACGGATACTGATGTACCGTGTTTTCTTATACGATATGATATTTAGTTGTTAGAATGATTATTGTTTGATTGGTATACTACCAGAGGTTGTTTCATTAATTACAAAATATACGGTATTTTCTTCTGGCTTTATGTAGAGATTAAGTGTTTCAATATCTTTGATCTTATTTCCTTGATTAGACCAAATTTCCTTTATTCTATTGATAAATGGTTTATCTTGAAATTCGTAACCTTGGTATTGTATGTATAGATTTGTCTTCATAATGGCCTCCTCTATAAGTTTTTATCATAGTTATACTATAGTATAATTGGTATGGATTTGCAAATATGTAAAAAATAAGAAAAATGTTTGCAAAAAAAGTAAGATAAAAAAAGTTACCAATTGACAGAAAAATATATGTAAAAATATTGGTAAAAACTACGAACATATTTGAGTATGCAAATTATTTTGAGGACGAAATTTACAAAAATATGCTTTAAAATAATCGCTCTATTGTGTGGTATTTAGAAAATGAAATTGAATTGTAATTAGGTGGTGAAACAATAATGAATCAGGATGAAGTAGATTTGATGAAGTCGAACGAAGACGATTGGGATTTGCTCGACCAAACTATTTCAAAAAAGATTGAAAATATGCCAGATAATCCAACAGAAGAACAGGTGATTCCTGTCGAAAGCGCATTAGATGAAGTTGATGATTATGTTGACGATAGTTATAACAATATACTTAAAGAAAAAATCAGTGGTTCTTCTAAAAATTTAGAAGAACAGAATGAGAAAAGTACGATATTATCAGAGGAGGTAGAGACAAGTATGAATCTAGATGACGAAAAATTATTAGATTTAGACGATGCCTTACTTGAAGAGGCTAAATTAGCGGAAGCTGAGATAGAATCTGGATTAAATGCAGAAATGCTCGAGGATATGGCTTCATTAGACGATTTTTTTGCAACTTCCGAAGAAATAACTGAGGAGGTTCAAAATAATGAAGAATATGGTGAACCAATGGAGACAAGTGTGCCGACTGAAGAATTAGACGGTATTATTGGAGATTCCAATGATACAGATTTTTCTTTAGAGGAATTTGATGCTTTATTAGGTGATTCCCTTGATTCGGAGAAAATGCAGACTAAGAGTGCTTCGGATATATTTTCTGATTCTTTAGGAGCAGTATCCTCATTGGATGACGAAGCGTTAGAAGAACAATTCAATAATTTGCTACCAGATGAAGAAAAGGTTGTTGAAACAAAGAAAAATAAGAAAAAGACATTAATGGATAAGATGTTCGCTAATATCGAACCTGAAAATCCAGAAGAAGAAATTGAAAAAGAAAAACAACGTATTGCTGAGCTAGAAGAAAAGAAAAAGCAAAAAGAAGAAGCGAAGCAAAAACAAAAAGAAGAGAAAAAGAAAGCTGCAGCAGAAAAGAAAGCGGCGAAAAACGAAGCGAAGGCTGCAGCCAAGGAAGCGAAAGCTAAGAAAAAAGCAGAAGCAAGAGAAAAGAAACAAAAAGAACGAGAAGAAGCCGAAAGAAATTATGTTCCAGAAGGAAAGATTAATAAGATCGGCGCGTCAATCGTATTCTCTACAGCTGCAGTGATTGGAATCGCTATTATTGTCGTTACGCTTAAAGGAACATATGGTCTTACAGTAAGCAATGCAGATTTTAACAGTACAATCGGTAGATATGATGCAGCATATCAAGAGTTAAGTGGTTTAAAACTGAAAGCAAAAGACGAAGAACTTTATAACAAAGTGGAAACAGTTATGCGTATGGAAAAACAGCAGAACTCTTATGAAAATTTTAAAGAGCTAAATATGCATGTGGAAGCGTTAGATTCCTTATTAAAGGGGTTAGAACGTTATGATGAGTATTATGCTGATGCTTCAAAATATGGAGTAGCAAATGAGTATGACAGTCTTCGTAAAGAGATGATTTCAGAATTGAAACAAGTATACAACGTTTCCGAATCCGAAGCTAAAGAATTAATCAAGCAAAAAGATAAGGTAGAGTATACAAAAGCTCTTACCCGTATCTGTAATGCAGCACCTAAGGCATCTTCAAATGGTGATGCTGTTGCAAGCGTGAATGAATAAAAATAAGTTTTTTGTAAAATGGTTGCATAAATGTGCAAACTCAAGTAAGATATAAAGAATAGATTTATTCTTTATATCTTATTTTTGCGTAAAGGAAGTGTTAGAATGATAGCTATTGTTGACTATGATGCTGGTAACTTGAAAAGTGTGGAGAAAGCACTGATTTCCCTTGGAGAAGAAGTGTTGATTACAAGAGATAAAGAACAGCTCCTTCATGCGGACAAAGTCATTTTACCTGGTGTCGGTGCCTTTGGCGAGGCAATGGAAAAGTTACATAAATATGAATTGGTTGATGTATTAAGAGAGATTGGAAAGAGTGAAAAGCCATTCTTAGGAATCTGCCTAGGATTGCAGCTTATGTTTGAATCCAGTGAAGAAGCAGAAGGCGTAGAAGGATTAGGAATCCTAGAGGGTGAAATCGTTCGTATCCCAGATAAAGAAGGGCTTAAGATTCCTCATATTGGATGGAATGATTTGACGCTTAATCCGAAGTCAAAATTGTTTCATGGACTAAAAGATCATTCTTATGTGTATTTTGTTCACTCCTATTATTTAAAGGCAAAGCATAGAGAGGAAGTTGCGGCTACGACAGAGTATTCAACATTGATTGATGCGGCAGTAGAGAAAGGTACAACGTTTGCTTGTCAGTTCCATCCGGAAAAGAGTGGCGATGTAGGACTTCATATTCTTCGTAATTTTGCTAATTTATAAAAGGGGGAAGATACATATGTTTACGAAAAGGATAATTCCTTGTTTAGATGTACATAACGGCCGAGTAGTAAAGGGCGTAAATTTTGTGAATTTACAGGATGCAGGTGATCCAGTGGAAGTTGCTAAAGCATACAATAAGGCTGGCGCGGATGAGCTTGTGTTTCTTGATATAACAGCATCTTCAGATGCAAGAACGATAAAGCTTGATATGGTAAGACGAGTTGCAGAAACCGTGTTTATTCCATTTACAGTAGGTGGTGGGATTCGTTCTGTCGATGATTTTAAGGTTATCCTTAGAGAAGGTGCAGATAAGGTTGCAGTCAATTCTGCAGCGATCGATAATCCGAATTTGATCGCAGAGGCGGCTGATAAGTTCGGGAGCCAATGTGTTGTCCTTGCAGTGGATGCAAAACGACGTGCAGATGGTTCAGGCTGGAATATCTATAAGAACGGCGGAAGAGTAGATATGGGCATTGATGCTGTTGAATGGATTATGAAAGCTTGCGAACTTGGAGCGGGTGAGATCCTGCTTACAAGTATGGATAAAGACGGAACAAAAGATGGGTATGATATTGAACTGACAAAGATCGTATCCGAGAATGTTAAGGTTCCAGTTATTGCTTCTGGTGGTGCTGGAAAGATTGAGCATTTCTATGATGCGCTTACCGAAGGAAAAGCAGATGCAGTATTAGCAGCTTCCTTATTCCATTATAAAGAACTTGAGATCAATCAAGTAAAAGAGTACCTTAGAGGGCGAGGAGTCAGCGTAAGGTACGAAGATAAGTAATAAAGTTTCTTATTTTGAAGAAAAACGATAAAACAAAAAAAGTTGGTAATGTGAAGTTATATCACATTACCAACTTTTTTATATTACATATTCTTTTCAGCTGTGGAAAGCATTAATTTGATTCGGTTTAATTGGTTTACTTCGCTAGCGCCTGGATCGTAGTCAATCGCAACGATATTAGCACTTTTAAATGATTGACGAAGTACTTTGATAACACCTTTACCTACGACATGGTTTGGAAGACAACCAAATGGCTGTGTACATACAATGTTGTTAACGCCGGAATGAATTAATTCGATCATTTCACCTGTTAAGAACCAACCTTCACCTGTTTGATTTCCGATAGAAACAAACTCGCTTGCATAATCAGCAAGTTGCGTGATAGGAACAGGAGCCTGGAAGCGTTTACTTTCGTTAAGTGCTTTTACTAAAGGCTTACGATACCACTCGATTAAGCGGATGGCTGCATTACAGATTACAGCGCTTTTTTTACTCTTTCCTAAGTTCTCATGTTTGAAGTTGCAATCGTATGCACAGTATAAGAAGAAGTCCATGAGGTCTGGAACAACAGCTTCTGCGCCTTCAGCTTCTAACTGTTCAACGATATAGTTGTTGGCAATTGGTAAGAACTTAACTAAGATTTCACCAACGACACCAACTTTAGGTTTCTTGATGTCTAATAACTCTAAATTATCAAAGTCATGGACGATGCCGCGAATGTTACGTTTGAATTCGCTTCGTTTTCCATTGTGAATGGAAGCTAAACATTTCTTCTTCCAGGATTCATATAATGCATTTGCGGACCCTTTTTGTGCTTCGTAAGGTCTTGTCTTATAAAGAACTCGCATTAATAAATCTCCGTATAGTAAACCTTGCATAGCACGATTTAAAATCTTAGGAGTGTATTTCATACCAGAGTTCTTTTCAAGGCCCTGTGCACTGATTGATATGACTGGAATATGGGATAAGTTTGCCTTCTCTAATGCACGGCGGATAAATCCGATATAGTTTGTTGCACGACAGCCACCACCAGTTTGTGTGATTACGACAGCAACTTTATCGGTATCATAACGGCCGGAGAGAAGTGCTTCCATGATCTGACCTACAACGATCAAGGATGGGTAACAAGCATCGTTATTAACGTATTTTAAACCGTAATCGATGGTCGTACGGTTGTCGCTATCTAATACGACAGCATTGTATCCACATACTTTGAATGCTTCTTGTACGAAGTCAAAGTGGATTGGAGACATCTGTGGACAAAGAATTGTATACGTATCTTTCATTTCAGCAGTAAATTCTACTCTCTTACGAGCTGCAGAAACGATTTCTCGTTTGACGTGTTTCTTTTCACGGTCTTTTACTGCAGAGATTAAGCTTCGAATACGGATTCGTGCTGCACCAAGGTTGTTTACTTCATCGATTTTAAGGACTGTATAAATCTTTCCGGATTTTGTAAGGATATCGTTTACTTCATCTGTAGTAACGGCATCAAGTCCACATCCGAAAGAGTTTAACTGAATTAACTCTAAGTTGCTTTGCGTACGTACGAAAGAAGCAGCAGCATATAATCTGGAGTGATACATCCATTGATCCATAACGATGGTTGGACGATCTACTTTTCCAAGATGTGCAATACTGTCTTCTGTTAACACGGCGATGTCATAGGAAGTGATTAATTCAGGAATACCATGGTTGATTTCTTTATCGATATGATAAGGACGTCCAGCAAGTACGATGCCTCGCTTGCCAGTCTTTTTCAGGTATTCTAATGTCTCTTCCCCTTTTTTGCGTATGTCATCTCTTACTTTCGTAAGTTCTGCGTAAGCAGCATGAGCAGCTTCTCTAATTTCCTGTGCAGGAATATTATTTGTTTCACCGATTACCTTTACTAATTGATTAGCTAAAATCTCTTCTGTTTCAAAGGATACAAATGGGTTTTGATAGATAATGGAAGGATCTTTTAATTCTTCCACATTATTCTTGATGTTTTCCCCGTAACTTGTAACGATTGGACAGTTGTAGTGATCATTAGCAGTAGGATCTTCTTTACGCTCGTATGGAACGCAAGGGTAGAAGATGTATTTTACGCCTTCTTTAAGTAACCACATAATATGGCCATGGGCTAATTTTGCTGGATAACATTCGCTTTCACTAGGGATGGATTCAATTCCTAGTTCATAAATACCACGGTTGGACTCTGGAGAGACTACGACATGGTAGTTAAGTTTCGTAAAGAATGTAAACCAGAATGGATAGTTTTCATACATATTAAGTACTCTTGGAATACCAACGGTACCACGAGTAGCTTTATCTAATGGTAATGGTTCGTAGTCAAAAGTACGATGATTTTTATATTCAAATAGGTTTGGAACGCCGCCGGCATTCTTGACTTTACCGATACCTTTTTCACAACGGTTACCAGAAATAAAATTACGTCCGCCAGTGAAACGATTGATTGTCAAACGGCAGTGGTTTGTACAGCCTTTACATCTTGTAAGCTTTGTATCGAATTTTAAGTTGATGATATTTTCAAAGCTTAACATTGTGGAAGTCTGGCCTTCGTAATGTTCACGTGCGATTAAGGCAGCACCAAATGCACCCATGATTCCGGCAATGTCAGGACGGATTGCTTCACAAGAAGAAATGCGTTCGAAAGCGCGAAGTACTGCATCGTTATAGAATGTTCCACCTTGTACTACGATGTTATTTCCAAGGTCTTTCGGATCAGTAATCTTGATAACCTTTAATAAGGCGTTCTTGATAACAGAGTAAGCAAGGCCGGCACTAATATCTGCAACGCTTGCCCCTTCTTTTTGCGCTTGTTTTACTTTTGAATTCATAAATACCGTGCATCGTGAACCGAGGTCGATTGGATTTTCGGCAAATAACGCTACTTTTGCAAAGTCTGCAACTTCATAATTTAAAGATTTTGCAAATGTTTCAATGAAAGAACCACATCCTGAGGAACATGCTTCATTTAATTGAACACTGTCTACGGATTCATTCTTGATCTTAATGCATTTCATATCTTGTCCACCAATATCAAGGATGCAATCTACTTTAGGATCAAAGAAAGCAGCAGCATAATAATGGGCAACTGTTTCTACCTCGCCTTCATCAAGTAAGAGGGCAGATTTGATTAATGCTTCTCCATATCCAGTAGAGCAGGAGCGAACAATCTGTACGCCTTCTGGCAATAACTCATAGATTTCTTTCATTGCACGGATGGTTGTCTTTAAAGGACTACCATTATTGTTACTATAAAAAGAGTAGAGTAGGGAACCATCTTCGCCTACTAAAGCTACTTTAGTTGTAGTGGAACCTGCATCAATACCTAAGTAGCAGTTTCCTTTATATGTAGCAAGGTCTCCTTTTTTAACACTGTGTCTTGTATGACGCTCTAAGAATTCATCATATTCTTGTTGGTCTTTGAACAGTGGATCGAGTCTTGTTACTTCGAATTCTAATTGAACTTTATTGCTTAGTAAGTGTATTAATTGATCGAAGGAAGTAACGCTTTCTCCCTTAGAATTCATTGCACTACCGATAGCAGCAAATAAATGAGAATTATCTGGATCGACAATTGTTTCATCCGTTAAGTTTAATGTACGGATAAATGCTTGTTTTAATTCAGTAAGGAAGTGTAATGGACCCCCTAAGAATGCAACGTGACCGCGAATTGGCTTACCACATGCAAGACCACTGATTGTCTGGTTGACAACAGCCTGGAAGATGGAAGCACTTAAGTCGGGCTTTGTAGCACCTTCGTTGATTAATGGCTGGATATCAGTCTTTGCAAATACACCACATCTAGCAGCGATTGGGTAAAGTGCCTGATAGCTTTTGGCATATTCATTTAATCCTGCGGCGTCTGTCTTTAGTAAAGTGGCCATCTGGTCGATAAAGGAGCCTGTACCACCAGCACAGATACCGTTCATTCTTTGATCAATACCGTTATTGAAATAAATGATTTTTGCATCTTCTCCACCAAGTTCGATTGCGACATCTGTTTGTGGAGCATAGTGCTCAAGGGCAGATGCTACGGCAACTACTTCTTGAATGAAAGGGATGTTCATATTTTTGGCTAAGGCAAGACCGCCGGAACCTGTAATCATTGGAGCGACGTTTAAATCGCCAAGTTCAGATTTTGCTTTCTGAATTAAATCAGATAAGGTTTCTTGTATATTAGCAAAATGTCTTTGATAATCTGAAAATAATATATTTAATTCTTCATCAAGGACAGCTATTTTTACCGTTGTTGATCCAATATCTATACCAACTGTATAATTTGTTTTCATATTGTACCAGCTTGTTGCTGTTCCTCCTTACATTATAGTATGAAATAATGTGTAAATTTACACATATAGAAAGTATACGACAGATTGTCTCATTTAGCAATATTATAAATTTTTGGCATTATTTATCTGAATGAAAAGATACAGTTACGAACGTTTGTATCGACTGGGAATATAATAAAGTAAATATAGAATTTTTATTTGCGAATAAACGAATTCGTTGAATGGAGGTATACATGAGATTCGATGACTGCGATGGCTTTCTTTACGTAGTACAAGAGAATGATACGTTATACGGCATAAGTAGAAGATTTGAAATCCCTCTTGCTTGGTTAATCAATGCGAACGAGGATGATGATATATATAATCTGTATGTTGGTAAACGCATTTGCATTCCTAATCGAGACCCTATGGTTGATACTATACCAATTGTTCCAATTCGTCCTTGGCCAGGAAATTTTGGCGGTCCAGGTCCAGTAGTCCCACCATATAAACCAATGCCACCTTTCGATAACTACGGACCATATAATGACCCTAGAGATCCACGTTATGGGGACAATAATCCTTTTGGACAAATTGGAGAAGAAGAGGATGGAGAAGAGCACGAAACAGTAGTATATGATGATATGTATGATGATGGAGATATGGAAACAACAGATAATGGAGATGGCCAGACTGGCCAAAGGACAGGAGGATCACAACCAGTACCTTACGTTATAATCACTTATGTTGTAAAACAGGATGACAACTTGCAGAATGTTTTAGAACGATTCGGCATTAGTTTGGATCAAGTACTTCGTCATAATGATACGGTTCAGATTTATTTGAAACCAGGAACTGTATTAAGAGTGCCAAATACGAATGCTATGGATGAGCAAAAATTTGAATCAAGATAAATTAGTGAAATAGTGGGTAAAATAAAAGTGAGCTTTTGCATAAGCAAGGGCTCGCTTTTTGTTAATCGTAGGAAAGAGGCTGCTGTAGAGACTGGGGTGGCACGGCAAAGTGTCTATATAAGAGCTATTTTATATAGGAAACATATGAAGTTTGCAATTAATCAATAAATTACGTTGCAAAATAGAAAAAAAACCGATAAAATACTATGTGGACATTTGTATGGTCAAATTCCACGAAAGGAAGGAAGCCATGAATTTATTTTCAAAATTAAAAGAAATAAACTGGAAAAAGCTTGACGTATTATCCATAACCATTATGGCTATTTTGTTAATCGTAGGCGCCTATTGTTTACGGCAACAGGACATTGTTTCCGGAGGAGACACAAGCCTGTTCAAGAAACAGCTTATCGGAATCGTAATTGGACTAGCTGTATTTCTAGTGGCTATTGTTATCGATTACCGATTTATATGCAGATATTCGTTTGTGTTGTATACGATTGTTGTGCTTCTGCTAGGATATACTGCTATATTTGGAAAAACCATTAATAATGTTAAGCGTTGGATCGTAATTGGTGGATTGACAATACAGCCGTCAGAATTGGCGAAGTTTGTAATTATTTTGTTCCTGGCATTTTTATGTGATTATTTAAAAGAAGAGATGGATCGATATCGGACATTATTTATCCTTGGTGCAGCAACAGCACTTCCAATTGTCTTGATTTTACTAGAGCCACATCTTAGTTCGACATTTGTATTTATCTTTATTTTTGTCGTTCTTGTATTTATGTCTGGCTTAAGCTACAAGATTATAGGAAAGGTACTTGCCGTATGCGTACCGATTATGCTTGTTATTGTTATTGCCGTAGGTGTATATGATGTGAGTCTTCCATTTATTAAACCATACCAAGTAAAGCGTGTGCTTTCGTTTTTATCGGATGATGAATCCGAAGACAATTCTGGTAAGTATCAACAGAATCAGTCACTTACAGCGGTAGCACTCGGTGGAAAGGTCGGAAAAATCATTGATGATCAAGATACAGATGCAAGAGGATATGCGAATATTTATGCGAATGAAAGCGATTTTGTGTTCGCAATTGTCGGAGAGGAATTTGGCTTTGTAGGATGTGTAGGAATTATATTCTTGTATTTTGTTCTTGTATGTCGGTGCCTATATATTGGAACCCACGCCCCCGATTATATGGGACGGTTGATTTGTGTTGGTGTATCGGCCATGCTGATGTTCCAGACATTTGTTAATATTGGTGTAGCTACAAGTCTGTTGCCGAATACAGGGTTACCATTACCGTTTATTAGTTCGGGACTTACTTCGTTAATCAATTCCGTAGCATCAGTCGGAATGGTTGTGAATGTCGGTATGAGAAGTAAGACAATGTAAAAGTCAGGTTAATAAAGTAAAAGAGAGCAAAAGATTGGAAGGACTAGAAAGCCTAGTATAATCAATGCTCTCTTTTACTTTTGTCGAATAAACGCGATTTTTTTGAAATTGGATTTCTTGAAGTGCTTGATTTTAAAGGAAACAAACAAAAGCTACCATTATTTGTAAGAAGAGTAACCTTATATAATGTTTGACAAAGACATATATTAAACATATAATTAATCTATGTAATTATGAATAAAATTATGTAAAACCATAGAGAAAATGGGTTGACACGGTCAAAAAATACTATGTCAAAGAAAGCAAAGAAAGGATGTGGGTATATGGAAGCTGGACCGAGTTATAGGCGGAAAATAAGAAAGCAAAATATAAACACAAGCCGAAACGATAAGAGCATGAAACGATTTATCTAGCTGGAAATGATATATTTTTTGACTAAATGAATTGCCCTTGCTGCTTTATTGTTTCGAGTAGTAAGGAGAGCAATATGATAGAAATTTTTAAAACATTAGATGGAGGAATCCATAAATTATCTCAGGTAGAGGAAGGGTGCTGGATCGCAATGACGAATCCAAGTGCATCCGAGCTATTAGACGTATCAGAAAGATTTAACATTGATATTGATCATTTACGTGCTCCTCTAGATGAGGAAGAACGTTCAAGAATTGAAACGGAAGAGGATTATACACTTGTATTAGTAGATATCCCTTCATTAGAAGAACGTAATGGCAAGGACCGTTATATTACGATTCCATTAGCAATTATCATTGCGAAAGAAGTAATTATCACGGTTTGTCTGGAAGAAACATCTATTTTAAAAAGTTTCATGGATGGAAGAGTAAAAGGGTTCTATACTCATATGAAGACACGCTTTATTCTTCAAATTCTTTATAAAAATGCATCAGTATTCTTACAGAACCTAAGAATCATTGATCATAAAAGTGAAGAGATTGAACATAAATTACATCAATCCACAAAAAACCGTGAATTAATCGAGTTACTTGAATTAGAAAAGAGCCTTGTTTATTTCACAACTTCTCTACGTGCAAATGAAGTAGTTTTAGAAAAATTATTGAAAACCGAAAATATTAAGAAATATCCTGAAGATACAGAGCTTCTTGAAGATGTTATCATTGAAAACAAGCAAGCAATCGAAATGGCAAATATTTATAGCGGTATCCTTAGCGGAATGATGGATGCATTTGCATCTGTTATCTCCAATAACTTAAACATTGTTATGAAATTCTTAGCAACAGTAACAATCGTATTATCCATTCCTACCATGATCGCAAGTTTCTATGGTATGAACTTTGATAATATGCCATTGATTCATAATGCATTAGGATTTTACATTGTAATTGGAGGCACTGTTTGTTTGACAGGTGCCATTGCTTACTTCTTTGCGAAAAAAGATTTATTTTAATGTTATTTGTAATTAGTAATAAGCCAATAAGGAGTTTTCTCCTTATTGAAAAATCCCAAAGTTAAAACGAAGGGTGGTTAGAATATGAATTTCTTAGATCGAATTGAACGTAGATTTAGCAAACATGCAATTCCAAATTTAATGTATTACATTATTATTTGCCAGATTGCTGGATTAGTTCTTAACACTATAGCGCCTGGGTTCTTGGAAAAATATTTATCGCTAAATATGTATGCTATCATTCATGGTAAGCAGATATGGCGTTTGATAACATTTATTCTAGTTCCTGGCGGATATAGTATAAGTGGCTTTAACATTGTACTTACTGCAATTACCTTATACTTTATGTACAGTTTTGGAAGAAGCCTAGAGAACGTTTGGGGTACAGTTAGATTTAATATGTTTTATTTAACGGGAATCCTATTGAACATTGTTGCAGCATTTGCGTTGCATATATATGCTGG
Source organism: uncultured bacterium (assembly GCA_905214875.1). Taxonomy (GTDB): domain Bacteria; phylum Bacillota; class Clostridia; order Lachnospirales; family Lachnospiraceae; genus KM106-2. Next base: position 42,798 of record CAJMNR010000017.1, on the reverse strand, counting down.
TAATGCCAGTTATGTATATTCTTATTATTTTGGATATATGGGCATTAATTATATTAATACAACGTTGCTTATGCTTTGTGCTTTTGTGTTCTCGGAAACGCAGATTCTATTTAATTTCATCATACCTTTAAAGATGAAATATCTTGGAATCTTTTATGCAGCAACAACCGTTCTCGAAATGGTGCAAGCTATTCGAGGAGGGTATTTGTGGCAAGGAATTGCGATCTTTGTGGCTTTATTAAACTTAGCTTTGTATCTTGTTCCTTCTTTAAACAGAAGAGGTAGAAGAGTTTCACCTAAACAGATCAAGCGTAAGCATTTATATAAAGAACAAATGCGTGATGCGAAGACGACAGGACCTCGTCATAGATGTGCTGTTTGTGGCAGAACAGAACTAGATGATGACACACTTGAATTTAGATTCTGTTCCAGATGTGATGGCAATTATGAGTATTGCATGGAACATCTTTTTACGCATGAACATGTAAAAAAACATTAACATGTTCCTATTAAAGCTCCAACATGACTTTAATGGAAAATAAAACTTTATCGATTTGATATATAACTGGATATACTATTACTGTACATGATAAAGTTAGTGTTGATAACTTGGAGGAATATATGAAAAAGAAGACTAAAATTATATGTACCATCGGACCATCTTCAAACACACCAGAACAATTAAAAAAGTTAATTGCAGAAGGTATGGACATTGCTAGAATTAACTTCTCTCATGGTACTCATGAAACACATTTAGAAACTATTAACACTATTAAGGCCGTAAGAGAAGAACTCAATGTACCAATCGCTATTCTTTTAGATACAAAAGGACCAGAAATTCGTACTAAATTATTAGAAAATGATGAAAAAGTTGAGTTAATTGCAGGACAAACATTCACTTTAACAACTGAAGATATCATTGGAAATGCAAACCGTGTTGCAGTAACATATGACGAAATCGTAAATGATGTCGTTGCTGGAAATAAAATTTTACTTGATGATGGATTGATCGAATTACTTGTAAAAGAAGTAACTGCTACAGACGTAGTTTGTGAAGTTATCAATGGTGGATCTTTAAGTAATAGAAAAGGTGTTAATATTCCTAGTGTAAGTATTAACCTTCCTGCTATTACAGAGAAAGATAAAGAAGATATTATCTTCGGTATCGAAAATGGTGTAGATTTCATCGCAGCATCTTTCGTTAGAAATGCTGCAGCAGTAAGAGAAATTCGTCAAATCTTAGATGATCATAATGCAAAAATCGATATTATCAGTAAAATCGAAAATGAAGAAGGTATTGATAATATTGATGAAATCATTAAAGAATCTGATGGCATCATGGTAGCACGTGGTGACCTTGGTGTAGAAGTACCAGTGGAAAGCGTTCCTAAGATGCAAAAATCTATCATTAAGAAATGTAATGATGCATACAAACCAGTAATCACTGCAACTCAAATGTTAGATTCTATGATTCGTAACCCAAGACCAACTAGAGCAGAAGTAACTGACGTTGCAAATGCTATCTATGATGGTACTGATGCAATCATGTTATCTGGTGAAACAGCTATGGGTAAATACCCAGTAGAATCTGTTCGTATGATGGCTAACATTGCTCGTGAAACAGAAGAAAACTTAGAGTACGATAAGATCATCACTGAAAAAGAAACTCATCGTTCCAGAGGTATCTCTAGTGCAATCTGTTACTCTTCAGTAACAACTGCAATGACATTACAATCTAAAGTAATCGTTGCAGCTTCTATGACTGGATATACTACAAGAATGTTAAGTAAATTCAAACCAGAAGCTTCAATCGTTGGTTTATCTCCAGTAGATTCTACATTACGTAGAATGCAAATTTATTGGGGTGTAACACCTGTACGTATCCAAGAAGAAAATGATACTGATGTTTTACTTGAAGAAGCAGTTAAGACAGCAGTAGATTTAGGATATGTAGAAAAAGATGATACAGTTGTATTAACAGCAGGTGTACCAACTGGTGCAACTGGTAGAACAAATATGATCAAAGTTGTTACTGTACAATAAGGACGCTTTTTGTAAATAAATATGAATTTTTTGTGTACCTGGGAACGAAATGTTTCCAGGTACTTTACTTTATCCAGAAATATATGTAAAATTAAATTAAAATGTAATTTTGTGTGTACAAAAGTATGCATTTATGAAAGAAACGAAAGGACCAGGTGTAGAAATGCTATATATTAACTTGATAGCGATCGCGACAGTCGCGCTATTTTTATGGGCATATGGTAGGTATTTTCAAATGCAGCCGATTGGAAAGGATGCTGACCTTCCGCTCTATAGAAGTTGGACTGGAATCGCTTGGCTTCTGTTCTTTGCTATGCTGATCAAGCTGATTATCTCAGTTGTTTATGTTGGTTTTGATACCGATATGAACTGCTTTTTTCAGTGGGCTAGGATGGCAGCTAATGATGGGTTGTCGAACTTTTATAAGTCAGATACCTTCCATGATTATCCGCCAGGATATATCTATGTCTTATATGTTGTAGGGATTTTTATTAAAGCGTTTAATGTAACGAGCTATACAACAGCAATGGGAATTATTCTAGTGAAATTCCCTGCAATTTTATGTGACGTAATTGCTGGCTATTATATTTATAAAATTGCTAGAAGAAAGTTTTCAGAGAGAACCTCTTTGATCTGTACATTATTATATGTACTCAATCCTGTAGTCGTATTAGACTCTTCTGTTTGGGGACAAGTAGACAGTGTGTACACGTTATTTGTATTAATGATGTGTTATTACATTGTAGAGAATAAGTATCTTATTGCAATTATTAGTTTTGCAATTGGTGTGCTTATGAAACCGCAGACGTTATTCTTTACGCCAGTATTGTTATTTGCATGTATTGAACAATCTTTCCTCACCTATAAAAAGGGAGAAGACGGCAAGGAGAGGATTACATTTGAGTTTCATTCAAGGCGCTTTGTAGAGTTGCTTCTCTACTCAGTAGGATCGATTGCTGGTATGGTACTTTTAATTTTACCATTTGGAGTAGGAACGATTGTCGCGCAGTATACAGAAACAATGGGTTCTTATCCATATGCATCGGTAAATGCGTATAATATGTGGATGTTCTTCGGAAAGAACTGGGTATCCCAGACGGAAACATTTATGCATATTCCATATGTCGTATTTGGTAATATTGTAATTGTTGCAGTCGTTGTAATCGCTGCATTGATTTTCTTCCGCTCGAAACGTGATGGGGCAAGAATCTATATGGTAGCTGCATTTATCAATATCTTCATGTTCTTATTCTCTGTTAGAATGCATGAACGTTATATGTTCCCAGCTATCGTATTATTATTATGTGCATATCTTGTGCGCCCGCATAAGAATATGTTCTTCGTATATGGGCTGTTCTCTGTGACGAGCTTATATAATGTGGCGCATGTATTGTTTTACTATGATCCATCTACGTATGATTGGGAAGCAAAGATTCCTAGATTGATTTCCGGGGCAACTCTTTTAGTATTTGCATTGTTTGCCTACTGCATTTATAAATATTATCTTTGTGATAAAGAAAAGCAGATGGAAGTGATAACAGCAAACGTATCAGAAAGCGTATCCCCTAGTAAGGAGAAAGCAAATCTCATTGGTACGATTACTCCATCTGTAAGATTTGAAAAATTAAATAAAAAAGACTTTATTCTCATGTTTGCGATTACGGCTGTATATGCTGTGATTGCGCTGTATAACCTTGGATTTATGTATGCACCGGAAAGTAGTTGGTCTACAGATGTAGAAGGTACGACAATTGATCTTGATTTTGGCAATGTAGCAGAAATTGATAAGGTTAGTGCTTATCTTGGTAACTATGAGAGCCGTAAGTTCGAGATTCAATATCGTAATTCTGAAACAGAAGAATGGAAGACGCTTGTGAATCCATCCTATGATGCTTCGGAAGAAGACAGTACAGTTACGGATGAAACATTTGAATTCTCTTCTGTATTCGCTTGGAACAGTTTTGAAGTGGATTTGAATGCAAGATATGTTCGTTTTATTAGCAAGTCTGAAAAAGCAGTTATTAATGAAATGGTATTCCTTGATCCAAACGGCGTACAGCTTGTGCCTGTAAATGAAGAAAGTTATAAAGAATTATTCGATGAGCAGGAAATGTATGAAGAGAAAGAATCCTATCGAAGCGGAACGTATTTTGATGAAATTTATCATGCCAGATCTGGATATGAGTTCTTACATGGATTATATACGTATGAATGGACACATCCGCCATTTGGTAAGATTATGATTGCAACAGGTATGGCAATCTTCGGTGTAAATCCATTTGGATGGCGTATCATGGGTACGTTATTCGGTATTGCAATGCTTCCTTTAATTTATGTCTTTGCAAGAAGATTATTTAAGAAGCAATGGTTTGCGACAATGGCATGTTTACTATTTGCATGTGACTTTATGCATTTTGCGCAGACAAGAATTGCAACCATCGATGTATTTGTTACGTTCTTTATCTTATTGATGTATTACTTTATGTATAAGTATATTTCAACAAGCTTTTATGACACTAGTTTAAGAAAGACATTTATCCCGTTAGGGCTTTGTGGAATCACGATGGGATTTGCCATTGCTTCAAAGATGACTGGGGTATACGGGGCAGTTGGCCTTGCAGTTATTTTCTTTGCTAACTTATATAGACGATACAGTGAGTATCGATACGCATGTGAAGATCCAACAGGTAGTACGAATGGAATTAGTCATGAACATGTGAAGAAGCATTTTTATGAATATACATGGAAGACAATTCTTTTCTGCTTTGTCGTGTTCATCTTTATTCCTGCGATTATTTATACGTTATCCTATATTCCGTTTAGAAGTACGGAAGGAATGGGACTTATCGAGCGTATGCTTAAGAATCAGGGAGATATGTTTGAATACCATGCAAACTTAGAGGCAACACATCCATTCCAGTCTAGCTGGTATGCATGGCCAACTGTTTCTAGACCAATCTGGTATTATTCTGGGGATTTATCCTCTACGGTAGCAGAAGGAATCAGTTCATTTGGTAATCCATTTATTTGGTGGATGGGCATTGTAGCAGCAGTAGGAACTGTTGTGCTTGCAATCCGTAAGAAAGATCATATTGCGGCATTCTTATTTGTAGGCTATCTTGCACAATATTTACCTTGGATGCTTGTAAGTAGATGTACGTTTATCTATCATTACTTTCCAAGCGTGCCATTTGTAATCTTGATGATTGTATATTGTGCAAAAGCGTTGATTGATAAGAATGAGAAGTTTAAGATACCAATTGCGATTTATGTAGCGCTTTGTATTGTATTGTTCTTTATGTTTTATCCAGTACTTTCAGGTATGCCAATTAGTAAGGAATATGTAAATGTATTCTTACGATGGATGGATTCTTGGGTATTATTACGAAGATAAAGGGGTAGGAGTATATGCAAAATAATGATAAAAGGATGACCAATCTGGCGATTGTCTTTTTAGGATTGGCAGCAGTGTACGGCATGATTTTTCATATGACGGGGTATTATCCGTGGAGTGATGCGGCTGGAGTGTATAATTCCTATTCGCTTCAGGCAGAAGCTTGGCTGAACGGCAGGTTGGACCTTGGTCAGAATTATTCCTATCTGGAATTAGCTATTTATGGTGGAAAGTATTATGTAAGCTTTCCGCCGTTTCCATCCTTTATATTTTTTATATTAGGATTAATATTCCGTACGTTTAATTTTGATGGAACGGTAGCACTGATTAGTACGCTTTTCGGTGCTTACTATGTGATGGAGATTTTATATAAGTTAAATAAACGTCATGTGGCATTTTGGACATTGTTTTTAATGGTTGCAAGCAATCTTGTGTTTGTATCTTCAAATGGCTGGGTATGGTTTATTGCGCAGAACTTAAGTTTTACGCTTTCAATTATGGCAATTTACTATGCAATGGAAGCGAGAGGTGGACTTAGCTTCTTCCTTTGGGGTTGTTCTGTTGGCTGCCGACCATTTCAAGTGATTTATTTCCCTGTGCTTGTGTATATCATTTATCATAAATGGAAGGAAACACATCCAGAGGATACCCTTTTGATTCTTGTAAAGAAGAAATTATATTGGGCAATTCCTACTTTAATTGTGGCTGGAATTTACATGTGGTTAAATTATGCCAGATTCGGAAGCATATTTGAATTTGGTCATAATTATCTACCAGAGTTTACCGAAGCAGAACTTGGGCAGTTTAATATCAGCTATATCTTTAGCAATTTTAGCAGCCTGTTTCGACTTGCGGAGTACAACAATGGGACATATAGCTACTGTAAGTTTAATGGTATGGCAATCTGGGTTTCCATGCCGATCTTTATTACGTACGCAATGTATCTGATTTACTATAAGAAAAAAGGAACTCTTAAAGATACTGCATTAATTAAGATGCACCTTGTGATTATGGTAGTGCATACATTGCTTATATTAAGCCATAAAACATTAGGCGGTTGGCAGTTTGGAAATCGATATTTTATCGATCTACTTCCTTACCTGTTCTATGTGCTAATGAAGACAACGCCAGACGAGGATGAACGACTTTATAACTATCAGATTCCGTTATTCTTATTTGGATTGACAACAAATATATTAGGTACGTTAGCAACGTATCTTGAATGGGTTTAGGAGAAAAAATGATTTGGTACTTTTTAAAAACGATCAAAGAAATTTTTACAAATAAAAAAGTAATTATAAGCTCCTTATGTATTATGGTTCTATTCTTTGGCAGTGTGGTCTATTTTGACCAGACTGCCAAAATTGATACTGAGGGCGAAAAAATAAGTAATGCAGCATCGTTTGGTGTTGTGGATTACGATGGTTCCTTGTATTCGAAAATGATCGTGGAGTACTTTAGAGGAACAGAATCTTTTTCAAAGTTTGCTTCTTTAGAAGTGGGCGAAAAGGAGGCTATCCATCAAAAGTTCTTAAATGGTGAAATCAGCGCCTATCTTGTAATTCCTAAAGGCTTTTCTGAATGTCTGATGAATGGTTCGGATACGAAGATTCAGGCCGTGATCAATGCAAGTAATACGGTAGTTTCTGTTATGTTGAGCAATATGTTGGATAGTTATGATACTTACATAACGGAAGTACAAAAGAATTCCTTTGCGTTATATGAATTGTTTAAAATGGAAGGATTTGATGAGAAAGCACTTAATCGCGCAAACTGGGACACAAGCATTGATCTTGTGACAAAAGCGTTAAGTCGTGATGATTTATTTGAAAAACATGAGGTTACATCAATGCCGCATACTCCAATCTACAAATATTATGTATGGGCGTTACTTTCCCTTGTAATCCTGTATTCTTCTGTTTTATCAGGTTTTTCGTTCTTGAAAGAGATTTCACTTGGAACATTTGCAAGACTTAGAATTATCGGGCATTCCCTGCCAAATGTGTTAGGAGCCATTTTGATAACCAACGTGTCTATTTGGTCGTTGTTGGGCTGTATGGTCACAAGGGTAGTAGGCGGAATGCTGCAGTGTGAGATTCCAGCAGCAGGATATCTGTACATTATATTGTGTATCATGCTGGCAAATGTCGTATTTTGTTTTCTTGCAAGCTTATGTAAGGAACGTAAGACATATATGTTAATCTGCAATTTTGGACTTTTGATTATGGGAGTGATAGGAGGCGTAGTCTTCCCGATTTCCGTAATGCCATATCGGTTCTTAGAGCTTGCGAAGTGTTCACCAAATTATTGGATCATCTACCGATTGATTCAATATTCCAATTCAGACGAAATTATTAATACAGCGGGACCGGCATGTTGGATGATTCTTTGCTCGGTTGTGTTTTATGTACTTACGATTTTAGTAATTGACAGAGGATTTAAAAGCAGAGTAGGAGGAGAATATGAAGATAATTAGAGATTTTAAAACCGTTCTTCTAGTGAATCTGAAATGTTTCTTTTCTAATCGTCTGGCAGTTGGTACTATGCTTGCGATTTCCGCCGCGTTTTTAATCATATCGACAGGCCTTGTAAAGGAATATGAGAAAAAAGCAAGCCTTCCGATCGGTGTGATCGATTTGGATGAAAGCCAATTTTCAAAAGAACTTCTAGACGGACTTGAGAATACCAATGGTTTTACGATTTACAAATGGACAGAAGAAGAGTTAGAAGAAGCATTAAAAGAGGAAAAAGTCTATGCCTACTTTGTGATAAATAAAGGCTATGAAGAGAAGATAAAATCCAATAATACGAAACACATCATTCAGATGTATTATCTTAAAGATTATAATTTTATCTCTATTATCTCTGATATCTTTGCAAAGAGCACAATGGAAAAGGTGCTGTTATATCGAGGCGAGGCCCTTTATGAGGATCAGCTTAAGAAAAACGATATCGAAGAGAAACAGGAGTATTTGGAGTTTGTTTCATCTAATCGAGTTACAAACCCAAATGGATTTTTTGACTACCAATATCTAAAGGTAGAAAACGGAGAGGCAACCAATGCCATAGAAACGAAGAACTCTATTTTGACGACAGAAATCTATCTTGGCGTAGTTACGTTATTCATCTCCTTCCTTGGAATGTTTTTTGTATTATGTCAAAGGAGAGGAAAAGAACTAAAGAGAAGGCTTAGAATTTGTCTTATATCAAATGGAGTCATTGCAGCAGGAAATGTTGCAACAGTTTTATTAGGACAAGGAGTCGCATGTCTGTTTTTAGCAGGATATGTCTCCTCACTTTTGCATTTGGATCTTTTAAGGCATGGTGGAAGGCTACTTTGGGCGTTATTATGGTTTTCAGCACTTGTGACAGCTTTCTTCTTTATCATTTCTAAATGGTTAAAAAGCGAGACGATTTATCAATTATTTGGGGTTCTGTTCATATTTTTAGTAGGTGGATTAAGTATTATGGCATCGATTGGACAAATAACGGTTCCATTTCTTGATCAATTTGCAAAAAATATACCAAATTACTGGTTTATTACGGACATTATTGATATAATACTAGCAGGATAGGCATAAAATTACGAGTTTTAGCGAGGTAACATATGAATAAAGAATTCAGAAAAATGATTAAAGAAATTAATGATGGAAAGAATTTAGAAGTAGTACTTCCACAATACTCCGAAATGACAGCAAGTCTCTTAAGTGAGTATTCCAGTTTACAGTTAGCTTTGGAGTATTACGGACTAAAAGAATATATTGAAGATGAGATCCGTGAAAATAAGGATACGTATGAAGAAACAAAAGACGTGCTTCATAAATTAAATGAGTTAATTGATACAGTGATTGTGAAAAAAGAATTTCTTTCTAATCATGAAGAGTATGTAAAAAAGATTGATTCCTTACGTAATTTTGTAATGGAAAAGATGGATGTGCTTACAATGTATACAGATACATTACGCATCTATGAATATGTTTTGAATCGTTTTGAATTAGATTTTGCTGACCAATATGAAGAAATTGACGAAGATTTCTTTGTTGAACAGTTAAAACACTACTTATTTGATACACAAGATAACGTTGTGATTAATGCAAGAATTCAGGAAATGGTTGGACAGCTTCCGGTAAGAATGGTAAAATCCAAATTCTTTGATTATGTTAAAGCAAGCTTGGATCGCTATAAAGATTCTGATATGACTTCACTTGAAACATATGACTATATGTTAAGAACCAATGCAATGCTTTATTCACCAGAAAAAGCGGATGAGCATTTTAGAAATTTAAAAGAAGTGAAAGAACAGTTAGAATCACAAGATTATACTAATTTAGATAAGTCTACTTATCAAAAATTATGCAGCTTGTTAATTGACTCATCCGTATACATTAATCAAGTATCGGATATTTACTTATTTGTTCAAAAGGTAATCAATAACCTTTATATTTATGTACTTACAACTCCATTTGCAATGAATGTGAATGAGAATGAAATGGATACTTGTACAAGTATTATTTCTATACTAAATGAAAACTTTGATCAAGAACTTACAAGCGATAAAACTGATGAATTAATGGAATTACTTGATCAAATCGTAGGAAGACAAGAACTTTGCTATGAAAAATATACAGCACTTGAATCTGTATTATCCGTAGTAAAACAAAACCACAAAGAGTTAGTGGATGCAATCCAGTTAAGTCCAGTATTTGAAAGCTTATTCTTATGCGAAAAACTTTGTTCAAATAGCGTTTTCATCGATATTCATAAAGAAGAAGAGGCAGTTTTAGTTACAGAAGATGTATTAGAACGTATTTCAAATGCAATTACAGAGGAACTTTCCGATAGATTTAAGACTTCTCCACAATGCATCAACCGTGCAATCATGGCAAATGTCTTAAGTACAATGCCTGTATTCTTCGGAAACAGCAATGAGGTAATGGAATATGCGAAAGCTTCCTTAGAGCATTGTAAGAATGTGAGAGAAAAGACAGTTGCAATGCGCTTATTACTAGATGAAATGGTGGAATAAATCGTATGATTAAATGGTATCCGCAGTTATATTTGGATCAGAAAGCAGAAAAGAAAATAAAGAAGCTGAAAGAAAAAATAGAGAATGGCAAAGTGTCAATGAATCTTTATTGTGTCTGTATTGCCTCCAATAAGGAGAATATCTTGGATATAATGAACGTTAATGAGCTGCTGTTTCGACACTATGCGAGAATACCAGTATATATTGTAGGCCTTGCGTATAGTAAGGAAAATGCGTTACAATTGGTGGAGCGTATTGTGTTAGATATTTACAATAACACAGACGACTTTAACGCAAGGGAGTATTTTTATTCGTTTTTAAATAATTAAAATCATTGGGGTGTGACTACTTGCTTAACGTTATATTATTAATATTGAAAATTATAGGTATTACAATAGCAGTAATCCTCGGTGTTTTGTTATTTGTTATCCTGTTAGTCTTATTTGTACCGTTACGATATCGGGTAAAGGCAAAGAAGGGAGAAGAGACAGAAGGGAACGGGCGAGTAAGCTGGCTATTTGGTATTATTTATTTTAAAATTGAATATGTCGGGAAAAAAACAGCTTATGTGCTTCGAATCTTTGGGTATCCAATCTTATCAAGCAATCCGAAACGGAAAAGACGAAAACGTATCAAGAAGAAAAAGAAAGTGCCAAAGAAGGCTCCGGCAAAGAAAGAAACAGTAATTGCAAAAACTGAGCCTGAAGTTTTAAAGGAGCCAGAAGTCTTTGAAGAACGAGAAGTTATAGAAGAAGACATAGAAGAAGACATAGAAGAAGACAAAGAAGAAATTGGACAATCCGATCACGAGATTGTTGCTCCAAAGAAACCGAAAGAGTCAAAAAGTACTTTCTTCGATAAGATAAAACAATTCTTTTCGAAATTTACTAAGATTGGTGAGAAGCTTCGCGGAATAAAACAAAAAATTCGTGATATGCTAACATTGATTAAAGGATACCATACGAAATTTGGACTGGTGAAGGAGTTTCTTTTGGATTCAAAAAATAAGCCAGGATTTCGTCAGCTATGGCGAGCGGTAAAACGAATCTTAAAACATTCGAGTCCGTTGAAAATGAAGATTAATTTGCATTTTGGATTCGATGATCCAGCCCAAACCGGACAATTACTTGGTGCTATCTGTGCTATATATCCTCAGATTCTTGGAAAAGTGAATCTGATGCCTGATTTTAACCAGAAAGTATTTGAGGGAGACTTGTATGTTCGCGGACGTATCCGGGCAATAAATGTGATAGTAATTGTAGTACAGCTAATTTTGAATAAAGAGTTTAAGACAGTTATAAAAGAAGCAAAACAGTTGAAGGAGGAATTATAATGGAAGAAAAGACGACGTTTGCAAAAACATTAGAGTCCTTATTTAAGGGAATGGATAGTTTTATTACGACTAAGACAGTTGTTGGAGATGCTATAAAAGTTGAGGATGGAACAATCATCTTACCACTTGCAGATGTAAGTTTCGGTGTTGGTGCCGGAGTATTCCAAAATGATACAGATAAGAAAAATAATGGTGGTGGAGGTCTTGGTGGTAAGATTTCTCCAAGTAGCGTACTGATTATTAAAGATGGTACGACTAAGCTTGTAAACGTGAAAAATCAAGACTCTGTTACTAAGATTCTTGATATGGTTCCTGATTTTGTGAACAAGTTTACAAAGGGAAATGACGACGAAAAAGAAGTGTAAGTAGTTGCTTTAATTAGAAAAAATAAAAAAATATAAATAAGTGCTTGCATAATATGACTTATTCTGATAGAATATAATTTGTGTGTAAGTCGTGTAACTATATTATGTTTCCTTTGCGAAACAGTACAGGAAATTACGCTAAGGAGGTGCTTTCGATGGCTAAATGTGCAATTTGCGAAAAAGGTGCTCACTTTGGTAATGCTGTGAGTCATTCACATAGAAGAAGCAATAAAATGTGGAAATCTAATGTAAAATCTGTTAAGGTTAAAGTAAATGGAGCTGCAAAGAAAATGTATGTTTGTACTTCTTGCCTTAGATCAGGTTTAGTAGAACGTGCTTAATTAACATAACAAGTTAGCATTGTTAGAGTAGAGAGGGATTCAAAATGCGTTTTGTGTTTTGAATCCCTTTTATGTTTGTAAGGAAGCTATGCATAATGCATGGCTTCCTTGCAAACATAAAGATGCGCACACGCTTGATAGGGAGAAGTCACATACGTGACAAAGCGCGGCGCGGCAAATATAAAAGATCCCCATAAAGAGTACGGGGTTAATAGCAAAAGAGATTATATCCAAGAATTAAGCAGCCAATTATAATTAGAATTGCCAATATTCCATTTGTGATGAATAGCATAATGGTCATGCCAATTGCAATCCAGAAGAGAATAAAGCCAAGCATTCGTTTCATTCAAAATCACATCCGATTGAAGGATTCATCCTGTATTATCACTCTATTTATATGCGGGAACATTGTGATTTAGGCGCTTTGGATAAAATATATTTGGTATTTTTTAAATAAAATATTTCATTTTTAGAGAAATAAGGGTATAATATAACAATGAGATTCGTCTCTTAGTTATAGAAATACATTGGATATACACCATAATCAAGGAAATTTTGGTATATATAAAATTGGAGGGTTAATATGAAAGGACATATGAATACTCAAATTGGTGAGATTTTAATTGATAATGATGTTATTGCTAAATATGCTGGTTCAAGTGCAGTTGAGTCTTTTGGCGTAGTAGGTATGGCATCTGTAAATGTAAAAGATGGCATCGTTAATTTATTAAAAAAAGAAAATATAAGTCACGGCGTTAATGTAACAATCGAAGAAAATAGAGTATCTATCGATCTTCACATTATTGTTGCTTACGGTGTAAGTATCTCAGCCGTTTCCGATAACTTAATTAATAATGTGAAATATAAAGTTGAAGAGTTTACAGGCCTTGAAGTTGAGAAAATTCGTATTTTCGTAGAAGGCGTACGTGTAATAGACTAATATTATAAATAAGTGATCTAATTTATAGAGAGATAACTTTAAGGAGGAACAAACCGGTGGTTATTAAGAATATTGATGCTAAGTTGCTTCAAAAATGCTTTTTAGCTGGGGCGCAAAGTATCGAAGCACAAAAGGAATATATTAATGAATTAAATGTTTTCCCAGTACCAGATGGTGATACTGGAACAAATATGACATTAACAATTATGTCCGCTGCAAAAGAAGTTGGAGGCATTGCGGAACCAACAATGGAGAATGTTGCGAAAGCGATTTCAAGTGGATCATTAAGAGGGGCAAGAGGTAACTCAGGCGTTATTCTTTCTCAATTATTTAGAGGATTTACGAAAGAAGTAAAAGAGCATGAAACAATTACTGTTAAAGTAATGGCTACAGCATTTGAACGAGCAGTTGAAACAGCATATAAAGCAGTTATGAAACCAAAAGAAGGTACAATTCTTACGGTAGCAAAAGCTGGTGCAACAAAAGCTGAAGAATTAGCAGAAGAAACAGAAGATTTAATTTACTTCTGCGAAGAAGTGTTAAAATATATGGAAGAAATGTTAGCAAAGACTCCTGATATGCTTCCAGTATTAAAAGAAGCAGGCGTTGTAGATTCAGGTGGTCAAGGTCTTGTAACCGTTCTTCGTGGTGCATTTGATGCATTATGTGGAAAAGAAGTGAATATTACAATCACTCCAAGCGCAAAACCTAACGTAACAGCGTCTAAAGAAAATGTAAGCTCTGCAGATATCAAATTTGGATATTGTACAGAGTTCATCATCATGGTAGAAAAACATTATGATATGGAAACAGAACATGAATTCAAGGCATTCCTTGAATCCATCGGTGACAGTATCGTAGTTGTTTCTGATGATGATATCGTTAAAGTTCATGTTCATACAAATGATCCTGGACTTGCAATTCAAAGAGCCCTTACTTATGGTTCTTTAACAAAAATGAAAATCGATAACATGCGTGAAGAGCATGAAGAAAGATTAATCAAAGATGCTGAAAAAGTTGCAGCTCAACAAAAAGAGGAAGAAGAAAATAAAGCAATGAACACTCCAAGAAAAGAAGTAGGATTTATTTCTGTTTCAATCGGAGCTGGCGTGAATGAAATCTTCAAAGGCTTAGGCGTTGATTATATTATCGAAGGTGGACAAACAATGAATCCATCTACAGAAGATATGTTAAATGCAATTGATAAAGTAAATGCAGATGTTATTTACATTTTACCAAATAACAAAAATATTATTTTAGCAGCAGAACAAGCAGCAAGCTTAACAGAAGATAAGAAAATTATCGTAATTCCTTCTAAGACAATTCCTCAAGGAATTACTGCAATCATCAATTATGTCTACGATAAAACTGCAGAAGAAAATGCAACTAAGATGACAGATGAGATGAGCAAAGTTAAGAGCGGTCAAGTAACATATGCAGTTCGTGATACTTCCATCGATGGTATGACAATCACTCAAGGTGATATCATGGGTATCAGCGATAAAGGTATCGTTGCTGTTGATAAAGAAATTGAATCGACAACACTTCAGTTAATCGACCAGTTAATGGACGAAGATGCTGAATTAGTAAGTATATATTATGGTGAAGAGGTTAGTGAAGATGATGCAAATGCATTAGCTGATGCTGTTACTGAAAAATATCCTGATGTGGATGTGGAAGTTCAGCCAGGCGGACAACCAATTTACTATTATGTTCTTTCAGTAGAATAACGGAGGCGAGGATGCCTCCTTCTGATGAAGGTAATGAAAGAGTCAGGTACACGTAGCGTGCCTGGCTCTTTTTGTCTTTCATGGAGTGAATCTGCGAAAAAACCGATTCCATTGGGATACGGGGATTTTGTAAAATTCAATTTTGCTTATTTATGAAGTTATGGTATAATTAATAGGAACATAAGTTCTCCTTTTTGCGAAAAGGAAGAAGTTTTGAATATATACTTTTTAATACGTGGAGGTCGAAATGTTATTTAGTGATGCTATTACTTCCATTAAGGGCGTCGGGAAGGCGGCGGAAGAGAAATTTAATAAGCTTAATATTCATACGGTTGGGCAGTTGTTAGAGCATTATCCGGTGAATTATGATTTGTTTGATCAGATACGTCCGATTGCTACGTTGGAAGAGGGCGAGACGGCTGCCATTGAAGGTGTGTTGATTCGTAATCCTGAGACGAGACGTGTTCGTAGTCTTCAGATTACTAGCTGTCGTATTTCGGATGGGTCTTCTAATATATATGTTACTTGGTTTAATATGCCGTTTATGGCGAAGCAGCTTAAGATGGGGACACACTATATCCTTCGTGGGAAAGTGATTCGTAAGAATGGTTTCCTTAGCATGGATCAGCCGACATTGTATAGTAAGCAGGATTTTGTAAACAAGCTTGGTAAGATGCAGCCAATTTATGGTCTTACATCAGGGTTGTCTAATAATCAGATTACTAAGGCAGTTTCTACTGCTTTAAAGGATGTTGAGTTTCCAAAGGAGTATTTGCCAAAAGCGATTCGTGATGAGCACAAGCTGATTGATTATAAGAAGGCAGTGAAGTTGATTCATGCACCGAAAAGTATGGATGAGATGTTGCTTGCACGTCGTCGAATTGTTTTTGATGAATTCTTTCAGTTTTCTTTAGCAATTCAATATATGAAGAACAACCGTCATGTGATGAGCAATAAGAATGTGATGCATCCATCAAAAGAATGTGATGATTTATTAGGAAAGCTTCCTTATAAACTTACGAATGCACAGATGAAAGTTTGGGAAGAGATTAAGAAAGATGTTTCTTCTGCGTCTACAATGCAGCGTCTTGTGCAAGGGGATGTAGGTTCTGGTAAGACAATCGTTGCGACGTTAGCGCTTTTGATGGCTGCGAAGAATGGATATCAGAGCTGTATGATGGTTCCGACAGAAGTTCTTGCAAAGCAGCATTATGAAGGTATTGTTGATCTGCTTAAGCCATACGGCGTTAAGACCGTGTTATCAGTTGGTTCCATGACAGCAAAGGAGAAACGAGAAGCCTATGCGCAAATTGCGGCTCATGAAGCTCATATCGTAATCGGAACGCATGCGTTGATTCAAGATAAAGTAGAGTATGATAGGTTAGGCCTTGTAATTACCGATGAGCAGCATCGTTTTGGTGTAAAGCAGCGTGAGACGTTGGCTGAGAAAGGAAACTCTCCCCATATCTTAGTTATGAGTGCGACTCCGATTCCAAGAACGCTTGCAATCATTTTATATGGAGATTTGGATCTATCTGTAATTGATGAGCTTCCAGCAAACCGTCTTCCAATTAAGAACTGCGTTGTTAATACAAACTATCGTCAGACGGCATATCATTTCATTGAGAAAGAAGTGTTAAATGGAAGACAAGCCTATGTAATCTGCCCTATGGTAGAAGAAAGTGAGACAATCGAAGCAGAGAATGTTGTCGAATATACAATGAAATTGAGGGAGGCCTTAAGTCCTTCTATACAAGTAGAGTATTTACATGGTAAAATGAAAGCATCTGAGAAAAATGACATCATGGAGCGTTTCGCTGCAGGTGAGATACAAGTACTTGTATCAACAACGGTTATCGAGGTTGGTGTTAATGTGCCTAACTCTACCGTTATGATGGTGGAAAATGCCGAGCGATTTGGACTTGCTCAGCTTCACCAGCTACGTGGACGTGTTGGCCGTGGTGCTCATCAATCTTACTGTATCTTTGTGAGCGGATCAAGAAGCAAGGATACGATGAAACGATTAGAAATACTTAATCATAGCAATGATGGGTTTTATATAGCAGAAGAAGATTTAAAACTTAGAGGACCTGGCGATTTATTCGGCATCAGACAAAGCGGTTTAATGGAATTTAAGCTTGCAGATGTCTTTAATGATGCAAATGTTCTAAAAGAAGCAGCAAAAGCGGCAAAAGAATTTTTGAATGATGATGAACTAATGAAGGAAAAGAATGAATACTTAAGAGATAGAATTACTTCTTATGCAGGACAAACATCATTATAAGGAGGAGTAAGGGTTATGCAGCAATTTTCGAACTACAATACTTATTTTTATGAAATAGCATATGAAAATTATCTTGTCATGAAAGGCATTTGTGAAACGCTAGATAAGGAAGGGTATTACAAGGAACCCGAAAAATTGCTAAAACATACGATTTACGATTCTCTTGATTTATATATACAATCGGTATTAGTTGAGTACTGTGTGTTTTGTAACTATATGGATGAAACAAGCAAACAGTTTATTAAACGGCTTGTAGAAAAAGAAATGTTACCACTTACAGATGAGAAAGGATTTGACGAGGAATCGCTTACAATGGCTAAGAAGGTTGTAAGCGCTCCTCCAATCTTATTACAGCTTTGTGGTTTGTATGATTATGAAAAGAAGAAGGAACTTAGCTCTGTATTTTTTGATCGTATGATGTCTATATTGCTTGCATTAGCAAGCTTGGATGGTGAAAAGAGTAAACAGGCTTTGATTTTTATCGAGAAGTTTTATGAGCAAACGTGTAATTTTATTAATGTAGATCAGAGAAAGAGTAATTTTCCGAGAAGATATTTGTTTAAGAAGATGGTAAATGAATCTATTGTAAATTACGAAGATATGAGTATTTTGACAATAAATGACTCCTCGATATGCGAAAAGAAACAAGAAACGACTAATGTTACGAAAAATGACAAGATAATTGAGTCATCTGCAAAAGAAATCGAAACAGAAGAGGTTGTGGAAGAAGAATCAAGGATTGATCAGTTATTAGAAGAATTGAATTCTTTGATTGGTTTAAAAACGGTAAAAGAACAGATTAACTCGCTAATCAATGTGATTAAAGTTCGAAAACTACGTATGCAGTACGATATGCCGATTTCTACGATGTCATACCACATGGTGTTTACCGGAAATCCTGGAACCGGAAAGACTACTGTTGCTAGGCTAATGGCAGAAATCTATAAGGAACTTGGAATCCTAAAAAAAGGGACCTTTATTGAAACGGATCGTTCGGGCTTAGTCGCAGGCTATGTTGGACAAACAGCAATCAAAGTAAAGGATGTAGTAAAGAGCGCGCTTGGCGGTGTTCTTTTTATTGATGAAGCATATAGTTTAGCAACGCCTAGTAATTCGAATGACTTCGGAAGTGAAGCAATTGATACATTGGTGAAGATGATGGAAGACCATAGAGATGACCTTGTGGTAATCGTTGCTGGATATAAGGAAGAGATGCAAACATTCTTGAAATCAAATACGGGACTAATCAGTCGTTTTAATACCTTTATTGAATTCGAGGATTATTCTGTGGAGGAATTAGAAGAAATCTTAGTGAGTCTTGCAACTGCTTCTAAATTACATTTGACAAAAGAAGCAAAGGAAAAAGTGCGTAGTTTTTTATGTGAACATAAAGTGACTCAGAATAAAGAGTTCGGTAATGCGAGAGGAATCAGAAATCTTTTTGAAAAGATATTAGTCAACCAGGCAAATCGACTTGTTACATATGATAGCCCTACAAAAGAGCAAGTTTCTACGATTGAAGCTGATGATATATATTGTTTATAAAAAATAACAAAAAATACAGTATCTTCTAGTGTAAACAGATGAATTTTACACATAATAAGAGTGTAACAAACAACCAACACTTATTATTTCGAAGTTGCATTTTTAAGACTTTGTATAAGGCTTTAAAAATACAACAAAAAGTCGAAATAAGAACGGAGGCGTTACTCATGTCAAGTCGAAACAGAGTTGAGGTTCCTGAAGCAAAAGAAGCAATGGATAGATTTAAATACGAAATAGCTTCTGAACTAGGAGTACCATTAAAACATGGTTATAATGGAGATCTTACTTCATACCAAAACGGTAGTGTAGGCGGATATATGGTTAAGAAAATGATCGCCGAACAAGAAAAACGTATGGCAGGAAAATAAC
The DNA here is from genome assembly GCA_905214875.1 of uncultured bacterium. Lineage (GTDB taxonomy): Bacteria > Bacillota > Clostridia > Lachnospirales > Lachnospiraceae > KM106-2. The sequence continues at coordinate 23,428 of CAJMNR010000017.1, read as the reverse complement.
ACCATATAATTAGCGGATAGCTAGCATGAAGTACTTGTTACAAGAATACTATCAGCGAAAATTTAGATGAAGCATCTAAAAGGAGCCTCAATTAGGCTCCTTTACATATATTATTAGACAATTTTAACATTTCCTATTGAATTATAGGGAATAATGAGATAGACTAATTGTGAATTAAATTAATTTTGTTACATTTTTGCGAAAAGTGTAATGGATGCCTCTGGCGGAAAGGAAGAACATTCATGAGAGTAATTGCTGGGAAAGCAAGACGAATTCAGCTAAAAACGCTAGAAGGAATGTCAACAAGACCAACAACAGATCGCATTAAAGAGACGTTATTTAACATGCTTCAGTACGATTTATATGATACAAATTTCTTAGATTTATTTGCAGGAAGTGGAGCAATTGGAATAGAAGCATTAAGTCGCGGATGCGAATTCGCTGCATTTGTAGAGAAAAATCCAGATGCGGTCAAAGTAATTAACGAGAATTTAAAAGCTACAAAGTTATCTGATCAGTCAATGGTTCTTGCAACAGATTATGCAGAAGCGATTAAGCGATTAGAAAAACATCAAAAAGTATATCAATACGTATTTATGGATCCACCATATAATAACGAGTTTGAGAAAGATGTGTTGTTACGACTTAAAGATAGCAGAATCATCAATGAGGAGACTTTGATCATCATTGAGGCGAGCTTAGAGACCGAAATCGATTATATTGAAGAAATCGGTTATACAATTGAAAAAATTAAAAATTACAAGACAAATAAACATATATTTGTAAGAAGAAAATAATTGTTTAGTGTACTGACAGTTTAGGAGGTTAGTATGAGGATAGGCATATATCCGGGTAGTTTTGACCCAGTAACCTATGGACATTTGGATATTATCATGCGATCTTCAAAGATGTTTGATCTTTTGATTATCGCAGTATTACAAAATAGTGCCAAAAAGCCTACTTTTACTGTAGAAGAAAGAGTCCAGTTATTAGAAAAGGTTACAAAAGATATTGATAATGTTTCAATTGAAGCATTTGATGGATTGCTTGTAGATTATGCAAAAAAGAGAAATGCTACAACAATTGTAAGAGGTTTACGTGCAGTTTCTGATTTTGAATATGAGCTACAGATCGCTCAGCTAAATCACAAGATGAACGGCAACATTGATACAATTTTCCTTACTACAAGTCTGGATTACTCTTACTTAAGTTCAAGCGTAGTACGTGAAATTGCTAGTTATCATGGTGATATCAGTCATTTTGTGCCAGCAGAGATTATAGATGCTGTACATGCAAAGTTCTAACGGGTTTTCGCTAGAAATTAATAGATAGGAGTGTTTATATGGGAGCAAGTAGGATTGAACAACTAATTGAAGATATTTATGAATATGTAGAGAGTTGTAAAAGTGCACCATTGTCATCAACAAAGGTAATTGTGCCAAAAGATGAATTATATGATTTATTAGACGAGTTACGTTTACGAACTCCTGATGAAATCAAACGTTATCAAAAGATTATTAATAATCGTGATGCTATTCTTTCTGATGCAGAAGATAAAGCAGCAACAATGCTTGCAGAAGCGCAAGAAAAGACAAACAATTTGATTAGTGAGCATGAAATCATGCAACAGGCTTATGCGCAAGCAAATGCTATTGTTGAGGAAGCACAAGCACATGCAGATCAAATCCTTGCAAGTGCAAATAATGATGCAGAACAGATTCGTACAGGATCTTTAGCTTATTCTGAAGAAATGCTTGGCGTAGTAGAAAGCATCCTTGGAAATGCATTAGAAGAGTCTAGAAATAAATTCAATACATTACTTTCTTCTGTAGAAGAAAATTTAAATATTGTAAAAGCAAATAGAAAAGAGCTTACGGATCAGCTTTACAGCAGCCAACAGGCAGCGGCAACGCAAGATACGCAAACTCAAGAAGAAGCACATGATTTTGAATTTGATGTAAATACAGATTCAGAACAAGAATAGTTTCTAAATGGCTATGAAACTTTCGTACTTATGATATCTTAGAACTTACATAGTTGAAGATACACCGAAACAATAGCGAAAGTGATACAGCCATTAATTATCTTATAAACAAAATAGCTACGTATGGATAGTCCCGATTCGTCAATTACACTTTTGGTCTGAGCTACACTTGATAGCCCGCCAAATGCGGTAAGTGATAGGATTAGGGCTATTTTTACGTTTAGGGGTAAAAAGCAGGAACCTAATGTATTGACGCCATTTGTTATTTCGATGAATCCAACAGTGACGAAACTTAGGACGTTGTTAGCAGGTGCAACAGAGAGAAAAACGTTCGAAACAATCGAAAATAGGACGATATACCCACCTACACGGGTGATAACATCAAAACCACTCATGATTGCTGAATCTACTAACTCAAACTTTGCTTTTGGACGAGTAGATTGGGCAGTATCTACAGATTGCGTGGACACTACAGCGGTAATTTTGGTTTTGGTGATGTTTGCAAACGACGTCATTTGCTTTTTATGTACGAAACGATAGAGAAACCCTGTTAAAATCGCTGATACGTAGATTAATAGTAAGAATACGTACCTTTTTCCCGGAAGATCAAGGGTACTGATCGAAATATAGCTTATGAGGAACATAGGACTGGCATTGTTACAAAAGGTAAGCAGGTATTGTCCTTCCTCCTTAGAAATCATATGCTTCTTTACTAGGTCAGCACATGCTTTGGCACCAACGGGCAGTCCGGTAAGCAAGCCGATTATGGCTACATAGGAACCATTTTTCGATACGTGCAAGAAGCGCTTTAACAAAGGGTAAAAGACCTTGCTGACCCCTTCAGTTAGCTTAAGATTAATGATTAGGTTGGACACAATGATGAAGGGGAGGAGAGTCGGTAAAACTACGTTAAACCATAGTAAAATGCCGCTTTCAGCGCCTGCCAGTGAGGCTTTTGGGAAGAATAACAATATGGTTAAGAGAAGGAGGGTGCATAGTGAGAGAATGATGCGTATATTCAGTACTTTTTTTGTGGCTTTCATATTTAAACCTTTCCATCAAACAGACTTATTGGATAAGTTGCACATAATATGATTTATTTCTTTGTACATTCTATTGCGAATGTAAGGACATTATTCGATACAACAAAAAAATGTTAAAAAATTACAAAAAGTAATTGCTTTTTAAAGTTTGAGTTTGTATAATAAAAAATATGAGAAGAAAAATTGTTAATTGTGTATTTTGCAGAACGACTACACGAAAAGGGAAGTTATAAATACTGGGAAGTATAAGGTTAATAAGGAGGAGTTCATTATGTATCGTATCATTTTGTGTGACGATGACAAAAGATTAAGTGCTCAAATGGAGTATTTTTTTAAAATGAATTCAATTAAGGTTGATTATGAATCAGTAACTGAAGGGGAAGAGTTACTGAAACGTGTGGAAGAAAACAATCAATACGATATCTTCTTAATCGGCAATATGCTAAAACGTTTTAATGGCATTCAGATTGCAAAGCAATTAAGAAGTATGGGAAATCGTGGAGAAATCATTTTTATATCAGGTATTGAGGGATTTTTTGCAGATGCTTTTGAAGTAGAAGCATTTCGCTTTATGAAAAAACCTTTGGATTGGAAGAAATTTAGAAATTGTATACAATTATTGATTGAGAAACTGAATATGAATAATAAATATTTTTACTATAAGAGAGAGAATGTAATTTCAAAGATTCCATTTGACGATATCTTATATTTTGAAAGTTCAAGAAGAGTAATCAATATTGTGACGAAGAACGGTACATATAGTTATTATGATCGATTAGATGCAGTGGAAGAATACATACGACAAAAGAATTGTTTCTTTATTCGCATCCATAAATCATATCTTGTAAACAGTCTACACATTACCCAATATGAATACAGTAAGTTATATCTTATCAACGACGAGTTTTTGCCAATTAGTGAGAATAAGAGAGTGGCAACAAAACAGTTGTATATGAATTACATTGACGGATTTGTTTGTGGTATCACGAATAAAGCTGTTCAGTAGTAAGATTTTCCTTTTTGTGATATACTAGTAATACATTTGACAGAAAGGAATGATTAAGTGGGTAGTGTGAAAAGTAATAAAAAACGAAGTGAAATTGATGATAAATATAAATGGGCAATAACAGATCTTTATGAAGATGATGCGCTTTGGCAGAAGGAATATGACGAAGTTCTTGCATTAAGCAAAGACCTTAGCACTTATGAAGGCCACCTAGGGGAAGGTGCAGAAACATTATACGAGTATTTCTTAAAGAGCGTGCAAATGAACAAGCTGTTAGAGCGTGTTTATGTCTATGCGAATCAAAGATATCATGAGGATACTTCCAATGCAACGTATCAGAGGTTAAGTGATATGGCAGGAAACCTTATGGTGACGGTTTCAAGCAGCACAAGTTTTGCAACTGCTGAGATTCTTGATATTCCAGAAGAGAAAATCGATCGCTTTTATAAAGACGAACCAGCATTGCTTGAGTATAAACGTTATATTGATAATCTATTACGTAAAAAACCACATGTATTGTCTAAAAAAGAGGAAAAATTGCTTGCAGAAATGGGAGAGGTTGCAGACGCTTCCAGCAATATTTTCTCCATGTTTAATAATGCAGATTTGAAGTTTGGAAAGGTAAAGAACGAAGAAGGGGAAGAAATGGAACTTACCCACGCAAGATATTCTTTATTTTTGCAAAGTAAGGATCGAACTGTACGTAAAGATGCATTTGATACGCTATATACTGCGTATGAGAACTTCCGTAATACACTTGCAGCTACATTTAGCGCCAACATCAAGCAGGAAGTATTTCATGCTAAGGCTCGTAACTATGAGTCTTCGTTAAAGATGCAGTTAGACGATTCGAATGTAGATGTTTCCGTATATAAGAATCTGTTAGAGGTTGTTCATGAGAACCTGCCTTTGTTGCACCGTTACATTGATTTACGTAAAAGGGTGCTGTCTTTAGATGAAATCCATATGTATGATTTATATGTTCCAATGGTTTCTGACGTGGATATGAAGATTCCATTTGAAGAAGCAAAAAGCATTGTTTCTGAAGGGTTAAAACCATTAGGAGAGGAATATGCATCTATTTTACAGGAAGGCTTTGAGAATTCCTGGATCGATGTATATGAGAATGAAGGAAAGCGAAGCGGCGCATACTCCTGGGGTGCATATGGAACACATCCTTATGTCTTATTAAATTATCAAGAGAATCTAAATAATGTATTTACATTGGCTCATGAGATGGGACATGCGATCCATTCGTATTATTCGGATGCGACACAACCATACATCTATGCCGGTTATAAAATCTTTGTTGCTGAAGTGGCTTCTACATGTAATGAGGCTTTATTAATGCATCATCTTCTTAAGACGACAACGGATAAGAAAAAACGAGCATATTTGATTAATTATCAGTTGGAACAGTTTAGAACGACGTTGTATCGTCAGGCGATGTTTGCAGAATTTGAAATGATTACTCATGCGAAAGTGGAAGCAAACGAACCATTGACGGCGGATTCCCTTTGTGAAATCTACCATGATTTGAATGCGAAGTATTTTGGTAAGGATGCGGTAATCGATAGCCATATCGATATGGAGTGGGCAAGAATTCCACATTTCTATACTGCATTTTATGTATATCAATATGCAACTGGATATTCTGCAGCAATCGCTTTGTCGGAACGTATCTTAAATGAAGGAGAAACAGCAGTAAAAGATTATATCAATTTTTTACGTGGCGGAAGCAGCAAGGATCCAATTGACTTATTAAAAGGTGCCGGTGTCGATATGACAACGAAAAAGCCAGTAAGTGACGCACTTTTAGTATTTAAGAAGTTATTAGACGAATTTGAAGAATTATTATAAAAAGAATTATTATAAAACTTGTAAAAAAGACTCATTGTTCTTTATGGAGCAATGAGTCTTTTTTTATCATCTAATGACGATACCTTTGCGGTATTCGTCTTTTAAAGTTGTATTAAATTTATGGGATACCACTTGGTTGTATAGAGTGGATGCTTGTATTTCAGTAGTTAAGTGCAGGAGAGCATCTTGGTCTAATTTGTCTTTTGCATCTGCAAGTTTTGTAATGATTGGAAGGGCAGTTTCTAGCTTTGAGCTTTTGATTAGAAAACTGGATTCTTTCTTCATCCCTAGTAAGCGTAAGTATACAGAAGAGGAGGCGCGGTCGTCTTTGAAATACTCTTTCTTTATATTAAGCAGCAGATGGAACAGAATTCGATTGATGCGTGTCTGTGTTAAGTTCTTTGTCTTTAACTGTTCGGCATAGGAGTGGACAGTTGTAAAGGAGGCCTTTGTGTTTTGGATACGCATTGCAATGTCTTCGTTGATATCGAGATAGTCGGTCAGTTCGCTTGTTGGCGTATAGAGTAGCTTATAGTATAAAAACTGGCTGAAATCATCTTCTACGACTGGGGCACATTTGTTCATTGCCTCATGTAAAAGGGCATATGCTGAAGCTGGCATGGCTACATTTAGTGCATCCATATAGTCGACTTTAGAATTGATATGTTGACGAATGGAAGAAGCACTGCTGATTGTTCCGGTAAGAGAAGACTCGTGATAGCCAGAGCAGATACGCGTAATCGTATAAGGCTTGATTGGGCTGTTTAGCTGCTTTAATGCCTTTAAGTATTCAATGCCTAATATATTATTTGGAGAGGCTAATACCTCGGTTAGCTCTTTTTCTTTCCCTGTTAGGCTTGCATCAGTCTGTAATAGATAAGTTGTTAAGGCGTGCTGCCTTGCTGCAGGAAAGGATTCTCCTTGTTTTATAAAAGCATTTAATAGCTCTTTAAATAAAATGGGCTCGTCTACTAAGATGGAAGCAATTTCATTTAGTAGGGTGAGGTCGCCACATTCGCTGCCGAAACATATGGTATCGATAAAGGAGAGGCTGTGTAAGATCTTTACGGCGCCCATTGCAAAATACTCGGCACTTGCTGTTGCATAGGTGACAGGGAGTTCGAAGACTAAGTCCGCACCTTCGTTTAAAGCCATTTCACAGCGTGTGTATTTGTCTACGATCGCGGGAGCCCCTCGCTGTACGAAGTTACCACTCATAACAACGACTACATGGTCGGCACCGGTTAGCTTCTTTGCTTGTTCTATATGATATTTATGTCCATTATGGAACGGATTGTATTCAGTAATTAAACCTACGACTTTCATTAAAGATTTCCTTTCGGGTTTCATTTGTATACGTTATTGGAAAACATACATATGTATTATATCCAGTTCTACAAATTCCAACAAGTAGCAAATTCATACTTGCATTCACAAAGATAGTATTATAAAATACAAAGAAGTCAAACGTCTTTTAGGTGTTTTGCAAAATCGTTAAGGAGGAAGAAGAATGGAAGCTTATAAGAATTTAAGTAAGGATGAACTTCTTAAATTACAAAAGGAACTTAACGCCGAATATAAGAAATATCAAGCAAAAGGATTACAACTTGATATGTCCAGAGGTAAACCAGGCGCTGAGCAATTAGATCTCTCAATGGGAATGATGGATGTTTTAAACAGTAAATCTGATTTGGTATGTGATGATGGCACTGATTGCCGCAATTACGGTGTTCTTGACGGCATCGAAGAGGCAAAAGAGTTAATCGGTGATATGATAGAGGTACCTGCTGACAATCTTATTATATATGGTAATTCAAGTCTTAATATCATGTATGATACAATTTCTCGTTCCATGACGCATGGTGTAATGGGAAATACTCCATGGTGTAAGCTTGATAAAGTAAAATTCTTATGTCCAGTACCTGGATATGACAGACATTTTGCAATCACTGAGTATTTCGGTATTGAAATGATCAACGTACCAATGAAAGAAGATGGTCCGGATATGGATATGGTCGAAAAATTAGTGAGCGAAGACGAGGCAATTAAAGGAATATGGTGTGTTCCAAAATATTCAAACCCAACAGGAAATACATATTCGAATGAGACAGTGCGTAGGTTTGCACGATTAAAACCAGCTGCGAAAGATTTCCGTATTTATTGGGATAATGCGTATGGAATTCATCATTTATATGATGACGATCAAGATAACCTGATTGAAATCATTGCAGAATGTAAACGTGCAGGAAATCCTGATATGGTTTATAAATTCTGTTCTACTTCAAAGGTTAGTTTCCCAGGTTCAGGTGTTGCAGCAATTGCAACTTCTCCAAACAACTTGGTTGATATTAAGAAACAGCTTAAGATTCAGACAATTGGTCATGATAAAGTAAATCAGTTACGTCATGTAAGATTCTTTAAGGATATCCACGGCATGTTGGAACACATGAGAAAACAAGCAGATATTATCAGACCTAGATTTGAAGCAGTTCTTGATATTTTTGAAAAAGAACTTGGAGAGTTAGAAATCGGTTCCTGGACGAAACCAAAGGGTGGCTATTTTATCTCATTTGAAACAATGGAAGGATGCGCAAAAGCAGTAGTTGCAAAGGCAAAAAAAGCCGGAGTTACACTTACTAGTGCTGGAGCTACATTCCCATATGGAAAAGATCCAAAAGATAGCAATATCCGTATTGCACCAACTTATCCAAGTTTGGATGATTTAATTTTGGCTGCACAGCTATTTACGTTATGCGTAAAATTAGTCAGTGTGGAAAAATTACTTGAGACAATGTAAAAATTAGTAGTTATACATGAGAGGGAGTCTGTTAATACTATAAGTATTAGCAGGCTTCTTTTCGTTTGTGTGAATAGGGCAGAGGTCTGTGTGTTGTATATTACTTTATTTCATTATAGTTTTTGAATGTTAAAAATGTAGTTTTGTGTTTAAAATCTGAAAATAATGCTGAATAATTTGAATTTAACATGATTTTTTGCACTTTAAAATAAATTATGTCTAGTAAAATAGTGCATGAAGTGTTATAATATTGAAATAGCTGGATACATTTAAAGTGTCAAAGCGAAAAAGATATGGGAAAAGCTACATCCGAGACTTCTGAAAAGCTCATTCAAGGGTAGTGTGCTTTTCAGACGTTTCGGTTTTCCCATGATAATTTTTAATAAAAGGAGATTAAAATATATGTACAAAAGTTTTTCTATGGAATTAGCCGGAAGAACACTTACGGTTGATATTGGTAGAGTAGCTGCGCAGGCAAATGGTGCAGCATTTATGCATTACGGAGATACTGTGGTATTATCTACAGCTACTGCATCCGAAAAACCACGTGAAGGAATCGATTTCTTCCCATTAAGCGTTGAGTATGAAGAAAAATTATACTCCGTTGGTAAAATTCCAGGAGGATTCAATAAAAGAGAAGGTAAAGCTAGCGAAAACGCTATCCTTACTTCCCGTGTAATCGATCGTCCTATGAGACCATTATTCCCAAAGGATTATCGTAATGACGTTACTTTAAACAACTTAGTAATGAGCGTTGATCCTGACTGCAGTCCAGAACTTACAGCTATGCTTGGTTCTGCCATTGCAACTGCAATTTCTGATATCCCATTTGATGGCCCTTGTGCAACTACACAAGTTGGTTTAGTGGATGGAGAATTTGTATTCAATCCAAATGCTGCGCAAAAAGCAGTTTCTGATCTTCAACTTACAGTAGCTTCTACAAGAGATAAAGTTATCATGATTGAAGCTGGCGCAAACGAAATTCCAGAAGACAAAATGATCGAAGCAATCTATGCTGCTCATGGTGTAAACCAAGAAGTTATCAAATTCATCGATACAATCGTAGCTGAAGTTGGTAAAGAAAAACACGCTTATGTAAGTTGTGAAATTCCTGCTGAATTAACAGAAGACATTATGACTGTTGTTACTCCAGAACAAATGGAAGAAGCAGTATTTACAGATGTAAAACAAGTAAGAGAAGAAAACATTCGTCAAATCAAAGATACATTAGAAGCACGTTATGCTGAAGAACATGAAGACTGGCGTCCATTAATTGACGAAGCGGTATATCAATATCAAAAGAAAACTGTTCGTAAAATGATCCTTAAAGATCACAAACGTCCAGATGGTAGACAAATTACTGAAATCAGAAAACTTGCTGCAGAAGTAGATTTACTTCCTAGAGTTCATGGTTCCGGTATGTTTACTAGAGGTCAAACTCAAATTCTTACAGTAGCTACACTTGCACCTTTAAGCGAAGCTCAAAGAATTGACGGTCTTGACGAAGCAGAAACTAGCAAACGTTACATGCACCACTACAACTTCCCAAGTTACTCTGTTGGTGAAACAAAACCTTCTAGAGGACCAGGACGTCGTGAAATCGGTCACGGTGCGTTAGCAGAAAGAGCATTAGTTCCAGTACTTCCTTCACCAGAAGAATTCCCATATGCAATTCGTACGGTATCTGAAACAATGGAATCCAATGGTTCTACATCTCAAGCAAGTATCTGTGCTTCCACATTAGCATTAATGGCAGCAGGTGTTCCAATTAAGAAACCAGTTGCTGGTATCTCTTGTGGTCTTGTAACAGGTGACACTGATGATGATTATATTGTATTAACAGATATCCAAGGTCTTGAAGATTTCTTCGGTGACATGGACTTTAAAGTAGCTGGTACAAGAGATGGTATCACTGCAATCCAAATGGATATCAAGATTCATGGTTTAACTAGACCAATCATTGAAGAAGCAATTAAGAAAACAAAAGAAGCACGTATGTACATCTTAGATGAAGTTATGTGTCCAGTAATTGATCACGCTAGAGATCATGTTGGAAAATATGCTCCTAAGATTGTTCAAATTAAAATTGACCCAACTAAGATCGGTGATGTTGTTGGTCAAAGAGGTAAAACAATCAACGCTATCATTGAAAAAACAGGCGTTAAGATTGATATTACTGATGAAGGTAACGTATCTGTATGTGGTACTGACCAAGATGGTATTGATGAAGCAGTTCGTCTTATTAAGACAATCACTACTGAATACCAAGAAGGCCAAGTATTTGAAGGTACGGTAATCAGCATTAAAGAATTTGGTGCATTCGTTGAATTTGCTCCTGGTAAAGAAGGAATGGTTCACATTTCTAAGATTAGTAAAGATCGCATCAACCATGTAGAAGATGTCTTAACATTAGGTGATCACGTTAAAGTAGTTTGCTTAGGTAAAGATAAGATGGGAAGATTTACTTTCAGCATGAAAGATGTAGAAGAATAAATCTTTACAAATAAGAAGAATGATATTACCTTAGAGTCATTTGCAAAATGCAGTTGTCTCTAAGGTTTTCTTTTTCCATAAAGAATGTCTTGAATAATGAAGAACTTATAGATAAATAGATAGAAAGGTTTTGTTGTATGGTTAAAACGAAACAATTATCAAATGGGCTCACTGTCGTACTTGAACAGATGAAACATTTACGTAGTGTTTCCCTTGGCGTTTGGGTCAATGTGGGGTCTGCCAATGAAGATGCTATGAATAATGGTATTGCCCATGTGATTGAGCATATGATGTTTAAAGGTACAAAAAATCGTACTGCTAATGGGATCGCAGATGATTGCACGATGATAGGTGGCAATATGAATGCGTATACGAGTAAAGAATGTACGTCTTACTATGTGACTACGCTTGACACTCATTTAGAAAATGCAATCGATATCATGAGCGACATGCTTTGTAATTCTTTATTTGATAAAGAAGACCTTGAGAAGGAAAAAGGGGTCATTATCGATGAAATCGATATGTATGATGACTCACCGGATGACTTGGTGCATGAGTTGCTTCAAAAAGAGGTTTGGAAAGACCATCCGCTTGGATATATTATTTCCGGCACAAAGGAAAATGTAGCACGTATGACAAGAGATGACTTGCTCCGTTTTATGGACCTTTATTATGTAGCGGACAATATGGTGATTTCCGTAGCTGGTAATTTTGAGGAAGACGCGGTCATGGAATTATTAGAAAAGAGCTTTGGCGCTATTAAGACGAATAGTGCTAGAAGCCAGATTACAGTTCCTGATTTTACAAAGACTTTCGTTGTAAGGGATAAGGATATCGAGCAAGTGCATATGAATCTTGCATTTAATGCAGTAAGCACGATGTCGGAAGAAAAGTATGCCATGAGTATTGCGAATGCAATCTTTGGTGGAAATGAAAGTTCTATTCTGTTCCAGAAGATTCGTGAGGAGTTAGGATTGGCGTATTCGATTTATTCTTATCCAAGTCCTTATAATATCGCAGGGTTATTTCAAATCGACGCAACGTTAAATACAAACAACGTAATGACGGTATTAAAGACTATCGTTACATGTATGGAAGAGTTTAAGAAGACAGGAATTACAGAGACGATGTTAAAGCGTGCGAAAGAGCAGATTATCTGTGAACTTCTTCTTGGTAGCGAATCCAGTAGGGATCGTATGAATAACAATGGAAAGTCCGTGTTATGCCAAGGCAAGGTGGAAGATGTCACAGTTACGGTTGAAAAGGTTCGCGCAGTAACAGTTGAGGATATTCATGCATTTGTAAATAAGTATTTTACGACAGATTGCTTTAGTATCTGTTTTGTTGGAAATATTGATTGCATAGAGCTTGACGAGATCAAAGACTACTGGGAACAACTAAATCAGCTTTAATCGACAAAAGGTATTGCATTTCGCAACGCCTTTTGTTTAAATAAAGATAACATAATAGAGAAAGGCGAGAAGACATGAGTAATTATCATATCAATACACAATGTATTCAAGAAGGTTATTCTCCTAAGAACGGAGAGCCTAGAGTTTTACCTATTGTACAATCTACTACATACAAATACGATTCTAGCGTTGAAGTTGGAAAGTTATTTGACCTAGAAGAAGACGGTTTCTTCTATACAAGACTTGCAAACCCTACAGTGGATGCAGTAGAAAAGAAAATTGCAGCACTAGAAGGTGGTGTTGGAGCTTTAATGACAGCAGCAGGTATGTCTGCAATTATGGTAGCTGTTTTAAATATCTGTAATGCAGGAGACCATATCGTATCTTCCTCCGCTATTTACGGTGGAACGATGAACTTATTTACAGTAACGTTAAAACGTTTTGGTATCGATGTAACATTAGTTCGACCAGATGCTTCAGAAGAAGAATTACGTAATGCTGTTAGACCTAATACGAAAGTGATTTATGCAGAATCTATCGCAAATCCATCTCTTTGCATCGTAGATCTATCTATGTTTGCAGAGGTTGCACATGATAACGGTATTCCATTTATGGTGGATAATACATTTGCAACACCTGTTAATTGCAGACCATTTGAATTTGGAGCAGACATTGTTGTTCATTCCACTTCCAAATATATGGACGGACATGCAGTCGCACTTGGTGGCGTAATCGTTGATGGTGGTAAGTTTAACTGGGCAAATGGAAAGTTCCCTGGACTTAGTACACCAGATGAATCCTACCATGGTGTTGTTTATACAGAACATTTTAAAGAAGCCGCATATATTGCAAAAGCAAGACTTCAATTAATGAGAGACATGGGGGTTACTCCTACTGCAAATAATGCATTCCTTTTAAACCTTGGATTGGAAACGCTTCCACTTAGAGTGGAAAGACATTGCTTCAATGCACAAAAAGTTGCTGAATTCTTAGAGGCAAACGAACATGTAACATGGGTGAACTATCCAGGACTTAAGAGCTGTAAGTTCCATGCAATGGCTGAAAAATACATGCCTAACGGTACTTGTGGGGTTATCAGCTTTGGCCTTGTTGGTGGAAGAGAAGCCGCTACGAAGTTTATGGATAGCTTAAAATTAGCTTCCATCGTTGTTCATGTTGCAGATGCTAGAACTAGCGTACTTCATCCAGCTAGTACGACTCATCGTCAATTGACAGATGAACAATTAGAAGAATGCGGAGTAGGTGCTGACTTAATCCGTATGTCCATCGGTATTGAATATATTGATGATATCATTGCTGACATTGAACAGGCATTTGATCAAATCTATAATAAATAAATTAGTAAAAGACGCCATACCGCCTTATGTAAGATTGAAAGGACGGTATGGCGTTTTCTTTACGCGAAACAACGAGAAAAAGTCCTGCTTGCATTAAGGGTCGTTGTAAGTTTCTTGTTCTTCCTGTTTTTCTGTGGCTTCATTTTGGGTCTTATTCTTCTTAAAGTCTCTATCATAAATGATTGTAAATGCTACCACGATGGCAGTAAGCGATGGAGTAAGAATTAAGAGCGTTACAATCAGACGATATAAAAATTCTAGGATTATTTGAGGCATAGGAAAAACTCCATTTTTTTTATTATATGAAAATATATCGCATCGCGTTACGAGGAATAATAACTTGTATTTCTCACATACTAAACTACATACAGCGAATAGCTCATAACTTGGAGGTTGATATGAGTAATAAAAATAATCAAATTGAAAAGAAAGATAATAAAAATGGTACAATTACAGAACCTAAAAAGAAGCTTGAAGATGAAAAAACTAGAAAAGAAAACGAAAAACTTGCGGATCAGAAAATCAATGAATATGGCCAGACTACGCTAGATAATAACAACAAGAGAATTCATTTGATGACGATCATCGGTGAAGTGGAGGGGCATGAATGTCTGCCACAACATAATAAGACGACGAAGTACGAGCATATTCTCCCTCAACTTGCAGCCATTGAAGACAGCAAGGAAATCGAGGGTGTCTTAGTCTTGTTAAATACGGTCGGCGGTGATGTGGAAGCTGGTCTTGCTATTGCGGAGATGATTGCTTCTATTAGCAAGCCAACGGTTTCATTGGTATTAGGAGGCAGCCATTCGATCGGTGTTCCGCTTGCCGTATCTTCGGACTATAGCTTTATCGTTCCAACTGCAACAATGATTATCCATCCGGTAAGGATGAACGGTACTGTCATTGGTGTTGCCCAGACCTATGAGTATTTTGAACGTATTCAAGACAGAATCCTATCCTTTATCGTGAATCATTCCAAAATTGAGTATGACGATTTGAAAGCATTGATGCTTAACAACAAACAGCTCGTTAAAGATGTCGGCTCTATCCTTGTCGGAAAAGAAACTGTTGAAAATGGAATTATTGATGAGGTGGGCGGTATTGACAAAGCTCTTAAGAAACTAAATGAGATGATTGAGGCAAATAAAAAGGAAAAAGCCAAAGAAGACGCAATAGAAGTCGAAGTTGATAACGAAAGTGAATAAGGAAGTGAGAAAATGCTTTATACAGCAATGCCACTGGAACGTATTTACTGTGATATGAACAAGGAGGTTGAGGAGAAGCCGAAAGCATTAAAAAGTTTTGAGACAGATTTCGGCACCGTTTTTGCAGAAGAGGTAGACGGTGAGTATTTCATTCGTAATTTTGAAAGCAGTTATATGCCGGATTATCTGAATGAAAAGTACCAAATTGGTTCCGTTTATCATGTGGACTAACGGTTGAAAACTAAATAAATTAAAGGTATAATGAAATAGGTTCAGAGAAAAGTGGTTCTTTGAATCTATTTTGTTTATCAAGGGGAGACCCGTGTATAGATAGAATCGTTTAAGGGAGGGTTAATATGGCTCAAAAAACAGGGACAGCAAAGAAAACGAGCCAAGGTCGAAGCACGAAAAATGCAACAAAAAGTACATCGACAAAAACCAAAACGACTTCACAAACAAGACAAAATTCAAGACCAGCAAAACGAAGGAAGAAACATAATCCATATACAGATGAAATAATCTTAATTCTTACTGCTGTAGTATCCATTTTATTAATACTTAGTTATTTAGATTTAGGTGGAAAACTTAGCGATTATTTAAATAATATAGTCTTTGGGTTAATGGGATTCTTCGCAAGAATATTCCCATTTGCATTGTTTATCGGCGTCGCATTTGGCATTTCTAATCGTGGAAATAAAGTCGCGAAAAGAAAGGTTCTAAGCAGTATTGGCTTTGCCATTGTTTTAATAGCATTATTACAATTAGTTTCCTATCCGGATTTACATATGTCGGAAATAGGAAATGCATACGAAGTGTGTGCAAGGGATCGAATCGGTGGCGGTTTAATCGGCGCATTGATCAGTTCTACACTTGTAACATTCGTTGGAAAAATAGGAGCATATGTAGTTTTAATTGCCTTACTTGCAATTTTATTTATGTTCATTACAGAAATCTTTATCTTCTCTACCATTGGTAAGAAGAGCGTAAGTCATATTAATGAGATGCGTGAGAGAAGAAGATATGAACAGGAGCTTTATGAGGAAGAAGATGAGGATGAGGAAGAAGTACCGCATAATCAGGTAGTTCCAAAACGGAAAGCTAAGACATTTACATTTGAACGGGAGGAGAAAGAAGAGTCTACTCCTGTAGAAAATAAGAAAGGACGCAAACGAAAGGAAAAACAGGTGTCATTATTTGAGCTTCGCGGGGAAGAAGTTACAGAAAATGAGACCGATAATTTCGAAGAAGATCGCTTGCCTAATCTTTCAATTCATAGGGCTGATCCGAAGATGGCCAGCGATGAAGTGCCATTTGAGAAGGAAGAGGCCGTATACGAAAAAGAATTGCGTGCCAAGTTTGATCCAGTGAAAGAAGAAGCGTTCGAGGAAGAACGTGTGGCTGAAGAACAAGTGGAAGCAGAACTTAATGATATCGTCATCAATAATCCACATGTAGAACATGAGCAATGTGAAGTACCAGCATTTAACGAGCAGGCAGAAATTGAGGACGAGAACTTAGACGACTTCTTTGAGTCTACCTTCCATGATGATTCATTAGATCAAGAATTGGAAGCAGATCCATTTGACAATGGGAAAGAAACCGTAAATCCAGCTGTCTTTATGGATGATTCTACAGAGGTAGTGCAACATAGACAAGGCTTTGTCATGCCGTCTAATATGGAAAATAAAGAGAACGATGAGTTGATTCGTGTTGGAAAACAGCAACCTAAGAAGCAAACGCATAGTACAAGCCACAAGCCTTCTCATTCGAAGACATCGTCTAGTGAAAGCATCGTAGAAGAATTAAAAATTGAAGCGAAACCAATTAAGAAGGAATATGTATTTCCTCCGGTTAACCTGTTATCTCGTCCAAAAGGAAAGGTTGCAGGTACGTCCGACCGTGAATTAAAGGAAACGGCATTGAAGCTTCAAAGTACCCTTGATAGTTTCGGCGTTAAGGTTACGATTACCAATGTAAGCTGTGGGCCAGCGGTTACACGATATGAACTTCAGCCTGAGCAGGGGGTAAAGGTAAGCAGAATTACGAATTTAGCAGATGATATCAAGTTAAATCTTGCTGCAGCAGATATTCGTATTGAAGCACCAATCCCAGGAAAGGCCGCAGTTGGAATCGAGGTACCTAATAAGGTTAACAGTATGGTTACGTTCCGTGAGTTAATTGAAAGCACGGAATTTCAATCACATTCCTCTGATATTGCATTTGCCGTTGGTAAAGATATCGGTGGACAAACAGTTGTTACTGACATTGCCAAGATGCCTCACTTGCTGATTGCAGGTGCAACTGGTTCTGGTAAATCAGTATGTATCAATACGCTTATTATGAGTATTCTATATAAGGCATCGCCAGATGACGTTAAGTTAATCATGGTCGATCCGAAAGTAGTAGAACTTAGTGTTTATAATGGAATTCCTCATTTGTTAATTCCTGTTGTAACGGATCCTAAGAAAGCAAGTGCAGCTCTTAACTGGGCGGTTGCGGAAATGACGGATCGTTATAAGAAATTTGCCGATCTTGGTGTCCGCGACATCAAAGGTTACAATAAGAAGATTCAAACAATTGAAGATAATCAGGATGAGCGTTATCAGAAGCTACCTCAGATCGTCATTATTGTCGATGAGTTAGCAGATCTTATGATGGTTGCTCCTGGTGAAGTGGAAGATGCTATCTGTCGTTTAGCGCAAATGGCGCGTGCGGCTGGTCTTCACCTTATCATTGCAACACAAAGACCGAGTGTTAACGTTATCACAGGTCTTATCAAGGCCAATGTGCCTTCACGTATTGCCTTTTCTGTGTCTTCTGCAATCGATTCTAGAACGATCCTTGATGGTTCTGGTGCTGAGAAGCTTCTTGGAAAAGGGGATATGTTATTCTTCCCATCTGGTTATCCAAAGCCAGTTCGTATTCAAGGTGCGTTTGTTTCCGATAAGGAAGTTAGCAGCGTCGTGGATTTCTTGAAAGAGCAAAATGAGTCTGATGACAGTGTTGCGTCTGAACTTGAAAATAAGATTACTGCAATCAGCAGTTCTAATGCTGCCGGTGGCAAAGAGAGTGCGTATGACGAAATCTTTGCTGACTGTGGTAAGTTTATTATCGAGAAGGACAAGGCTAGTATCGGTATGTTACAGCGTATGTTCAAGATTGGTTACAATCGTGCGGCAAGAATTATGGATCAGCTTTGTGAAGCTGGCGTAGTAGGGCCGGATGTTGGTACGAAGCCTAGAACTGTTCTTATGTCGATGGAGGAGTTTGAGCTTTATATTGAGGAGTATGTATAGGCGCAGGCGAGGAAACCTTTCTGGTGACAGACCAAAGTTTTAGTATGGATAAGAGAATAAAATAATGGGGGCAGGGATTACATTTTGGGTGTTTCCCTGCCTTTTATGTTATAGATACGAGGTTGATTAAGATGAGTATGAAAGAACTTACTGGTTATTTGGTTGTGAATCATTTTTTACATGCCAATAAGTATAATGAATTATATGAGTATTTTTTAGAGGCTGGCAGGGAGTTTGGTGTTAGGCTTTTGGTAAAGACGAATGCTGAGTTGCTTGTAGATGTGGAGGAGCTTAAGAAAAATGCATCGAATGTGGATTTTGTTTTGTTTTGGGATAAGGATATCAGACTGGCTTATTTGATGGAGGAGTTTGGGTATCGATTGTTTAACTCGGCTAGGGCGATTGAGGTTTGTGATGATAAGAGTCTTACATTTCTTGAGCTAATAAAGGCTGATGTTTTGATGCCTAAGACTGTGATTGCTCCTAAGACATTTGAGAATGTGAATTATACGGAGACGGGATTTGTCGATGGTGTTATTGATAAGTTAGGGTTGCCGCTTGTTGTGAAAGAGTGTTTTGGATCGTTTGGGATGCAGGTGTATCTTGTGAAGTCGAGAGAGGAACTTGTTGCTAAACTCGTAGAGACTTCGCCTAAGCCTTTGATCTTTCAGGAGTTTATTGCTGAGAGTAAGGGAAGAGACGTTCGCCTTCAGGTAATTGGCAATCAGGTCGTTGCCAGTATGTATCGGTATTCTGATAGTGATGACTTCCGTGCGAACCTTAGTATTGGTGGGAAGATGAAGCAGTATGTCCCTACAAAGGAGCAGGGGCGAATTGCATTAGAATGTTGTAAGGCAATCGGGCTTGATTTTGCTGGAGTGGATTTATTGTTTGGGGAAGATGGCAAGACATATGTGTGTGAAGTAAATTCCAATGCACATTTTAAAAATATATATGATTGTACGAATGTGAATGCGGCTACGCTTATTATGAAGCATATTGTCGATACAATTAGAAACTAGTAGTTGATACGGGCGGTGGAGGGCATGGTAAATAGGAGGATTTTATGGTAGTTACAAAATATTCTTTAATTGGAGCTATTTTGCAGTCTTATCCGGAAGCGGAAGGTGTATTTAATGAAATGGGGATGCATTGTGTTTCGTGTCATATGTCACCAAGAGAGACGTTGGAACAGGCTTGCATGACTCATGGATATGAGGTTGAGGAATTAGTTGGCAAGCTAGATGCATTTATCAATGGAGGAGAAGCATGAGAAAACGCAGGCGAAAAGAGTCATTTTTCTTTTACGACCGTTCACCTGTAGGCAATTTCTTTTGCAACTTGCTAAGTATCCTTTTTATGGTGTTTAAAGTTTTCTTTCCCTATGTGCTTAGTATATTCTTTGTGTGGGGAACATTTCAGATTCCGACAGTAGCAGCATTGATTGTCCATAATGTGATACTCATCAGCTGGGGAATCAAGATGTTTTGGAATTACTCGAAATGCAGCATAAATAAAATGGATACAGATTTTTTTGAATATTTACATGTATTACATACTTTCTTAAGTTGGGGCAGCGTGTTCTTTCTTTTGATTTATACAAAGAAAATGAATACGTTTGATAGTATTTGGAAAACGACTGGGATTATAGGAAGTATTGCTGTTCTAATAGTGGTGGCATACTATATTCGATACCAGTTTTATTTTCAAATGAAATACGTCCTATATGCGTTGATTGGTGTCGTTTTAGTAACTGTTGTGATAAAATATGACTTTTATGCAATCAATACGTTAGGTGCCAGACAAGTTTCTCAAAAAAATGCTTATGTCGTGGAGTGTAATGACACAACGACGTATAATCCGCGTGGTGGCTCGATTAGGAGCTTTCATGTCGTTATACAAGATGAGAATGGGAAAACAGAAAGTTATGATGTAGAAAAAGAAGAGCAAAAACGCTATTCAATTGGAAATCAGATAGAAATACCAATTTATGAAGGAAAGTTTGGGATTCGTTGGAGTTCACTAGATTTGCCATTTAAAAAATGGTAAAGGATTAAAAAATAACGTTGAAACATAAGAGGCTGCCTGTTATGATGGAACAAATAGAAGGAGAGGAAGCAGAGAATGAACGGCATTATTGTGTATGAGAAAAAAGATGCAGACTATAATCAGTCATTTATCGACTATATGATTGAAGAAGGTAAAAAAAAATCCATGACGCTTACTCTTTGCCTTTATGAGAAATTTTCCTATGGTATTAGGGAAGATGGATTCTTTGTCCAGTATGAGGGAAAACCATTGGAAACGATTGATTTCGTCATTTATCGCTGTCGTGAATATTTATTGTCGAGACAGTTCGAGGCAATGGGCATTCGTGTGTTTAACAATTCTAAGGTATGTGAAATATGCAATGACAAGGCGCTTACCTACCAGTATGTAGCGAAGACGAAGATTCCTATGGTTCCGTCTTTGTTTGTAAGAAATAGCGAGATTAGGGATATTTTATCAAATTATAAAGATAAAGTAGTAATGAAGGCAGTTCATGGTCATGGAGGCAGTCAGGTATGTCTTGTGGACCCAATGGATGAAGCGGACATAGATGCTAAGTGTAAGCTGATGAATGGTGAAAATGTGGTTATTCAGCCGTTGATTCAAGGTAGAAGGCAGGATTTACGTGTCTATATCATGGGTGGAGCAATCTTTGCAGCTGTTCTTCGGAGTGCAAAGGAAGGATTCCGAGCGAATTTCTCATTAGGAGGCAGCGTTTCCTTATATTCGTTAACACAAGAGGAGAAAGAATTGATTGAACAGATTACTTCCCTTCTTGCTTTGGACTATGCAGGGATTGATTTTATAATCGGGGAACAAGGAGAGCTGATTTTTAATGAGATTGAAGATGTTGTCGGGGCGAGGATGTTGTATCAGTGTTCCGAGCTTGATGTGGTTCCTGTGTATTTAGAATATATCAAAAATGAATTGTATAGAGCATTGCAATTGGTCGGAGAATAATTGTAGTAGTTGGTTGCATAAAATAGGAAAAGCTTACTGTTATCTATCATGCTGGTTAATAAGTATTGAACAATAAATAAGCTATGTTTATATATCGTTTTGGTAGTAACGACAAAAATTATAACTTTTGTTGTTTTATTGTCATTTAATGATATAATAAGCATGAAAAGTAAAAAACGTAACAGGGAGGCAGTTATTTTTATGAAAACCGACATTCAAATTGCGCAAGAAGCGAAGCTTAGCCATATTAAAGAGGTAGCAAAGCATCTTGATATTCGTGAAGATGATTTAGAATTTTACGGAAAGTACAAAGCCAAATTATCCGATGAACTTTATGATCAAGTAAAAGATAATAAAGACGGAAAATTAATTCTTGTAACAGCGATTAACCCAACGCCAGCAGGTGAGGGAAAAACGACTACAACTGTAGGTCTTGGTCAGGCACTTTCTTTATTAAATAAAAAAGCAGTTATTGCTTTACGCGAGCCTTCCTTAGGACCTTGTTTTGGTATTAAAGGCGGAGCAGCCGGCGGTGGATATGCCCAAGTAGTTCCAATGGAAGATTTAAACCTTCATTTTACAGGGGATTTCCATGCAATTACATCCGCTAATAACTTATTAGCAGCAATGCTTGATAACCATTTACAACAAGGCAATCTTTTAAATATTGATCCAAACCAGATTGTTTGGAAACGTTGTTTAGATATGAATGACCGTGTTCTTCGTAACATCGTTGTTGGACTTGGAAGAAAAGTTGACGGCGTTGTTCGTGAAGACCATTTTATTATAACAGTAGCATCTGAAATCATGGCAATTCTTTGTCTTGCTGATGATATGAAAGACTTAAAAGAGCGTCTTGGAAGAATCATCGTTGCGTACAATTATGATGGAGAACCTGTAACTGCAAGCCAGTTAAATGCAGTGGGCTCTATGGCAGCCTTATTAAAGGATGCAATCAAACCTAACTTAATTCAGACATTAGAGCATACACCTGCAATCGTTCATGGCGGACCATTTGCAAATATCGCTCATGGATGTAACAGTGTTCGTGCAACGAAGATGGCACTTAAATTAGCAGATTACGTTGTAACAGAAGCTGGTTTTGGGGCAGATCTTGGAGCTGAGAAGTTCTTTGATATCAAATCACGTATGGCAGGATTACACCCAGATGCAGTTGTTTTAGTAGCAACTGTTCGTGCATTGAAATACAATGGTGGCGTAGATAAAGCAAATCTTTCAGAAGAAAATCTTGATGCACTTAAAAAAGGTATCGTTAACCTTGAAAAACACATTGAGAACCTACAAAAGTTCGGCGTTCCAGTTGTCGTTACCTTAAATAAATTTGTGACAGATACAAAAGCAGAATTAGAGTACGTAAAACAGTTCTGCGAAGAAAGAGGATGCGATTTCGCATTATCTGAAGTATGGGAACACGGCGGTGAAGGTGGTATCGCACTTGCAAACCAAGTTCTTCATACGTTAGAGACAAAAGAAAGCAATTTCAAACCTCTTTATGATTCTTCTTTATCCATCAAGGAAAAGATTGAAACAATTGCAAAAGAGATTTATGGTGCAGACGGCGTTACTTATGACGTGGCTGCATTAAAACAAATTGCACGTATTGAAGAAATAGGATTTAAGGAAGCTCCAGTTTGTATGGCAAAGAATCAGTATTCATTATCTGACGATGCTAAGAAACTTGGCCGTCCTACAAACTTTACAATCAATATCCGTGATGTCTATGTAAATGCCGGAGCAGGCTTTGTAGTAGCAATCACTGGTACGGTTATGACAATGCCAGGACTTCCAAAACATCCAGCAGCAGAAAATATCGATGTGGATGACAATGGAGTTATTACTGGATTATTCTAAATAGACAAAAAAGCTATCACCAGAACAGTGGTAGCTTTTTAATTGTTAGGAAATTTCTCTGTCGAGCTCTTTCCTAACAATAAAAAATCT
>CAJMNR010000016.1 GCA_905214875.1 uncultured bacterium | reverse complement strand
GTGTGCGTTCCTTGACAAACGCAAAAGACGCGAGAGTGTGTGGAACACACACTTTTTTATTGATTATTTTTTTCTTGCATGAAATTAAAAAGTCTTTGTACAGATGGTGTTACATAATGATTATTTAAAGTGGCCATGTAGATGTTATGCTGGCGATATGGTTGTACGATTCTTAGTTTCTTAATCGGATATTTGGAGAGAATGGAAGTATCATGGACAATCGCGATACCATATCCAATAGAAACAAGACCAGCAATTGCGGTATCCTCTAGCATTTCACAAATAATATTCGGATAGAGATTCATTTCACGATAAAGAGAATCGATTTCTTGGCGTAGGCTGCTTCGCGTATCATAATACACCATTGGTTCACCTTCTATCTCTAGAAGGGAAATCTCGTCCTTTTTTGCTAACGGATGATTAAGAGGAACGATGGCAACAAACTCTTCTTGTGCGATTTTAACAAAAGTAATATCAGGCTCATTTTCCACATAGCTGCAGAAACCGATATCATAGATCTCTTCTTTTAATCCTTTGATGATTTCATTGCTATCACCTTGGTATAAAGAAAAAGAGATGTCCATATTTGATGATTTCGTTAAAAAATGCTGAATGACAGAAGGAACAAAGTTAGAACCTAGCATATAGTTGAAGGCCAGATCGATACGACCTCCCTTTTGCCCAGTTAACATACGCATTTGATTTTCTCCGTATTCAAGATCGGAAAGGGCCTTATCCACAATCTGATGATAGAATTTACCGTATTTGGTCAGCTTTACATTTCGACCTTGCTTTTCAAACAGGGCAGTGCCAAGAGAGTCTTCTAGCGCATGGATGGCATGGCTTAAGCTTGGTTGCGTAATATTAAGTTCATTTGCGGCTTTTGTATAATGTTCTGTATTTCCAAGTACCCGGAAATAGGCTAAGTGATTTAAATTCATATATTCTCCCTAAATTAGTTCATTCGGCTGTGTTGTATAAGTATATCGTAGATTAGCAAAATTGACTATTATTATTGGGAAAAATAATAAAAAATATACAGATATAGTTTAGTGATGAATTCTATGCCAAAATCTGCTATCATAGTAACAATAGTTTAGTTTGCAGATTTCCATAAATACCAAAGGAGGAACTTATGAGAAAGATCGTAACAGTACGTAATGTGAAGATAGGGGAAGGAATTCCAAAGATTTGTGTACCAATCGTTGGTACTACAAAAGAGGAAATTGTGGCACAAGCAAAAGCATTAAAAGGCGTGAATGCTGATTTAGTGGAATGGCGTGTCGATTGGTTTGAAGGCGTTTTTGATCTTGGCGCAGTAAAAGAGGCAGCAAAGGCATTAAGAGAAGTAGTTAAAGAGATGCCGATTCTGTTTACGTTCCGTACATCAAAAGAAGGGGGAGAACGTGCTATTAAGACAGAGGCGTATGTAACATTAAATAAAGAGATGGCAGCCTCCAGACTTATTGATTTAGTAGACGTCCAGTTATTTACCGGCGATGTACAGGTACAAGAAATCATAGAAGTGGCTCATAAAAATGGGGTAAGTGTAATTGCATCCAACCATGATTTTGAAAAGACTCCACCAAAGGAAGAAATAATAGCAAGACTTTTAAAGATGCAGCAGCTAGGAGCAGATATTTTAAAGATTGCCGTGATGCCAACAAGCAAACGGGATGTGCTTGAATTATTACTTGCAACGAATGAAATGTATGAAAATTATGCAAAGCAGCCAATTATTACGATGTCCATGGCAGGGATGGGCGTAATATCTAGACTTGCAGGAGAAGTATTTGGATCAGCATTAACGTTCGGTGCAGTAAAGAAAGCAAGTGCACCAGGACAGATCGCGGTGAAGGAGTTAGGCGAGGTACTAGAAGTATTGCATAGAAGCATATAGGAAATAAAAATAGAATAAAGAGAGTGAAAAGGAGTGCTATAACTTCGAATAAGCCTATGGAAGATGGAGATACTAAACGCTAGCAAAATACGAAGAAGAGAGGAAAAGGACCATGAAGCAGTCCATATGGCAAGAAGAAGCACAAGCTATACAATATAAGACAAATAACACGGACCGTTCGGTGCAGGTGGCAGTTATTGGTGGTGGAATGGCAGGAATACTGACAGCGTACTTATTACAAGAGCAAGGCTATGAAGTCGAGGTGTTTGAGGCAGGTCGAATTGGACACGGAACAACAGCAGGAACGACAGCAAAGATTACAAGCCAACATCGACTGGTTTATGACCGACTGATCAAGCAGTATGGGCTAGAAAAGGCAAGGGAGTACGCAAGCAGTAATGAGGCAGCCATTGATAAATATGAAAAGTTAGTGGAAACCTTGAAAATCGATTGTGATTTTAAGAAAGAATCTGCTTACGTGTATACGACGAAAGAACCAAATCAGATAAAGGCAGAAGTATTAGCGGCAAAGAAATGTGGAATTAATGCATATTATACAACCCAGACATCACTGCCATTTGAAGTAACAGGAGCTGTTTGCTTTCAAAATCAGGCAAGCTTTCATCCAATTAAGTTTTTAAATGCAATTGCTTCGAAGCTTACGATTAATGAAAAGTCAAGAGTACTTCGAATGAAAGGCCATACACTAACGATACAAGACCTTACCAATGCAGAGAAAGAAACATTGTATGAAGTAAAGGCAGATTATATCGTAATAGCGACGCATTATCCGATGATCAACCATCCGGGATATTATTTTGCAAAGATGGATCAGCAACGTTCCTATATTATTGCAATAGAACAAAAGGATGCCCTGAAAGCAGGAATGTATATTGGAGAATGTGATAAAGATTATTCATTTCGAAAATATAAGCAATATGTGTTGATTGGTGGAATGGGACACCGTACCGGAAATGGAAGGGGCGAGCATCATTATGAGCAACTAAAAAAAGCGGCAGAAACGTATTATCCGGGTGCGAAGGTTTGTTATCAGTGGTCGACACAAGACTGCATGTCGATTGATGAAATTCCCTATATTGGACGGTTTTCAAAGAAATATAACTATGTGTTTGTTGCAACAGGATTTAATAAATGGGGAATGACCAGTTCTATGGTAGCAGCCATGCGGATTACGGAATATATTCAAAAGGGAAAGGAAAATGAGAATTCCATCTTTTCAAGCTCTAGATTTTCCTATCAGGCATCGAAGAAGAACTTGAAAAAGAATATTAGTGTGACAGTAAAAAGAACGGCCCTTCAGACATTTCTGATCCCAAAGAATCGGCTAAAAGGAGTAAAGCCAGGAGAAGGAAAAATCATTCGATATGGTATGAAGAAGGTCGGCGTCTACAAAGATCAAGATGGAGTAGTATATGCAGTATCAACCCGTTGTCCACATCTTGGGTGTATGTTGGAGTGGAATGAAGAGGAAAAGTCTTGGGACTGCCCATGCCATGGTTCGAGATTCGATTATAAAGGAAGGTTGTTATCGAATCCGTCGGTAAAAGATTTAAAATGTAATAGTCTAGGAAGACAATCTTAGGACGAATGCTTTTCCCATAATTTATAAAAAAAGTATAAAATCGACATAATGATTTAAGCCTTGTTAAAATAATGTCGATAGAAGTAGTGGCGAGTTATATTGCTAATTTTTACGAAAGATAAAGGTGAAGGAATGAATAAGAATAACGCGATTGAGCAAAATCGAATCGAGTCAAATGAGTTCTTATACAAAACGTTGATAATAGGAGCCGTATTAATGACCATTAATTTCCTTGTGTTGATTCTCAGAGGAAAATTTGAAACATTTATGATTGATATAATACCTGGAGTATGTGTATTTATATTATTAATTCCTATTGTGTACTATAAACGCAGTAAAGATAAGAAAAACTTTTTCAAGATAACATTATTTTCAATTGAGTTTTTATCAGCAGCGATGTTTATATCCTCCTGGGTATATGCGTCCATTCTATTGATCATAACATTTGCGATGGCGTGTCTATACTTTGATACAAAAATAATGAAATGTTTGTTTGCTATAAAGATACCGCTATTGATTGTTTTAAGTTATATTACAGTTTGGGTAAAAGAAGGTTATGTAATTGAAGCTACGGTGAATTCGGCATCTAGCGTTTGTATTTACTACGGATTACAGATTGTTGTTATTGGGTATATGTTTATTATTATTACAAAGAAAACTAATAAAATATTTAACCAGACAGTAGAACAAAGTGAACAAATGGCTTCTTTATATGAAGAAAATATAAAGGGCACAAAAGAAATTAGTGAAAACATTAATGAGTTATATGACCATTTGAATTCCAGTGTAGAAGCGATCGAAGAAGTAAGTGGGACAAGTGTAACAATTGCAGAGAAATCAGCTAAAATGGCGGAAACAGCAAAAGAAGGCGAAGCGTCAGTAAATCATATGATTAAACAGTTGAATGCAACAACGAAAAATTCAGAAGAAATCGAGCTTCTTACAAAACAGATGGCAGATGTAACAAAAGTAAATCAAAATAACATTACGAAGCTCTTTGACAAGGTTTATGAAATCGAACAATCTAATAATAAATCAAAAGAACAATTCAACCGATTACTATCCAGCACGGACAGAATTGCAAGTGCTGTAGGAATCATTAATGAAGTCTCCGATGAAACAACATTGCTTGCCTTGAATGCTTCCATTGAAGCTGCTAGAGCAGGAGAAGCGGGAAAAGGATTTGCAGTAGTAGCAGCAGAGATTGGTAAGTTGGCTGAGCAGTCTAGTCTTTCTGCAAGCGATATCAATCGCATCTTAGGAGAGATTACGACGAATACAGAACAGTCATTAGAATCGATGAATGATATGCAAGGAATCATCAAAGAAAACTTATCTATGATTCATGATACGCAAGCAGACTTTAAGCATATGTTTACAGTGCAAGAGGAAGTCATTGAACGAATCGAAGGATTACAAAGCTATATGCAGGAAGTAAAGGCAAGCGTAGATGAGGTTAAGAAGATGATGATGGAAACACAGCAGGAATGTAATAGCACAACTAGTGATATTCAAGAGATATCCGCTGTATTAGAACAATTAAATGGTTCCTTCCAAAACATCGAGGCATATGCAAAACATGTACAAGAAAGTTCAGAAGGACTTGTTGCAAATATAAAATAAGAATTAAGAATTAAGGGGAACTGCACAGTGTATTTTGAAAATTGTGTCAGTTCCTCTTGATTAATTAATGAGAATTCGGTACAGTTATTGGTAGACAGTACATCGGAGGAAGTAAAATGAATAGAGAACGGAAAGGACATATACTGACTGAAATACCAAATGATTACATAGTGCTACATATAAAGACGACAGGCGCCGATCCATATTATGACCGCGTAGATTCTATAGCGGCAATGCGATGTCTTGGTGAAAATGAGGTCGATCGTTTTTTTGAAGAAGTAGAGGAAAACAAGAACACACTTAAGGACGTAATTAAACGATTTAGCCAGTTTGTAGGCAATATACCAGTAATAGGATATCAACTGGATCTTGCAATTAATTTTATTTATGATGCATACAATACATATTTGGAACGCCCATTTACCAATGATTATTTGGATATAAAAGAAGTCTTTCGACAACAGCGGCTTATGAAAGTAAACTATACACTTGAGGCTGTATGCAGTCAATTACATATCGAAGAAACAATCGGAAATCAAAAAGAAGTGAATATGATAGCAGAATTAATTGAACAGATAAAAAATGAGTGTGAAACGATTAAAAGCATCTGTCCATTTGAAGACCGAATCTGTGTCTTTACAGGAAAACTACAGCGAATGGACCGAAAGGCAGCCATCCAATTACTAGAAGGATTAGGTGGAACACATGCCGAACGGGTAACATCTAAGACAAATTATCTGATCTTAGGAAATCATGATTATTGCTCCAACATCGATAGTGGAAAGAGTAATAAGCAAAGAAGAGCGGAAGAACTGAAAGAAAAAGGAAATGATATTAATATCATTTCAGAGAATGTGTTTTACGATTTAATTGATGTGAAATAACGGATATGATATACTTTTAGTATATAAATATCATTTAAGGGAGGATACATAATGTATTGTAAGAATTGCGGCAACATTTATGAAGATCCGAATGCAAGCTTTTGTTTCCGTTGCGGTACACCAAGAGGAGAAGGCAATAGTTATTGTCAAGGATGCGGTGCACCAATTAATCCAGGGCAAGCAAGTTGTTTTAACTGTGGAAAGGCAACGGGATATGCGGGAAATAACCAAAACACATATAACAATATAAATTATAATAATAATTTTTATGATCAACCGAAAGCACCACAGAATGTACCAATCAAGTATAGAAATATTGCACTATGCATTATTTTTTCAA
The DNA here is from genome assembly GCA_905214875.1 of uncultured bacterium. GTDB lineage: Bacteria > Bacillota > Clostridia > Lachnospirales > Lachnospiraceae > KM106-2. The sequence continues at coordinate 66,182 of CAJMNR010000016.1, read as the reverse complement.
TTATATCTTGTGGTATTTACGGTATTTATTGGTTTGTAACATTAACAGATGATGCAAATGCTCTTGCAGGTGATTATAAGACATCTGGTGGAATGGCTATATTATGGACCATTCTCACTTGTGGAATTTATGGAATCTATTGGGCATATAAACAAGGTGAAAAGTTAGATTATGCAAAACAGTCTAGAGGAATTCCATCAGCGAATTCAGGAATCTTGTATTTACTATTATCTGTATTTGGATTAAGCATAATAGCATATTGCTTAATGCAGAATGAAATAAACAAATTCGCGAATATGGAATAATGAGAGAACGTATTATTGATAGTTTAAAGCATTTAGGTATTTTACTTGTGCTTGGACTGATTTATGGACTTTTTATGAGCAAGACGGGAATTGGTATTCCTTGTCCGATTCGTAAGGTTACAGGATTTCGATGTCCCGGATGTGGCGTCAGCCATATGGCAATCGAATTAATGCAAGGTCACGTAAAAAATGCTTTTTATGCAAATAGGGTTTTGTTTGGTTTGCTGCCAATTCTAATCGTAGTATTTTTAGTACAAGGATATCGTTATATAAAGAACGGGGACAGGAAGCTTAAGAAAGTAGAGACTGTTCTCCTAGGCGTAATCGTTTTTATACTGATGATATGGGGAATCGTTCGAAACATCCCAATGTATTCGTATTTAAACTAGAAACATATATGGAAAAGAAGGTAGCGTACCTTTCGGTACGCTACCTTCTTTTTCATATATGTAGACAAATAAAAACTTTCATAACAATAAAAAATACTCCTGTATCATTATATAGTAAAACGAACTATATAGAGGGTAAATATACAGGAGCTAATATTGTGGGCGATATAAAATTAATTTAATATATTGATTTAACTTAAATAAAATTATAGGATTTCATGATTATTTTGTCAATGCAAAAAGTGGAAAAATGTGGTATGGGACATTTGTCCTTTTTTGGTTATGCTATTTTAGGATATAATGGCCTTACTAAAACGAGAGAAAGAAATATATACTTAAATTTAAGTGAATTTCTAAAGAAAAGAAGGAGATAATATGAAAAAATTAGTTTCTTTATTATGCATGGTTTCTATGCTTGCAATCACTGTTGTTGGTTGTGGATCAAAGAAAGATTCTGAAAGCGGCAAATCAAATGGGGCGGAAATCGCGTTAGTATGTGCAACAGGATCAATCGATGATAAATCTTTTAACCAAGGTGCTTGGGAAGGTTTAAAACAATATGCTGATGAAAATGGTATCACATACAAAGACTATAAACCAAGTGATTCTTCTGATAGCGCAATTCAAAATGCAATGGAATTAGCAATCGCTGGTGGAGCGAAAATCGTTGTATGTCCAGGATACTTATTCTCTGTACCATTATATAACGTTCAAGAAAAACATAAAGATGTAACTTTCATTCAATTAGATGGTACGCCAACAGATGAAAAAGATAATCCAGTTATCTCTGATAATGTAATTGCTTATACTTATGCTGAAGAACAAGCAGGTTTCTTAGCAGGTTATGCAGCAGTTAAAGATGGTTACAGAAACTTAGGTTTCATGGGTGGAATGGCTGTTCCTTCCGTAGTACGTTTCGGTTATGGTTATGTTCAAGGTGCTGAATACGCAGCAAAAGAACTTGGCTTAAAGAAAGACGAAGTTAAAGTTAACTATAATTACACAGGAAACTTTGATGCAACTCCAGAAAACCAATCTAAGGCAGCTTCTTGGTACACTAACGGTACAGAAGTAATCTTCGCATGTGGTGGTTCTGTAGGTAACTCCGTAATGAGCGCAGCAGAAGCTAACAAAGGTAAAGTAATTGGTGTAGATATCGATCAAGCAAGTGAATCTGATACAGTAATCACTTCCGCTATGAAAAATATCAACAAAACAGTTTACGATTTCTTAGGAGATGAATATGCAGGAACTCTTAAAAAAGGTACAAGCGAAGTCCTTGATGCAACAAATGACAGCGTTTTACTTCCAATGAGTACTTCAAAATTCAACACATTCAACCAAGAACAATACGATGCGATTTACAAAGAACTTAAAGATGGTAAAGTTACAATCAAAACTGACAGTGATGCAAAAACTGTAAAAGATTTAACTTTAGATTTAGTAAAAGTTAATGTAATCGAATAGTAACAAGATAAGGGAGTCATAACCATGAATAGCTCAAAGTATAAAGAAATCCAATCGGTATTCGAGTCGCTCGATATGAGGACGAAAGAATATATGAAGGAGTACTTTAAAAATGCGCCGGAATGGGTTTATGACTCCTGTTCTGTTGTTGCATTAGAAAAAAATGATATCTTTATTACAGAGAATTCAAAAGTGCTTAATGTTTATCTGTTAGTAGAAGGATTTGTTAAAGCAACCGATTTTCGTATCCAAGGTGCCATTTATAACTTTATGTGGTTCCAGCCAGTAATCGCCTTTGGGGCATTGGAAGTGTTATTAAATGAGACAACTTATAAGACGACACTTATGGCATCCACTTCTTGCAGGCTGATCAAGCTTCCGAAGGTAGTATACGAAAAATGGGTAAAAGAAGATGTAACGGCATTATTTATCGAGTCTTCTCAAACAGCACTTCATCTTATGAACCAGTCCAGAAGAGAGCGTGTATATCTTTTCATGCAAGCCGTAGACCGTCTGGCATATTTTATGGTGAATTACTACGATCAATTTGAAATGGACGGACTCTGCCAGGTAAGACTTACAAGACAGGACCTTTCGGATTGCACTGGCGTAAGCGTTAAGACAATCACCAGATCGTTAGCCAACTTAATGGAAAAAGGCTGTGTTCGAAAGAAGGGAAATAAGATTCTCATAACAAAAGAAGATTATCTTCGTTTAAAAAGCTATATCTCAGAAATCGTAGATTAAGTGGGCTGTTTTTAGATGAGCTAATACGATTTTGATATACAAAAAAGCGGCAGGCATGTCATAGGTGATCCTTGTCATCTATGGCATGCCTGCCTTATATTTATGCGTGTTTCGTTAGTTTTATTAGAATGCTAAATGCTAGAATGCTAAATGCTTTTTCTTTAGAGAGTCTTCGATGAGATTGAGTGTCTCTTCGGAATCGGCTAGCACTGTATGGTAATGAGTTGAAAGAGTCGTCGATTTCATAGGATTGGCAGAATCATTTTCATACTCATGTAAAAAGTTATCGATGTCACGACGTGATTTTATGGAGAGTTCAGCACGAAGTTTTCCATAAAGGCTGTGATAAATGAAGATGTCTTCAATCTTTCCACCAAGGTCAACAATCGTTGTAAGCTCTTCTTGAATCTGGTCTTCTTGATGTATTAATTTGATGACACGCTTATGTACGGCCTTTTGTCTTAACAAATATCCTTTATTGGTGGAAAAGATATCGTAGCCAGAAGCACGGAGTACGGCAATGTCTTGTACGATGACCTGCCTGCTGACGGAAAATTGCCTGGCTAGTTCTGTCCCAGAAATAGGAACCGTACTGTCATTTAATGAATCAAGAATTTGTTCCCTACGTTCGATTCCAGTCATAATTAAAAGGTTCCTTTCTTAAAACAATAGTTTCGGCCTATACTGCATGTAAGTTTTTTAGTGAGATATCCATGATTGGTGCAGAGTGAGTGAGAGCACCACTGGATACATAATCAACACCAAGATCGATAATATTCTTAATATTCTCTTTTGTTACATTTCCAGAACATTCGGTTTCGGCTCTTCCATCGATAAATGCAATTGCTTCCTTCATCATATCATGGGACATGTTATCAAGCATGATAATGTCAGCGCCAGCTTCAACGGCTTCCTTTACCATATCAAGGTTTTCTACTTCGACTTCAATTTTACGAACAAAAGAAGCGTAGTCCTTTGCCATGGCAATTGCTTTTGTAATGCTTCCGGCAGCTCCGATATGGTTGTCCTTTAATAAGATTCCATCAGATAGGTTGTAGCGGTGATTATGACCGCCACCAACTTTAACCGCATATTTTTCAAAGAGCCTCATGTTTGGAGTTGTCTTACGTGTATCTAGTAGCTTTGTCTTGGAGCCTTTTAAAAGTGATGCGATGGAGTTGGTATAAGTAGCGATTCCACTCATACGTTGTAAGTAGTTTAATGCAACACGTTCTCCTGAAAGAAGGACACGAATGTCACCTTTTACCTTTCCCATCAATTGGCCCTTATGTACAGAATCACCATCCTTTACATAAAGCTCGACACAGGTAGTATCGTCTAATAATTCAAAGACGCGGGAGAAGACTGAAAGGCCGGCAATGATACCGTCTTCTTTACAGATTAAGTCTACTTCGCCATCTTGTTTTTCGGGCATTACTGCGTTGGTTGTAATATCTTCACTTGTGATATCTTCTCTAAGCGCCTGCATAATTAACTGATCTGCGTTTAACTTCATGGTGATCTGATTGTTCATGTTCTTTCTTCATCCTTTCAATTTCTTCTAATATCATTTGTTTATAAGTTGCTTGTAATTGTTCTTTGTCTGCATAGTCGGAAAGTGATACGGTGGAGATAATATCGTTTGCTAATGCCTTTAGGTATTGTGGATAGCAGGATTCAAATCCATTTGTCATGTGTAAGGCTGCACGTTTGGCAAACACAAGGCTCTCTAATAGGGAGTTGCTTGCTAAACGATTGGCACCATGTACGCCGTTACAGCTTGTTTCACCAACTGCAAATAGGTTTTCCATCGTTGTCTTGCTATCAAGATCTACATGGATGCCGCCCATAAAATAGTGTTGGCTTGGTACGACAGGAATACATTCTTTTGTTGGATCATATCCTTCTTCCAAGCAGCGTTCATAGATATTTGGAAAATGTCTGATAATCTCATCATGGTCAATTGGTTCCATGGATAGCCAGACATAAGGCATATTATCTTTTTTCATCTGCTTGTGAATCTCTTTTGTAACGATATCACGAGGTAGAAGTTCATTGACGAAACGTTCTTTATTTTTATTTAGCAGAATGGCACCTTCCCCACGAACGGATTCTGAAATCAGGAAGCGTCTGCCTGGTTTTTTGGAATAGAGGGTAGTCGGATGAATCTGTATGTAGTCAGGGTTCTCTAATTCGATGTCATGATTTAATGCAATGGCAAGTGCATCTCCTGTTAAATGAGGGAAGTTTGTGCTATTGTCATAGAGTCCACCTATGCCGCCACAGGCAAATACCGTATATGGGGCAGTAATGGTTGTCAGTGAGTCATCTTGTTCTCTTACAACGACACCATAGCATGTGTTATCTTGCTCGATAATATCTACCATGGTACAGTATTCTTTGATTGTAACGTTATCAAGTTTTTCTACACTGGCAAGAAGCTTAGACGTGATTTCTTTTCCGGTAATGTCTTTATGGAAGAGGATTCGGTTGACTCTGTGTGCACCTTCTCTTGTATAAATTAATTCGCCATTTTCACGTTCGAAATCAACTCCATAGTGGAGTAAGTCGTTGATGATTTCACGTGAGGAGCGAATCATAATCTCTACGGAGTCAGGGTCATTTTCATAGTGTCCTGCTCTCATCGTATCTTCAAAATATCCTTGGTAATCGTCATCGTTTCGTTGGACGCAGATTCCTCCTTGTGCTAAGAAGGAATCGCTATGGTCGATGGCGTCTTTTGATATCATTAGGATTTGTTTGTCTCTAGGAAGGTTGAGGGCACAGAAGAGCCCTGCAACACCACAGCCGACAATAATTACATCTGCTTCAGTTTTCATATAATCACCTATTTCGCAAGTTCTAACATTTTTGCAAGTGGACGAAGGGCAGCCTTACGTCTTTCTTCACTTACAGTAACTTGTGTTTCATTATTTAGTAGAGCATTTTTTACCTTCTCTACGGTAATACGTTTCATATTTGGACAGTATTGGCGAATTCCTACGGAGTAGAATTTCTTGTCTGGATTCTTTTGCCTTAATTCATATAGGACACCCATTTCAGTGCAAATGATAAATTCTTCTGCATCGCTTTCGGTGGCATAGTCTATGATTCCAGAAGTGCTTCCAATATAGTCTGCCATTGCCAGAACTTCTAATTTACATTCTGGATGAGCAAGAATTAAGGCATTTGGTTTTGCAGCTTTTGCTTTCTCTAAGTTTTCTACGCTAATACTTGTATGTACATGGCAGAACCCTTTGTTGAAGATAAAGTTCTTGTCTGGACATTTTTCTGCAACGAATTGTCCCAAATGTTCATCTGGGATAAAATAAATGTTTTTATTTGGTAATGCGTTTACGATTTTGATTGCATTGGAGGAAGTAACACATACATCGGAATGTGCTTTTAATTCACTTGTTGAGTTTATGTAACATACAACGGCAAGGTCATCGTATTGTGCTCTCATTTCTTCAATCTTATCTACATCTGCCATATGTGCCATTGGGCAATCTGCACTTTCGTCTGGCATAAGAACTGTTTTTTCTGGATTTAGTATTTTAGCGCTTTCTCCCATAAAGGATACTCCGCAAAATACGATGGTATCTTGTTCCACTTGTGTGGCGATTTTGCTTAAATAAAAGGAATCCCCTATGTAATCAGCAATTGCCTGGACATCGTCATTTACGTAATAGTGGGCGAGAATGACTGCATTCTTTTCTTTCTTTAGTGCGTTGATCTCGTCTATCATTTGAGGCATAGTATTGTTCTCCCTTCGTAAATTAATAATTTACAAATATTCTCAATGTGTCTTTACATCTTCTGCATTATACCACGAGACTTTACAGATGACAAGACACCTGTTTTGACAATATTAAAGGAGCCATTCAATAAAAATAGTGTGAATGGCTCCTAATTACTTAGGAAATAAAATCTTTAATTGTTAGGAAGTTTTCTTTTAGCACGTCTAGTGTTTTTAGGATATTTCCTTCGATGTCTAGGGAGTGATTGGCTCCTTCAACTGCGACTACTTTTGTGCCCTCGATCTGTTTAAGTTGGTCGATGTTTTCATGAGTAATCAATGGGTCGGATAGGCCCGTAAGTACAAGGGAATCTTTTGTGACGCCCATAGCTACAGTTTTATCTATAGGACTGAGGTAAACATTTGTAATTGGTTTGCCTTTGGACTGTAGTTCATTGTTAAGTAAGATTTGGATGCATGTGCCGATACTTTTACCGATAATTACATAGCGGGAGTATGGCTTTTTAATTGCTCGTGTAATTGCTTCGATAGACTCGTCTGCTAGTAAGTTAAATTCGCGTTCGATGTCGAATTTGTCTCTTGTTAGTTGAAAGCCATATTCCATTTCATAGACATCCATGCCTAGTTCAGAAGCCATTTTCTTGCCATAGTCTAGGTAGGAGCGGTCTAATAGATAAGCGATTCCGGGTAAGATGATGCAGAGGGTATCGCTGTCATTGTTTATAAAACGTCCCTTTAATGGAACACCCCAATGGGATTTTACGTAAATTTGCATATTGTGTCCTCCTTTGTAGTCAGCTATTATAGTATATAAGCAAGAAACCAGTTATTCAACGGTTAGTATCGGAAAAAAGGAGCGAAAGTATGATAAATAAAGAAGAGAATATAAAAGAATTTGAAGAGCTGATGGCAAAGGTCACAAGACCGGGGATAGAGGCGCTTATGAAATATATTAAGGCAAGTGATATGTATACGGCTCCAGCAAGTACAAGATTTCATCTAAGCGTGGAAGGCGGATTGTTACAGCATAGTTTGAACGTGTTTCACTGCCTTAAGGAGACATTGCAGGAGAGAGACGGAAAATATGCTTATGTAGTATGTGGGCGCGTGATACAAGAAATTACAGAAGAGAATATGATTATAATGTCTTTATTACATGACCTTTGTAAGACGCATTTTTATAATACCGTGATGAAATGGAAGAAAGATGAGAATAATCAGTGGTACCAGTATCCAAGTTATGAAGTTAACGACAAGATTCCATATGGACATGGGGAAAAATCCGTTATGATGATTGATGAATTTATGCGTTTAGAACCAGTGGAACGTTATGCGATTCGCTGGCATATGGGATATACGGATGATGCCAATATGCTGACTTTAAGCAATGCCATTGAAAAATATCCGGTTATTTGGGCTTTACATGATGCAGATCAGAAGGCAACCCATTTCTTAGAAGATACACAAGGAAATATTGAGATAAATTAAGTTCTTAAGATTCATAAGAAAATCATAATAAAGATATAAGTATTTTCTCATGAAATGGTTAGAAACAAAAGATTTGTCTTTGGTATAGTAATAAGCGAAGTATCAAATGAGTTTTACTCATGCGAATATAGTCTATTAATTTCCGCACAACAATTAAGATTGTAGATAATAATAATGCCCCAATTATTATTTCGAAGCTTTGAGCTTGGTATATCCATACAAAATGTCCGAATATAAGGAGAAGGGAGGCTAGCAAAAAAGTCAAAGCAAACAATTTTTATTGTAGTTAATAGGGTATATGGATACAAATAGGTATATACAAAAAAACATACAGTCCATGAAATAAAAAGGAAGCCGCACATTCAGATGGCTTCTTTTTTATTTTATGGTAAAGTTCGCTGCCTGGAGAGTTTTGCGAGCAAAGCTCTTTGCTATTGCATAAAAACGGGCAATTTCACCGATATTATTCTTAGTATACACTTAGGAGGCAAGTTATGACGATCAGTGATGTTGGCAATTTGTTCGAGTTTATCGGCGGACTTGGACTATTTCTATACGGAATGAATGCAATGGCCGAAGGGTTACAAAAGTCCACAGGAAGTAAAACCAAGAAATTGATGGGGTTCCTAACAAATAACCGTCTTATGGGGGTATTAGTGGGAGCCTTGATTACTGCCTTGATTCAAAGCAGTTCTGCCACTACCGTTATGGTAGTAGGATTCGTTAATGCTGGCATGCTTACCTTGGTACAGGCAGTCGGAGTTATTATGGGGGCCAATATCGGTACGACAATTACAGCATGGATTGTATCGATGAACGAATGGGGCTCTGTATTTAAACCTGAATTTTTTGCGCCATTACTTGTAGGTATTGGCTCATTTTTACTTATGTTCAGCCATAAGGAGGGAAAACGTCAAGCTGGAAATATATTAGTAGGATTTGGTGTGTTATTTATCGGCTTAAGTTTTATGAGTGAAGCGATTAAGCCGTATCGAGACTCTGCAATCTTCGTAAATGCATTTGCAGTATTAGGGAAAAATCCTATTTTGGCAATTCTTGTTGGAGCAGTAGTAACTGCAATTATACAAAGTTCCTCCGCATCGGTTGGTATCTTACAGACACTTGCTACAAACGGAATCGTAAATTGGTATTCTGCTATCTTTATTACGTTAGGACAGAATATTGGTACTTGCGTGACTGCACTTATTAGCTGCGCAGGAGCACAGAAAAATGCAAAGCGTGCAGCAGTGATTCACTTTATATTTAATGTGGCAGGAGCGGTGATCTTTGGTATCGTTATGTTTATTCTATTTCGATTTAATCGAGCATGGGCACAGTCATCCATCGACACGGTGCAAATATCCTTGTTCCATTCAGTATTCAATGTGCTCAATACACTTATCTTATTCCCATTTGCCAAAGGGCTTGTGAAATTATCGGAACTCATCATTCGTGATGATCCTGAGAAGGTAAAAAAATTAGATATCGTTTCAGAAGTAAAAGGAAGACTTGACCATCGTTTATCTGATACTCCTAACTTTGCAATTGAATCTGCAATTAGGGAAGTAGTTCAGATGGGGAATGTGACTTTGGAGAATACAAGAAATGCAATTATGGCATTTCGTAATAATGATAAAGACAAGATTAATATCGTCCTTGCAAGAGAAAAAGAAATCAATGAGCTGGAAAAGGTACTGACAGAGTATCTTGTCTGGGTAGATAATCTGAATATCAATGAAAAGAGCCATGAAATCATAAAGAATTTATTGTACTCGATTAATGATATCGAGCGTATTGGCGACCATGCAGAGAACCTTGTAGAGCTTGCGCAGGATAAAATCAATGATGAATTATCCTTTAGCAAAGAGGCTAATGATGGCCTTGATGAGATTTGTAAGTATGTTTTGACTGCAGTAGAGATGTCCTTAGACAGTAGAGAACATGATGATAAGGAAATTGCTGCACAGGTAAATGAATATGAAAAGAAAGTAGACCAATTAGAAATCTCTCTTCGCGAAGCGCATATTGCTCGTTTGTCTAAAAGTGTATGCAGTGCCGAAAATGGCGTTGTCTATTTGGACTTTATTTCAAACTTAGAACGTATCGCAGATCATGCACACAATATTGCAGGATATGTGGTAGTAGAATAATTTTTTTTGAAACATAATTCTATAGAAAGAAAGAGAGTAACAGACCATTTAAGTTTGTTACTCTCTTTGTATAAAGAATAAGGAATCCGAAGAGACCCTCTTAGTTACAAGTCATCGTTTTCAAAGACGGTATCTTTATCAATTATACAGTCTTCAATGTTGATGTTCTTTTTAATCAGGCGTTTTCTTGCCCCTTCGCCAATATAGTGATATATGATTGAAGCAAGTGGAATGAACGTCACCATACCAAGAATTCCAAGAACTCGTCCACCAATGGTTACGGCCATGATGACCCACATTGGAGGAAGACCAACGGAGTTGCCAACTACTTTCGGATAGATAAAGCTGGAATCTAGCTGTTGGACAATCATAAATAAAATAAGGAAAAACAAAGCTTTCCATGGATTGATCATAAGGATTAGGAAGGCTGATGTATAACTGGAGATATAGGAGCCTAGTATTGGAATCAGCGACATAAAACTGATAAACACACTAATTAATAAAGCATATGGGTAATTTAAAAATGTAAGCAGGATAAAGAAGAGGGTAAACTGAATGATTGCCTCTAGACATTGTCCTGTTATAAAGTTATGGAATGTCTCATTACTGATTACAAGAAAACGGTGCAGTTTCTTTGCAAAATGTTCAGGTACATAGCCGTAAAGTACTTGTTTTCCTTCATTCAGAATATCTTCTTTCCTGCTTAGTAGATAAAGTGCAAACATAATGCTGATCATCAGGTTCATAAGGCCGTTGATGACCGAAGAGATGATATTCAAAGTGGAGGAGAATAAAGTATCGCAGAAATCTTTTATGTACCTAGTTACATTGCTTCCAATGGATGCCCAGTCAAGGTTAAGTTCTGTCAGCCATTCTTGAATCTGAGGGTTTGTCTTAGCATATTCATTGATTTTATGACCGAGTGTCTCAATAAAATAGCTGAAGTTATTGATTAAGAGTCCGATCTTGTTTATGAATTCTGGAATAATTAGGAAACTTAAGATTCCAATAATGCTTACAACAATTAAAAGTGACAATGTCAGACTGACGGATCTATGGAATTGCTGAAGTGTCTTATTCTTAACTTTAGGCAGCAGATATGTCTCGATGAACCGCATTGGAATATTGATGATAAATGCAAAACATCCACCAATGATAAACGGCATAAAGAGGCGTGCTACATTACGAATGAGTCCTAGGATGGACGTAATCTTTTGTGCTCCTACGAAAAGCAGTACTGTGAACGCAATGAGGAACATCTTTTTTTTCAAATCGTTCTTATCTGTATTCATAATTTCATTATTTCCTTTACAATATTTGGAAGAAATAAATTTTCTACTTCACATTATAGCAATATAAGTAAAAAAGAACAACTGTTTTGCTTTTTGTTTTGCATTTTATCTTATTTTTCTATATAATTAAGAACTGAAACCTAAGGGGTTAAAAGACAAAAAAGACAGCATATGATGGACATGGAGGACAATCATGACTGACATTACTATATTAACTGAGCAATGGAAGAAACAATTATTAGATTTGGGGAAACAAAACCGTTTACTTCATTACCGTGATACAAAACGTGGAAGTCTTCGTATTGTGTCCCCAGACATTGATTATATATATGATTATTTAGTGGATCAAAAGAAACTTATGGTTTTTGGGCGTGAAACAGGTAACAATATTATACAATCAAATCGCACCGAAAATGAGGAGCGACACATACTAAAATCACTCAAAGAGAAAGCAAAAGTAATTGGTGAAGAACAAGGGCTTCATACTCTATTTTTAGCATTTGGATTCCTTAACTGGAAAGAAGAAGGCGAAGAGGAAGCAAATCGTGCACCGCTTGTATTAGTTCCTGTCCTTGTGAAACAAGAGGAGTTAAACAGTCCATTTGAGATCGAATACCATAATGAAGAATGTATCTTAAATCCAACATTATGTTATAAATTAAGTAAAGAGTTCGGAATCAATTTACCAGAATTTCATCAAGATGGAAGAGGGCTTAACGGATATTTAACAGAACTTGCAAGCTACGTTGAAGAATACGGATGGAGCGTGGACCAGGAATGTTCTTTAAGCTTATTTACGTACGCAAAAATGAAAATGTATGAAGATCTGGATGCACATAAAGAAGAAATCGCAAATCATCCGGTACTTAGAGCTTTTGCAGGGGACAAGGAAGCATTACCGGTTCTTGATAAGGCACTACTAGACTATAATCACGATGCTTTAAGCAAGCCTGCAGATACGTTCCAGATTCTTGATGCAGATGCATCCCAACAAGATGCTATTTTGTATTCCAACAAGGGAATCAGCTTTGTATTACAAGGACCACCGGGAACAGGAAAGAGCCAGACGATTACGAATATTATTACGGAAGCACTTGCTAGGGACAAGAAAGTATTATTCGTATCAGAGAAAATGGCTGCATTAGAAGTGGTTTATAAACGTTTAAGCGAAGCAGGATTAGAAGAATTCTGTCTTCCATTACATTCTCATAAGGCGGATAAAAAGGAAGTCCTTGATGAGTTAAACGAAACGCTCCATATGGAGAAAGAAAAAACATATAAGGATACGATGTATCAGCTCGATTTATTAAAAGAAGAGAGAAAGCAGTTAAATCAATATGCAATCGACCTTCATACGGTATGCGAGCCATTGCATCAGTCTATTTATGAGGTAAATGGACATCTTGCAAAATTATACCTTCGTCCAAACATGGAATTCCATTTAGACAAGGTGGAAGAGATCACAAGTGAAAGACTTCATCAGTTGATCTATATGGTATCGGAATATGAAAAGGTGTTAGAGAAGTTTGAACTTCCACTAGAAGAACATCCTTGGTTTAACAGTGTGATCGATGATACAGGGTATGACCGCAAGAAAGAGATTCAAAAGAAGGCATCAAAGTTAAAAGAACAGGTTGCCGTTTTAAATGATACGTTAGCCGCAATCATGGAGGAGTATCATGTTAAGACAGCGCCTACATTACGTGGTGCTTATCAGATGCTTGAAGCACTAAAGCTTGCAAAAAAAGCTCCAAAGACAGATAGCGAGCTCTTATTGATTCAAAATGTGGAGGAAGCATTACAGCTTGCAAAACGTGAAGAGTTAAAACAAGAAGAATACAATGAGATTAAAAAGACATTGGACAAGATGTTTGAAGTAGATTACGAAGAAGTGGATGCCGCAGAAGGTGTTTCCTTATTGACGGAAACGATGGAACAGGCAAGAACATTACTAAATAAGCAGAACTTCAAATCCAATAACGATGTCATTTTAAATATGGAGTATCTTGTTAAGGTACTTTTACAGGAAAAGAAATTATTGCAAGAGGCAATGGACGCAGCAAAAGCGGTTAGCGAAAAGCTTGACAGCGAACCTGCACATTCCCTTTATGACTATAAAGATGAGCTTACATTGCTTGAACTTCTCGCAAATAATCCAAGACCGACAGTACAATGGTTTGACAGCTCAAAATGGAAATCTAATTATAATAAGATGCTTGAAGTACAGGACACGTTAGAAGCATTAGAGCAGATGGAGGCAAACCTGCTTCGAGAATTTGAACCGGGAATTCTTGATATTGATGCAGAAGAGATGCTATACCGTTTCGAATGTGAATACATCGGTGTGACACGATTACTTAAGAAAGATTACCGCAGGGACATGGAACTGATTCGTTCCTTATACCGAGATAAAGAGATGCGTCTTGAGGAAGAAGATGTTGTTGATGTAGTTCAAAGAGTCCTTACGTATCAGGAAAATGTAATCTTTGCAGCAGAACGAAAAGATTGGCTAAAACGCTTCCTTGGCGTTCATTATAAGGAAGAAGGAATCAAATGGAACGAGGTTCAAAAACATCTAAATGACTTTAAATTGATTCTTGATTTCTATCCAGATGGAAATGTGCCACAACAAGTAAAAGAATTATTAATAAATGGAGAGTTTGCAGATGAGGTGTACTCAGGTGCAAGAATTACCCTTTCCCATGTGGTAACAGCAGAACACGTTGAGAAGCTAAGCAATATCTTTCCTATTGATAAGAACATTGGGGAAGTTTATGTTGAGGAAATCTATAGCAATGTAAATGCATTAATTGAGAAGCTTACGATGCTAACTCAGATCTTTGGAATCCTTACGATCCCTGAAAATTCAACCATGCCATATAACGATGGTTTATTAGCACTTAAGAAATTAAAACGATACAATACGATTTTAGAGGAGTTAGACGAGCAGTCCCCTTACCTAAAACGTATCTTTAGACAGAAATATGACGGACTTAATACGAACTGGAATCATATTATCAAAGGACTTGTATGGATCAAAGACTGCAAAGGTACGAATTCAGAATATGAAATCGGCGATGCATTCATGCGCGCATGCATGGAGGAATCTGCAGCAGAAACATTAAATCAGACAAGAGAATATCTATTATACCTTGTCAATGATATGGAAAGTTCGTTTGAATGGTTCGATTCGTTATTTAATGAGTCCTTAGCAGATAAAAAGTTAGTTCAGCTTCATACACAGTTAGAACAGATTGAGCATAACGAAGACTATCTTGTTCAATGGTGTGGCTATGTAAAGACAAGAGAAAACCTTGTACAGGCAGGACTTTCAGAGTTCGTAAAGGAAGTCGAAGAATTAAATATGAATGCAACGATCATTACAGATTCCTTCCTAAAACGTTTTTATCAGTTATGGCTTGATAAGATGGTTCCTCGTTTCGAGACAGTAGCAAACTTCCAAGGAAGCATGTTAGAAGAAACTAGAAATGAGTTTGACAAGTTAGATGTAAAGCAACTTGAAATTGCAAAATTACGTGTAAGAGAACGTCTGTTAAAGAATATTCCTGACATTGATACAAGCTTTGGCGCGGATGATGAGATCGGAATCTTAAAACGTGAGTTAGGCAAAAAGCATCGTATGCCATTACGAAAACTATTTGCACAGATTCCAAACTTGTTACTGTCCTTAAAGCCATGCTTTATGATGTCACCGCTTACAGTAAGCTTGTTCCTTGCCCTTGATAAGTATCATTTTGATCTTGTCATCTTTGATGAGGCAAGCCAGGTTCGCCCTGAAGATGCGATTGGTGCAATCCTTCGTGGTTCCCAAGTAATCATTGCCGGTGATATCAAACAGTTACCACCAACAAGCTTCTTTGTGACAAGCAAAGATGCTACAGTAACGGAGTCACAGACAGGACAAGTACGACCAATGTGTGATTCTATCTTAGAAGAAGCACAGTTAGTACTTCCGGAAAGAACGCTCCGTTGGCATTATAGAAGCCGTTATGAAAGCTTGATTGCGTTCTCTAATGATGCAATTTACAACCATAATTTAATAACTTTTCCATCCACAGTGGTAAATAAAGAAAATACTGGGGTAGAATATTATTATGTAGAAGATGGTGTCTATGACCGAGGCGGAAAGAAGAATAATCCGATTGAAGCAAGGAAGGTCGTTGAACTTGTATTAGAGCAGGCGAAAGAGCACAAGGAACGTTCCTTAGGTGTCATTACGTTTAGTGATGCGCAGAAGCAAGAGATTGAACGTGCAATCGGTGAGATTCGAATGGAAACAAAGGAATATGAAGAGTTCTTTGATGAAAATAAAAGCGAGCCATTCTTTGTCAAGAACCTTGAAAATGTGCAAGGGGATGAGAGAGATACGATCATCTTTAGTATCGCTTATGGAAAAGACAACAATGGAAACTTCAATATGAACTTTGGACCACTTAGCAAACGTGATGGATACCGTCGTTTAAATGTTGCCATTACAAGAGCAAAATACAATGTCAAATTAGTTGGTTCTATTTTACCGGAAGATATGAATCTAGATACGATTACCGGAGACGGTGTAAAGATGCTTCATGACTATATGGTATATGCCATGAGCAGAAGCGAGCAGGTGAAAGGGGAGGACAGCATTACGCTTGCCCCATTTGAAGACTCTATTTACGAGTATCTAGTAAGCCATAACTATACGGTAGAACGTAAAGTAGGCCGTTCTGGTTACCGAATTGACCTTGCTGTCGTTCATCCATCCAGACCAGGACATTATGTTCTTGGAATCGAATGTGATGGAGAAACGTATTATGCGGCAAGGACAGTTAGAGAAAGAGAACGCCTTCGTCAGACAGTATTAAAAGACATTGGATGGAATATTTATAGAATCTGGTCAACTGATTGGATCAAGAATCCATTTGTGGAAGGACAGAAGCTGTTAGAAGCAGTTGAACAGGCAATAAATGAATATGTAGAAGTTGAGTAGACTTAATAATAGAAAGTAATAGGAGAAAATATGATTCGTGATACGTTCGAAGAAATAATGAAACAAAATGACGTGCGTCAAAACTTAAGTAAGTTGAGAAAAGAGTTAAAGGAGCCAGGGGCAAAGCATGCCCTCCTTTACCACATTGGAGATAAGGAAGAAATCTTTCAAAAATTACTTTTTGATGAAGATGCAAAGACACGTAAGAATGCAGCGTTAGTCATGGGAGATTTAGCAGTGGCTAAAGATCTTCCGGCACTAGTAGATGCTTATCATCGTGAGGAGAAATTATTTGTAAAGAGTTCTTACCTTACTGCAATTAAAGAATTTGATTACCGTGATTATGTGGAGGAGTTTAAAGAACGTTTGCTTGAGCTTAGCAAAACGCCTGTAACAGAAGAGAATAAGAAGCATATTTCGGAAGAGATTCGTGCACTAAATGACCTAGTCGTTACGATGGAAGGCATTAAGACACACAAATTTACAGGTTTTCACGAACCATCCACACTCGTATTATTAACAAATAGAGATCATATCGATGTGACAGAGAAACAGTTAAAGAGCATGCGTACGAAGCAGTTTAACGCAGGTCTTATGGTAAAGACAGATGACCTTGAGAGCGTGTTAGAAGTTCGTACGGTGGAAGAGATGTTATTTATAGTAGAAGGAATGAAAGTACTTCCTGCAGACATTGAGACGTGTGCAGCGCAAATCGTTAAAAGCGATCTGTTAGACTTCTTAACATCCAGACACAAAGGGAAAGCACCATTCTATTTTAGAATTGAGTTAAAGACAAAATGGGAGCTTTCTAAGAAGAGTGCATTTACAAAGAAATTAAGCAGCGAGATTGAACGCTTAAGCAATCGAAGCTTGGTAAATACCACAAGCAACTATGAAGTAGAACTTCGCTTGATTGAGAATAAAGAAGGAACATTCAATACGTTAGTGAAGCTGTACACGATTATGGATAAGCGTTTTCGTTATCGTAAGGAAGTGCTTCCAACAAGTATCCGTCCTACGAATGCAGCATTAACGGTGGAACTTGCTAAGCCTTATATGAAAGAAAATGCACAAGTGCTTGATCCGTTCTGTGGTGTAGGAACGATGTTGATTGAGCGTCATAAGGCAGTAAATGCGAAAACGACATACGGAATTGACTGTTATGGAGAGGCGATTGAGAAGGCGAAGGTGAATACGGAAGCCGCCCGTCAAATCATCCACTATATCAACCGTGATTTCTTTGATTTCAAGCATGACTATTTGTTTGATGAAATCATTACAAATATGCCATTTGCCATTGGAAGAAAGACAGAAGACGAGATTACGAGCCTTTATTTAAACTTCTTTAAGAAGGCAAAAGAGCATTTGAAGGAAGATGGAACAATCATTCTGTATACGCATAATCAGGAGCTTGTACGTCGTTTTGCGCCAAAGTATGGGTTTAAAATCAAAGAAGACTTTGGAATATCCAAACGTGAGGGTACTCATGTTTGTATCTTACAATAGAAGATGAAGTTAAAAACGGCTGGTCCATAAAAAGGTATGGATCAGCCGTTTTAGTTTACGCGGGCAACGAGCCAAGGTGCCTTCAATCTGAAGACACTTTGTTTTGAGCACGATAGGGGGAACAATATGTCGAAGAAACTCTGTGAAAACTAGTTGAATGGATTGTAAGGAATTGGTAAAATCATGTAAGAAAACCATGCGATTCCAACAAAAATCAATAAAGTGTGAAAGAATTGTGAAAATACAGTAAAGTGAGACTGGAGATTGTTGGTTTTTGTTGATATTTGAAAAATATCCGTCTATAATTAGTGCTTGTGCGAATAACTCATTTAGAAGGTACATAAAGAAGGAGAAATTATGTCAAATCTAAATAAATTAAATGATGCCGGTAAGGCATTACTACTTACAGTAGTTGTCGCTATTGTAGATATGAAACGTATTATTCCACATAATATGGAGAGCCTGTTATTTATACTAGCAGCATTTTTATACCTTTATGTGGGAATAAAATTATACAAGAGCAAAGAGAAGATAAGAGAAAAAGGAAGCAGATACCTTACTAAGATTGGGTATTATTTAATTGAAAGCTTTTTACTAAGCTTAGGTATTTACGGCTTTTATCGTAATCTTCCAGGATATCGGGCACATGGGCTATATATCTATCTTGCAATTACAGCAATTGTCTATGTGTTAACTATCATATACCGATACGACCTGATGATTAAAGAGGGAAGAAAGATTAAGAACTATGGTGCATTGTCCGCATTCATGTTGATTTTACATGACTGTGTGTATTTATTCCCGGCAAATGATTCTAGACCGGGACAAATTACAGGTGCAGTATTCTTGTTATTAATTGGGCTGATTACAGCTCTTAATTTCTTTGATTATGAAAAAATCAAATGGTTACAAGCAGTTAAAGAAAAACGTCAAGTTATGTTTAGATATATTATGTACTTTATTACTATATGGTTAATATTCGCAACTATTGAAACATTATCTAAGACGTTAGTTTTTGAAATTGTACCATGGCATTGGATCATGAACATGCTATGGGTCTTTATTGTATCAGGAATTATATATATTATTACAAAAAGAATGAAGCTTGCATTGCTTATTACCTTAGCAGTTTGGTGTGTATTCGGATTTGTAAACGGATATCTGATCTTATTCAGAGGCTCACCTGTATTGCCGGCAGATATTTATCTGATTCGTACGGCAAGCGAGGTATCTAGTAACTACAGTTATCTGTTGCCATATTATATGGCAGAAGGTGTATGCGTTGCACTTTTTACTGTAACGTTTATTTTAAGAATCAATGATAACAAGCCTTGTAAGAAAAATTATATCCAGTTTTTTGCAACTTATGTAGTTGTAGCAACACTATCTGTTCCAATGGTAATTGGAAATGCAAAGTTATTTGATAGTGAAATCAGTTTATGGGTACCAATTCAGACATACAAGCAGTTTGGGGCTTTAAATGGATTCTCCATCAACTTGTTATCTATGCAGGTATCGAAGCCAGAAGGATATTCTGTTGAGGCTGCTAATGACGTGTTAGCCGGATATGAAAGTGACGAGGTAGATACCTCTCGTACACCGAATATCATCGTTATTATGGATGAAGCATTTTCTGATTTAACAAAAGTTGGAGATTATAAGACGAATGAAGAAGTATTACCATACTTAAATTCATTAGATAAAAATATCATCAAAGGGTATACGTATAGTTCTGTTCTTGGCGGAACAACTGCAAACTCAGAATATGAGTTCCAGACAGGAAATACAACAGCGTTCCTACCAACGGGTACTGTACCATACCAACAGTATATTCAAGGAAATACAAATAGCTTTACAAGCATATTAAAGAGCCTTGGATATTCCGCAACATCATTCCATGCATATCAAAGAAATACGTATCGAAGAGAAATCGTATATCCACTTCTTGGATTCGATGACTATCTTGCAATCGAATCTCTCGAAGACCCAGAGTATCTTAGAAGTTATGTAACAGATCAGACAGACTTTGAAAAGGTAATTGATCTTTATGAAACAAGAGATACGTCAAAGCCGTTTTATTTATTTAATGTTACGATGCAAAATCATAGTTCTTATGATACTGGAGACATGGAATATAATATCAAAGTCGAAGGTGACAAAGAGTATGCCGATGCAGAAGAGTATTTATCCTGTGTTAATCAGACAGATAAAGCGTTAAAGACATTAATTGATTATTTTTCTAATGTGGATGAAGAAACGTATATCGTATTCTATGGAGATCATCAGCCAAACTTATATTCCGGATTCTTTGAAGATTTATTAGGAGATGGAATTGAGAATTTAGATATTGAAGATTTACAAAAAAGATATGTTGTTCCGTTCTTTATTTGGAGCAATAAAGAGATGGAATCAAAAAATGTTGATCTTATCAGCAATAACTATTTATCATCATTCTTCTTACAGGAAGCAAACCTTCCTATGACAGCATATAATAAATACCTTATGGATTTATATAAGAAATATCCAGTGATCAATAAGAATGGTTTTATTGATAGCGAAGGAACGTATTATGATGCCAGTCAGATGAGTGATCATAAAGATATTGTAGATTATAATAAGGTCGTATATAACACGATCATAGATAAATGCGAAGGCTTACAATGGGCATATGAATTAAAGCAAGACGATGAGAATGCCGTGGAAGCAAAAAGCGAAGATAAGTAAATGAAAGACCGCTGTGGAAGTAGGAACTACTTTCCCAGCGGTCTTTTTATCGTTAGAAAATTTCCCATTGAGAGCAAGAATAGAAACCCTATTATTTGAAAGATAATAAAAGTAAATTGACAAATAGTAAAAACAGAAATATAATACACCTATACCCCCTGGGGGTGTATAAGGAGGACGGTTTATTATGAAAGCAGATAAAAAACAGATTACTCGTTTATTAAAGACAGCCAGAGGGCAGATTGATGGAATCTTAAATATGGTGGAGGAAGATCGTTACTGTATCGATATCAGTCATCAGCTTATGGCCACAGAAGCTGTGCTACGAAGAGCCAATAAGGAGATTGTAGCAGCACACTTAAAAAGCTGCGTTCTGACAGCAAAGACTGATGAAGAAAGAGAAGAAAAGATCGACGAATTAATCAGAATCCTTGATAAGCTAAATAAATAAGTTCAGATAGAAAGGCAAGTATGCTTATGAAGAAAAAATTTGATGTAACAGGTATGACTTGCTCGGCATGTTCTTCCCGAGTGGAGAAAGCAGTGAATAAATTAGAGGGAACCGATCAGGTTTCTGTCAACCTGCTTACCAATTCCATGCAAGTTGAGTTTGATGAAAAAACAATCAATGAAAATGATATCATCCATGCAGTAGAAGCTGCAGGATATGGAGCAGTGGTTCATGATAACCAGGCGGTAAAGGCAGTCTCAAATGGGAAGGAAGAGAAAAAAGATCTTGTGGGCGAGCAGCTGAAAAATATGCAGGTGCGTCTCATTGTCAGCTTCGCATTCTTAATTCCGCTCATGTATATATCTATGGGTCATATGGTGGGCGCGCCACTTCCGGCATTCTTATCAGGACATGCCAATGCAGTCAGCTTTGCATTTACACAGTTCCTTTTATGTTTGCCAATTGTATATGTAAACAGACAATACTATTCAAAAGGATTTAGTACGTTATTCCATCTGGCACCGAATATGGATTCCCTGATTGCCATTGGATCCTTAGCAAGCCTTGTTTATGGAGTATTCGCAATCTATAGAATGTCTTATGGATTAGGGGCAGGCGATATGGAAATCGTTAAGACATACCATATGGATCTATATTTTGAATCCGCAGCAATGATCTTAGCACTCATTACCCTTGGAAAATACCTTGAGGCAAAATCAAAAGGTAAGACAAGTGAAGCCATTACGAAGTTAATGAACCTTGCACCTAAGACTGCTATCGTGGAACGAAATGGGCAAATGCTAGAAGTACCTGCCGCAGAGGTGGTAACTGGCGATATCGTCATTGTAAAGCCAGGACAAAGTGTTCCGGTAGATGGAGTCATTATCGAGGGAACTACAAGTATTGACGAGTCTGCAATTACAGGTGAAAGCATTCCAGTTGAGAAAGAAGTTGGCAATACAGTAATAGCGGCAACAATCAATAAGGCTGGATTTATACGTGTTCAGGCGACTAAGGTTGGAGATGACACAACTTTTTCTCAAATTATAAAGCTTGTGGAAGAGGCAAGCTCCAGCAAGGCTCCGATTGCAAAACTTGCAGATAAGATTGCAGGGGTATTCGTTCCAATTGTAATTGGAATCGCAATCGTAGCAGGAGCAGTATGGATGATTAATGGAGCAACATTTGAGTTTGCATTGTCCATTGCCATCAGCGTGTTAGTAATCTCCTGTCCATGTGCTCTTGGTCTTGCGACCCCAGTAGCAATTATGGTTGGTACCGGAAAAGGCGCAGAGCATGGAATCTTAATCAAATCGGGAGAGGCATTAGAGACAGCACACGGAATTGACAGTGTCGTGTTAGATAAGACCGGTACGATTACCGAAGGAAAGCCTCAGGTAACCAATGTATATGCAGTGGGCAAATTAACAGAGCAAGAATTAGTTTCTGTTGCCGCAGCCTTAGAAGCACAAAGTGAGCATCCATTAGCAGAAGCAATCATCAACTATGCCAAAGAAAAAGGCATGGAAGGAAAGAAAGTGGAAGACTTTATGTCGATCACAGGAAAAGGTGTTTGCGGGCGCGTAGAAGACCACCTGTATTACGCTGGAAATGAACGTCTTATGAAGGAAAAGAACATTGAGACAGGAAAAGCAAGAGAACGATTAGAGCAGCTTGCTAAGGCAGGAAAGACTCCGTTGTTATTTGCAAATGAGTCTGAGCTAGTCGGAATCATAGCCGTTGCAGATGTTGTAAAAGCAACAAGCAAGCAGGCAATTGATGAATTAAAAGCCCTAGGAATCAAAGTAATCATGCTGACTGGTGATAACAAGCAGACAGCGGAAGCAATTAGAAGTGAGCTTGAAATCGATACAGTTATTGCAGAAGTTCTGCCACAGGAAAAAGAGCAGGAAATCGTAAACTTACAAAAGCAAGGCTTAAAGGTTGCCATGGTTGGGGATGGAATCAATGATGCGCCAGCTCTTGCAAGAGCCGATGTAGGACTTGCAATTGGTGCAGGAACGGATGTCGCCATTGAAAGTGCAGATATCGTTTTGATGAAAAATGATTTGTTAGATGCAGTTACTGCAATTCGTTTAAGTAAGGCAGTAATCCGTAATATCAAAGAAAATCTATTCTGGGCATTTTTCTATAATAGTGTTGGTATTCCACTTGCAGCTGGTGTTTTATATTCGTTCTTCGGATTGAAACTTAGTCCAATGTTTGGTGCAGCTGCCATGAGTCTAAGCAGTGTATGCGTTGTAACCAATGCACTTCGCTTACGATTCTTTAAAAGTGATTATCATAGAGAACAAGAAATAAGCAAACAAGAACAACCAGTAATAAAGGAGGAACCTAAAATGATCAAAGTAAGCATTGAAGGAATGATGTGTGGACATTGTGTAGCACACGTAGAAAAAGCATTAAAAGCAATTGCAGGGGATGCAGTTGAAGTGAAATTAGAAGAGAAAGCAGCTTACGTACAAAATGCTGATGTAACAGATGAAGCAATCAAAGAAGCAATTACCGAAGCTGGCTATGAAGTAACGGGTATCACACGATAGACTTATAATGGCTTAATTCTCTGTAACGATAGTGTTATAAGGAATTAAGCTATTTTTTAATTGTTAGGAAATGCGACTGTGTGGAACACACACTTTGTTCTCCCTAGGATGTAATCGGAGTTTTCTTATTTGGAGTGACTCAGTACATATGCTTAAGAACAATATGTTCATAAAAAAAGGATGGGACCATGTATTACTCTGAGTACTACATGGCCCCACCTGTTTACATTTTAATAATTCCCATAGCGTTAAGCACGGAGCTGATTAAGATGATCAGTAAAAATACTGGTGCAATGTATTTGATTGTGATTGTAAATAACTTTTCACGTTTAAATGCACCGGAACATTTTACTTCATCAACAATTGCTTGAATTCCAATTACACGTGGGATAAAGATACATGTAAGGAATGCTGCGATTGGCATTAAGATTGAGTTTGTCATGAAATCGAAGAAGTCTAAGATTCCCATGCCAAGTAAAGTAACGCCATCCCATAATCCGAAACCAAGGCTGCATGGAATTGCAATGATCATAGTAACGACTGCCATAATTGCACAGCTTGCTTTACGGCTCAATTTGAATCCATCCATAAAGAAGGCAATACTAGCTTCCATAAGGGAGATTGCGCTTGTAAGAGCAGCAAAGAATACAAGTACGAAGAAGATAGCACCGATTACTGTACCAAACTTCATGCTGGCAAATACTATTGGAAGTGTTACAAACATAAGCCCAGGACCTGCATTTAATGCAGAAGCATCTCCTCCAGAGAAGGAGAATACTGCTGGAATGATCATAAGACCTGCGATAAATGCAATGCCGACATCAAAGATTTCGATTTGCTTGATACTGCTTTCCATATCGATTTTCTTATTCATATAAGAACCATAGGCAAAAAGAATACCCATTGCGATGGAAAGAGAATAAAACATCTGCCCAAGAGCAGCAACGATTGTCATAGGTGAGAAATTCTTAAAGTTAGGAATTAAATAGAATTTAAGTCCTTCTAAAGAACCAGGTCTAGTAATGGAATAAACAGCAATGATTACAGATAATACTGCAAGGATTGGCATTAAGAACTTACTAGCTTTTTCGATTCCTTTTACACCGATAAATACAAAAAGTAAAGAAGCAAGGATAAAGACTAATGTCCATACAAGAGGCTCATTTACTTGTGATATATATTCTGAAAAATATATATCTCCGGCTGCAGCTACTGTTTGCCCTGTCATATATACTGAAAAATATTTTAATACCCATCCACCGATTACACAGTAGTATGGAACGATAAGGATTGGGACAATTGCATTAATGAAGCCCATCCACTTATTCTTTTTACTTAAGTCGCCAAATGCAGCAATTGCGCTTTTTCCAGTCTTACGTCCAAGTGCTGTTTCTGCCATGACCAACGTATATCCGAAAGTAACGGCTAAGATGATATAGACAAGTAAGAAGATACCACCGCCATATTTAGCAGCCAGATAAGGAAATCTCCAGATGTTTCCCAAACCAACTGCTGATCCCGCTACGGTCAAAATGTATCCAAGTTTTCCTGAAAAGCTGCCACGTTCTGTTGTGTTCATAATATTGTCCTCCTCTTTTTATATATAGCAATTAATTCTTTTGATTAATTATTTAAAACTTTAAATTGATAAAGTACATGGGATACATTCTATAAAACGACAAAAAAACTGTCAATATAATATAAAGAAAATTAAACATGTAAATGTTACCATATACACCAAAAATATACTTTTGCATATACTAATAATAAGATGAGTTATGGGAAAGACGAAATGGTACGAATTTTATCGATTGACGGTGGGGGAATGAAGGGTATCATTTCTGCCATTGTGTTGCAACGGCTGGAAGAACTGCTTAGAATTTATTCGAAGAATGAAAATGCAGTAATTAGTGATTATTTCGATTTGATTGGTGGCACAAGTACAGGCGCAATTATTACAGCACTTCTTCTTACGCCAGATGATTGTGGAAATGCGAAGTACTCTGCCAGCGATATTGTTTCATTATATAAAGAGCATGGGAAAGAAATCTTTAAGAAGAGGACACTTTATCCGCTGAATACGATGTTTGGATTATTTGGATCGAGGTATACAAGCAAGCCTTTTGAAAAGCTGCTATCCCAGTATTTTAAAGATTTGACATTATCGGATATGAGAAAAGATTGTTTATGTACATCCTATAATACGTCTAATCATAAAGCTGTATTTTTTAGCACCTTATCAAATAAGGGATGGGAGAAAGAGAACTATTTAATGAAAGATATTGTGTTGGCGTCTACAGCAGCACCAACTTACTTTCCACCGAAACAGATTTATAATGAAAATTGTCCAAATAATTGCTATATAGATGGAGGTGTGATTGCCAATAACCCGGCTTTGTGCCTGCTTGTGGAAAGCATGAAGATGCCACATCATACAGAAATCAAAGATACGATGTTATTAAGCATTGGCAATGCCAGCAATCCAACCTATTACGATTATCGTAGCGTGAAGCATTGGGGATATACGAAATGGGCATTTGCAATTTTGGATATTTTAATGGATGGAAGCGAAGGCACCGTAGAGTATCAAGTGAAAAAAATCTTTGATACACTACATTGTTCCGATCAGTATTTAAGAATTGAAAAACACATGGAGGATGAGGTGCCTAAAATGGAGGATGTGTCTGCTAAAGCGATAGAGAAAATGATTCAGATTGGCGATGCATTAGTGAAAGAAAAAGACAGTGAGTTAAAAGCGTTTGCAAAACTGCTTATTAAAGAAGAAAAAAATTCGTCTAAGTAAAAGAAGTTACAAGGTGCCATCTAGAAAGAAGGCACCTTGTCTTTTTGTTCTCATTTATCGAGCAGTTCCCTTTAAGATTGGGGAAACATATTTATATAAGAGTAATGTGATTATAGAGGATAAACCACATTTTAATAAGTTAAATGGAAGTACGGAAAGTACTAAGTATGTCATTGGACTTGTAATTGAGCCGCTAATTTCTTTGGACATATTCATAATTGTATCCCAGTTCATGTTAAATGCAAGGAAATATGCTGGAAGAGTAATATAGTAATTGATAAAACAAGAAGCGATACTCATAATGATCGTTGCTACAGTTAATCCGATGATTGCATTTTTTCTAGTCTTATTGTGATGATAAATAGACGCAGCAGTAAATACTAGAATGGACCCTGAGATAAAGTTTGCAAGTTCGCCGACGCATGCAGTAGTAGTACCGTTAAGTAAAAGATTAAGAAGATTCTTAAGCAATTCTATAATGATACCAGCTACAGGACTTAAGGCAAAAGCACCGATTAAGACAGGAACTTCACTAAAGTCTATGGAATAAAAACTTAGTGCAAATGGGACAGGGAATTTAAATAACATTAAAACGGCGGATAGGGCGCCAAGCATTCCCATTAAAACTAGATTTTTTGTGCTAAAAACACGTGTTTGATTCATAATAATCATCCTCCTAAAGATAAAAGTTACTAAACATGTAAGCTAAGCTCTTTTAGAAGAACCAGAGAAACGCGATGAACGTGTTTTTCTAGTAATCGCGACAGCCAAAAAGGTGATCTAACAATCTGTTTGGCTTGTTGTTCGCGTAAAAAAAGAAGTCGCCACTATTATGTGCAACTTCTCCGGGTTTGATTGTGCTAAAAATAAAAAATCTCGGAATACTATATTCCGAGGCATCTTTAACAATCAAATTATCTTCTCTCATCCAGACTTTACTGTCGGTTTTGGAATTGCACCAAATCAGCCACAAAAAAGTGGGTCGCGGACTATACCGCCGGTTGGGACTTTCACCCTACCCCGAAGAACTTATTTAGTTTACGTTGTTAGTATATGCACAGGACAAGTTAAATGTCAAGCAAAAAAATCCTTGCATTAGAGAAAAAATAAAATTATAGTAAGTAGATGGAGTAGATATTTTGTCAAAAGAAATCAAATTGGAGGAAGATACATATGGACATGTCTAAAATAATTAGCCAAATGATTATCTTATTTCTTATGATAATGGTTGGCTATATCACAGGAAAGGCCAAAGTGTTTACACAAGAGAGCAACAAGGTCATGTCTAGAGTCGTAATCTATGTAGCGAATCCTGCACTTATTTTAAATACAGTAACAAGTGGGCAGATTGTAGGAACAAAGTTACATACCATTTATATTATATTAATAGGAGTTGCCTATTTTATTGTGATGCCGATTCTTTCCATGCTTGTGATAAAATTGATTCCATTTTTTAAAGCAGAAAAAAACGTGTACCAGGCGATGCTTGTATTTTCAAATCTTGGATTTATGGGAATTCCTGTTGTAAATGCAATTTACGGTCCAAGTGCTGTGTTCTATATTGGAATCTTTATCATACCATTTAACCTGCTTGTCTTTACATATGGAGTAATTCTAGTCAGCGGGGAAACGATAAAGAATATAGATTTAAAGAAAGTAATCAATCCAGTATCGGTTGCATCTATCATTACATTGATCCTTTATTTTGGAAGTATAAAGACACCTTATGTTTTTAATGAAACCGTTTCCATGCTGGGAAATATTACGACGCCGCTTGCGATGGTTACAATCGGTTCGAATCTTGCATTAGTGCCAACAAAGGAGGTATTTCTTGATTGGAAAATGTATTTGTTTGCCGTAATTAAAATGTTAGTGCTTCCAGTGCTTGTGTTTTTGATCTTTTTTGCTGTCATTAAAGATAAAATGTTACTTGGAGTGCTTGTGGTCATAACAGGAATGCCTACGGCAAGCAACGTTACCTTGCTATGCAATGAATTTAATTCCGACGGTGCATTAGTTGCAAAAGGCACATTTATAGGAACGGTAGTATCACTGATTTCCATTCCAATATTAGCGGCAACGATTTTGTAAAAAAATGAAAGAAAAATAGAAGATGCTTACTATTTTGGACTCATAATACTAATACTATGAGGCATACCTATATAACAATGAGGAATACTATTAGTAATCACCGAAAGTCGAAAAAAGGAGAATAGTATGTATGTATTACAAAATTCTTATATCCTTGATTACTTAGACTTACCGACGATACCTTGGGAACCATGTCATACAACAGCTACATTAGATGATTCCATATTGTGGACGGTAAAAAATGAACCTTATCAGCCGAATCAAGGTAAAATCTATGGTCGCATAGGGATTACTTCTAGTGAGGCAAAGGCGTATATCTCGTCCGAATATAGCAACTTAAAGCACAAAAGGATGCTGATCTATTACCCGTATTACACTGCAGTGAAAAGCGGTACCATTGATCTTTCTTATGATCGAATCGTAATTGAAGCAGTGGAAGGTAAGATTGAGAATCTGAAAAAGAATCACAGAGTAAACGAAACTATTATTTTTCGACAAGATAGCATTGAGATTTTCGGTGATGAAGATTATATGACACGAGAGGAAACACTTACACTCATTGATTATGCAAAACAGCTAAAGAAACGAGCAGCAACAGAGATAGAATTCGGAAAGAATTTAATCTTTTACTGGAGCATAGTACAAGAGACAAAGCGAAACATGATACCTAGAGATGAAACAAAGTTACTGTTTCATCAGATTAAGGTACTTGGAGCATAATTTACAAAAAATGTGAAAAGTAAATAAATTTAACATGGCAAGACTATCTTTTTATATTCAAATATGTTATAAAAAAGATAGTCTTGTTTTTCATCGCTAAGTACCTGCTCTTCGTGAAGTTTCCGAACTATGAAAACGCCCTAGAGAGAAAGGCGAAAGATGCACATTCACGCATAAGGAGTATATCACTTCATGATGCGTTTAAGCGGGGAGAGTTTTGAAAACAAAACTCTTTTTTATGTATTTAAAGGAAACGTTCCCTATACATAAAAGGCATCTTTAGTGAAAGGCAATTAATTTCATTACAAGAGAAGGCCTTCTTTAACGAGAAGCACATCTTAGTTATTACAATACTAATTCCCTTTCATTGAATAGTGGAAAATCAGATGGTAATAATAATGAGAAGAAAAAAAGAGAAAATCATAAAGGGAAGAAAGGAACGTATAATGAAAAAGAAAATAGTACTACTTACTTTGACTGCAGTTTTAGCTTGCTCTATGGTTGCATGCAAATCAACTAATAAGGGCAACGATAGCGACGCATCTGCAAGTCCAAGTGCAACAGCAAGCATTGACGAAACAAAGATGCTATCTGCAGATTTAACAGGTTATGTTACGCTAGGAGAATATAAAGGACTCACAATTGAAGAGGTTAGTGATACAGTAACCGATAAGCAAGTGGAAGCGAAAATCAACAGTACATTACAAGATAATACAACTTGGGACGAGCAAGATAAGAATTATAAAGCAAAGAAAACTGACAAAGTAAACATTGACTATGTTGGTAAAGTTGATGGAACAGCGTTTGATGGTGGTACAGCTGAAGGCGTTGATATCGTACTTGGAAGCAGCGGATATATTGATGGTTTTGATGACGGAGTTATTGGTCATAAAACAGGTGAAACATTCGATATTAACGTAACATTCCCAGAAAGCTATCAAAAAACAGATTTAGCTGGAAAAGATGCTGTATTTACAATTACGCTTAACAAGGTATCCAAACAAAATGTTCCTGAATTAACAGATAAATATGTAGCAAGCACATTATCTAAGACATCAAAGACAGTAGCTGAGTACAAGAAAGAAGTAAGAAAGTCTCTTGAAACAGCAGCAAAAGAAAAGAAAGCACAACAAGAAGCGACTAATGCAGTCCAAGCTGCTATTGAAAAAGCAACTGTAAAAGAATACCCATCCGATCAAATGGATTATTATAAGAGCATTGTAACAAACTATTATAACAACATGGCAACTGCTTACGGAATGACTGTAGAAGATTTATATAAAACATATAACTATACAGCAGAAACTTGGGAATCAGAAATCGTAACAAAGAGTGCACAAGATATGTTAAAACAAGTAATGGTTGTACAAGCCATTGCGAAACAAGAAAATATCACTGTAAGCGATGAAGATTACAAAGAAAAATTAGACTATTATTTAAAAGCTTATAATGCAGCAAGCGAAGATGAATTAAAACAAAGCTTCGGTGATGCAGTAGACTTAAATATTAAACAAGAAGTTCTCTACAGTAAAGTTGGAGAATTCCTTGTAAAGAATGACAAAGTTGTTAAAGCATCAGCAACAGCAACTCCAGCACCAACTGCAACAGCAGAAGCTAAATAAATTGGGGCTGACGCACTTGAGAGTTCAGAGTGCATTTAAGAAAAACAAATTAAGCGTTTTGATATGAAAATTGGAGGGCGTGCATACCGTCAGGTATTGCACGGACCTCCAATTTTTATACTGAAAACTTTGATATTTTTCTTAAATGCACTTAATGAAGTCCTCGATGCGTCAGCCAAACATGCAACCTTGACAAACACCCAATAAGACGATAGAATGAAACTGTTTTGCAAATAGACGAAACCTATTAAAAAACTACAAATTTTAACATAAATGACTAAGAATATGAGGAGGCATTTCCCTTGGCTAATTTGAGAGATGAAATTACAAAAAGAAGAACGTTTGCCATTATTTCGCATCCGGATGCTGGTAAGACAACATTAACAGAAAAATTCCTATTATACGGTGGTGCAATTAATCTTGCTGGTTCGGTAAAAGGTAAAAAGACAGCGAAACATGCAGTATCTGACTGGATGGAAATCGAAAAAGAAAGAGGTATCTCTGTTACTTCTTCCGTATTACAATTTAACTATGATGGCTACTGTATCAACATTCTTGATACGCCAGGTCACCAGGATTTCTCTGAAGATACGTACCGTACACTTATGGCGGCGGATTCTGCGGTAATGGTTATCGATGCTTCCAAGGGTGTTGAAGCACAGACAATCAAGTTATTCAAAGTTTGCGTTATGCGTAACATCCCAATCTTTACATTCATCAATAAGATGGACCGTGAAGCAAATGATCCATTTGAATTATTAAGTGATATCGAAGATGTATTAGGAATCAGGACATGTCCAGTAAACTGGCCAATCGGTTGTGGTAAGAACTTCAAAGGTGTTTACGATCGTCAAACGAAAAAAATCAGCCGTTTCATGGCTGCCAATAACGGTCAAAAAGAAGTTGAGACAATCGAAGTAGAACTTGGTGATCCAGCACTTGATGACTTAATTACAAAAGAATACCATGACATCTTAAATGATGAGATTGAATTACTTGATGGTGCAAGTGATGAGTTCGATATGGATCTTGTAAGCCAAGGTAAATTATCTCCAGTATTCTTTGGTTCTGCATTAACAAACTTTGGTGTTGAAACATTCTTAAATCACTTTTTAAATATGACATCTTCTCCACTTCCACGTAAGTCAGACGAAGGTGTAATAGATCCAATGAGCGAAGATTTCTCTGCATTCGTATTCAAGATTCAGGCGAATATGAATAAAGCACATCGTGATAGAATCGCATTTATGAGAATCTGTTCTGGTAAGTTTGAAGCAGGAATGGATGTATTCCATGTACAAGGAAATAAAAAGATGCGTCTCAGCCAACCACAACAGATGATGGCAGATGAAAGAAAGCACGTAGAAGAAGCATTTGCAGGAGATATCATCGGTGTATTCGATCCAGGTGTATTCTCTATCGGTGATACGATTGTTAGCCCAGGAAAGAAATTCGCATATGAAGGTATCCCAACATTTGCACCTGAGCATTTTGCAAAAGTAAGACAAGTGGATACGATGAAGAGAAAACAATTTATTAAAGGTATTTCTCAGATTGCCCAAGAAGGTGCAATCCAAATCTTCCAAGAGTTTAACACAGGTATGGAAGAAATTATCGTTGGTGTAGTAGGTACTCTTCAATTTGATGTATTAAAATACCGTCTTGAAAATGAATACAACGTTGAAATCCGTCTTGAGCCATTGGCTTACGAACACATTCGTTGGATTGATACTTCAGAAGGTGAAGTTGATGTACCAAGCCTTCGTGTAACAAGTGATACGAAGAAGATAAAAGACTTAAAAGGAAATCCTTTATTAATTTTTATCCACCAATGGAGTATCCAGACAGTGCTTGAACGTAATGAAGGACTTAAGCTTACAGAATTCAAAAAGAATTAAGAAGACTGTCGCACTTTAGAAAATTCAGATTCCATTTAAGAAAATTAAATTTTGTTTTGAAATATAAAGTGGGGGCGCGCATACTGCTGTTTCCCCCTCCTCTATAGAAAGGCCATATGTGTTCTGAGCACATATGGCCTTTGTGCAATGTCGGAGCGAAAACATCTGGTATTGCTGGTAAAGTACTAGATACAATACTGGAAATCTGTTACAATAAATGAAAAAACAAAGGGGAATGAAAGATGGGGAACTATGTAGTAAAGAACGAAAAACTTGAGATTACAATTAATTCACATGGGGCAGAACTTACACGTTTAAAAGATGTAAAATCTGGAAAGAATTATTTATGGGATGCTAGACCAGAATACTGGGCTAGGTATTCACCAGTTTTATTTCCACTAGTAGGAAGCCTGAAAAATAAGACTTATTCTTATGAGGGCATTAAATACAATATGAATCAACATGGATTCGCTCGTGACAAGGAATTTGAAATGTTAGAGCAGACAGAAGATACCATCTGGTTTGTTCTAAAGAGTACCGAAGAAACTATGGCAGTTTATCCATTTCCATTTACGTTGCAAGTCGGCTACCAGCTTATAAACCGACAGGTTAAGGTTATGTGGAAGGTGATAAACGAAGGACAAAAAAACATGTTTTTCTCCATTGGTGCGCATCCGGCGTTTGTTTGTCCAATCGAGCCACACACGAAGCGAGAAGATTATTATCTACAGTTCGATGGAGCAGATCGTTTAACGTATCGATTATTAACAAAAGAAGGTTTGGCACAGAAACACGTAAATTCCTTAGAAACAGAGGGTGGAATCATACCATTCGACAAAGAATTGTTTTCGAAGGATGCTCTTGTGTTTGAAAATCATCAAACACAAAAGGTATCATTATTGACGCCAGAGAAAGTGCCATATATTACAGTGCAATTTGATGCTCCTTTATTCGGTGTATGGACACCAACGCGAGGCGATGCGCCATTTATATGCATAGAGCCTTGGTACGGAAGATGTGATGGAGAAGACTTTGATGGGACGTTGGAACAAAGAGAGTGGGGAAATCACCTGGCTCCTAGTGAAATATTTGAAGCAGCGTATTCCATCGAAGTAAACACCATAATTTAAAATGATAATATTTTTATTAAAAAAAGGAACTTCATAGAAAATTCACCCGTTATATGTTATAATTATTTTATAGTTTAACTGAATACATATGGTGTCCAACAAAAAGGATTGGAGTGATTACTATGAATAAGATTATTACAATCAGCCGTCAATATGGCAGTGGAGGAAGAGAAATCGGTAAAAAACTTGCCGAGCAACTTGATATTCCATTTTATGATAATGAAATCATTACAAGAGCTGCAAAAGAGAGTGGATTTGCTGAAGCAGCATTTCATCGTGCTGAACAAAAGGCTACGAACAGCTTGCTGTATTCCATTGCAATGGGACTTAACTCTTATGGAAGTCAGGATTTTGGTTATTCCAATTTATCGTTAGATGACAGAATTTATCTGGCACAATCAGAAGTAATTCATAAACTAGCGGATGAAGGACCATGTGTCATCGTAGGAAGATGTGCAGATTATGTGTTACGTGATCATAAGAATGTGGTAAACATTTTTATATGGGCCTCTTTAGAATCAAGGGTATCACGGGCAGTGACCTCTTATGATATGCCAGAACATAAGGCAGCAGAAAAGATTCTTAAGATTGATAAGCGAAGGGCCAATTATTATAATTATCATGCAAATGAAAAATGGGGACGAGCTGATAACTATGATTTAAGCATTAAAAGTGATCTCCTAGGTATTGATAAGACTGTAACAGTAATCAAAGATTTTTTATTAGCAACAGATCATTAATAAATGTGAAAGCTTCACAGTTATATGATATATAAGAAGAAAGGATTTCACTTGCAATGGACAATAACAAGTGAAATCCTTTCTAAGTAATAAGGGATAGGTTAACGAATGAATATTAAAAGAAAAATGAACCGTCAGTATATGACAATTTCAATCTATGTGATTGTAACGTGTATTATTATTTATAGTCTGAGTCTGGTTGCCAAGAATGCACCTATTATTTATTCTTTGGTAATTGATAAGGTAGGTAGGGTCATAGCCATCTTAAAGCCAATCATTATTGGTTTTGCATTGGCATATATACTGGATGGTGTAGTTTCCTGGATTGAAACAAAATTAATGAAAATCAAATATGTAAACCGTTTGAAGTCCACAAGAGGACTTGCTGTACTTATCACAGTGCTTTTAGTATTAATGGGGATTGCAACCATTGTGTCCTTACTTGTGTATAGTGTAACAGATCAGATCAGGGTAGCAAACTTTGATAGTCTTGTGACATTAGTTGAAAGTTATGCAAACAATTTTACGAACTTTTCAAAGACGGTAACAGCTAAGCTTAACAGCATGAACATCGAGTCTTCCGAAATCAGCAATCTTGTAAAGACAGTAACCGATTATGCAATGGGGCTTGGAACTAACTTTCTAACGGGTTTGGTGAATTCACTTACCAATGTAACAGGAATCGTTACAACAGGTGCATTCAGCGTAATTATCGCAATTTACTTCTTAATTGATGGAAAGATGATCAAAGGAGTAATTAGAAAAGTTAGTTATGCGTTATTTAGTGATCATACAAATGAACGTATGAAACGTTTCATAGAAGATGCAGATGGCGTATTTTCCGGATACTTAAAAGGTACGTTAATGGACGTTGGTGTCATGATGGTATTAATCAGCATTACACTTTCCATAGTTGGAGTAAACTTTGCAGTTATCATCGGTATCCTTGCCGGTCTTGGTAACTTGATTCCATACTGTGGACCATTTATCGCCTATGGTTTGTCCGCTATCGTATGCCTTGTAAATGGGGATATTACAAAGATGGTAGTAGCAATCGTTGCATTAATCGTAATTCAGTTTATTGATGGTAATGTAATTGGTCCAAAGTTACTTAGCCAGAGCATCGAAGTACATCCACTTCTTGTTATCATCTGTTTAATCATCGGTAGTAGCATCGGTGGTTTGCTAGGAATGTTATTCGCAGTTCCAGTTGGAGCATTAATCAAAGTAATTTTTATGAGATTTATTGATAAGCGAATCGAAGCAAAAGAAGCATTAAAGGAATATCATGGACAAGACCATGAAGATGAGTAATAAATAAAATGAAGCCACAATTCTTTTACATCAGGGGAAAGAATTGTGGCTTTATTCATTATCAAATCAAAAAAAATACTTGACCTTATCACATTGAGAAGGTTTAGGATACATAGTGAACTAGTTCAAGTGTAACTTTTAAGGAGGCTTTTATATTTACCATTGGAGAATTTTCAAGACTGTGCTGTATCTCTGCAAGGATGCTCAGACATTATGATGAAATTGGATTGCTCAAACCTAAAAGCATCGGGGAAGAGAATGGATACCGTTACTATGAGTATTCACAGTATAAGCAGATCTTAAGAATTGAGCATCTAAAGGAATATGATTTTACTTTGCATGAAATCAAGGAGCTATTGACTCTTAGTGAAGAGGAGCTTAAGTGTAGGTTGAATATCCAGTATGAGCATTTAAAGAAGCAGAAAGAACATTATGAGTCTTTAGTTTTGAAGATGGAAACAGAGCTTAATCATAAGCAGGATTCCAATATGAGTGATTATCATGTAATAACAATGACGATGAAAGAGCAAAAGGTCCTAGGAGTAAAGAGAACTATAAAGGTGGATGGCGAGAATATGCATGCACTTATTCAGGCACTTCGAGAAAAGATGGCAAAGGAACAGGTAACGCAGACAGGGCCTATTCAAGTGTGTTATTTAGATGAGGAATTTAACGAAGAAAATGCAACGGTGGAGATGCAGGTGGAAGTACACAATGAGTACCATATTGCAGGGCCATCGTTAGAGCGTCTAATTAAGGATGAGCACATGGCAAAAACAGAAGAGGAATTAGAGACAGCAGTGATGTTTCCAATTACACTTAAAAGAGGAGCGAAAAAAGTTGATATTTTATTTTTGATAAGATATACTAAGAAAATGAAAAAGTTTGGGAACACTTATAGATAAGCTGTCTTATATAAGACGACAAGCACATAAGAGTGCCTGATTAAATAACCGTAGAGTAAAAAGACATGCGGGTTAAGATAATTAAGGAGTGTTAACATGAGTAAAGTTAGAACGAGATATGCACCAAGTCCAACAGGTAGAATGCACGTTGGTAATTTAAGAACTGCTTTATATGCGTATTTAATTGCAAAGCATGAAGGCGGAGATTTCTTATTAAGAATTGAGGATACAGACCAAGAGCGTTATGTAGAAGGTGCTGTTGAAATTATTTATAATACATTAAGAGAAACTGGATTAGTTCATGATGAAGGTCCAGACAAAGATGGCGGCGTTGGCCCATATGTACAATCTGAACGTATGGCAACTGGCATGTATATGGAATATGCAAAACAGTTAGTTGAAAAAGGCGAAGCTTACTACTGCTTCTGTACAAAAGAACGTTTAGAGTCTTTACATGAAGCGGTTGCTGATTCCAAAGAAGTTGCAAAATACGATAAACATTGTTTATCTCTTTCCAAAGAGGAAGTGGAAGCAAACCTTGCAGCTGGAATGCCTTATGTAATCCGTCAAAACAATCCTACAACAGGAACAACAAAATTCAAGGATGTTATTTTCGGTGAAATTGAAGTAGATAATGCAGAACTTGACGATATGATTTTAATCAAATCCGATGGATACCCAACTTACAACTTCGCAAACGTAATTGATGATCATTTAATGGGAATCACTCACGTTGTTCGTGGTAGCGAGTATTTATCTTCTTCACCAAAATACAACCGTTTATACGAAGCATTTGGATGGGAAGTTCCAGTATACGTACACTGCCCAATCATCACAAATGAAGAGCACAAAAAATTAAGTAAACGTAGCGGTCATTCTTCTTTCGAAGATTTAATCGAACAAGGTTTCGTAAGCGAAGCTGTTGTAAACTTCGTAGCATTACTTGGATGGTCTGCACCAGACAACCAAGAAATCTTAAGCTTACAAGAATTAGTTGAAAAATTTGATTACCACAACATCAACAAATCTCCAGCCGTATTCGATATGGTAAAATTAAAATGGATGAACAGCGAATATATCAAAGCTATGGACGATGAAAAATACTTTGAATTAGCACTTCCATATGTAAATGAAGTAATCAAAAAAGACTTAGATGTAAAGAAAATCGCATTACTAGTAAAATCTAGAATCGAAACGTTCTTAGACATCAAAGACATGATCGATTTCTTTGAGGAAATGCCAGATTACGATATCGCTATGTATACTCATAAGAAAATGAAGACAAACTCTGAAAATTCTTTAGAAGTATTACAAGAACTTTTACCAGTACTTGAAGGATTAGATGACTACTCTATTCCTGGAATCGAAGCTTGCGTAAAAGAATTCATTGCGAAGAAAGAATGTAAGAACGGTTTAGTTTTATGGCCACTTAGAACAGCTGTAAGTGGTAAACAATCTACACCAGGTGGAGCATGGGAAATCATGGAGATCCTAGGTAAAGAAGAATCTTTACGCAGAATCCGCATTGGTATTGAAAAATTAAGTAATATCTAATAAAAATTCTATTGGAGCCCATATAGAAACTATATGGGCTCTTTTTTTGTAAAATACTTTATCTTTTAAGAAGTATTATTTTATGATATGATAGAATGCAGAAATTATGAGAGATTAACAGATATGAGGGAGAAACTAGATGAATAAAGTGAATAAGGCACAGGCAGAAGCGATTGCGCATAACAAAGGGCCGATGCTTGTACTTGCAGGTCCAGGTTCGGGGAAGACATTTGTAATTACGACAAGAGCAAAAACTTTAATAGAAGAACATCATGTAAATCCAAATAATATCTTAGTTATTACATTTACAAAGGCAGCAGCAATAGAGATGCAGGAACGCTTTGAACGCCTGATGGGACGAAATAGGACAGGGGTTCATTTTGGAACGTTTCATGCAGTATTCTTTCAAATATTAAAATATGCGTATGGATTTAATGCGAGCAATATCATTCGTGAAGAGCAGAGACAGCAGTTCTTTAAAGAGTTGATTCGTAGTATGGAGTTAGAAATCGAAGATGAAGCAGACTTTATCTCTGGAATTCAAGGGGAAGTCAGCCTTGTAAAAGGGGACATGCTTTCCTTGGAACACTATTATTCGATTAACTGTTCGGAAGAAATCTTTAAGAAAATCTATCATGCCTATGATGACTATTTACGTCGTCATAATTTAATTGACTTTGATGATATGCTTGTATTTACGTATGAGTTATTTAAAGAGAGAAAAGATATCTTAAGCATCTGGCAGAAGAGATATCAGTATATTCTGATTGATGAGTTTCAGGATATCAATACGCTTCAGTATAAGATTATCGAGATGCTTGCAAAGCCAGAGGATAACTTATTTATCGTTGGTGACGATGATCAGTCGATTTATCGATTCCGCGGGGCGAAACCAGAGATTATGCTGAATTTTACAAAAGACTATCCGGAAGCAAAACAGGTATTATTAGATATTAATTATCGTTCGACAGAAAAGATTGTTGCTGGTGCTTCCAGATTGATAAAAAATAATCAAAAGCGTTTTGCAAAAAATATTTCAACGGTGCGTGGCGAAGGTGATGCTATTAAATTAAAAGAATTTGCAACGCTTCCAGAGGAAAATAAAGAAATCCTAGATAAGATTGCGGCATATAAAAAAGAAGGCTATGAGTATTCGGATATGGCAATTCTTTTCCGTACCAATATTCAGCCTCGAAGCCTAATTGAAAAGCTGTTAGAATATAATCTTCCATTTAAGATGAAAGATTCGATTCCAAATATTTATGAGCACTGGATTGCAAAGAACCTGATTGATTATATTCGATTTGCTTGTGGAAATCGTGACCGTAATACGTTTCTACAGATTATGAACCGTCCAAACCGCTATTTTAGCAGGGATTGTGTGCCTAATACATTTGTAGACTTTACGCAGATTCGTTCGTATTATTCTGACCGTACATGGATGTTCGATCGCATTAACAAGTTAGAATATGATTTAGACATGATTAAGGATATGGATCCGTATTCTGCAATTTACTATATTCGTAAAGCAATCGGATACGAGGAGTATTTAAATGAATATGCAACGTTTCGACGAATCAAGGTCGAAGAGCTTATTGATACGTTAAATGAAATCGCAGAGGCAGCAAAGCCATTTAAGACGTATGATGAGTGGTTCCAACATATGGACGACTACAAAGAGGAACTGCAAAAGCAGATCAAAGAGCGTTATCAAAATAATGCAGATGGAATCAGTCTTGCGACAATGCATTCTTCAAAAGGGCTAGAATATGAAATTGTATTTATTATTGATGCAAATGAGGAAATCACGCCTCACCATAAGGCAATCCTTGATGAAGATTTGGAAGAGGAACGCCGCATGTTTTATGTTGCAATGACCCGTGCGAAGCGATTCCTTCATATCTACTGGGTGAAAGAGCGTTATAACAAGAAATTGGCAGTATCAAGATTTGTTCGAGAGCTGTATTTGAGTGAAGGCGATTTAGAAGTCGGAGTAACAGTGGAACACAAAAATTATGGTACTGGTAAGATTCTTGCAAAGGAAAAAGGAAAGCTTACGGTAGAATTTCCGAAGTTCCCAAATCCAAAGATATTAGATATAAAATATTGTCTCGGAAACCAACTGTTAAAGTTA
Organism: uncultured bacterium; assembly: GCA_905214875.1. Classification (GTDB taxonomy): domain Bacteria; phylum Bacillota; class Clostridia; order Lachnospirales; family Lachnospiraceae; genus KM106-2. Next base: position 25,438 of record CAJMNR010000016.1, on the reverse strand, counting down.
GGAGAAGAGAAGTAAAGTAAAGAGCTGGAGTTATCCGGCTCTTTTTTTTCATAGGTATTTTCTCTGCGAAACTCCTTGATTAAGACATTTGAAATGTCAATACATAAAAATGTAAAAATCTTACATACAAAAAAAGTATGTTTGCATTAATTTATTAGTAGAAAAACGGTATTTTTAGCTGAAAATTATGAAAAATGAATAAATTATTTTATGTTAAAAAAATGACACAGTTAATATTAAACAAAATACAAAAAAAATTACCTGTGATTGCTTGAATAAAAAACTTGTCGCGGGATATACATGTGTGTTAATATACCGATAACGACACGATAGTACACTAGTCGACAAGACTCGACAGAGTCTTGTCTGTGATTAATGTATCACAATTAATAAATGTAAGTGAATTAAAGGAGTAGAGTAAATGAAAAAGAAATTTATTTCAGCTGCATTAGTAGCAATGCTATGCGTAAGTTCTCTAGCAGGCTGCGGTAAGAAAGACACAGTAACAGAAGACGGTAAAGTAATCGTAGATGATCTTAATGTGTATTTCGTACCATCTAGAGAACCAGAAGAAATTGTTACTGCAACAGAACCATTAAAAGACATGTTAAAAGAGGAACTTTCAGCACAAGGTTACGCAGTTGAAAATGTAAATATTTCAGTAGGTACTACATTCGAAGCAGTAGGTGAAGCATTATCTGCAGGTACAGCAGATATCGGTTTTGTTCCTGGTGGTACTTATGTACTTTACGATGATGGCGCAGATGTTATTTTAACAGCAACTCGTAGTGGATTTAATAAAGATTCTAACGAAGCAAAAGACTGGAATGATGGAAAAGCAACTGAAAAAACTGACAAACAAGCAGTTTCCTACCGTGCATTAGCAATTGCAGGTCCATCTGCAAAAGGTAAAGAACTTGCAGCTAAAGTAAATGCTGGAGAAGCATTAACTTGGGATGACGTAAACAGTGCAAACTGGAGCGTTATGTCTTCTTCCTCACCAGCAGGATATATCTATCCAAGTCTTTGGTTACAAGATCAATTCGGTAAAGGAATTACAGATCTTTCAAGCGCTGTTCAATCAGATTCTTATGGTAGTGCATTCGCAAGACTTGCATCTGGTCAAGTAGATGTTCTTCTTACTTATGCAGATGCTAGAAGAGATTATGAAGAAAAATGGACAACTGAATTTGGTTGTACAAATTCTATCTGGGAAGATACAAATGTAATTGCTGTTACAGATCCAATTTACAACGATACAATTTGTGTAAGCAAAACATCAACTAAAATGGATGATCAATTAAAAGAAGCAATCCAAAAAGCATTTATTAATATTGGTAATACAGAGGAAGGTAAAGAAGTAATCTCTATCTATACTCATGAAGGATACCAAACAGCACAATCATCTGACTATGATAAAGAAAGAGATGCACAAGAATTAATTAAACAATTAAGCGCATCAAAATAATATAGTCGGTACGCAGGGATAAGTCACAAAATGGCTTATTCCTGTTTTTAGGTAAAACCTAACGTTTTATTAGTAGAAAAGGAGATCTTATGATTCAGTTTAAGAATGTATCAAAAATTTATTCGAATGGTGTAAAAGGACTAGATAACATCAATCTAGAAATTAACCAAGGAGAATTTGTGGGAATCATCGGCTTATCAGGAGCAGGAAAGTCAACTCTTTTAAGATCCGTAAACCGTATGCATGGAATTACGTCCGGGGAACTAATTGTTGATGGAAAAGAAATCAAAAACTTAAAAGGTAAAGAATTAAGAAAATTCAGAAGAAAGGTTGGTATGGTATTCCAATCTTTTAACTTAGTAAGTAGAACTTCAGTAATTCGTAACGTACTTACTGCAAATGTGCCAGATATGCCATTCTGGAGAGTATTATTAGGAGTTTTCACTAAAGAGCATAAGATTGCAGCATTAGAAGCGTTAGACAAAGTAGGAATCCTTGATAAAGCCTACATCAGAGCTGATCAATTATCAGGTGGACAGCAACAACGTGTAGCTTTAGCAAGAACGTTAGCACAAAAACCAGAAATCATCTTAGCCGATGAACCAGTCGCAGCACTTGATCCAATCACTGCAAAACAGGTTATGGATGACTTTAAGAAAATCAACAAAGAGATGAACATGTCCATCTTAATCAATATCCACCATGTAGAATTAGCATTAGAGTATACAGATAGAATCATCGGTATCCGTGCTGGTAAAATCGTATACGATGGACCATCCAAAGAGGTAACACAAGAAATCCTTAATGAGATTTATGCAGGAAATCTTCCGGAGGAGAAATAAGAAATGGGAATTTACGATAAGATCTTTAAGCCTCGTAAGATAGAGCTTTCCAACGGAAAAGTTGTAGAAGAAAAGTTCACAAGAGCTCCGATTGTAATCGTTTTAATCTTACTTGCGACTGTACTTTCTGTACAGATTACAGGATTTAACATGTCAACATTAATGAAGAATGGAAGACAGTTTTTTGTAATCCTTGGACAAATGTTTCCGCCAAATACAAGCTATCTTTCACATATCTGGCAGCCGTTATTTGACACAATCAAGATGTCCTTATTAGGTTCCATCATTGGTGGAGTATTTGCAATTCCATTTGCAATTCTTGCATCTAGCAACGTTGTAACAAACAGAGTCATCTTAAGTATCGTACGTTTCTTCTTAAGTATCGTTCGTACACTTCCAACTCTTGTAATTGCATTAATTGCAACTTATATCTGGGGTCTTGGGACAATGGCAGGAACTGTAGCAATTGCAGTATTTACATTTGCTTATGTTGGAAAACAGTTATACGAACAAATTGAAACAGTAAACATGGGATCATTTGAAGCAATGGAAGCAATGGGTGCAAACAAAATGTATGCATTTATGTCAGCAATCCTTCCTCAAGTATTACCAGCATATATTTCCGTATGCTTATTCTGTTTTGAAGGTAACGTAAGATATGCATCCATCCTTGGATACGTAGGTGCAGGTGGACTTGGCTTGATCCTAAATGAAAAAATCGGTTGGAGAGAATATGACAGTGTAGGAATGATTTTAGTAATCTTATTCTTATCCGTATTAGTCATTGAATCCTTAAGTCATTACATTAGAAAGAAATTGACATAGGAGGCAGTAAAATGAATCAAAAGATTATTAAAAAATATGAAGAACAGCCTAAATTATGGATTGTAAAATTCGTAATTGCATTTATTGTTGTAGGCTTAATCGTATGGTCATCTGATACAGTATCATTTAGCACGACAGAATCCGGTATGGGTGTTGCAAAGAATATTATCAGCGGTATCTTCCATCCTGACATGGATATGTTATTAGATTTCTCCACATCAGGAGTTGCCTATTTATTATTAGAAACAATGTGTATCGCATTCTTAGGTACTATCGTAGGTGCGGTATTCTCAGTACCATTATCCTTTTTAGCAGCATCTAACCTTATGCCAAAGCCAATCGCTTTAGTAGTACGTGTATTCATTATGGCCGTACGTACAGTACCAACATTTATCTACGGTTTAATGTTTATACGTGTTACAGGACCAGGTGCATTCGCAGGTCTTATGACAATGTCTCTTTGCTCCATCGGTATGATTTCAAAAATGTTTATCGAAAGCATCGAAGACTTAGACACTAAGATTTTAGAATCCTTAGATGCAGCGGGATGTACAACATTCCAAAAAATCCGTTATGGTATTCTTCCACAGTTATTTGCAGACTTTATGTCCACATTAATCTATCGTTTTGATATGAACTTAAGAGATGCGACAGTACTTGGTCTTGTAGGTGCCGGCGGTATCGGTGCACCACTGATTTTCGCGATGAACTCTTATCGTTGGAATCAAGTAGGCGCAATCTTAGCAGGCCTTATTGTCTTAATCTTAATCATTGAATTTATTTCAACAAAGATTCGTGTGAAGTTAGCAAGAGGATAAAAGATGGAACAAAAAATTAAGATTTATTTTACGTCAGATCTTCATGGATATTTCTTTGATACGAGTTACGCAGACCGTACAAACAGAAACCTTGGCGCATTACGATGTGCCAGCCAGTATGAAAAAGACGGTAATACGTTAATCATTGACGGTGGTGATATACTTCAAGGAAGTGCATTTGCTTATTACTGTCAGAAAGAATTAAACTCCAATCAGCCGATTGCAGATATGATGAACCTTTGTGGATATGATTTTGTTACACTTGGAAATCATGACTTTAATTATGGTATGGAGTATTTAAATGAATATGTAACAAAGTTAAATGCATCCTGTATCTGTCAGAATGTAATTGACAAAGATGGTAAGCATATGTTCCCTTATCAAATTAAGGTGCTTGAAAATGGCGTTCGAGTGGGCGTAGTGGGAATCGTAACTGACTACGTTAATGTATGGGAAAAACCTGAAAACATCAAAGGTATTTCCATTGTGAATCCATTTGAAGAAGCAAAGAAGGCACTAGAAGAATTAAAAGGGAATGTAGACCTTACGATCGGTGTTTACCACGGAGGATTCGAGCGCAATCTCGAGACAAAGGAACTTTTATCTGAGTCAACAGAGAATGTTGCTTATAAAATCTGTGAGGAATTAGATTTTGATATTCTTTTAACAGGACATCAGCATATGTCAATTGAAGGACAGTACGTTCATGGAACTTATGTAGTACAGCCAAAAGAGAACGGAACAGAATATCACTGTATCGAAGTTTTAATGGACGGGACAGAGAACAAAATTAGTTCTCAGTTAAAGAAAGCAGACAGTACCTTTGAAGCAGAAAAAGTTGCTCCATTTATGGAGATTGAAGAAAAGGTACAAGATTGGTTAGATAATGTAGTTGGAAAACTTGAAACACCATTACTTCCAGAAAGTAAGATTAAGATGGCCAAAGAAGGAAACAAGATTGCAAGCTTTATCAACCAAATCCAGTTACACTACTCTGGTGCGAAAGCATCTGCAGTAAGCCTTGCAAATGAAATTAAAGGCTTTAATTCAATGGTAACAAGAAGAGACATCATTGCAACGTATCCATACCCAAATACGCTTGTAGTATTTGAAATTACAGGTGCAAAACTTCGTCAGGCTATGGAGAGAAGTGCCGAATACTTTGCATTTGATGAAGAAGGGAACCTTTGTGTTTCCAAAGCATTCTTAGAACCAAAGGTAGAACATTATAATTATGATTTCTACGCAGGAATTGAATATACCATCGATCCTGAAAAAGAGATTGGACAGAGAATTACGTCCATGAAATATCAAGGAAATGATATTAAAGAAGATGAAGTCCTTACTGTATGTGTGAATAACTATCGTGCGAGCGGTGCAGGAAATTATCCGGTATATCAAGAGTGTCCAGTAGTAAAAGAAATTAATACGGAAATGGTAGAACTGATCATGGATTACTTTGAACAAAGTAATGGAGAAGTGATTACTGTTAAGTAAATAGCAAAAGGGCATCTGTATCCCAGAGGATTACTCCATTGGGATGCAGATGCCCTTTTCTTTCGATTGAAACGAAAGGATATTATCGAAGATTTGCTCTTCGAAGAAAATTTGCTCTTCGATGAAGATTTACTCTTCGTCGTCACTTAACATTTCATCATATTCCATATCATCAATTAAAGAATCATAAGCTTCAGCTACCTCTTCGAATTCTTCATCGTCTTCGATATTTTCTAATTGCATATCGTCGCCGTCTTTCTTGAAACGATATAAGAATACTTCGTCAGATCCTTCTTCTAAAGGAAGTAATGCGATATATTGTCTTTCAGCAACTGGGAAGATGGCTACAACAGCACATTCAAGTTCTGAATCATCATCTAATGTAAGAGTTACAGTCATTTCTTCATCATCTTTAAGACCAAGCTCTAAGTTTAAATCTTTTTCATTCATTTGGTTTACCTCATTAATTTATTAAGTGTGTATTCACTTACATTGAATGTAACAGAAAAGATTTAAAATTGCAAGGTATTAAATGTAAAGATATTTCATATAATGCCGATAGATAATAGAGTCCATTACCTAATTTTGTGCATAATATATGTAGAAGAGGAAGATTTCTACGATTTATTAAGTATAAAATAGTAAAAAAATATTGACAATAAACTAAAATAGCATAAAATAGGTAAGTGTAAATCTTTATAGAATGAGAGAGGAGAACATTTCGTGGTTACAACCAATGCTAATGATAGCAGACCAAAAGAAAATGCGCGCCGTGAGGACAACAGAGGTAACAGAGGTGCTAGTCAAAATAGGAGCTACAACAAGAGCGAGAAATCCTATAATAAGTCAGAAGGAAGCTATAACAAAGGTAATCGTCCATACAACAAGTCTGACAAACCATATAACAGAGGAGAACGCACTGAACATAATGGTGAAGGTTCTGAAAGAGGCGAAAGAAGCTACAATCGTAGTGATAGACCTTATAACAAAGGTGAAAGAACGTACAATAGAGACGGACAAAGCAGACCATATAACAAAGATGGTCAAAGCAGACCTTACAACAAAGATAGAAAACCTAATTCTTATGGGCGAGACATGAATAAAGGTGGCTACGGCAAGGATGATGATTACGAAGGTAATCGTTTTGCTAAGGGCAATGGAAGAGACCAAAAAACTGCGAAATCTGCATCTAGGGATAAAGAGGTACAACCTGATAAGTTTGTAGCTGCAAAGCGTCTTGAGAAAGAAAAGAAAGCAATGCAGAAAAAGAATCAGGAAAGCAAAAAAGAAAAAAGTAATCGTCCTCAAATGAAGAGAAAAAGAACGAACAACATCGACTGGACTAAAGGCTATGAAAATGGTCTTTACGGCGATGATGACGATGACGATTATTCATTATATATGTAATAAAGAGGGTGGTACCATTATTGGGACCACCTTTTTATGTTTAAGATAAGAATGAGAAAACCAAAGAGCTATATTCTAGCTAAATGTATTTCGAATCAAAAAAAGGAGCAACTATGGGACAGGAAACAGAACATAAGATTAAAATCTCCGTAAGGAACCTAGTGGAGTTTATCCTCCGTTCAGGTAATATCGATAGTTCTTCCGTTGATGTGGCAGATAAGGAAGCTATGCAAAAGGGAAGCAAGCTACATCGGAAGATTCAAAAACGTATGGGTTCTGACTATACGGCAGAGTATCCATTGTCTCTTGATGTTCCAGTCACTTATGAAAAGAATTCCTTTACGATTACAGTGGAAGGACGAGCCGATGGAATCTTACTTAAGAAAGAAGATGAGAAGACGCCGGGAGTCTTTATTGATGAAATCAAGGGTGTCTATCTTGATGTAACCAAGTTAGAGGAACCGATTCCCGTTCATTTGGCGCAGGCAAAGTGTTATGCCTATATGTATGCCATTCTAAAAGGGGAAAGCCGAATGGGCGTCAGGATGACATATGCCAATCTAGAATCAGAAGTGATGAAGTATTTTGAAGAGGTATATGAAACGACTGAGCTGAACGCTTGGTTTGAATATCTAATCAATGAATATGCAAAGTGGGCGAACTTTCAGATCGAATGGCAGAAAGAGAGAAATGAGTCATTAAAACAGTTAGAGTTTCCTTTTACTTATCGAGAGGGCCAGAAACGACTTGTAACAGGAGTATATCAGTCCATCTTACGAAACAAGCGTCTATACATTGAAGCTCCTACAGGTGTTGGTAAGACTATTTCTACGGTATTTCCAACAGTAAAGGCAATGGGAGAAGGCTTGGTATCTAAGATTTTCTATTTAACGGCGAAGACCATAACAAGGACGGTTGCCCTTGATACGTTTTCAATTTTGAAGCAGGCGGATGCAAAGCTTAAAGTCGTTGCGCTGACGGCCAAGGAAAAAATCTGCTGTCTAGACAGTGTGAATTGCAATCCGGAAAGTTGTGAGCGGGCATGCGGACACTTTGACCGGGTCAATGATGCCGTCTTTGATTTGATTACCCATGAACAAAATATTACGCGGGAGGTAATCGAGGAGTATGCCAAAGACTATTGTGTCTGCCCATTTGAAATGACGTTAGACGTAAGCTTGTGGGTAGATGTCATTGTCTGTGACTATAATTATGTGTTTGATCCTTCGGCGTCCTTAAAGAGATTTTTCCAAAATGAGAAGAAGCAAGAATTTGCGTTCTTAATCGACGAGGCGCATAATCTTGTGGACCGTGCAAGAGAAATGTATAGCGCGACTTTGAAGAAGGAAGATTTTTTAGCTGTGAAACGCATTGTTGGAACAAGAAGTAAGAAACTAACGGGTTACTTGGAAACATGCAATCGAGATTTGTTGGCATTTAAAAGAGAGTCTGAGGAATATGTGATTCGTAAAGATATCGATACCTTTGTGTTACATCTGATGCGACTTAGCAGCGAGTATTATGAATTCTTACGTGAACACCAAGTATTTGATGAACGTGAAACTATGCTCAATTTTTATTTTGAAATCCAACAGTTTCTATCCATGTCCGAGTTATATGATGAAAAATATCTTATATACACAGATTTTAATGAACAGCGGGAATTCTTAATCCGTTTACAGTGTATGGACCCGTCGACCAACCTGAATCGCTGCCTTGAAAAGGGGCGTAGTGCAATCTTTTTTTCTGCAACGTTGCTTCCAATTAGTTATTATAAGGAGCAGCTGGCTGGCAGGGAAGAGGATTATGCCATTTATGCACATTCCACATTTCAACCGGAAAAGAGGCTACTTCTCATTGGAAGTGATGTATCGACCAAATATACGTCCCGTACAAGAAGTGAGTATGAGAAGGTTGCCTGTTACATCGAAGAGGTTGTAGGGAAACGTGTAGGTAATTACTTTGTGTTCTTTCCGTCGTATCAGTATATGAATCAGATTATTGAAGTATTTGAAGAGAAGAAGCTTACCGGAGAATCTTCGCTTTTAGATCAGATCGTTATGCAGGGCACTTCTATGACGGAGACGGAAAAAGAGGAGTTCCTAAACCAGTTTGTGCATGAACCAAAATCTTCTTGTATAGGATTTTGTGTTATGGGCGGTATGTTTAGTGAGGGAATCGATTTAAAGGCAGACCGGCTGATTGGTACGATTATTGTAGGGACTGGTCTTCCTATGGTATGTACGGAAAAGGAAATCTTCCGTCAATACTATGAGACGATGAAGGGCCAGGGATTTGCCTATTCGTATCTTTATAATGGTATGAACAAGGTACTGCAGTCGGGAGGACGTGTCATCCGTACAGAAGAGGATGAGGGAGTCGTTGTACTTCTGGATAAGCGTTTCCTGACAGATTCGTATCTGGAACTTTTTCCAAGGGAGTGGTTTCCTTATACCGTTGTAAATCGTAAAAATGTAGGAAATGTAATTGAAGAGTTTTGGAAAAATAGAGACTGTCGCACATAAAAGGAATATATGTGCGACAGTCTCTATTTTCTTTGTTTACTTAGAATTGACTTAATTTTTTACTTAAGGAAGTTACCGTCTCAGATGGTTGGTAATTTTCTGTTCCAAATAGGAAGCTGTGAAGTTCCGTAACATTGGAAGATAATGTGTCAGGTATTAATACGGCAGCTTTGTTTACATAAGCATTGCGGTAGTTTGATGGGAAACCAGTTTGGTCTGCAATCTTGTAACTTGACATATCTTTTGCAAGACTGAGTAAGCCTGCAGTGTTATAGCTTGTTGCAATTTGTGGAAGCATATCATTTACCACTCCGATTAAGGAAGTGATAGAAGAATTCTTAGCTTTTGCTAAGATTGCTTTGATTACGGTACGCTGACGTTCCGTTCTTCTAAAGTCATTTCCAGCAGTCTTACGAATACGGGCATAAGCTAATGCCTGTGTGCCATCAAGTGTGTAAGTGCCTGCTTTAGAAATAGTAGCGGAATCTGTCTTTAATAGCTTGTTGCAATCCTTAATGTTTTTGTTCAGTGCGTCAATCTCATCGGATTCGATTTCGATGTCTACACCATTTACTTTATTTACAATATTTGCTACTGCACTGAAGTTAACAGTTACAAAATTTTTGATATTTAAATCAAAATGTTCGTTAAGAGTTGATAATGCAAGTTCGTAGCTTCCCTTTGCATACGCTGCATTGATTTTTTGATAGTTATCTCCAATTTTTGCAAGGGTATCACGATAAATAGAAGCAAGTTTAACTTCTTTAGTTTTTTTGTTAATACTGCATATAATAATGGTATCGCTTCGAGTTGCACTTGTTAAATCGCTTTGTCTTGAGTCAACGCCAAAAATGGCAATGTTTTCATAGTTATTTATGTTTTTATCGGTAAAATCATTTACCTTGACATTGTCCATATCCAGTTTTACTGTGTTAAGCCTGTTAACAAAATATAGTACTCCAATTGCGATTGCAAGTAACAAGACAAGTACTACTAACAGTATGATCGGCCCTTTGCGAACTTTTTTCTTTTTAGCTTTTTTCGCCATATTCTCCGTCCTTTCGTTTAGGTATACGTCATATTAATTATATTGACATAACTTTTTTATTATAATACATTAGTTTGCTAGTAGGTTCAAGGAAAAAACTCTTAAGAAACAATGTAGGAAATTAATATAAACTTCATTTAATAGTCACATTTCGTTGCTATTATTATAAAAAATGATACAATAAAAATTAATCGTAGATAAAATAAATTGAGAAAGAAGTGTGAAGAATGGATAAGGATAATAATCAAATGGATCAAGGTATGAATGAAAATACAGACCATACAGAAAATATGAACAATGCTGGAAATACAGAGTTCGATTCAATGAATCAAGGGACACAACCATTTGGACAAAGTGGCGGATTTGATTACCAACAGCCAAACTATGGATTTTACAACGAACAAAGTTATGGACCAGATTTCCAATCCCAAGGCAATAATTACAGTCAAGAAAATAATTACTACCAAGACAATGCTTACAATCAGGGCAATAATTTTAATCAATATAATAACCCTTACCAAGGAAACTTTGATGGAAATTATAATGGAAATGGCATGGATTCCTCACAAGAGCCTAAAAAGCCAAAGAAAAATAAAAAGGCAAATAAAGTGCTTAAATTATGTGGAGTTGTAGCACTTGGCTTAGTAGTTGGAGTTGGCGCATTTGCAACGCTTCGTGCTGTAGAACGTATTGGAAGCACAAAAACAGAAGAAGGTTCTAAGGCAGAAAATAATTCAGAGGCAAAAGGCGAAGAGGATCAAGGTGAATACAGCAGCAATGTTGAAATCGGTTCTACTGATACTGTAACAGAAGCAAAAGATAATGGTGTATCAAAAGTTGTTGAAAGCGCATTACCATCAATCGTAATGATTAACTGTAATGTAAACACAACACAATATGGACAAACAACACAAGGTGTAGCAAGTGGTTCAGGTATCATCATTAAAGAAGATAAGAGTAACCTTTATATTGTAACGAACTACCATGTAGTATCTGGTGCAGAAAGTGTATCTGTCGTGTTCGCAGATGAAGAATCTGTAGATGCAACGCTTAAGGCATATGACAGCACAAATGATTTAGCAATCTTAAAGATTTCATTATCTAAGATTAAAGATTCTACAAAGAAAGCAATCAAACTTGCTACAATTGGAAGCTCTGATAATTTAAAAGTAGGATCTATGGCAATTGCAATTGGTAATGCATTAGGATATGGACAATCCGTAACAGTTGGTTATGTAAGTGCTCTTGATCGTGCAGTAACAATTGACAATACGACACGAGTTTTATTACAGACAGATGCAGCAATCAACCCAGGAAACAGTGGCGGAGCTTTATTGGATATCAATGGTAAATTAATCGGTATTAACTCTGCAAAGTACTCCTCTACAGATGTTGAAGGTGTATGTTATGCAATTCCAATTTCTAAAGCAATTCCAATCATCAATGACTTAATGACAAAAGAGACATTGAAAGAGGAAGAAAAAGGATATTTAGGAATCACAGGATCTGACGTTGATGAGACAGCACATGCTTATTATAACGTTCCATTAGGTGTTCGTGTTGCAAGCGTTGAAAGTGGCGGAGCAGCAGATAAAGGCGGTATCAAAGAAAAAGATATCATCACTGCAGTAAATGGAATTCAAGTTACAAGCATCAGCGCATTAAAAGAACGTGTAAATGGATATAAATACGGTACTGAAGTAACATTAACAGTTCAAAGACAGTCTGATGGAAGTTATAAAGAGATGAAAATCAAAGTAACACTTCAAAAAGGTACAACGACTAATAATCAGTCAAGCGAACAGTCACAAAGCAATGGTTCTTCTAATGGAAATGGTTCCGATGGTGGAAATTATTATTACTACTATGGCGGACAAGATGGAAGCAATGGTTTCCCTTTTAGCATTAACTAAATCCGTAATTTAACTTGTGTAACAGTTCTTGTTAGGATATAATGGATAAAAGTGTTTATGATAAAAATAAGAACAAATTAGAGGTAAGTTAAATAAGGAGTAGAGGCATGGTAGATGATAAAGACTTAAAAGATTCTGACAATAAAGACGATGGCTATGAAGACATTTGCTATATTTGTCGAAGACCAGAGAGCAAAGCCGGAAAGATGATTCATATACCAAATAACATTTGCATCTGTAACGATTGTATGCAAAAGACATTTGATACTATGAATAATGGTAATATGCCTTACATGGATATTATGAAGTTTGATCCTTCCATGATGCAGTTCTCTTCAATTAAAAACGAAGTGCCAAAGAGCCAAAAGTTAAAAAAGAAGAAAGACGAAACAAAAAAGGCAGAACCTAAGCTTGATATAAAGAATATTCCTGCACCACATATTATCAAAGGTGAATTAGATGACTTTGTAATTGGTCAGGAATATGCAAAGAAAGTAATTTCAGTTGCAGTATACAATCACTATAAACGTGTTGCAACCAATACGATGGATGACATTGAGATTGAAAAATCCAACATGTTAATGATTGGGCCAACAGGAAGCGGAAAGACTTATCTGGTTAAGACATTAGCGAGATTACTTCAAGTGCCACTTGCAATTACAGATGCTACTTCCCTTACAGAAGCAGGCTATATTGGTGACGATGTAGAAAGCGTTTTAAGTAAGTTATTAGCGGCAGCAGATAATGATGTAGAGAAGGCTGAGCGAGGCATCATCTTTATTGATGAAATCGATAAGATTGCAAAGAAAAAGAGTACGACAAACCGCGACGTAAGCGGTGAAAGTGTACAACAGGGACTTTTAAAATTACTAGAAGGAAGCGATGTAGAAGTACCAGTAGGAGCAACAAGCAAGAATGCCATGGTTCCTTTAACTACGATGAATACACGTAATATATTATTTATCTGTGGTGGTGCATTCCCAGAACTTGATAAAGTAATTAAGAACCGTCTGAATAAGAAGACATCCATTGGATTCCAGGCAAACTTAAAAGATCAATATGATAATGACCCAGATTTATTATCAAAAGTTACGATTGATGATTTACGTGAGTTTGGTATGATCCCTGAATTCTTAGGAAGACTTCCAATTCTATTTACGTTACAAGGCTTAACGAAAGAAATGTTAATTAAGATTTTAAAAGAGCCAAAGAATGCAATCTTAAAACAATATCAAAAATTATTAGCACTTGATGAAGTTGATTTAGAGTTCAATGATGATGCGCTTGAAGCAATTGCTGAAGAAGCAATGGAGAAGAAAACTGGCGCTAGAGCATTACGTGCTATCATTGAAAAATTCATGCTCGATATTATGTATGAGATTCCAAAAGATGATAATATCGGTAGAGTGGTAATTACAAGAGATTATATTGAGAATAAAGGCGCTCCGTTGATTGAAATGAGAGGCTGTGAGAAAAAGACAACACTCTTAGAAGATAAATCAGACAGAGAAAATCCAACAGTATAATCGAATAGAGACAATTAGGGTCCCCAAGGGCTTCTGTTATTAAGAAGTCTTTGGGGACCTTTTTTCATGGAATTTAGTACTGTCGCATATAATATGATAATTATGTAGGCGTATCGGATGTGTGAACATGCTAAATGACAATGATGCAAGTAGATGCAGGGAGGCAATTTATTCAGAACAAGTTGCGGATTATATATTAGATGACTATTCGGATATAAAGAACCTAAATAATAACGCAAATCTTGTGTGTGAACAGCAAATTGAAGGAAAGTTTCAAATGGTGTATATTCCGATTACGGAAACGATGTCAACAAAGATAATCACCAATTCCTATCGTAATCTGCCAAAGTTATATGGATTAATGGATACCTCTACGTTGGAAGATATGGGGGTATATAAGTTAAGGAGACTTCCTTATTTAGATTTGTATGGAGGTGGAACACTAATCGGGATTGTCGATACAGGAATTGATTATACGAATCCATTATTTATTAATGCAGATAATACTTCTAGGATTGCGAGTATATGGGACCAGACGGTACAAACAGGACCCGGGCCAAACGGTTATGACTATGGAACGGAGTATGTAAAGGCAGATCTTAATAGAGCGTTAGCAAGTCAAAATCCAGGAGAAATCGTTCCAACTACGGATGAGAATGGCCATGGGACTTATTTGTCAGCCTTGATGGCTGGAAATATAGATGAAGAAAATGATTTTGCAGGTATTGCACCACAGGCTGAGCTCATCGTAGTAAAGTTAAAGCCTGCAAAACAATACTTACGTGACTTTTATCAGGTTCCAGATGGACCAATCGCTTATCAGGAGAATGACATAATGTTAGGAATCGAATATTTAAGGAAAAAGGCTCAGGAGCTGAATAAGCCCATTTCAATCTGTTTAGGACTCGGTACGAGTTCGGGTGATCATGAGGGTCAGTCTAATATGTCAGATTACCTTAATTCCATTAGCAACCAGTTGGGAATATGTATTTGTGCTGCAGCTGGTAATGAAGGCAATGCTGCACATCATTATAGTGGAAGTGTTACGCAGGGGAATTTTGAGGATGTGGAACTGAAAGTAAGTGATAAGCAAAAAGGTTTGACCATTGAGTTGTGGTCAGTCGCACCCACGTTGTTTTCTGTGGCAATCATTTCGCCAAGTGGAGAGATTCAAGAAAAGATTCCGGCAAAGCAGGGACTTGATGCAGAACTTACTTTTGTGCTTGAGCCGACAACGATACATATTACATATGCCATAACGGATACTGCGACTGGAAATGAGTTAATTTTTATGCAGTTTCAAGATATGTCACCCGGGATTTGGAGAATACGTGTTTACAATGAGAGTACTGTTGGAACGCAGTTTAATATGTGGCTACCGATTTCAAATTACGTGGATCCGGAGACGTATTTCCTTGTTCCAGATCCTTATGTAACATTAGTCGAGACAGGGACGACGTCAAGAGTAATTGTCACATCTACTTATAACCATAAGGAAAACAGTATTTATATTGCTTCCAGCAGAGGCTATACATTATTAAATCAGGTTAAGCCGGATATTGCAGCACCGGGAGTTAATGTATTTGGTCCAGTTTCAAGAAATGCTTTTGGTGAGAAGTCAGGATCTAGTGTGGCAGCAGCCAATACGGCCGGAGTTGCTGCGCTAATTCTACAATGGGGAATTGTTGAAAAGAAGCGCCCATCCATGAATACAAGCGAAATCAAGGCATTATTAATTGCTGGGGCATCGCGAAGATCCATCGAATACCCAAATAGAGAATGGGGATATGGAATCTTGGATGCCTTTAGTGCATTCGAAAGTGCAAGAAAAACAGTATGAGATAACATAATTATTGTTTTAAATTGTGTTTTTGGATATAATGAGAAATGAGTAAGTGTTGAACGTACTTGAAAGAAGAAGTAGAAAGTGAGTGAACGAAGTGGGAGAAAAGTTTGTGCCAGAGATCGAAGGAAATCTTCGCAGACATATGATCCGTGTGCCGCAAGTAATCGATCAGGTAAGTGGAATACGCATTTTTGGAAAACTCATTAAATCTTTGATGTTTACAACAGACGTTGCAGTGATCCGTAATTGTAATGCTAATGCGGTAATTGCGGTATATCCATTTACGCCACAGCCGATTATAACCCATTCAATTATTAATTGTTCGGATGTTCCGGTTTTTTGTGGTGTTGGCGGAGGAACAACAACAGGAAAGCGTGTTTGTAATATCGCAGAAGACGCTGAATTCCAAGGAGCAATGGGAGTTGTTGTGAATGCACCGACGCCGAATGAAACGATCTCATATCTTAAGCAAAAGATTGAGATTCCTATTGTAATTACGGTGGTATCAAAAGACTCCGATATCGAAGGACGTCTAGCAGCAGGAGCATCTATTATAAATGTTTCTGGTGGTGCAAATACAGCAGAGATTGTACGACATATTAGATCGAAACACCCAGATATTCCGATTATTGCGACTGGTGGGCCGACAGATGCCTCTATTTTAAAGACAATTGAAGCTGGAGCGAATGCAATTACATTTACTCCGCCGTCAACAGGAGATATCTTCGGAGAAATCATGACCAGATATCGTAATTCAAATCATATCTTATGATAAGGAACTTGCTTTGCAAGTTTCTTATACATAATAGGAAAGATTGATTGGGGGAAAACATTATGAAGGCTTTTCTACATAAAAAAGTACCTCATTCCTTTAAGAAAGTATCACATAGGCAAACAGAAAAACAGGCAACGATATTTATTGGTATGAATCGAAAGAAAAAAAAGAATGTCGTTGAAGACGTGGAATTTGAAGTAGTAGAATGTGAGGTTGCCCCTGCAAAGATTGTCTGTCCGGATTGCGGAGGAATCACGTTGGAAGGATTAGATTACTGTGATAAATGTGGTGGAGAATTAAAGGAATCAGACGCATAATGTAGTTGGAAACAAGGCAAAGGAGCCACGACATCTTAATTGGTGCATGGCTTCTTTTCTTTTTGCCTAATAAAAGGAAATAAAGTAATGGAAAAACGTAATAATATTACAAAAAAATACCAGAATTATTGCGTTTTTTAACTGAATTGTAGAAAATTAAACGAAAAACAACTTTAGCACATTAAAATGTTGAAATGTTTAGATTAATTATGTTATTATTAGATTTGTAAATACATATATATAGTTTTATAGATTAGTATTACTATATTTATTACATATTTTAAAAATTGAATAAGAGTTTAGAAATAGGAGGAATTCATTATGAAACTAAAAAAAGTATTAAGTGTAGCAATGATTGCGACTATGACCGTTGCATCATTTGCTGGATGTGGTGATAAAAATGGAGGAAATAGTTCTGAATTCGTAATTGGTGGTATCGGACCTACTTCCGGAGCAGCTGCAAGTTATGGTACAAGTGTAAAAAATGGTGCACAAATTGCCGTTGATGAAATCAACAAAGCAGGCGGAGTTAAAATCGGTGATGAAACAAAACAATTAAAGTTAAACTTCCAAGATGATGCAAACGATGCAGAAACTGCAAAGAACGCATTTAACAAGTTAATGGATGATAACATGGGGGCATTACTCGGATGTGTAACTTCAGCTCCTTGTATCGCAGTAACTTCATTATCCAAAGAAGCAAAGATTCTTCAAATTACACCTTCAGGTTCTCAAAAAGAATGTGCTCAATATGATAACTGTTTCAGAATCTGCTTCACAGATCCACAACAAGGAGATGCAATGGCAGATTATATCGTAAACAAATTAGGATATAAAAAGGTAGCAGTACTATATGCTAACTCAAGCAGTTATAGCGAAGGTATCAAGGATGCATTTGATGCAAAAGTAAAAGAATTAGGCGGAAGTATTGTAGTTGAAGAAGCATTTGCAGAAGGTGATGTAGATTATAATACACAGTTATCTAAAGTAAAATCTTCTGATGCAGAAGCAATCTTCGTACCAGCATATTATCAAGAAGTATCTTACATAGTAAAACAAGCAAGTGAAAAAGGAATTACGCTTCCATTCTTCGGTTCTGATGGATGGGATGGTATCCTTAATCAAGTAAGTGATAAAAAAGTCATCGAAGGAGCAACTTTCTTAAGTCCATTCCTTAGCACAGATAAAGATTCTAAAGTTCAAGAATTTACAAAGGCTTATAAAGCAGCAAATAATGATGCAGATCCAGATCAATTCGCAGCTGACGGTTATGACACAGTATATACAATTAAGGCAGCTTTAGAAAAAGCAGGCAGCACTGATATTGAAAAACTACAAGAAGCTATGACTCAAATCAATGTAGAAGGTATTACTGGGGATATGACATTCTCTAAAGATGGTGATGCTACAAAATCTACAAAATTAATTCAAATTAAAGATGGAAAGTATACAGCAATCACTGTAAAATAATCAGTAGAATAGTAACTATGGAAGCAGCCGTAAGACCAACGTAACATATTCGTCTTACGGCAACTTTTTTAATTGATAGGAAATTTCTCTTCGAGCTATTTCCTATCAATTAAGAAAGGCTTTCTAAAAATAGAAAGCTAAAGAGGTGTTTGATTATGAATGGATTCATTGAGCAGTTACTAAATGGGTTAATCCCGGGCAGTATCTATGCACTTATCGCATTAGGATATACGATGGTTTATGGTATTGCTAAAATGATCAACTTTGCACATGGTGATATCATCATGGTAGGCGCGTACATATTATTACTTGGATTAAATGCCTCAGGGGTACCTACGTGGCTTGCAATCCTATTATCAATCGTCGGATGTGGAATCCTAGGTGTCGTAATCGAAAAGGTAGCATATAAGCCTTTACGTAATGCACCAAGCCTTGCCGTATTAATTACAGCAATCGGTGTGTCGTATTTCTTACAAAACTTATTCCTTGTAATCTTTACTTCACAAGGAAAGAGCGTTCCCAAATTCATCCATGTTAGCAATATCAAGATTGGTGAGATTACCATCTCTGGTAATATGCTTGTAATCTTAGCTGTTACCATTATCGTAATGATTGCGCTTACTTATTTTATCAATAAGACAAAGTTAGGTTCTGCCTTACGTGCAGTATCAGAAGATAAAGGCGCAGCAAGTTTAATGGGAATCAATGCAAACCGAATGATTTCTATGACATTTGCAATTGGTTCAGCACTTGCAGGTGTAGCGGGCATTCTTTGGGTAAGTATGTATGACAAAGCATATCCAACGCTAGGAGCAATTCCTGGTATCAAGGCATTCGTTGCAGCTGTTATCGGTGGAATAGGTAGTGTGCCAGGAGCTATGCTTGGCGGTATCGCATTAGGAATCGTAGAGAGTTTTACAAAAGCATATATCAGTGGAGAATTAGTGGATGCCTTTGTATTCGGTCTTCTTATTATCGTATTAATCTTTAAGCCAACCGGAATCCTCGGTCGTAAGAGAATTGAGAAAGTGTAGGTGAAGTACAATGGCAAATGAATTTGTAAAGACAAAAAGTAAGGAATTAAAGAAATCATCCATTAAAAAATTAATTGTAATTGCACTTGTCTATGTTGGTGTTATTTTATTAGTGAATTCAGGGGTACTTGGATATCAGTACCGCAACTTGATTGTATCGATTTCCGTTAATGTCATTATGGCTGTATCCTTAAACTTGGTAACAGGATTTTTAGGAGAGCTGTCACTTGGACATGCCGGATTTATGGCCATTGGTGCCTACACAGGTTCCTTAATTACCATACATTTAGATTTACCTATGTGGATTGAAGTCATTGTTGGCTTAGCTGGTGCCGGAATCATGGCAGCAATCTTCGGATTGTTGATTGGTATTCCTGTACTTCGTCTTCATGGCGATTATTTAGCAATCGTAACATTGGCATTTGGACAGATTGTCGCATCCATCCTTAACTATATGAAAGGCATTACTGGTGGTGCAAGCGGCCTTACAAATATTCCAGAGTATACGACAAGCAAGCATTATATCTTAGTCATTACGCTTGTTATCCTTTCAGTCTTGATTATTAATAATATCATGAAGTCCAGATTTGGCCGTGCCATTACCGCTGTTCGTGATAACTATATTGCGGCAGAAGCAACAGGAATCTGTATTCGAAACTATAAGATATTTGCCTTTGTAGTAGGGGCTTTCTTTGCAGGAATTGCAGGATTTATGTTTGCCCATAATGTCGGAATTATTAAGCCAAATAAATTTGACTTTAACATGTCAATCAATGTATTAGTAATCGTAGTACTTGGAGGAATGGGAAGTATAAGAGGATCTGTGATTGCCGCAATCATCTTAACAGCTCTTCCTGAAATGTTACGTGACATCCAAGACTACCGTATGTTAATCTACGCTGTATTATTAATCGTAGCTATGTTATTTAATAACTCTAAACTTCGTACACGTTTAATCGATGATGGGCTTTTGAAAAAGATTGCTCCATTAAAGAAAAAGAAAGAGGAGGTATAGGGTATGGCATTATTAGAAGTAAAACAGTTAGGAATCTCCTTTGGCGGGCTTAGAGCAGTAGATGATTTTAGTATTAGCATCGAAAAGGGACAGTTATATGGATTAATTGGACCAAATGGTGCCGGAAAGACAACAATCTTTAACTTACTTACAGGTGTATATAGACCAACAGATGGTTCTATTTTATTAGATGGAAAGAATATCGTAGGACAGTCAATTCATAAAATCAGCCAGGAAGGCATTGCAAGAACATTTCAAAATATCCGTTTATTTGGAAAAATGACTGTACTTGAGAATGTTAAGGTTGGACTACATAATGAATACAAATACTCCTTGCTAGCAAGCGTATTACAATATCCGACAATCAAAAAAGAAGCACAGATGAATGAGCGAGCAATGGAAATCTTAAGTGTGTTTGGTCTTGAGAAAGATGCCGACTTACTTGCAAGCAATCTTCCATATGGACAGCAGAGAAAGCTAGAGATTGCTCGTGCGCTGGCAACCAATCCAAAGCTATTATTACTTGACGAACCAGCAGCCGGTATGAATCCTAATGAAACACAGGAATTAATGGATACGATTCGTCTCGTTCGTGATAAATTTGATGTAACCATCCTCCTTATCGAACATGATATGAAGTTAGTATCTGGTATCTGTGAAGAGCTTACTGTATTAAACTTCGGTACAGTATTAGCACAAGGAAAACCAGAGATCGTATTAAATGATCCAAAGGTTGTTACAGCATATCTTGGAGAATAGGAGGAAGGCATATGAGTTTACTATCAGTAAAAGATTTAAATGTTTATTATGGAGTCATTCATGCATTAAAAGATGTATCCTTTGATGTAGAAGAAGGAGAAGTCATTGCCTTAATCGGAGCCAATGGTGCAGGAAAGACAACAACGCTTCATACAATCACAGGTTTAATTGGAGCAAAAGGCGGTTCCATTGAATTTGAAGGACATAACTTGTTAAAGACGCCGTCACACAAGATTGTTGGGCTTGGCATGGCACATGTACCAGAAGGAAGACGAATCTTTCAGGAACTTACCGTATATGAGAACCTGAAATTAGGAGCCTATACAAGAAGTAACAAATCAGAAATCGAAGAGACCTTAAACATGGTCTATGAACGTTTCCCAAGACTTAAGGAAAGAAAGAACCAGATCGGTGGAACGTTAAGTGGTGGGGAACAGCAGATGTTGGCAATGGGGCGTGCGCTTATGAGTAAGCCAAAGATCATCTTAATGGATGAACCATCTATGGGTCTTAGTCCAATCTTTGTATCTGAGATTTTTGATATCATAAAAGAAATCAGTAAGCAGGGAACTACGGTTCTCTTAGTAGAACAGAATGCGAAGAAGGCATTAGAGATTGCAGACAGAGCATATGTTTTAGAGACTGGAAAGGTTGTGCTCTCCGGCGATGCGACTGATTTAATGAATGATGATTCTGTTAAGAAAGCATATTTAGGGGAATAGGAGGCGTTTGGTTTGAAAAGCTATGTAATTACGATCTCAAGAGGATATGGCAGCGGTGGACGCACCATAGGAAAAATGCTTGCGAAAGAATTAGGAATTAGTTTTTACGACCGCGAACTACTACGTTTAGCATCCGATGATAGTGGCATCAACGAGGAATTATTTGCAAAAGCAGATGAAAGCGTGAAGTCCTCTTTGCTATATAAGATAGCAAGGAAAACTTACAAAGGAGAGCTAATCCCACCAGATAGTGATGATTTTATCAGCAACGATAACTTATTTAACTATCAGGCAAAGATTATAAAAGAAATTGCATCCACGGAACCCTGTGTCATTGTAGGACGATGTGCAGACTATGTATTAAAGGATTATAAAAATGTCATTCGTGTATTTGTACATGCGCCACTTGACTCCTGCGTGGATCGATTGGAAGAAATGTATGGAGAGAATCGAAAAGATTTAGAAAAGAAGATATTATCCATTGATAAAAAGCGCGCAGTGTATTATAAATATTACACAGGAAATGAGTGGAACGATGCAATGAACTATGATTTATGCATTAACACAAGTACACTAAGCTTTGAACAAGGCGTAGAGATGATAAAAGCATTTATGAAAATACGCCTAAAATAAATATAAGACCCTCATAAATTTCCTAGTAGATGATTTATGGGGGTTTTGTCATTTGCAAGAAGTTCGGTGTTGTAAAAGTTTCTTGCAATTTTAAAGTGTGATGTGTATACTAGGAAACAATAGTAAGTTAACGTATTAAAGTGAGAAAGGATGAATGGCATGATCGCAGAAAAGATGAAGGGATACGTTGCAAACAGCAGTGTCATCCGTGCAATGTTCGAAGAAGGAAAGCAGTTAGCTGCAAAAATTGGAGCAGAAAACGTATATGATTTTAGTTTGGGAAATCCAAGCGTTGAGCCACCAAAACACGTAAAAGAGGCAATTATCGAAATCTTAAATGAAGAGAATTCGATGGAAGTCCATGGATATATGAGCAATGCAGGATTTGAATACGTACGTAGTACGATTGCAGATTCACTAAATAAAAAGTTCGGTACATATTTTAATGAAAACAATATCATTATGACAGTTGGTGCAGCAGGTGGGTTAAATGTAATCTTAAAGACTCTTTTAAATCCACAAGATGAGGTGCTTACATTTGCGCCATATTTCGGAGAATATAAAAACTATGTTGCTAATTTTGAGGGCAAATTAATTGCAGTCACTCCAAATACAGTAGATTTCCAACCGAATATCGAAGAGTTTGAAGAAAAGATTACACCTAAGACGAAGGCAGTCATTATCAATACGCCAAATAATCCTACAGGTGTTGTTTATTCCGTAGAAACAATTGAAAAGATTGCAGCAGTGTTAGAGAAAAAAGAAAAAGAATATAACACAAGCATTTATTTAATCGCTGATGAACCATATCGTGAGCTTGCTTATGATGGTGTAGAAGTTCCTTACTTAACAAAATACTATCACAATACAGTAGTTGGATATTCTTTCAGTAAATCATTAAGTCTTCCAGGAGAACGTATTGGATATCTTGTAATTCCAAATGAAGTAGATGATTATGATAACGTATTCCAGGCAGCTTGTGTTGCAAACCGTATCCTTGGATTCGTTAACGCACCATCTTTAATTCAAAAGGTTGTAGCAAAGTGTATCGATTCGGAAGTAAATATCGATGTTTACAATAGAAACCGCGAACTTTTATATAACAGTTTGATTAAATATGGCTATAGTTGTGTAAAACCTCAAGGTGCATTCTACTTATTTGTAAAAACATTAGAAGAAGATGACAAGGCATTTGCAAATGCAGCGAAAAAATACAACTTATTAGTGGTACCAGGTTCCACATTTGGATGTCCAGGTTACGTACGTATTGCATATTGTGTAGATTATGATATGATCGAGCGCGCATTACCTGCATTTGAAAAATTAGCAAATGACTATAAGGCTAAATAAGCAATTTAGAATACATTTGATACGAAGGGAAGGGTTAAATGAAAGCTTGGGAACAAAATATAAGAAAAGTCGAGCCATATGTTCCAGGAGAACAGCCAATGTTAGAGGATATGATTAAGCTCAATACAAATGAGAATCCATATCCGCCAGCGCCAAAAGTAAAAGATGCCATTGAGAAGATGAAGATTAGCGATATGCGTCTTTATCCAGAGGCATCTTGTGAATCGCTAGTAAATGTACTGGCTGATTATTATCATTTAGACCACGACCAGGTATTTGTTGGGGTTGGATCCGACGATGTACTTGCAACTGCATTTTTGACGTTCTTTAACTCTAAGAAACCAATTCTATTTCCGGATATTACATATGCCTTTTATGATGTTTGGGCAGAACTATATAAGATTCCATACGAAAGACCTGCATTAGATGAGAACTTCCGTATCCGTAAGGAAGATTATTATAAAGAAAATGGCGGTGTCGTAATTGCAAATCCAAATGCGCCAACCTCTATTTGCGAAGGCCTCGATTTTATTGAGGATATCTTAAAGCATAATCAGGATGTAATCGTAATCGTAGATGAAGCTTATGTAGATTTTGGTGGAACAAGTGCAATTTCATTATTAGAGAAATATGAAAATCTTCTGATTACGCAGACATTTTCAAAGTCTCGTTCCATGGCTGGTGTAAGAATTGGTTACTGTATGGGAAATAAGGCTTTAATCAAAGCGTTGAATGATGTGAAATATTCCATTAACTCATATACGATGAACCAGTGGGCGTTAAAAGTTGGTGTGGAAGCTGTAAAAGATGAAAAATATTTTACAGAAACAAAAGAAAAAATCATTAAGACGAGAGAGGCAACGAAAGTTGCGTTACGTGAGCTTGGGTTTATTGTGCCTGACTCAAAGACGAATTTCTTATTTGTAACTCATGAAACTGTGGATTGCACAAAGCTATTTGAATATTTACGTACGAAATATATCTTTGTTCGTCACTGGGATAAAGAAAGAATTAGTAATTATTTGCGTGTAACAATCGGAACAGATGATGAGATGCGACGTTTCTTAGAGGAAACAAAACAGTTTCTAAGCATACATTAAAAAGAACGGGGGGAGAAACTATATGAAAATATTGATTGCAGAAGACGATTTTGCAAGTCGTAAATTCATGTTACGTTTGTTACAGCAATATGGGGATTGTGATGTGACGGTTGATGGAGAAGAAGCAATTGAGGCATTTCA
Organism: uncultured bacterium; assembly: GCA_905214875.1. Taxonomy (GTDB): domain Bacteria; phylum Bacillota; class Clostridia; order Lachnospirales; family Lachnospiraceae; genus KM106-2. The sequence goes on along the minus strand of CAJMNR010000016.1, from coordinate 407 downwards.
AATGGCATTAGAGGATGATGAGCCATATGATTTGGTTTGTTTGGATATTATGATGCCGGGAGTAGATGGGTATGAGGCACTAAAGCAAATCCGTAAGATTGAGGCGGAGGAACAGATTCCAGAAGACAAGCAAGCAAAGATCATTATGACGACTGCTTTAAATGACGGAAGAAATGTCATGAAGGCTTTTTCCCTTGGCTGTGTGGCTTATGCTGGGAAACCGATTGATAAAGAGAAGTTCGAGAATGAACTTAGGAAATTGGGGCTAGTCGGGGACGAGGACGCCTCTGGTGAATAAAACGAGAAAGAGCTAGTACGCCATGCGTATTAGCTCTTTCCCGTTTTTTTATTCGGCTCTATGTCAAGTGTTGGGGTGCGAGTTGCGATGCACCCGCACCAACACTGAC
>CAJMNR010000015.1 GCA_905214875.1 uncultured bacterium | reverse complement strand
TCTTTTCGATGGCATCCCATTTATTTACTGCAACGATAATACCTTTTCCACGTTCATGTGCGATACCCGCAATCTTTGCATCCTGTTCAGTTACACCTTCTGTTGCATCGATTACGATCATAACGACATCGGCACGTTCTACCGCTGTTACAGCACGGATGATACTGTATCTTTCTAAATCTTCTTTGATCTTGTTCTTACGACGAAGACCTGCAGTATCGATAAATACATACTCTTTGCCATTATAAACGACTGGAGTATCTACTGCATCACGAGTCGTACCCGCAATATTACTTACGATAACACGTTCTTCTCCTAATAATTTATTGATTAAGGAAGATTTACCTGCGTTTGGCTTACCAACGATGGCAATACGTGGTCTTTCGTCTTCTTCTTCCTCTGCATTCTCATCTAGGTTGAAGTGGCCAATAACTTCATCAAGCATATCACCAAGACCTAATTTACTTGATGCACTTACTGGATGTGGATCACCGATACCTAAGTTATAGAATTCATATACATCTGGCATGAATTTATCAAAGTTATCTACTTTATTTACAACTAAGACAACTGGTTTGTGGGACTTACGAAGCATGTTTGCTACTTGGAAATCCGAGTCAACAAGACCTTGTCTTACGTCTACGACAAACATGATGACATCAGCAGTATCAATTGCGATTTCTGCCTGTTGTCTCATATGGGAAAGAATTAAATCGTCTGTTTTTGGTTCGATACCTCCGGTATCAATTAATGTAAACTGAGTGTTTAACCAGTCTACCTCTGCGTATATTCTGTCTCTTGTTACACCTGGTGTATCTTTTACGATAGAGATCTTTTCACCAGCAAGAGTATTAAATAAAGTGGATTTTCCTACGTTAGGGCGACCCACAATAGCTACAATTGGTTTACTCATTGTTTTCTCCTTATTAATTTGTAATAATTGTATCAACAAATGACTTTCCGTCTGATTGTACAATACGGATGTCGGTTTGTAAAGCATTTTGGATATCTTTTATGGTAAGATCATCTAAAAGTACGTCTTCCCCGCTTCGAAGTAAAACACCAGGAAGGATTAGATAATCTCCAAGGTCTTTGTCTTTTAGCTGGGCAATAATGTCCCCGCCAGTAAGGAGTCCTGCTACTGTAATTTCAGGACCAAAGAAGTCATTACGGATTGGGTAAAGATTGATTTCCATCTTAGGAAACTTCTCATTTACCTTCTTTTTCAGATAGTCGATTGTTGTACTTGCAAGCATTCCCGTTACCATGGATACTTTCTGGTCGCGGTCATCCCCTTCTAACTCATCAAGATAAGAAAGTACTTCGTCCGTTAAAGAACGAATCATACCTACGCCATTTTCAATCTGACCATATCCTTCATAATAGTCTTCTTCTGGAATATCATATTCCGCCTTGATATACCATTCGTCGCTGGCAAATACAAAACGAGTTCCGTGTTCTTTTAAGAACTTTTCCTGCCAGTAATGGATTTGATCAAGCACTTGTCTTGCATCGTCTTTGTTAAAGGAAGGAATCTGCTTTAATCCCTCACGGAATTTTGTCTTTCCAAGTGGTACAACAGATAAACTTCTCATATAAGGCATCATATCGGATAAATCTTTGATTGTACGATCTAATTCTTCTTTATCATTGATGTCTTTACATAAAACGACTTGGGAATTCATCTCGATTCCACCATCATATAAACGCTTGATTTTTTCCAGTGCATCTCCTGCAAATCGGTTATTTAACATTTCTTTACGAAGTTCTGGATTTGTTGTATGCACGGAAATATTGATTGGCGCCAATTTATATAGAATAATACGGTCGATGTCTTCCATCTTCATATTGGTTAACGTAATATAATTCCCCTGTAAGAAGGATAATCTGGCATCATCATCCTTAAAATAGATGGTTTCACGCATGCCTTCTGGGTTTTGGTCAATAAAACAGAAAATACATTTATTACGGCAGGAACGGTAGTTATCCATAAGGCTTTCGCCAAATTCAATTCCTAAATCGTCTTCATATTCTTTTTCAATTTCTAATTCCCATTCTTCCTTGTTCTGTTTCAAGATAAGAACAGTTAAGAATTCATCATTTACTAAGTAATGATAATCGAAAACATCTTTAATTTCTTGATTATTAATTCTTAGTAATGTATCTCCAGGTTCGATTTCTAATTCTTCTGCTATACTACCAGGTTGTACTTTTGTAATTATGTGTCCTTTTATACTCATGAGTTCCTCCTGATATGTTGTAATATACGGGAAATCGTTTTCGACTGCTTTATCCCGTTCGTTATACTAAGCACATAAAAGCTGCCAAATTGCCACGGTGGCCCTTACTTGCTCGATGGGAAAATAATAGAGAATCATTACAACAAGTACATAGATTTGAATTTGTTATATGCTCTTTTCTTAGACCGGCTTCTAACAAGATGTGTTTGTTTGTAAGCCATAAATCCAGCTGATATTTTCCATTTCCTTTATTATATAGTATCTCACTTACGATTTCATTTGAAAAATTACCCATAAACTCTTCGGCAACATTTTCGCTGATTTCATAACAATCAAAGCAGATACTAGGTCCAATGACTGCAATTATGTCCTTAGGATTAGAACCAAACTCTCTTTGCATCGCTTCTACCGTCTTTTTGCCGATCTTTCCTACTGTGCCTTTCCACCCGGAATGCGAAAGGCCGATTGCCTTATTTACTGGGTCGACAAAGTAAAGTGGCACGCAGTCTGCATAAGAAGTAATTAACGTAATTCCCGGCTCATTGGTAATAAGGCCGTCAATGCCTACTAATTTCTTCTCATAACGGTTTGCTTCGTTTATATCTTCTTTTGTAATACGATGGATGAGCGTGTCATGGACTTGGTCTGAAAATGCAAGAGCAGTTTCATTCATTCCCATTGCAGTCAGGATTCTTTCGTAGTTTTCCTTTACTGCTTCCTCGTCATCTCCTCTAGCAAAGCTTAAGTTAAGAGTTGTAAAATCTCCCGTACTTACGCCTCCAAGTCTAGTGGAGAATCCATGTCTGATACAGTCGATTCTGTCAAGTGCTTCAAAATGAAGAAATGGCGTACCATGGGATGAATCAAGGATAGCATGCGCATCATCCTCATTATATTTTATATTATGAACAGAATTTTCACACTTATAATGGATCTTGTCGTTTCCGAATTGAAAAACTCTGTCTGGATTATATTCCTTCATATTGCTACCTCATCAAAATAAATAGCCTTCCTCAATCATAAATGCATTTTGATACAGTTTGATCTCATCCGCTACGATGGAAACAACATCAAAACGACATGGGCTATCAAATGATAATCCATGTCTTAATAAATACTGGCTTGCAGTTTTTATGATGGAATGCCTTTTTCGCGTAGTAATCGCATCTTCCGGATAACCGTTCTTAAGGTCTTTGCGGTATTTCACCTCAACAAAGACAAGGTATGCCCCATCTCTTGCGATCAGGTCAATCTCTCCGGCCGAACAGAAATAATTGCAAGCAACAATCTTATAGCCTTGGGCCTCTAAATATGCTGCCGCTATTTGTTCTTTTTCATTTCCGATTACACGCTTGTTATACATAAAAATTCCCCTTTACTCTTATTTTTTCAGGTTCATTTTCTTCTTAATACGATCACAATCGTCAACATATACAAGAATCTCTGCAACGATATCATACAGTTCCTTCGGAATATACTCACCAATCTCAAGCTTAGCAAGTGTATTGGCAAGTGGTGCATCTTTGTGAACGGGTACATTTGCTTCATTTGCTGCTGTTACGATCTTATCAGCAAGGATGCCCCTGCCGGAGGCAATGATTTTCGGTGCCTGTTCATCTGGATTATATTCTAGGGCAACTGCCGCTTTCTTTTTTGATTCTTTCATATGCTCCACCTCATATTATACAAAATTTTTAATGAAACTAGCGCGGTGGATTGGACATGGACCGTATTTCTTTAATGCTTCGATATGGTCCTTGCTTCCGTAACCTTTGTTATGGGCAAATCCATACTCTGGATACAGCTTATCGTATTCAACCATCATTCGGTCTCTTTCCACTTTGGCAAGAATGCTTGCCGCTGCGATGGATATGCTTCTTGCATCCCCTTTGATAATCTTTACCTGTTCCATTGGAAGATCAGGAATGATTACCGCATCATTTAGTAAGACATCCGGCGTAACGCTTAATCCTTCTACCGCCTGTTTCATTGCTTTATACGTAGCATTCAATATATTTATATCGTCAATTACGCTTGGTGGCATAATACCAATATTGCAGGCAATTGCTTTTTCTTTGATTTGAATGTAGAGTTCCTCGCGTTTTGCCTCGCTTAGCTTTTTCGAATCATTTAAGTAAAGGATATCGTTGTCACGGTCTAAGATTACCGCACCGGCAACGACTGGGCCGGCAAGCGGTCCACGCCCTACTTCATCGATTCCACAAATGTAATGTGCATCACAGTGCTCGTATTCAAACTGTTTCATCTGCTCAATACGGGCAAGCTCTTGTAAATATTTTTCTTCTTGTTTTTTGTATTTTAAAATAAGATTTTTGACACCAGTTCTTGTGTCATCAGCAAGTTCATGAAGCATTACTTTGCGGTCACTGTCACTTGCAAGCTCTAACTCTTTCTTAATTACAGCTAAACTTTTCATCTATGTTACCTCTATTCGATCTGTCCAAACTCGCTAAAAGGATAGAAACGAAACGATACTTTTCCGACAATATCTTTGCGTTTGACAAGGCCTACATAGGAAGAACGGCTGTCGGTACTGTTATTACGGTTATCGCCTAATACAAAGTACTCATCTTCTCCTAATGTGATTTTCTCTTCTGCCAGACCTGCTGACTTCATTTTTCCTGTTCCATAGTTCTCATTTACCACTTCTCCATCAATATAAATGAGTCCGTCTACAATTTGAACTGTCTGTCCAGGAAGCCCGATGATTCGCTTTACCAAATTGACATTAGCAGAATTATGAAAGACGATGACATCAAACTGTTTCGGATCACTGATTCGGTATACCAAACGGTTGATCACAACGATATTTCCGTCATTTAATGTAGCCTCCATGGATTCTCCATTTACTGTCGTATAGGTTGCAAGAAATGTCGTACATCCAAAAACTAAAAGGAAGGAAATCAAAAGACAGCCAAGGATTTGAAGGATAGCTCCTAATAACGATGTCTTCTTTTCTTCCTGTTTTAGTTGTCTTTCCTCATAGTCTTTTTGTTTTACCGTGTTAGTTGTCTCTGCTTCCTTCATGATTTTCTCATAGGATTCATAGTCTTTATGCACGGTTTCGTCCGTATCGTTCATCCAATTAATATACTCTTTTAACTTGGGAAAATTCTCTTCATTGAATTCCATCGGATCGTCTTTTTTCTCATAAAATTTTATTTCTTTACAAAACTCTAAGCTGTCTTCAATACTGCTATCCTCTTTCAAAATAAAACCTCCTTAGAATTAGGAGTTACTTTCCTCAGGGAATTCTAAGGTTATCTTTCCTAATTTGCCACTACGGAAATCATCAATGATGATACTAGCCGCTTTATTGATGTCTAGCTCATTTCCTCTTAACTTACAAGAACGAAGTTCTGCAACATGGTATAACGTCTTAACAGAATCTTCAAACTGTTCCATCTCATAACGTTTCTCAATTACGCCTTTATAATGTGTATTCATAAAGTCTAAGAATTCCATTGCAAGTTCTGTAATGTTTAATAATTCTTCTTTGATTGATCCGATAAATGCAAGACGAAGTCCTACTGTCTGATCTTCGAATTTTGGCCAAAGGATACCAGGAGTATCTAATAACTCTACGTTTTTATTTAAACGAATCCATTGCTTTCCTTTTGTAACACCTGGCTTATTACCAGTCTTTGCACAGGCTTTTCCTGCGAAAGTATTGATAAATGTAGACTTTCCTACGTTAGGAATTCCTACGATCATGGCACGTACTGGACGGTTGATGATACCACGTTTACGGTCTCTTTCAATCTTTTCCTTACATGCTTCTAAGATAATTTCTTGTACTTGCTTTACGCCAGTTCCTTTTTTAGAATTCAAAGCTACTACGAACCAGCCTTTGCTTTCGTACCATTCTTTCCATTTTTCAGACCATTCTGGATCTGCTAAATCGTATTTATTTAAAAGCATGACTCTGGATTTGTTCTTTGCCAAGTCATCGATGTCCGGGTTCTTACTGCTTAGTGGAACTCTGGCATCTACTAACTCGATTACTACGTCGATTAATTTTATATCTTCCTGCATCTGACGTTTTGCTTTCGTCATATGCCCTGGATACCATTGAAAATGCATGTTTCTTACCTCGTTGTCTTTATATTTGTATTCTGAGAAATGCTTTACTTTGCATCAGTTGCTGTTGGAGACGGCGTTACTGCTGGTGTTGCACTCTTTTCAACTTTCTCTTTCTTATTTAAACTATTGATAAAAGCAAACTTATTCATACGAATCCAAGCTTTCCCGATTATGTCATCTTTCACAATCGTTCCAAAACTTGCAAAACGCGAATCTACGCTTGAATTACGATTATCACCCAACACGAAATATTCTCCGTCTTCTAATGTATAAGGAGATGCTGCAAGTCCGCTGTTGGTAATAAGTTCTGTATTGACAACCTCTGTATATTCGTTGCCATTGATGTAAACAAGTCCATCTTTGATTTGAACAGTTTCCCCCGGAAGACCAATAATTCGTTTCACATTATAATAACTGTGTTCTTGTCCACTTTGTTTGAAAACGACTACATCCCCACGTTTTGGAGATTTGAGACGATAAATCATCTTATTTACCATGATTTCATCATTTTCGACTAATGTCGGACTCATGGATTCCCCATGCATCTTGATCTTTTGAAAGCCAAAATGCGTTATTGCAAATGCAAGCGCAATTACAACGACGATCTCAGCTAGAAAGATTGCAGCTTGTACGAGACGATTCTTTCTTTTTTCCTGATGACTTCCTACTTCAAAATCGAATCTCATGTTTAACTCCTCTTTTTCACTTTTGCCATTGTTTCTATTTTTAATGAATACTAATAGAATATTCCTAATTATAACACGTTAAATCTCATAAGAAAAGGAGCCACGTACGAAAGTACGATAGCCCCTTAACATTCTTAAATATGATTCAAAGTCAGATTACTAAGAAAAATTATTTAACTAATTCTTTAACCTTAGCAGCTTTACCAACTCTTTGACGTAAGTAGTTAAGTTTAGCTCTTCTAACTTTACCGTATCTTACAACTTCAACTTTTTCTACGATTGGAGAGTGTAATGGCCAAGTTTTTTCTACACCGATACCGTTAGAAGTTTTTCTAACTGTAAAAGTTTCTCTTGCTCCACCATTTTGTCTCTTTAATACAACACCTTCGAAAACCTGAGTTCTTTCACGGTTACCTTCTTTTACTTTAGCGTATACTTTAACAGTATCACCAACGGAAAAGCTAGGTACTTCTGCTTTTAATTGAGCAGCTTCGATATTTTTAATAATTTGATTCATTTGTGCGACCTCCTCATTTAATTAGATGTTCTTAATACTCTTACCGTAGCAGAGGAACACCCGTAATCTCACAACATTCATAATGTATCATATATAGTCGAGAAATGCAAGTATTAAATTACATGCAAAATTTTCTCTTATTAATAATGGTCTACATTACGCTTCATTCTTATCCGTTTTTTTCAAATTGTCTAAAAATTTCTTTTCCTTTTTCGTCAAATTCGCTTCTTCTAATAAATCAGGACGTTTTTTCAGCGTACGAATAATAGATTGTTCTCTTCTCCACTCTTCGATTTTTCCATGGTGTCCGGATAATAACACCGCTGGAACTTTCTTATCATGATACGTCTCTGGTCTAGTGTACTGTGGGTATTCTAACAGATTGTCATGGAAAGATTCGATTTCCGCAGACACATCGTTATTTAATACGCCTGGTACTAATCGCCCAATGGCATCCATCATAACTAAGGCTGGAAGTTCTCCGCCAGTCAATACATAATCCCCAATGGAAACTTCATCTGTTACGATTTCTTCTAATACTCGTTCATCGATACCTTCATAATGTCCGCATAAGAAAATAAGGTTTTCTTCCTTAGCAAACTCTTCGGCCATCTTCTGGTTGAATACTTTTCCTTGTGGCGTCATGTAGACTACTCTTGCGCCTTTTGCTTTTTCTTTAATGGATTCATAGGCAGAATATACTGGTCCTGGCTGCATTACCATTCCTGCTCCGCCGCCATATGGATAGTCATCCACTTTCATATGCTTGTTTTCAGAAAAGTCACGGATGTTGACCGCTGTCAAGCTTACAAGATCCTTTTCAGCGGCACGTTTCATAATGCTTGTATGAAACGTATCTTCCACCATCTCTGGAAATAATGTTAAAATATAAAAATTCATCTTAACACCTCTCTAGTCTAAGAGGCCAGGCATAATATGCGCTGTGATTACTTTATTTTCGATATCAATATTTAAGATACAATCATCGATATATGGAAGTAGCACTTCGCCGTGTTCTTTTGTCTTAACGACATAAACATCGTTTGCTCCTGTTTCCATAACGTCTTTTAAGATACCAAAGTCTTTTCCATCGTCTGTTACGACTTTACAGCCTAATAAATCGGCAATGTAGTATTCATCTTCTTCTAATGGCACTGCATTTTCACGCGTTACATATAAATCTTTTCCTTTGTAACGTTCAATGTCATTGATATTGTGGTATTCTTTGAATTTTAAAATTACAAATTGTTTGAAATATTTTACGCCTGCGACATGAAGCGTCATTTGCTCTTTTCCTGTATCTAAGATTACTTCTTTTAATTGTTCAAAGCGAGAGGCATCATCTGTTGTTGGAAATACCTTTACCTCTCCTCGAATTCCATGCGTATTTGAAATAACGCCAACACGTAATAATTGTTCCATCGCTTGCTCCTTGTTGTATCGTATTAAACTGCCAGCTTAATGCTTGGCTGTATTTTTTTGCATTATCTTCTAAATTCTATCTGACAGACGGGCGTTTGTCAAACATATTCCTAGTATAGACAAACTTTTCTTTCGTGATACCCAAACGATAAGTTTCCTAAAAATGAAAACCTGTTTTAAAAGTGCAAATGAATTACTCTAACAAAAACAGTTTTTCAAGTTTATTTATGAAGTTCTTCTAGGCGAGTTAGAATGTTATGAAAGACTTGGTGGCGGATAGCAGAGGCGATTAGACCATCGTTAAATCGTTCCTTTCTAATATAGGCCGTTAGAATTGCGCCTAGCAAAACATCATCTGCCTTACTGATTGTCTCTGTAAGGTCCATGGATATCTTAACGCCATAGGACTCTAAGATCTTGATATAATGCGTGGACCAATAACACGTGTTTTGTATGGTTGTTAAAAATGCCATAATCTGTTCATCATAGACTGGATAGGCAAATGAAGTGTCATGATCTTCCTCCTCTTCCTTCTTTCCCTCTCCGTCCCATTGGTAATACGTCTTATCCTCTTTCTTTAGAAGGATATCTTTATATGCGATTAAAAGCTTGGCATTCCCTGCATAGATACTTTCTGTAAAAGCATAGCAAAGCTGTTCAAGATAGTCACGTTTTGCAAGGACGTCAAGCCACTTTGTAGGGATTCCTTTGATTCCATACGCAATCCCTGCGAGTCCTCCAGCTACAGCTGCCACTGTATCGGTATCCTCTCCTAGATTTACTGCCTTTAAGACACACTCTTTATACGTATTGGTCGTAAGCAGGCACCATATTGCCGCTTCCAGTGTGTCTACCACATAGCCACTGCTTTTGATTTTTGTTTCATCAAGCGTCTTAAAGTGTTCATCTTTTAAACGAGCAAAGAAGACAAGCTCATCCTTCGTATAACGATTATTTTTATAAAAAGAAAATGCTCGTTCAATGCCTTGTTTTATGGAATATGTAAGGTTTCCTTCTTTTAATAAGGTAATCGCAATCATGACATAGATTCCACATGCGATCTGGCTACGAACATGCCTATGCGTCAACGCCGAAGCATTATGTACAATTGTAAGAATCGTTTGGTCGTCGCAGTCATAGCCATAGGCTCCAACGATATAATACGCAATCGGAAGAATTCTCATAAGCGAACCATTTCCATTATCATTCTTATTGCCACCACCACATTCCAAACACTTTCTTCCCCGTCGATAATTAATAAGTGCCTGTTCAACGGTCATACCAACATCAAATACTTCACCGTAGGCGGTATAGTCACCTTTCTCTAAGAAATTCACGAACTTACACATCATGTCATTATAGTTTAATCCATCTTTTAAACTATCCATCATGCATAAAGTCATGCTTGTATCATCCGACCAGGTTCCCTTTGGCTGATGATGTGTCCCATTGCCCCTCATCTCTGTGACAGGTGCATCTTTTAACTCGTTTCTCCTAGTGAATTCTACTGGCACTCCAAGGGCATCACCCACTGCCAGTCCGAGTATTCCGCTTTTTACTTTATTTCTCACTCTCATCACCCCTTTACGCATTTATTATAACTAGTTTTTCCCAATTAATAAAGTGTAAACAATGTCACATAAACCAAATCTACCCTAGCGCAACATCTAGTGTCATCATTACTGTAAAGCCCAATGCAAATAGAATCGTTCCCACATTTGAATGTTTCCCTTCTGACATTTCAGGGATCAGTTCCTCCACGACTACATAGAGCATTGCTCCAGAGGCAAAGCTTAATAAATAGGGAAGCCACACAGTAACAAGACCTGCTGCCATAACGGTTAGTAATGCTCCAACTGGTTCCACTACTCCCGATAATACACCTAAGGAAAATGATTTTGCCTTAGAAACGCCTTCTGACCTTAACGGCATTGAAATAATTGCCCCCTCTGGAAAGTTTTGAATCGCGATTCCTATTGCCAGGGTAAGTGCTGCCATCGCACTAATGGTAGAATCCCCTGAGGCATATGCTGCATAAACAACTCCAACTGCCATTCCCTCTGGAATATTGTGAAGCGTTACGGCTAGCACCAACATAGTTGTTTTTCTTAACTTATTCTTTGGACCTTCCTTTTCATTGCTATTCATATGTAAATGCGGAATCACATGATCCAAAAGAAGCAAAAAGAGAATTCCGACCCAGAACCCGACCACAGCTGGTACAAACGACCATTTTCCCATATGCTTTGATTGTTCCAGCGCCGGAATCAGCAAGCTCCAGATTGACGCCGCCACCATGACACCAGCCGCAAAACCAGTTAACGCCTTCTGCACCATAGTATTTAATGTCTTTTTCATAAAGAATACACAGGCAGCGCCCAGTGTAGTTCCTAAAAACGGAATCATAATACCTTTAAAAACTTCATTTATCATAATTTTTCACACTCCTTTACATTTTTGCTTACATAAACTCGCTTTAGTTAGTTATGGCTAACTCATTTATAAACCTAATTCTTAACTTTGTCAATAGTAACGAGAAGAAACACGCACTGCGAGTTTCTCTCGTTTAAGCAACATTCTCCAAGGTCATGCAAGCAGGGCTTTGGCTCGTTGCCCGGGTAAATATAAAAAGACGTACTTAAGAATAAAATTTCTTAAAGTACGTCTTTCTATGAAAAAGATGCCTTATGCGCATTCTAACTTCTTTTGTTTTTCTAAAATAATCGGTTGTTTCTTTATCTTCATAATCTTATTCAATGGCCATTCAAAAATTGACAATGTCGTTACCAATGTAACTACAACGCCGATTGCAAAGAAAATCAATTCCCATCGATTCGGGAACATTCTCATAATTGCATCATCCCAGTTAAATCTTACAAATGCAAATATAAATAAATAGTGAAATACATACACAGGCAATGTCTTTTGACCTAATTTGGAAATCCAAAGTTTTCTTTTCGGTACAAGTGCAATGATTGAAAGACTAATAATTGCTACAACACCATAATAAGCAAAGCGAATTAGTCCTCCGAAACGTTGCATTTCTCCAAGTTTCGTATACGGATTTCTTCCGGATAACAATGGCATTACCCAATATATTCCCTTGGATTTAAAATAACACAAAAAGATAAGGCCACCAAGAACAACAACCGCAGCAATCTTCGCCTGCTTGCTGTTTACCATTTTTAATATTCTCTTAGAATCACAATAATAGCCCACTAAGAAAAATGGATAAAACACAATTGTTCTTGCTACAGCAAATGAATCCTTTAGCGTCACATCGTAGCCGACCATACAACCTAATAAGATTGCTGCAGTCAAGCAAAAAGAACGGCTATAATCCTTAATATAATACGTGATCACGTACCAGCAAAAAAGCGAAAGTACAAACCAAGGCACCCCATTTTCACTAAATAAGGTAAACCGAACCCCTTCTACACCTATAAGCAACCTGAATAGATAAAAGATCGTCTTCATAAATACAAACAACAGCAAATATGGTACGATTTTTTCCTTGTTAAGTGTTCTGCCATTCACTAACTTTTTAGAGAATAGCCCGGAAATAAAAATAAACAATGGCATATGGAACGTATAGATAAACAAAACCGAGTCCTTCATGAACCCCGATTGTTTTAAATATTTCTCACAAAAATGTCCAACAACAACAAGTAAAATAAGGATAAACTTTATATTATCCCATACATAAATACGTTTCTTATCATTCAACGAATGTTTCCTCCTGAATTTACCTTAATAAGCTAGATTATTATTTTTCATATGTCAGCTATTCTATTTTGGAAGCATAAAGCGCATCACGCCCATCGTCAATGCAACATTCTTTAGTTTAGCCATTTGCTCTAACTCTTGTTTTAATATTTCTTTATTCAAGCTAAGCGTCTTAACTAAATAAAACTCTTTCTCTGTTTCTGATTTTTGTTTCATCACATTGATTGCTTCTGCAGTAGTAATTCCTGCTGATGCCGATGTACCAAGGATAGCTGGTATCTGCTCTTCTTTTAAAAGACGTGGCATTAATACGTCAATTGCACGGTCATATTCTGCAACTGAACCTTCTAGTTGCAGGCGAAGCGCACATTCTACGGTATTCGGTGCTTCAAGTAAAAGTGATTTTACTTGCATTGTAATTCCCATACGTGCCGCCATGTTCTGAAGCATATCGATTCCCTTTTGTTTTTCAGCCGTCAATGCCTTAACAACCATTTCATTTTTCATTTCCTGTGGCATTTGCTTAATCATGTCCGCATTAATAAACGCCGGAATCTGCATTCCTGCCTGAGGATGATTTTTCGCTAGCTCAAGCATCTGATCAATCACATGATCGAATTCGATTTCTTTTATCTCTGCTATAATCTTAAACATTGTATACTTCCTTTCTTTGGTAGCCTGCATTGGCCACACAAGAACTTTATTTTATAATAGCATATTTCGACATTAATCACAATTTAATAATTTCTACAGTACAACTCAAAATACCCTTGAGGATAACCACATACCGGACAATGCTTTGGCGCACATTCTCCACAATAAATATATCCACAATTTAAGCAAATCCACCATACTTGCTCTTCTTTACAGAACAACGTTCCTTGTTCCAAATTCTTTGCAAGCTCTCCGTAACGAAACTCATGATATTCCTCAATTGAAGCAATCCCATCAAACAGCCTGCCTATCGCATCATAACCTTCCTGCCTTGCTTCCTCTGCAAATCCTTTATACAAATTTGTCCACTCTGCATTTTCCCCCGATATGGAATCCTTTAGGTTCGTTAATGTATCTGGAACTTCTCCATTATGAATTAACTTCATCATGATTTCTGCGTGCTCCCGTTCATTCCCGGATGTCTCGTCAAAGATATTGCCGATTTGCTCATATCCATCCTCTTTTGCCTTCATTGCATAAATCTCATATTTTGTACTGGCTTTTAATTCTCCATCCAGTGTCTTTAAAATATTTTTAAATGTATTGCTCTCTGAAAATTTCATATATCCTCCAATATAATTGTTTACTACCACTATATGATAACGCATCAAAATTGCCATTCCCTTTAAAAAACTTTTCGCATAAGTAAGGCGTTGTCAATCGTTTTCCACTACGCTATAATAAATGGATCACATAAAAAAGGAGTGAACGAAATGCCATTTATTAATCTAAAAACAAATGTATCTGTTCCTGCTGCAAAAGAAGAACGCTTAAAAACTTCTTTCGGACAAGCCATTACTGCAATCCCTGGGAAAACAGAACAATGGCTGATGGTCGGATTAGAACCAGAATACACGCTGTATTTCCAAGGAAATGACGAACCTTGCGCAATGGTGGAAGTATCGATTTTCGGGAAAGCACATCCCTCTTCCTACGAAGCGTTGACAAAAGAAATCTGCAGCATTATCGAAGCGGAGCTTTCCATACCACCAAGCCGCACCTATGTGAAATATTCAGAAATCAATCATTGGGGCTGGAATAACCAAAACTTTTAACATTTTTTAGGCTGCAAAAAAGGAAGCTGTCCTATCCAACAAACAGCTTCCTTTTTATTCTCGTTTAAGCGAAACAATGAGCCTATGGCCTCTGTCCTACTGCAAGGAATAAGGAATAGGCAATTGTCTTATTTGCAATTTCCTTTTCGCCTTGATAGGCGTCCATTACTTCTACTTTTTCAAATCCGCTTTCCTTTAACACATCTGCAATATACTGACGCGAAAATCCATTATGTCCATCAAACCCTTCTTCTTCCTGATGAAACGAACCATCCTCTTCATCGAGGTCAATCATCAAAAAGATTCCATTCTCCGAAAGAAGGCTTTTCAGTTCACATACTTTCGCCTTTACATCAAGAATATGATGAAATACCATCGAACTAAAGATTAGATCATATGGCATTTGGCCTTTTGCCATCTTAAGGGACTCAAGCACTCTTGCATTATTTGCATCGTAAGAAACAATCTTACTTTTATATACCTCTCGCATCTTAACAGACAAATCATAGCCTGTGATTTCCTTTACATATGGTAAAAGTCCAAAGGATAACAAACCTGTGCCACATCCAAATTCCAGGACACGTTTTTGGGCCAGATCAGGCACACACAAACGAATCTGGTTTACGAGCTTTTGAGCGCGCTTTATTCGCCTTTCATTGTCCCATTGTTCTGCCACTTGATCAAACTCCATCTTAACCTCCTGTAAGTTAGACTACCTGCTCAGATTGCAATCTTATCCTTCTTACTGTTGTTCCCTCACAGCCTACAAAAGTCTGATTGCAACTTAAGGTGCCCTCTCTTAGCTGCTTCGTTATCACATTCCGTTTTTCATGTAAGATCTCAGCTAACACTTTATCAACCCGAGCCTTGATTCCATAGGGATTTTGGATTGTAATACTTCCTTGTTCATTAAATGGTTCTCTTCCCACTTTGAGAACCGAATAGCGAATCTTCGTAGTATCAATGACAGCTTTATTTCTTGCAAAGAATGCTTTATCATTTCCATATTCTAATGCAAGCATCTCATCATTGCTTAAGAACTTCTCATACTCTTCTTTCGGTATCATGGATGGTTTGACCCGCTCATAAATCGGTAAATTGCAAGTATGCTTGCACTCCTCACATTGATAGATCAGCCAGACATCGACTTTGTTGCCATTGGCATTTACACGGAAATTATTTGTATTCACAAAGGATGTCTTCTTTCCACATCCAGAACAGTTATGTAAAATTCGATACGATTCACTTGGAACAACAATATATTCATTTTCTTTTAAATAGCTCATTTTGCATCTCCTATTATTGTATTAATCGGATTATGCAAAGGCTATTACTGTTTAGTTTGTATTTGCAATAGCCTCTGCTATGCAAAATAATAAGGTTTTAGCATAAACTATATCCCCCCTTTTCTTCTTTACTCATTATAAAAGTATGTGGAATATTTTTCAAGTTTGCTTTTGCTTTCTACAGCAAGATACCGTTCCTTCTTGCATATAGTATACAAACAAGATTGCAAAGAATGTGAGCTATGAATTATCCAAATCCACTGCGGGTGGGGGATCTAGTTGGCCTGATTGCCCCTTGTTCCCCTGTTAATAAAAACCGCTTAAACAGCTGTATCAATACTATTACTTCTGCCGGTATGAACGTATTACTTGGCGAAAGTGTAACTCAAAGCCTTCACGGATATTTAGCCGGAAATGACCTCGTTCGTGCCGATGATATAAATCATATGTTCCACAATAAAAAAGTCCGTGCGATTCTATGCCTTCGTGGCGGCTATGGAAGCACTCGTCTAATGCAGCTTCTTGACTATGAAATGATTGCAAGAAATCCGAAAATCTTTGTAGGCTACAGCGATGTTACGTCCTTCCATCTGGCATTTCACTCATTATGTAATTTCGCCACATTTCATGGTCCAATGGTTTCCTCCAATCTGGTAGATGACTTCGATTCCTATTCCAAAACAAGTTTTCGAACTACGCTTGCTATTCCAGAACGGCAAACATTCTTTAATCCAGTTGGAAAGCCAATCCTCCCCCTTTCCAAAGGAAGAGCCTCCGGGCGGATCATTGGCGGATGCTTATCGCTTGTCAGCCCTTGTATCGGTACGTTCTATCAGCCAGATTTTAATGGAAAGATTCTCTTTCTTGAAGATGTTGGCGAATCCCTTCCTCGTTGTGATAAACTGATGCAGCATTTGATCAATGCCGGAATACTTGACCAGGTAAACGGTATATTATTAGGTAACTTTAAAGACTGTGACAATCCATCAGATCCTTCCTATACGATTTACGATTACTTTCGAGAGCTGTTCTCTTGTTATAAAAAACCAGTCCTCTATGGCCTCCAGTCAGGGCATGAAAAACCAATGGCAACCATACCGTTTGGTACCATCTGCTGCATGGACACCGCCAATAACCAAATTCAATTTCTATACGCATAGGAAAAAGCCGCTTTTAACTCGTCAACATGCTAAAAGCGGCTTTCTTATGGCTTCTATTTAATTGGATGGCGAATGATTGTCTTTAACTTTTCCGGTGCAGTCTTTCTTGGATCGCCTAAGTAAATTTCATGATGCCTTCGTATTTTGTTGATATCGGTTTCATAGCCGCTTGCTTTAATGAATTCACTTAATGTGCGAATCGTCTTTGGCTCGTCATCATAAGGACCGATATGTAGGATTTGAGCACACAAGCCTTCTTCAAACGATACAAATCTTGCCTTATCTATTGCAAGATCAGGTTTCTTTTGTGTAAGCTGTTTCTTTGCCCAACAAAAGATTTCCTCTGTTACAAACTCTGGCTGACGAATGAATGACGTCCAGACAAATTCCTCTTTATTTATGCTGTGGCCTCCGTCAAACGTTTCCTCTCCCATGGACCAAAATCCTTCCAGCGGTGGAACGACATAGTCAAAATATCCTGCTAACTTATGCTCTCCCATCTTACTCATTTTTATTGCGTAAGACAGACCATACAGAAGTTCCATTGCCTCTTTATATTCCTTACAAGTATTTGGATTGCCGCTTCCATCTACCATAATAAACTTCATGTTCGGCACCATTACAATAGATGGCGTCTTCTTTAAGGAATACAGCTCTTTATCCTTCTTTTTATAATCTACCTTTTCTGACATTTTCCCACTTCCTATTTTAAGGCAATATAGATATCGATTTTTGCATGTTCCATATCAGAATTAAGATACTCTTCAAAATCGCCAGTATAGCTTCGATCTAAATCTGTGTTCCAAATCTCATTCCATGCTTTTGCTACGTCTTCCATAGTTCCTGTAATTGAAAACTTTGCATAAGTTCCTGCTGGAATCACCTTTACCGTCAGCTCTTCATTTTCCGGTTTTGATACTTCAAATCCTGCGGTCACCGTGTACTGATCCTCTTTATAGTCTGAATACAATCCAATAGCATAGGCATTTACTCGGTTCTTAACATCATAAGGTTTATTTCCTGCATAAAGTTTAGCCCAAAGACCTCCAATGATTTCTTGCATCTTAGGGTCTGTATTCGAAGTCACCCCGCTAAATCCTGCTACAATCTTTTCACTCAACTGTACAATTTCATACTTCATATAAACTACCTCTCTTTTCTTTGATAGCAACATTGTACAGCACTTAATATGACACCTATCTGTCATATTATAAATAAACTTTTAAACTTTTTTCTAACCGTTCCTTCACATCAATTCGTAACTGCTTCGGCTCTATAACTTCGCCATACTCTCCAAAGGAACAGATATAATCAATGATCCACGGCTCAGCAGGAACTTCCATTGTACATAAGAAACTGCCGTCTTCCATCACTTCATAACTTTCAAATTCATCATAGACGCGAAATGCCATCTGTTTTTGCACTTTGATCTTTACGTGGATTTTTTCCTTTACATACTCGATTCTCTCCGGTATGACCTTAGAAGGAACTTCACATTCTTCCTTGCTATCGGTAACGATCAGATTACGAATCCTTCGTAATTTAAAGAAGCGGTAATCTAATCGTTTCTTGCAATATCCGTATAGGTACCAAGCTTGTCCTTTAAAACATAATTTTAGGGGAATGACGCTCCTATCGCCTTCTTCTTTTTTTCCACTTGCATAGGAAAACGTTACAACTGATTTCGTAAAAATAGCCGTCTTTAACTGCTCAAATATATCATTTTCGTTTCCCTGATTGGTCCAATTGGAAAAATCAACTTCGATCCAGTCCGAATTATGCTCCCCAAGGAGACTGCTTAGCTTACTTAGAACTGTATCCGTATTTTCTGGCCGCAACGAATTCATTGCATAGAGCGAGGTAAGAATCCCTGATTTTTCTTCCTCTGTCAGAATTGTCTTATTCAAGATATATCCAGGCAAAAGAGAGATTCCACCTCCTTTTCCCTTACTCATGTAGATAGGAATACCTGCAGTAGATAGGATGTCAATATCACGGTAAATGGTTCTTGTGGACACTTCAAACCGTTTGGCAAGTTCATTTGCCGTCATTGTCTCTTTATCCAATAATAAATATACGATTTCAAATAATCGATTAATTCTCATTGATTACTCCCATTACTTTTTCTTATCGTACTACTGTCATATAGGCATTATACAATGTCTCAATCTGGTTTAAACATTCAAAATAAAGATTACGAATCTTTTCTTCTGGACATAGGATTAAATACCGTTCCTGTTCCAGTATCGAAATCAACGGCTTCATTTGCTCATAATACATATAATCCGAATCTTCCTTCTGAAGGATTTCCAAATAGGAAACAAGGATTTCTTCATAGGCTCCATTTGCAATCCGTATATTACAGAGTTCTTGCTGGGTATCGAAATAGTCATAAATATCATTTGCAAAGTATCTGCCATGCTCCTCTTGATTCTCCATCCCATAAAAATGGCCAAACGGTGTCTGCCAAAGCATGCCGCCAACACTGGTACGTCGTAATTCGCCTTTCATCCAGCCCTTTACTTCTTCATATTGTTTACCTAAAACCTTAGCTAACGTAGACACATAATAATGACTGTTATTTACGATTGTATTAAAAATCTTGGCATTTTTCTCTTTCTCCTCTAACGTAGACATTGACAGCCAACAGATATAGTTATTATCGATTCGTCCAATCATCAAAAGCTTTCTGTCCGGACTAATATAGAATTCTGCGTGGACTTTCTTTCTGCTGATATTGTAATTTGGAACAACATGAGTACTTTTATTGACTTGGTTCATCCTCTCAATCTGGTTACTTTTAATGTATTTAATTCGCATAGTAACATCCCCTTTAAGTAAAATAACAACTCTGTAAATCCTTTCATTCTAATTAGAATACCATAATTAACCATCTCTTGCAAAGGTGTAAATCATATGATTTTCTTAAGAAAATGTGAAGTAATCGGCATGCAATCTTTCTATTGCCAATTATAATTAGTTGGAGTACCATTAGGAAAACTGATATATTCGATTATAATCATTCATTTTATCGATACATAGTAGGAGGAAGCTTATGAATACTGAAACATTAAAGACCTTTGTACAGCTTGCAGAACTAAAAAACTATACCCATGCCGCAAACAGCCTGTTTGTCGCACAGTCCACGGTAACAAATCGTATACAAGAACTTGAAAATGAACTTAACAAAACATTAATTATCCGTAGTAAAAAACAGCTTAGCCTGACTGCGGATGGCCAACTTTTTTTATCCTACGCCAAACGTATCCTAAAGCTTCAGGAGTCTGCGATAAATGAGTTAAATAACCGTGAGCAGTTTAAGGCAACCATTCGTATTGGCTCCACGAACACCATTTACGATTGCCATCTTGCAGGTCCACTTATGAAGTATCAGACCACTACACCGCAAACGAAGCTTTGCATTACCATTGGTCATTCAAACCCTTTAATCCAGATGTTACAGGATAATTTTATCGACCTTGCCTTTACGTACGTTCCCTATACAAAGAAAAACATCCTCTGCCAAGAGTTTAAGAAAGACCCACTAATTTTAGTTACCAATACAACAAATACCGAATATAAAAAAGGAATCCGAAAAGACGAACTTTCCAAGATTCCTTATTACTATTGTGATTTTCCTTTTCAAGATCTGGGCAGCTATATCAAGGAACTGTTTCCTGTCGGCCATTCCTTTCCACTAGAAATAGACCGTAGTGCAAATCTAATTCCGTTCCTACTCTCTGGCCAAGGATATTCCTTTCTTCCTGAAAGCATGGTAAATACTTTGGTTGCAGATGGCAGACTGATTACGATTCCTCTCTTAGATTTTTCAATTCCTGACATCACCTGTTATGTCCTACGCCACTTAGATTGTCCAAAGGAAGCTCTCGCTTTGCTTAACCTCATTGTTATGTAGTCTACTCACCGTCAATATCCTTCATAATAGACTCTAAGAATATATCTGCTTCCCCATTAGGATTTGCTTTCTTCGTTGCCTCAATTGCGAACCAGTTATATTCGATATCATGGACAATGATTGGAATCTTCTTTCCAATCTTGTCTGAAAGGAAATGCTCAGATTGAAGACGTGCAGCAACATCGGAAACTATACTGAATAACTCATATTCTCCAACCGGTCCCTTACCGATATAATCACCATCACTGTTATAGCAGTCCTCATTTTCCACACCAAGATCGGTAATCTGGTTTTCTTCATACCATGCCATCAGTTGCTTCATGCATTCGTTTTTCTCATAAATGTCAATGATTGGTGTCTCATTCTGTCTCCAGAAAGCATAATTCCAACGTTCTTCGTCATACTCACCAGCCCCAGCACAATCTGCTTCGGTATTATAGCTAATGGAAAAATCGCACAGATTACTATACCCCTCATACTCCTCTTCCTCATTTACATGAACGAAGAAAGAAACGGCATAGATGTCTTTTTGGTTCCAGTTCGCCATCTTTGCTTTGACATCCTGATAGATCAACTCTTCAATATCAACCATACTATTCTCCTTATTCCTTTCCTATTGTACCCATAGCATAACATAAGCTGGATTTTTTTGTAAACCAGAAAAAGTGTGAAACTTCTTTGAAGTCTCACACTTAATTTTTCGTTTAGAATTTTTTATGCAAAATTTACTTCAATCAATAAGATTGCAATGGCCACCACTGCAAAGATCAATAGCAATGGCCAAACAAATCGCAACCATTTATCATAGGTGACATGAACCATTTCCAAACTGGCAAGAATCAAGCCGGTTGGAGTAATAAATGACATAAGTCCTTGTCCAAAGATAAATGCGGTAATGATAACTTCCCTTGACACTCCAACAGAGTCAGCAAGCGGTGCCATAATAGGAATGGCAAGTGTTGCAAGTCCTGAGGAAGATGAAATAAAGAAGCCTAAAATCATAAATACAAACATCATAATGATGATAAATAGATTTGGACTCATTCCAGATACGACATTGGATAAACCGTACAGAATCGTATCGGAAATCAAACCGCTTTCCAAGATGATATTGATACTTCTAGCAATACCAATAACAAGCCCAACTCCCATAAAGTCCGCCGCACCTGCAATAAATGTGCTGATAAACTTTTTCTCACCAATACCGCCGACAATGGCGATTAAGACACCGGCTACGATAAACAAAGCCGTCATCTCTTCAAACCACCAGCCAAGTTTGGATACCCCGAAGATCATAAGCACAAAGCTTAAGATAAACAGAATCAATATGATAATCCTTCTTGTTGTAAATGGTTCTTCCTTCACTTCACTGCTAAAATGTGCTTTCATCTCTTCCCGCAATTCGTATAGCAGTGATTTTTCCGGATCTTTATGGATTCGGTTGGCATATCGAATGATATACGCTAATACAATGACCAAACCGACTACAAGGCCAATTAAACGGAATGCAATTCCTTCTGTAAAGCTAATGCCTGCGGCATTGGAACCGATAACGACGGAAAATGGATTCGTCGTGGAAAACATAGTACCAATAGACGAGCCCAAATAGATTGCCGCAATACAGACAATGGCATCATATCCTGCCGCCAGATAAACCGGAATCAGAATCGGATAAAAGGCAATGGTCTCTTCGGCCAATCCAAAGGTCGTTCCACCTAGCGAAATCAAAAATGTAACAAATATGATTAACAAGTATTCATGACCTTTCGTCGCCTTAGAAAGAGCCGCAATACCTGCATTAATCGCACCACTTTCATTGATGACACCAATTACGCCGCCAATCATAAATACGAATAATATGATTCCGATACTATCATAGACGCCAAGAATTGGTGCAATCAGGATTTCCTTGATTCCTTGTGGATTCTTGGTCACCTGCTCATACGTGCCTGGAATGGCTACCGGCTTATTAATGCTACCATCCTGAAACTTCGCAACATCATTTCGAACACCAAGATCATCTAACGTCTTCTGGGTTCCTTCGAAGGTCTTTGTCGTTCCATCTGGAAATGTCTCTGTAAACAGGTTAAGATCTACATCGTAGGATAATTTGGCATAAGATCCTGCAGGAATTAGATAAGTTAATAAAGCTGCTAAGATCAATACAATATATAACACCGTAAAAGCCGTTGGAAATGTTATTTTCTTTTTCATTTTCTTTGATTCCTCCATAACAATCTGCCTCCTACTATTTTCGGCAGTGTACGGAAAAACATACAAAAACTTCCCAACCAAATTCTTCTATTTTTCAAACTTATTAATAGTAATCTAATCGATTTCACTCTTTTTGAGTTCTATTTTTTTATTGATAAAGTATCTTGCCAAAGCAAAGATGGCAACTATAAACACGACTACCGCCATGTGGTCTTTCACAAATTCTATTAACTTATTTCCCCCAAATGTTATTAACATCCCTTGCGGTAAATGTCGTAACAGCCGACTTAACAAGCAGCCAGCAAAAAATCTTTTTTTCTCAATTTTTAGAACCCCTGCCGTAACGACATAAAGTTCATATGGAATCGGTGTCACCGCCGAAGTAAGCAAGGTCACGATGGCATTTCGCTCATACCACCCCTTGATTTTAATCATTGCTTTGTGTTCTTCCTCCTTTTTTAAAAACATCCCACCAAGCATGCCTGACACCTGATACCCAACAAAGGATCCAATGACCGAGCAAATAACTAAAATACAGGCATATAAAAATGCTCGGCCTGGATTCGCCAAATAAATAGGCACTGATACGACTTCCATAGGAAATGGTAGCAAAATAGCTTCTGCAACTCCTGCAAACATAATCCCGATAATGCCATATTTAATAAGTAATGCTGTAATCGTATCTCACCCTTTCGTTTACTCCTTCAAAATGTCCTTTTTGATGATGTTACACATCCGTTCCGGCTCTTCAAACATCGGACTGTGGGCCGAATGTTCGAACAGATAATACCTCTTTTTTGGAGCCTTTAGTTTCATATAATACCCTTTTACTAACTTATAATTTACCGTATAATCATACACTCCCGAGAAAAAATACACAGGAACGTTTACTTTCGTAATCTTATTTCTAAAATTCCATTGTTCTGACAGCTTAGTTGTCTCTAACTCTGAGCGTCTTAAAAGTGCTCTCCCTCTCCATAGGTTGACCGTTTCCTTAAAACTATAGGTCTTACTGAAAAATGAGGCAAAAAACACGCCTAGCGCTACTGACTTCATGTCATGCATCGTTCCAATCCCAGATTTATGCATGAGACTGTCACGCATCTTCTTATACTCCTTAGAAGTATAGTCATGCTTAAGTAGCTTTCTGACCGTTCTTTTTTTACCTGCTCTCTTATAATATTCTATCATGTACTCATACGCAAGTTTTTCCGACTCTTTTTGATATATAACCTGTGCAACCCCTAAATATGCTTCATATAACTCAGGTGCCTGAGCAATCGCTTGAATTCCCAAAAAAGTCCCAAACGAATGCGCTAATATGTAAATCTTCTCCTTATGAAATCGTTCTCTTAAATAATTGGTAACATCTATCACATCCTGAATCCCCTTACTGACCGTAAGGTCCTTAAGCTTAGTCTCTTTAGAAAACGAAAGTCCAGCCCCTCTCTGGTCCCACCAGACAACGACAAACTCTTCGCAAAGCCCCGAACCAAACTTCTCCTCCAAAAAGAATTCCGGCATCCCCGGTCCCCCATGAACCACCAACAAAACTGGTTTTTCCCAAGACGAAGCCTGCAACACCATCCCCATCCGAACTCCTTGAATCTGCACAACCTCTTTCCTAACTTCCAAAAAACACATCTCCTTTATATAGAAATTCTCCACATCCATAGTGATAACGAAAAAAACCCCCAGGCCAAAGGCCTTAGGGGGCTTTAGAAGTTATTGTAGGATGTCTACAATAACTTTCTTTTCATCTTTTGTTGCAGCTGCTTTAACTACAGTACGAATAGCTTTCGCAATACGACCTTGTTTGCCGATCACTTTACCCATATCATCTGAAGCTACTTTTAATTCAACAACAATTGAATCATCAGTTTCATTTTCCGTAACTACAACTTCCTCTGGATGATCCACTAGCGACATAGCAATTACTTCAACTAATTCTTTCATTATCTCTCACCTCGGACTTAAAATTTTTTAAGCAACGATAGGGAGTAAACAAAAATTGAAATCTGCACATAATAGACAAGTGAATGCCAAAACATTCACTTGTGCTTTAATCAAACTAGTTATACTTCCATACAATAAACGAGCAAACTCATTTGATTGTTATGAATTAAAGGATACCAGCATTTTTGAATAATTTGTTTACTGTATCAGTTGGTTGTGCACCGTTTGCTAACCATTGTTTTGCTTTTTCTTCATCAACGTTGAAAGCGCTTGGCTCAACTGTTGGGTTGTAAGTACCGATTTGATCGATGAACTTACCATCTCTAGGAGATCTAGAATCAGCTACGATAATTCTATAGAAAGGAGCTTTCTTTTGACCCATTCTTTTTAATCTGATTTTTACTGCCATGTTATTTTCACCTCCTTGAAATTAAAACTAACTATTACAAATACATGTAATAAATCTATATTGTAAATTGTTGCTCATGAAAAACTCACTCACACACAAAAACAATTACTTATTAAAATCCAAATGGTAATTTGAACTTACCTCGTTTCGCGCCTTTGCCTGACATCATACCAGACATCTGCTTCATCATTTTCTTACCTTGGTCGAATTGTTTCATTAACTTATTTACTTCGCTGACATCCACGCCTGCACCTTTTGCAATACGTTTCTTTCTAGAAGGGTTAATGATTGCAGGATTTTCTCTTTCTTCTTTTGTCATAGAATAGATAATGCTTTCTACGCCTTTAAGAGCATCCTCCGGAATATCGATGTCTTTCATCTTGCTTCCAATACCAGGCATCATGCTTAAGATATCTGCGATACCACCCATGTTCTTGATCTGTTGCATTTGTTCTAGATAATCGTTAAAGTTGAACTCTGCTTTACGCATCTTTTGTTCTAACTCTTTCGCTTTATCTTCATCAATCTCTGCTTGCGCTTTATCGATTAATGTTAAGATATCACCCATACCTAAGATTCTCGATGCCATACGGTCTGGATAGAACTGTTCTAAATCAGAAAGTTTTTCACCCATACCAACATAAAGAATTGGTCTTCCTGTTACTGCACGGATAGAAAGTGCAGCACCACCTCTTGTATCACCATCTAATTTTGTTAAGATAACACCATCGATGCCGATTTTATCATTAAACATTTCAGATACATTTACTGCATCCTGACCAGTCATCGCATCTACTACTAAGATGGATTGGTCAATGTTAACGTTCTCTTTGATTTCGATTAACTCGTTCATCATGTCTTCGTCAATATGAAGACGACCTGCTGTATCCAGGATTACTACGTTATTACCATTTTTGTTTGCATGCTCAATGGCAGCTTTTGCAATATTAACTGGCTTATGGCTTGTACCCATTGCAAATACTGGTACGCCTTGTTTTTCACCGTTGATTTGTAACTGTTCAATTGCGGCCGGACGATAGATATCGCAGGCTACAAGTAAAGGCTTTCTACCTTTTTGTTTTAACTTTCCAGCAATCTTTGCTGTAGTCGTTGTCTTACCAGCACCTTGAAGACCACACATTAAAATAACGGTAATCTCTTGCGTTGGCTTAAGGGCGATTTCGGTAGTTTCCGCACCCATTAAGTTAACCATTTCTTCATTAACAATCTTTACTACCATCTGACCTGGTGTCAGACTAGTCATTACCTCTTGACCGATTGCTCTTTCTTGTACTGCTTTTACAAAGTTCTTTACAACTTTAAAGTTAACATCCGCTTCAAGTAATGCCATCTTTACTTCTTTTAAAGCGGCCTTAACGTCAGCTTCTGATAATTTTCCTTTACCTCTAAGGTTTTTAAATACGTTCTGTAATTTATCCGTTAAACTGTCAAATGCCATAAACATACCTCCCATCTAATTCTCTAAAACTCGTCTAATATTTGGTATGATAATTTTTCAATCTCATCTATTTTATCAAGACGTCCTGTCTCTTTCATGCTTTTTGCATAAACATTAATTTGATTTACTCTATCCTTTGTATTATTAAACTTTTTAATCAGTTGTAACTTGGCTTCATAATCCATTAGCTGCTTGCTGCATCGCTTAATGACATCATGCACGCCTTGTCTGGATATATCTTGCTCCAAAGCAATTTCACTTAACGAGAGATCATTCAATATATAATCCTCGTAGATTTCTCGCTGGTGATCTTTTAGTAGCTTTCCGTAAAAATCATAAAGCAATGATAATTCTACGATCTGATCCAGCTTTGTCGATGTTTTATTCTTATTATTCTTACCCTCATTATTTTCTGAAATAACTTGGTTTTTCATATTGATCACCACCTGTAAAGTATTTTTCTTTACAGTGGTAAGTATAGTATATGTAAAATTTGTTGTCAATATTATTTTCGACTTTTTTTCCCTGTTGCAACCAATTCTAAGAAACGAAAAAACCTCTCCAAGAAATATTTCCTGAAGAGGTCTTCTATATGAGAGTGTTCTAATTAAAGAACACCAGCGTTTTTGAATAATTTAGCTACTGTTTCAGTAGGTTGAGCACCGTTAGCTAACCAAGTTTTTGCTTTTTCTTCATCTACGTTGAAAGCGCTTGGTTCAACTGTTGGATCGTAAGTTCCGATTTGATCGATGAATTTACCATCTCTTGGAGATCTAGAATCTGCTACGATAATTCTGTAGAAAGGTGCTTTCTTTTGTCCCATACGTTTTAATCTGATTTTAACTGCCATTGTAATTTCCTCCTATGACTATAACTCTATTACATGAAATGTAATGAATCTATATGATTTATTATTGTTAATCTAAGCTGTAAAGTTTTTTTCTTTACAGGTGTTAAGTATAGTATATGCAAAAACTATTGTCAATATGATTTTTTTATTTTTCTTAAAAAAAAATAATATTTCAATTATTTTTGACATTATAAGGAGGCAATTCTACGAATTATGGAGACTTAGATTTTAAATGTCTGAATTTGTGATCAACCAATTCTCTACTTTCTACAATATCCACTACGGATTTCTTTGTAATTTCCTTTTCCCTTGCAAAATAGGAAACACATATACGTTAAAGGCCAAGATATGCCTTCTTTACTTTTTCATCATTTAAAAGTTCATTTGCATCCCCGTCCATGGAGATTCTTCCTGTCTCTAATACATAGGCACGATTTGCAACAGTAAGTGCCATCTTGGCATTCTGTTCTACTAGCAAGACCGTAATGCCCTGTTTATGTACTTCTTTGATGATTCCAAAGATTTCTTTTACTAGTAAAGGCGAAAGTCCCATGGATGGCTCATCCATAAGAAGAATCTTCGGATGGCTCATAAGTGCGCGTCCAACAGCTAACATCTGCTGCTCTCCACCAGACAGTGTTCCTGCAATCTGCTTTCTTCGTTCTTTTAATCTTGGGAAACGTTCAAAAATTTCTTTCATAGACGTTTGGATTTCCGATTTATCATTTCTAATATATGCACCCATCTCTAGATTCTCCGTTACTGTCATATCCGGAAAGATATGCCTTCCTTCAGGCACATGGGCAATTCCAAGATTAATGATTTTGCTTGCTTCCGTTTTTAATAAATCCGTTCCGTCGTACATAATGGAACCGCTTACAGCTTTTTTAAGTCCCGTAATCGTATGTAAGATTGTTGTCTTTCCTGCGCCGTTGGCACCAATCAAAGAGACAATCTCCCCATCATTTACACAAAGGCTTACATCATGTACCGCATGAATGGCCCCGTAACTAATATTTACATTCTTTAATTCTAACATAGGACCACCCCTTCCTCTTCTTCCTCATCTTTTCCAAGGTAAGCCTCAATTACCTTTGGATTATTGGCAATCTCTTCGGGCGTTCCTGCTGCAATGGTCATGCCATAGTCGATAACCTGAATCCGCTCACATATTTTCATAACGAAGTTCATATCATGCTCAATTAAAAGGACGGCGATATTGAACTTATCACGAATCACATGAATAATCTCAAGTAGCTCTTCCGTCTCCGTTGGATTCATGCCAGCTGCCGGCTCATCTAATAACAACAGCTTCATGCCTGTTGCAAGTGCACGAGCAATTTCTAGCCTTCGTTGCTGTCCATATGGGAGGTTTTCAGCAATGTAGTCTGCCTTTTCTTCCAAATGGACGATTTTTAATAACTCCATCGCTTTATTTGTAGCCTCCTCTTCCTGCTTCCAGTATTTCTTTAGACGAAATACAGAAGCTGCCAAAGAATAGGACATATGCATGTTCAAAGCCACTTTGACATTTTCAAGGACTGACATTTTCTTAAATAAACGAATGTTTTGAAAGGTTCTAGAGATACCGGCTTCCACAATCTGATGTGTGGACTTTCCATTCATCTTTTCCCCATTTAAATAAAAGGTACCTTCTGTCGGCTTATAGACTCCAGTCAAAAGATTAAATACCGTTGTCTTGCCTGCGCCATTGGGACCGATTAACCCAACTAGCTCGCTTGGACCAATTTCAATATTAAACCGGTCCACTGCCTTAAGCCCTCCAAAGGAAATACCAAGATCATGCGTTTTCAGTACTGGAATACTTTCTTTGTCCATCTGCCGTCTCCTCCTTTCGATTTCCTTTACGGGAAGGATTATTAAAGAAGTCTTTGATTTTCGTTAAGACCCTTGTCAAAGAGAATTCCCATTTACCAAAGATGCCGCCTGGCTTAAAGATCATAACCAAGACTAATACGATGGAATATGCCAGCATACGATAGTTTGCAAATTGTCTCATAAGCTCTGGCAGGGAAGATAAGAACGCTGCACCGATAATGGAGCCGGTCAGAGAACCAGTACCACCAATGATAACTTCCGTTAACATCTCGGCTGAGTAGTTAAAGTTAAAGTTCGTTGGAATCATGGCAGTCATATAATGTGCATACATAGCACCGCCAACCCCTGCAAAAAACGCAGAGATGGCAAAGTTTAAAACTTTATAGAAAGTGACATTGATACCACTTGTACTTGCTGCAATATAATCTTCTCGAATGGCTACGACCGTCCTTCCAAAGCGGGACCTTGTATACATAAACATAAAGACTAGACAAAGCACCATTGCCCAGTAACACCAATAAAAGTTTGATAATTTGGCAATTCCACTCATTGTCCTCCCCGAACCTGTAATGGAAAAGTTGCAAAATGCAACTCGAATGATTTCAGCAAATGCAACCGTTACGATTGCAAGGTAATCACCACGTAACCTAAGTGCTGGAATACCAACAAGCACACCTGCAATTGCGGCGGCAACACCTCCGACTAATAAGGCAATGATAAACAGCACGCCGTCAGGGATTACATATTGGTAAAGCACATTAGTAACGATTGCGGATGCGTAGGCACCAACTGACATAAATCCTGCATGTCCTAGTGAAAATTCTCCCATAAACCCAACAAGCAAGTTGAGTGATGCGACCATGATGATCGTATAGCATGCAGTCGTACAGATTCCTTTAATATATTGTGTCCTATCGCCTAACACTCCTGACTGGAACACCAAGAGAAACAATCCAAATACGGCGAGGATTCCCACAGCATTTATTAGATAAGATACTTTCTTTTTCTTCGTCATGCTCCTCACCTACACTTTCTCACCGACACTCTTACCAAGAATGCCGGATGGTTTTATTAATAAGACAAAGATCAAAAGACTGTAAGTAATCGCTTCGTACCAGCCAGGTGCTACATAGACTTTGACAAAGATTTCGACTAGGCCGACGATGATGCCACCGACCATTGCACCAGGAATGCTTCCGATTCCGCCAAGCACTGCCGCGATAAATGCCTTAAGCCCCATCATAGAGCCCATGTCTGTCGTACATCTAGGATACGTAGAGCAATACATCAATGCCGCAACCGCTGCAAGTGCAGATCCGATTGCAAATGTCGTCGTGATGATTCGATTGACATTTACGCCCATCAGTACGGATGCTTCTTTATCCTGAGGAACGGCCCTCATGGCCTTCCCCAGTTTTGTCTTCTTAACAAACAGCTGCAATCCAACCATCATCAAGATACCAATCGCAATCGTCAGCAAATATTTTTCCTGTAACTTTGCTCCAAAGATCGTGATGTAAGGAAGATTAAAGATTGCTGTCACTGATTTTGGATTTGCTCCAAATAACACCATTGCAAGATTCTCTAAAAATAAACTCATTGCCAATGCAGTAATCAGTGCCGACATGGAGCCTTCTCCACGAACAGGACGGTAAGCAATTCTTTCTACTAACACACCGACTACCGTACAAATGATAATTGCAAAGATAACTGCGATCCATGGTGGCATCCCCTGATGGATCATAAGTGGAACTGTATAAAACAACGTATATGCACCAACCATGATAAAATCACCATGAGCAAAGTTAATCATTCGTATGATGCCATATACCATCGTATATCCTAACGCAATCAAGGCATAGATTGCGCCTTGGTTCAATCCATTGATTACACTCTGTATAAATAATGACATTGCTTAAGCACCCCCTTTTCTTAGTTTCCCTCTATTTTATTCTGGTTGAAGTGTCTTAAACCATTTCACTTTTCCGCCTTCATATGTATTGATGACAACGCTCTTTGCTGGGTCACCGTTTTCATCAAGGGTGAATGTACCGCCGACACCTGAAAACTTCATTCCTGTCATACCTTTTACTAAGGAAGCCGTATCACTTCCGCCGCCATTTTTAGCAGCTTCGACTAACATATAGATGGCATCATAGTAAAGAGCTGCACATGCATTTAGACTCTTCTCACCGTATTTTTCTTTGTATTTCGTTACAAATTGTTGTACTGCTGGAGCTGTATCTTCAGAAGAATAATGATTTGTAAAATAACATTTATCAAAATAAGAATCTAGTCCGGATGTATCTGCACCATCCCAACCATCACCACCCATGATGATTCCTTCAAAACCGGCATCTCTTGCCTGTTGTACTAATAATGGAACGGTATCAAGGAAACATGGATAGAATAAGAAATCAGCACCAGAAGCTACTGCCTGTGAAGCTTGTGCGGAGAAGTCAGTATCCTTTGTCGTACACTCACCTGTGTAAGCGATTTCAATTCCTGCAGCTTCAGCATTTTCTACGAAGGCATCTTTTAGACCATTGGAATAGTCATCATCTTTCGCATAAATGATAGCTGCTTTCTTTGCTCCTTGATCTTTTGCAAATGCCGCTGCCATCTTGCCTTGGTAAGGATCGATGAAGCAATCACGAAAGATGGTTGGTCCAATTTGTGTAACCTTATAGTTTGTTGCACCTGTTGCTAACAATAGCATGTTCTTTTCCTTTGCGATTTCAGCCATAGGCAATGTAACAGAAGAGAAAAATGCACCAACGACTGCATCGGGCTTTTCAGGTTCCAAACTGTTATAGGCATTGACTGCCTGCTTAGAATCACCGGCATCATCCACTACTTTGCCACCATTTACAATTTCGACTTTGTATTCACTGTCACTTGCATTGATTTCTTCAGCCGCCATTGTAATAGAGTTTTGAGCGCCCTCGCCATATATTGCCGAGCCTCCTGTTAAGGAAGAAATAACACCGATTCGAATTACATTATCTTTCTTTGTTGTAGACGATCCATCATTGGCCGCCGCTGCCGCTGGAGAAGCACTTGTGGTGATTACTTCCTCTTTCTTCTGGCACCCTGTAACCATTGTGCCTAACATAGTCATACAAACTAACATACTTAATAATTTTTGTTTCTTCATATACCTTCCTCCTTCTACTAAAAAATATTTATAACAAGAGTTTTGCTTTTAGCATCCTTCTTCTTATCCACTGCATGAAAGAACTTTCCTAACAAATAAAAAAAGAGACTTCCTGCTATAAGAAAACCTCCTCGTTTCTTTTCATACTCAATACAAAAATTTCTCATCTATTAACTGCTCAATCATTGAAACCGCTTGTTCTATGGATATCTCTCCGGTATTGATGCACAAGTCATAATTAAATGGACTCTCCCATTCATGATCGGTGTGATAACGATAATAACTTTTACGAAACCGGTTATTCTCCCGAATAAACTTTCTGGCTTCATTTTCACTAATTGCCTGTCTCTTTACCTCTCTTTTTATACATTCCTCTTCTGGTGCATATATAAATACTTTGAACACATTAGGAAAGTCACGCAAAACATAATCGCAGGCACGTCCAACACATATGTAAGATTCCTGCTTGGCAAGTTCCTTAAGTACCTTTGCCTGATAATTAAATAGATTCTGATCGGATATAAAATCGTTACTTTCCGGTGGAATGACCTCTCCATGATAAACCTTCTTCTGTACACGGTATAGCAAGCTTTTCTTTGTATCCTCATCTGCTTTTGCAAACAGCTTTTCGTTGATACCACTGTCCTGAGATGCTAAACGCAATAACTTTCTATCGTACAAATCAATTCCATACTTCTTGGCAAGCATTTTGCCTATGGTCGTTCCGCCGCTTCCGCAAGTTCTAGTCAGTGCAATTACAAATCTCTCCATCGTCATTCCCCCTCGTCTTTAAGCGTTGCCAATTAATTTAAGGAAAATTATAGCAAACACTTTTCAGAATGCAACAAAGTTTTCATTTTCAAAATTATCATACTTTTTTTCAGCAATTCGCTTAATTTTCTTTCTTTTTTAGATATATTGAATCTTTTTCTCATCACAATATGCATGAAACTCTGTCATAAGAAGTTCTTGAATCTGCTCTACCAGTTTTTTCTCCCTTCCTCCCACCGGCATTTTCTCAAATTCATCAGCAACCAGGCAGAAATTGCTCGAACTTGTAACAAGAATTTCATCTGCCTGCTTAAGTTCATGAAGTGTAAATGCTCGTTCCTTTACGTCAATTCCAAGCGTCTTACAAGCTTTGATCAAATGCCTTTTAGCAATTCCATTTAAGATATAGCAGTCATTTGGATGGGTAAGCAAGCTGCCATCTTTTAAGATAGAAATATTGCTATGGGCACACTCCGTTACGATATCGCCACGATGAAATACCGTTTCAAAACAATTATTCTCTGCCGCTTTCTGTGCCGCCATTACACTTGGGATCAGATTAAGCGTCTTAATATTACAATGCATAAACCTTGTATCTTCCATTGACGTAAGCGCAATTCTTTTATGTAAGTCTGAAAATGTCATAGGCGTAATGGTGATCCATAAGTTTGCCTTGCCATTTGAGAAAGCGTGCTGTCTTGGCGCCGTTCCTCTTGTCACTTGCCAGTAGACAAACAATTCCTCTCCCTCTACTTTTAAAATCATCTCCTGCAATATTTCCTTTAGTTCTTCCTTACTGCACGGACAATTAATCTTTAATTCCTTACAGCTTTCAAAAAAACGCTCAATATGTTCTTCCAGCAGATAAATCACATGGTGCAAGCTACACGTTGCGTCATAGACTCCGTCTCCAAAGTAGTGCACCCGGTCATTCATTGGAACGGACATCTCTTCAATCAAACCATATGCTCCGTTATAGTATCCTAGATTCTCCATATTACCACCCTCCTGTTTTTCTGCCATTATAGAAGTTTTAAGGTTAGGATGTAAATGATTTCAAAAAAAAGAGAAGAATCGAATGCAAATACTAGGATTCACATTCTTTTCTTCTCTTTTTATAAAATCCAAAGTCAAAAAATTAAGACATTGGCTTGTGATTAAACTTCTAATTAAAGAACACCAGCGTTTTTGAATAATTTAGCTACTGTTTCAGTTGGTTGAGCACCGTTAGCTAACCATTTTTTAGCTTTTTCTTCGTCTACGTTGAAAGCGCTTGGTTCAACAGTTGGGTTGTAAGTACCGATTTGATCGATGAATTTACCATCTCTTGGAGATCTGGAATCTGCAACGATTACTCTATAAAAAGGTGCTTTCTTTTGTCCCATTCTTTTTAATCTGATTTTAACTGCCATTATATTTTCCTCCTATAACCAAAACTCAAATTACAGCATGCTGTAATGAAGTTATATCATTTCTTTTTTAGCTGTAAAGTTTTTTTCTTTACAGGTGTTAAGTATAGTATATGAAAAATATATTGTCAATCCTATTTTTGATTTTTCTACTTTTTTCGCTTATTTCAATAATTTTTCCATACATACGGATTCATCCATGTTTGCATATTGTCCGTAATTTGGAATCACATGATATCCAAGACTTTCATACAACTTAATCGCTGCCTTTAATGGCATTCCAGTTTCTAAAATCAGTCTTTGATACCCTTTTGTCGCTGCTATTCGTTCTAATTCTTTCATAATATGTACTGCAACTTTATTTCTTCGAAATTCCTTCTTCACAAAGACACGCTTGATTTCCGCGGTCTGTTCATCATAACGCTTAAAACTGCCGCATCCCAATGTAGTCTCATGATTGCACGCAAGCACAACGTCATGTATGTCATCAAGCTGATTGTACTGCACATACTGTGAGCGTTGCTTTTCACCACCGACAGCCTCATCTAATGCCTCATCTAATTGACTGCAAAGGTCGCAAAAACGTTTATCTGTTCCATTTGTCGTAATTAAATTCATTCTACCTCGTTCCTTTCTTAACATATAAAAATTCGATACTATCATACCATATTGTTCTATTTATTTCCATGAACTTATATATTTCGGCTTGTAAATACATGTCAGCTACTAGGAATATATTCTTCAGTTCGGTGTATTTACACATTATGTAATATAAAGGATATTTTAAAAGGCGCTCTGCAATTCTTCCATTGCAAAACGCCTTTTTTAAGTTCTTCTATGAATATATATAAGTTTCCTCTTGTTCAATCAAGAGTTCTTTCTCAATGCCTTTATATCTGATCGTTACTTTTCGCACTTATAAAAGCTATACTTTTTAACGTGTAACAGACCTGTCAAACTAGTTATTATATTGTTACATCTATGTGACTCTTCTGGTCACATCCCTTTTCATAGATATAGCTGCCGGCAAATACCAACAGGCCAATTCCAACCGTGGTCAGATTAAGCTGAATCCAAACCTTATTTTTCATAATTGACAAAACGATGCTACCGATTATTGTGCTTCCAATTCCACTTACAAAGCAAGCGTAAGCAACCTTGCGAAAATAAATAGATAGTTTTTTTGAAAAGATCGGCAATGTCTTCAACATAAAGCAAGCATTTTTAATCTGATGCAGGATATAGAACATGACTAGGATTTGAAACTCTGTAACAAGGACAAGCCAATTTCCTTCACTCAAAAAAATGAATGCCACAAAGAGAATGCAATTAAAGATGATTGCAATTATACAAAACAATTGAATTCGATCTACAATTCTAATATTCTGTTCCATTGTCCACATCCTCCTCTTCTCTTGTTCCAATATTGGCTAGTATTCCAGAAAAATCAAATCCTATGATTTCCAAATGTGCATAGGATTCCCTTGGCTCTACTAAATGAAAATACTTTTTGTTATAATATGGTGTCATATAATATTGCAATGGTTCGTTATCATGCTTTCCCTCTTCGAATTCCTCGATTCTTGTTCCGTCAGCAATCTTATTTTGTGATAAATAGAGATGTGTCAACTTAGTGAACTTCTCTTTAGAAAGTACGGTAATATCTGTAATCTGATTATCCATACAAGAAAAGAACGTAAGGTTTGTTAACTTCTCAATCGGACTGATGTCCTTGATCTTATTGCCGCTCACATCTAAGAATATAAGCTTCGTTGCATTGGCAATCGGTGACAAATCCGTAATGGAATTCTTGCCACAGCCCCATGGTAATTCCCCCTCCTCAAACTGATGTAAGGTAATATTTCCACTGGTTGAATTCATCATAATATTGGGTTCTGACGACATAAATTCCCACATGTCAAAGCTTGTGTTATCCTCGATTTTATAAATATAAGACTTTCCATCATATATATCCTTGATTGATTTGGGATTACATTCATAATACTTTCCATAATACTTTCCATAATACGAAGTATTCTCATCCGTTTCCAGCCCATAAAACTTATTATATATATTCTCAGCATTATACGTTTCATCATCTTCGGAATAAAAGCCGGAGGAGGCATCAAAACTCTCAAGTTCATTCATATTCTTTACAGCATCAATGGACGTAATCTTATTTCCGCCAATAGATAACTCCTTCATACTAGTCATATTCGAAATTGGAGTGATGTCTTCAATATTATTACAAGCCAAATCTAACTTCACCATGCCAGTTAACTTACTAAGCGGAGCAATATCTTCAATTAAGTTATTGGAAAGATCCAGCTGTTGAAGCTTAGTTAAGGAGGATACAAAAGAAATATTCTTTACGAGCATCTGGCTAAGTGACAAGGACTTAAGATTGGTTAGTGCCCCCAAATAACTGTAATCCAAAGGTTTTACCTCTATATTCTGATCCCAGCCTTCATTAATGCCTTTATTCCTTATAGATAACTTCTCTAAACTCTTTATATCTGCTAAAAAGGTGAAATCATGTTCATAGTCACCTAAGTCATAGCGATCATCTATCTGAATCGAAAGTTCTCTTATCTTTACTGCTGGCTTTAATAGCATTTTATAAAATTCATCATTCGTATCATTGATATGAAATGATACGGATTCTAATAGTTCCGGCTTCTTTAAGTTATGAAACAGGTTATAATCTTTGATTGTAGTTCCACCAAGATTTACGCTCTTTAACTTTGGCATTTGCTTCATCATCTTTTCGAGGTCTGCTTTGACACAAGATTCCTCAATTGAGAACGATGTAATGCCTGACAATGCTTCATATTGCGAATCAGAAAGCTCACTAAAATCACAATTTACAAATGTAATTGCTTCCACATTCAGCTGTTTTATAAAGGAAAGGTCCTTAAACTTAAATGACTTTAAGGATAGCTCTTTTACTTTATTATCTTTCGGAAGATTTTTAAACTTTAGCTGTATGTTCTCAATGCCACCATAGTATTCCTCATCATCCTCTTCGATTACATCTTCTGATGTAACTTCAAGAGCTGTCACATTTTTATAATTTTTCAGACCAGATAAATCGAGTGTAAGACTTGTCTTCTTAGTATCCTCGTCATTACTGAAACCAGATAGCCTGATTGTTGTTATTTTCTCTGCTTGCTCTTCGCTCACAAGATTAGCAACACTAGATAAATCATCATAATGCACATCTATTGAATGAGCGTTTAGTACCGTTATCATATCCTCATAGGCATTATTTTCTATATACCAAGCGCTGTCTTCCTCTTTCGGAGAGGCTTTCTTCTTCCTTAGATCGAACACCATAAGTAAAGCAAATGTAACACCCATAACAATGAGTACTGGCAGTACTACCTGTTGAAATTTAGACTTCTTCATTTTGTGTCCTCCTTCTCCAAGCATACAACATGTTTTTGCTCTTGCTTAATTCCATGCTCAATTAATCTGGAAAATAAAATAATGATATAACCGATTACCCATGCCATCACATTAAACTTAATGGTAAAGGATTGACATGCCACCGCCTCAACTGGCAGATAGATAAAATCCCGAAGGATTACCAACTTTCCAATTCGCTTTAAATACTTCGTATTTTCCATGCAAAAGATTTCCTCTTCTTTGAAATTCAAAAATAGACAAAGAAGATATCCTAAAATCAGTTCACTATATCCTAACTGAAATATGTAATATGCATGAGGCTCATATATCGGTTTGCCTAAATATAGATTCAATATGGACTTATCCACAGTTAGTACAACCGGTATGACAATTGCCGCAAGAATCATTGCCGCACGCAACATAATAACAGAAAGTGTGACTAATTTCTTATATCGCACTTGATTCAACTCTAATTCCCCTCTCATAACAATCTACTGTATAGTAGAACACGAAACTTTGTAATCGTCAATATAATTTGTCAAATATGAAACTAATTTGTACTTTTTTAGTGTCATATTCCGAGATATTGCTTCAATGCATTTATATGGAGTAGAAATATAGATTCTGGCTCACTGATCAGCAGCTTTCTCACATCTTCTGCTTTTTCCCATCTTATATTCTTTGTTTCATTGGTTTCTTTTAACAGTTCTCCCTCTGCTCTGCACAAAAAAGTATGAACGAGCAAGGAATATGCCCCTGACAGATTCTGTGTCATACAGTATGGTTGAAAACTAACAATCGTATTCCCATTTATCGTAGTACACACACTCTCTTCTTCTCCTTCAATCTTTGTAATTACTAACCCTGTCTCTTCAAATACCTCCCTGCGCAGTGCATCAAAGACATTCTCATATTCTCGAATTTTTCCTGCTGGGATTTCTAGCAAGCCATTATCGCTGCCGCCCTCCTCCTTTTCGCGTTCCTGAATCAGCAGGTATTCCTCTCCGTTTATTTCTTTTCTTATAATTGCAGCAGCTGCTGGCTTTGCAAATTGTTCCATAGTATTCTCCTATCTTCTCATAAAACTTAAAAAAGAAGGAATTCCGTGAAGAATCCCTTCCTTCTTATATACTAACTTATTTCATTCTTATACTGGATACGCCTTGTTTTCAGTATCCGCAATACTTTGATCAACCTTTGTCTGTTGAGCTTGTCTGTATTTGAAGAATTCTGTTGCAACTTGAGGGAATAAAGCGTAAGACAATACGTCTTCGTCCTGTTGTTTCCATTGTTTCATCTCTTCTTCAATGTCTTTTAACTGTGGTTTGATTAAGTCTGCTGGACGACAAGTGATTGGTTTCGTATCACCAATGCATTTCTTTTGGACTTCCTTATTAAATGGCTTAACAGTCTGACCAAATTCACCAGATAATAACTTTTTAGACTCTTTCGTAACCATCTTGTATCTTTCGCCTGTAACGACGTTAAGAACTGCCTGAGTACCAACGATTTGAGAAGATGGAGTAACTAGTGGTGGTTCACCAAAGTCTTTACGAACTCTAGGTACTTCTTCTAATACTTCCTCAAACTTGTCTTCTGCATGCATATCTTTTAATTGAGATACAAGGTTACTTAACATACCTCCAGGTACTTGGTACATTAATGTCTTGATATTAACACCAAGAACCTTCGTATTCATTAAGCCGCTTTCTAAGCACTCTTCACGAATTGGACGGAAGTATTCTGCAATTTCAGATAATAAGTTTTGATCATAGCCGCAGTCGTATTTTGTACCACGGAATGTTTCAACCATAACTTCGGTTGCTGGCTGGCTTGTTCCCATTGCAAATGGGCTCATTGCTGTATCGATGATATCACAGCCTGCTTCTACTGCTTTCATGTAAGTCATGGAAGCAACACCGGAAGTATAATGAGTATGTAAGTTAATTGGAATGTTAACCGCTTCTTTT
Source organism: uncultured bacterium (assembly GCA_905214875.1). Classification (GTDB taxonomy): domain Bacteria; phylum Bacillota; class Clostridia; order Lachnospirales; family Lachnospiraceae; genus KM106-2. Next base: position 32,505 of record CAJMNR010000015.1, on the reverse strand, counting down.
AAAGTCGTAACAAGTTCCGTTGCTTTATATGGAGTAAGAAGACCAGCCATATCTTTGATACATAAAGATTTTGCACCCATGCTTTCAATTCTTTTGGCCATATCTCTCCAGTAATCCATTGTATAAGCATCCCCTAATGTGTAGCTTAATGCTACTTGGGCATGTCCATTTTCCTTGTTTGCTGCATTTACAGCTGTTTCAAGGTTACGAACATCATTCAAACAGTCAAAGATACGAATGATATCGATACCATTTGCAAGAGATTTCTGAACGAAATATTCAACAACATCATCTGCATAATGATTATATCCTAAGATATTCTGACCTCTGAATAACATCTGAAGCTTTGTATTTTTAAATCCTGCTCTTAACTTTCTAAGTCTTTCCCAAGGATCTTCTTTTAAGAAACGAAGGGAAGCATCGAATGTTGCACCGCCCCAACATTCTACTGCGTGATAGCCTACTTTATCCATTTTATCGATGATTGGAAGCATTTGTTCCGTTGTCATACGAGTGGCAATTAAAGACTGATGAGCATCACGTAAGACTGTTTCTGTAATCTTAATCGGTTTTTTTGCTTGCTCTGCCATTGTTTTACCCTCCTAATATTATACGTTAAAGATTGCCATAAATACACCGGCTGCTACTGCTGTACCAATTACACCGGCAACGTTTGGTCCCATCGCATGCATCAATAAGAAGTTTGTTGGATCTGCTTCTGCGCCAACCTTCTGTGATACTCTGGCTGCCATAGGCACTGCACTTACACCTGCAGAACCGATTAATGGGTTAACCTTTCCATGTGTAGCTTTACACATGATCTTACCGAATAACACACCAGCTGCTGTACCTACAGCGAATGCAACAAGGCCTAATGCAACGATTTTTAACGTTGTAAGCTTTAAGAATGCTTCTGCACTTGTAGTAGCACCTACGGATGTACCAAGTAAGATAACTACAATATACATTAATGCGTTAGATGCTGTATGTGTTAATTGTTTTACAACACCAGATTCTTTAAATAAGTTACCAAGCATTAACATACCAACTAATGGTGCTGTGGAAGGTAAGATTGATACAACTACGACTGTAACGATAATAGGGAAAAGAATTTTCTCTAACTTAGATACTGGACGTAATTGTTCCATCTTGATTTCACGTTCTTCTTTTGTTGTAAATAACTTCATAATTGGTGGTTGAATGATTGGTACTAAAGACATATAGGAATATGCAGCTACTGCAATAGGTCCCAAGTATTCAGTCTGACCAAGTTTACCTGCAAGGAATATTGAGGTAGGACCGTCAGCTCCACCGATAATAGAAATTGCCGCTGCTGCTTTGTCACCAAATCCCATAAGGATTGCTAAAAAGTATGCACCGAAAATACCAAACTGGGCTGCTGCTCCTAATAGGAAACTTCTTGGGTTTGCAATTAATGGACCAAAGTCTGTCATTGCTCCGACACCCATGAAGATTAAGGATGGTAAGATACTCCATTCATCTAATAAATAGAAGTAATGAAGCAATCCTCCCTCTTCCATAATCGGTGGGTACATGTTAACTAATAACATACCAAATGAAATTGGTACTAAAAGGAGTGGCTCATATTCTTTTTTAACTGCTAAGTATAAGAAGAAAAGCGCAACGAAAATCATTAAAAGATTTCCCCATGTTAAATTTGCAAAACATGTCTGCTTTACTAAATTACTTAGCGTTGATACTACGTAATCCATTTAGTTCATCCTCCTTAAGTTATTAGTTTAAAGTAGCTAATACATCTCCTGCTTCTACAGAATCTCCTGATGCAACGTTAATGCTTGCAATTGTTCCATCTTCTGGTGCAACAACTTCATTTTCCATCTTCATAGCTTCAAGAATTAAGATTACTTCACCTTTTTTCACAGCTTTTCCTTCTGCTGCTTTTACATTAAGGATCTTACCTGGCATTGGAGCAGTTACTTTCACATTACCTTCTCCAGCAGGTGCTGCCTTTTTGGCTGGAGCCTTCTTTGGAGCACTTGTGATTGGAGCCTGAGAAACTGCTTGAACGCCTTCTGTAGTTCCTTCTTCCACTGTTACGTTGTAAACATTACCATTTACTGTGATTGTATAATTTTTCATGAGTAATATCCTCCCTATGCATTTTTCCATTTATGATTCACTTTACGAATTGAACGAACAACTAAGCCATCTTCTGGTGCTTCGTCACCAAGGCTTGCCATAATAGCGGCAGTGATGACTGCAACAAGTTCTCCATCATCTACAAGCTCTTGTTCTTCTTCCATCACTTCAGGAGCTTGAACAGGTGTTGAACTAACAGTAGATTCTAATTGTGAATCTTTTTTTACTGATTGTCTGTTCACTAACTTTGGAACATATTTCAGTAAACTGATAATTAAGGAAATAAAGATTAATACAATAAATACAGTTCCCATACCCATAATCGTATTAAGTAAAGCATTTACCATCTTCTGACCTAATGTACGATATAGATCAGTGGAGAAAGATTCGATACTTTCATTTGACTTAAATATCATACGAACGATTACTGTATCTTTTTCAAATTTTGCTCTACCTTCTACCGTTGCTTTTCCATCTGCGTAGGATACGCTTACATCACTCATCGATTCATAACTTCCTAAATCTTTTGTCGTGTTGTAAAGTCCTAAGATGGACTGTGCAAGTTCATCGGAGTTCTGGGATGCGTAATTTTCATATGTATCTTCGTCTGTAATCGACGATAAGTCCTGGCCAGCAAGTCCGCTTACGGTTTGTTCATACGTTGTCTTTAACGTACTCTCGTCAAACTTATCCGTAGAAGACGTATTGCTCTTTCCACATGCAGATAATGCTACCATGCAAAATGCCATACATAATACGAAATATAATTTTTTCATAATCAGCATCACCTCATCTACATTGTGCCATGCTTTTTGCTTGGACGGTTCTCTCTTTTTGTAAATAACATTTCAAATGCATAAACCAGTTGCTTTCTAGTGGATTGAGGCTCGATGATACTGTCGACATAACCACGTTTTGCAGCAGATACTGGACTTGACTGCACTGTTTCATATTCTTTTGCCTTTTCAGAAAGGAATGCTTTCTTGTCAGCAGCTGCTTCGAGTTCTTCCGCATACATGATCTGTGCTGCATTGTTTGCATCCATCATGCCGATTTTCGCGTCTGGATATGCAAATACTAAATCTGCACCGATATGTTTTGAGTTCATCGTTATATATGTACTGCCATAAGCTTTTCCTGTAATTACGTTAACTTTAGGAACGGTTGCATTCGCAAATGCATACGTTAAGCTTGCAGCTGCAGATGCAATTGTCTTTTCTTCTTCTTTCGTTGCCTTATATCCGGCTACGTTTGTAAATGTCACAACAGGGATATTAAATGCATCACAGAAGTTTACGAAACTTGCTGCTTTCTTGCATCCGTCTGTAGATAAGGAATCTTCCTTATTTGCAACAGCACCAACTGTCATTCCATTTAATTTGATAAATCCAACAACCATATCTGTTGCATAAGCTTTCTTAATTTCAACAAATTGATTTTGATCGGAAACTTCCTTTAACATTTCTAAAGGATCTAGAGAACCTGATACAATACGATTTAAATCATCGTTTGTTTCGATAAATGTTTCATCTTCGTTATTAGAAGGTAATACACTTACTAATTCTCTTACTTTTTCTAATACTTCTTGCTCGTCTGCGCCTACTACATCTACAACACCGGCTTCTGCCTGGAATTTTGCACTTGATGTATCGCATTTTGCTATGTAATTATTCTCGATTGCATTTGGTGAATTCACAAATAGTTTTGCATTCTTTTCTTCCATAATTGTAAAATCACTCAATGCGCTAGATACTGCAACTCCACCACCACAATTGCCAAAAACGGCTGTGATCTGAGGAATTACCCCTGAAGCTAATGTTTGTTTCAAATAAAGATCTCCAAAACCGGCTAATGCATCGGTTGCTTCCTGAAGTCTAATTCCTGCACAATCAATCAACCCAACGACAGGAGCTCCAACCTTTAGTGCAAGACTGTAAATGCCAGCAATCTTCTTTGCATGCATTTCGCCAATTGTACCATTCAGTGAAGATGAGTCTTGACTATAGACATACACTGGTTTGTTATCAATTAAACCATAGCCAGTGATGACACCATCAGCAGGTACTTCTTTTTCAAGTAAATTAAAGTCTGTGCTTCGTTTTGTAACCATTGCACCAACTTCAACAAAACTGTTCGCATCTAACAAGGAGAGGATTCGCTCTCTTGCCATACTTGTGTCTGTACTGCTCATATTTTGCCCTCCATAAATATATTAATTTTAAAAAGTAAAATCAATTTTCTGCCGATTTTATTTTAACTCTTTTTACCATTTATGGCAATGATTATTTAATACTTTTTATCGAAATCTACAACTTTTTTTGTTATTTTATCCCAAAGCATCGTCGAAACGTTTAAAAATAAGTATCAATTGTATAAATAATGATAAAAACGAAAGAGGCTGTCAGGCGACAGCCTCTTTCCCTTAGTCAAGCAAAATCTTTTTTACACCGAACAATTTACAAACAAATTGATGATTCGATCTAGACAGAATGCAAAATCAATCTTTTGCACGGTTGTCTTTGAAGTCACTTTAATCTCTTCATACTTTTCCCCATTAATATAATAGGTGATGGAGCCAATCTGCTCTCCTTTGTTAATAGGAGCAGTCAGTGTTTCTGGAATATCATAAACAATACTGATGGCATCGCTATTTCTTAAAAGGACCTGTTTCTCATCTGCATTATATGCAACTGAGATCTTTGTATCTTTCCCCTTTAAGACCGGAATGTCCTTAATTTTCTGTAATCCTTCCGATACATTGCGATAACCGAAGTGATCAAGTCCATAATTCATTAATAGCTGCGTATCTTTCCACTTATACGTCTTATGTGGAGGCCAGCCAGCACCTAGGACAACGCTGATCAACGTCTTTCCATCCCGTTTTAATCCACCAACAAAACAATATCCGGCATTATTGGTAAATCCGGTCTTTAGGCCAATTGCACCATCCATCAAAGACAGGAATCTATTTTTATTGACTACACTATACGTGGTGTTCTTCGTCAGTTCCTTCAATGTCCAGTTTGGACTGTTTATGATCTCAAGGAATCTTTCATTTTTAATGGCATAGCTGGCAATCAAGGCTAGTTCATAGGCTGTCGTGTAATGGTCCTTGGCATCAAGTCCATTTGGCGTTACAAAATTTGTATCCTTAAGCCCAAGTTCCTCTGCCTTCTTGTTCATAAGCTTTGCAAACCCTTCCACGCTGCCGCCGATATGTTCTGCAATTGCAACTGCGGTATCATTATGCGACTCTAACATCAGACTGTGTAACAGATCATAAAGAGTAAACTTCTGACCAGCCGTTGCATTTAGCTGTACATCCGGCTGCGATGCCGCATACTTGGAAAACACCACTTCATCATCTAATTTTCCATACTCAAGTGCTATGATACAAGTCATGATTTTTGTCGTACTTGCCATCGGAAGGCGCTCTTTTCCATTCTTCTCATATAGTACATGATTACTTGAACCATCTAAAAGTAGTGCTGCCTTTGCAGTAAGCTTGAAATCAGGCTTATCCTCCGCCTTCTCTACACGGTCCCCTTCCAAATCCACATTTCGATTATAGGAAACCGACGGATTATCTGCTTTTACACGTACTGCGTCTAGCTTTACACAAAGTACATAATATTCATAATAGCCCAAAAGACAAATTGCAATTATTGCAAGTAATATGATTATTTTAAAATCTCTTTCTTTTTTCTCGTTTTTCACGACTTACTCCATTGCTCACTCTGCTGCCATAAAGTTTTTCTTACCTAAATTCTATTAACAAGCGTAGCGATTTATTCTACTGGAAAGTAAATCGTAAACAAGATTCCCTGTTTGGAATTAGTCATCTCATAGCGGAAGCCATGAAGGTCCAAAATCGTCTTAACAATATATAATCCAAGTCCTGTTCCTCCAGTAGAACGGTTTCTGGACTGATCCACACGGTAAAACGGCTCATATACATTGGCCAAATCTTCTTCACTAATATGGACGCCCGTGTTCTCCACCGTTAATTTTTCGCAAGTCATTTCAATATTGACCATAGCATGTTCTGGTGAATACTTTACTGCATTTCCAATCAGATTAGAGATGACCTTCTTAAAGCTTGCTTCATCCACCGTCTTATAATAATCTTCTTCAATATCACAAATGATATCGATTTCTTTATTATTTGCTAACGTGATATAGTTCTCATAGACTTCATAAACAAGGTCTGTCACATTCACCCTTGTAAATTGGCAGTGGTTAGAATCAGAACTCATTCTGCTGATGGTTAGAATCTCTTTTACGAGCTTTTCAATCTCATTTGTAATCTCAAGCGTATGAGATAGATAATAATCACGGTCCTTATACTCACCAAACCCATGAATCATGCCTTCAATCTCGCCTTTTAACACGGTAATCGGAGTCTTTAGCTCATGAGAAACTGCCGCAAAGAAGTCTTTTCTCTTTTGCTCTGCAAGCTTCTCTTTATTCATTTCCCTCTGCAACTGTTCACTTCTTGTTGACAATTCATATAACGTATACATCAGTCTTCCGTACATGTAATCCATATTATTACCAAGAACGCCAAGCTCATCGCTACGATTTAAGTTACAGCTGACATTGCTCTCCATCGACGCCATTCTTGCCGACATAACGGAAAGCTTCTTGATTGGCCTCGTAATCACCCTTGCTGCAAAGAAGGCACCGCTGACGGACAAGAATAAGATCATGGTTATGATTAGCGGTATAAAGCCAAATAAGATATCCGAGATACTCTTAATGCTTTCTCCATAACCATAGATATAAAGCACGCAAGTCGTGCTGACATCCGTTAATTCGACATTCGTGTAAACTACCGCACTTCCTTGATTTACGATGCTGACTAATAGATTTTCCTGATCAATCGTCGTGCTCTGTGTCGTATTTTCTTGAAAGCTAAAATACAAGTATTGACCATATCCATTTACAAGAACAATGTTGTACCCGTTCTTATTGGCATATTGAAGTAGCACACTCTTTGCTTTCTCAAACGATTTACCATCAATTCTCGACTTAATCGTATCCACATCCCGTTGGATTTCTTCTTCCATGGACGTCTTATAACTATCTGGAAGCGACACCAAAACCGTTCCATAAGTAATTGCCGATGTTACACTTAGCAAAAGAAAGATACATAAGAATACCTTTAAGTTTAGATTTCTTTTAACTTTCTCGATCAACGCGGTACCCCACCCCTCGTACTGTGGAAATGATGTCATCCCCTAATTTTCGACGTATATTCCTAATGTGAGTATTGATTAGACGTTCGTCTCCATAATAATCAATTCCCCAGACAGAATCTAACAAGTTATCCCTAGTAAATACACGACCTTTATTCTTTACAAGAAGGCTTACGATTTCAAATTCCTTCGTCGTAAGTGTCACAGGCTTATTATCTTTATAAATCACATGCCCTGTCAAATCGATGGAAAGGTTCTTATACGTAAGCATTGTGTTATTCTGTGAATGACTCGTTCTACGAAGTACTGCCTGTACACGTTTTACAACGACAGACATGGAAAATGGCTTCGTAATGTAGTCATCTATTTTCATATTAAATCCTCTGATTTGATTGTTTTCGTCATCTAATGCTGTCAACATGATAATTGGCACATTGGATGTCTCCCTGATTTTCTTACACACTTCATATCCATTAATATAGGGAATCATGATGTCTAATAAAATCAAATCGAACGCTTCTTTTTCAAACTGGTTTAATGCCTCACGGCCATCGCCTGCGACGCAAACTTCATATCCTGCTTCAGTTAAACAGGTAAATAATATTTTCTGAATGGAACTTTCATCTTCCACAACTAATATTCTGCTCATGTTACCACCTCATTTATAGAATACCTACCAAAAATAAAGTTTTGGTAAAGTTTCGTACAATTTTATCTTAATTATACTGATTGGCCAACATAAATGCAACGAAACCCGACGGAATGCGATTTCAATCATTTCGCACTCCTCGGGTTTCTTGTTAATTCTGCTATATTTTCTCTTGTTCTACATTTGTAGACAACTAATAAAATCTTACATCTACATTCACTTGGAACTTCAATGCCTTAATAAATCCAAGCTGATTCTCCTGATAGAAGTTATAAAGTTCGCGATTCTTATAGCGAACCATGCGGAAGATATTCAGATAATCTACTTCTTTTTTTGTAACAATGTCTTCTAGCTGTGTCATAAGGTCGTTCTTCAGCTTCGCATTCACAATATTTTGAAGGTCTTCATTTATCTTTTTCTTCTCCTGTGCACTTAGGCTTCCTAACTCTTCAAATCCTTTTTCTACGACACCTGTCGCCTGCAAATAATACTTGTATAGCGGTTTTCCATTCTGTATCGTAATCGTCTTATTGTTCACGACATTTGTAAGACGAATGACAAAGGATGCATAACGAGAGGAACTTTCTCCAATAAAAATCCTGCTGTTCTCGCCATATCCACTTAATAGATCGGTGACTATCGTATCCTGTCCTTTAATAACGTTTTGCAGTTTGGAATCCTTTACGATTCCAACACCGTTAATGGCAAGGCTGTCATTTAGGATTGTTAAGATTGGAAGCTGAACTGCCAAATCATCGCTGTTCTTCTCATTGATTAAGGTTCCAAGCATGATTTCTTCTTTTTCGCTATTTACTAAGTTGTTCTTATATAGACGGTCCAGATAATCTCCAATGCCATTTTCTACATTCTTGTTGTAATCAACAATCTTCTTTACGTCATCTTCTACCAAAAAGACATAAACATTTTTCGAAATCTTATAATTATTTTCAACATAATTCATAAACTGCTTATAAACAGTTCCATTTTCTACAATGCTCTTTCCAACAATAATTGCCTTAAGATGACTATAATCTAGTTTCTTTGAAGAGCACAACTTATACTGTTCTTCGATATCATAAAAGTCTTTTCCTCGAAATGTACGTATCAGTTTTTCACTATCTGTAGACGCTTGATCAGTAACTGCTCCAAGGTCCGGAAGCACATAATACGCGGTAAGCTCATTATTATTGTAGTCTACCGCAATTGCCTGTACGAATTCTCGATCTTGGATTTCTACCTGTTTACTGCAGGAAGTCAACGTTCCAGACACTAAGAGAAGCATAAATACAAGACTCAAGCTTTTTACTGCTACTTTCGGTTTTTTATTGTTGTCTCCTGCAGCATGTCTGATACGATCGACTAGCAGAAGGATAATTGGAATAATGAACGTCTGAGGAAGTCCAATCCATGTAATATATTTTACATAGTATTCATAATACTGTTGTAAATCGACTGGAATTGCACTTGCAATGCAAACTATTACGACAAGCAACGGCATAATATATTTCTTATTACTAATTTTAAACATCTTTTTCATCATCATACACATATAGTATAAGAATGCACCAAGGATGCTAAAGATACTAATCAGCCAAAGGCCTAAGATTAAGGAATCCTGTCGATTTAATAGCGTCCATGGAATCTTAATCAGCTGCATAATCATAACGCTTGAGAACATCTTGGATTGTGCGGCATTTCCTCCGATTAATCCAACTGTCAATACAAAATACAAAAGGGAAAAGACAAAAATAAAACAGAGTCCTTGAAAACAATAAGAAAAGATTCCGGTATAGATAGAACGTTTCTTTCGCTCAGGAGCTATATAATGTTTGATAAATAAAAGTAATTCCATCACATTAAAGATTAAGAAATAACTATAGCCTCCATATAGGGAGCGGATGGGATTTACCGTAAATACTGGAGTAAGGTTGGCAATATCGATATCTTTTAGTCCTAGTAATAACAATAAAAAGATGGGAATCAAGACAATCAGATATAACACTTCCGCAAACCTTGCCCTTACTTCGCTTCCTTTAATTGCAAGATAGCTGGCTACAATGACCATAGGAATGATTATGGATAGTTCCGTATAGTCTTGAAGCAACGTTGTAGTGATTACCTCCGTAAAGAGACGGATTAACATGACGATGGAAGCCATAAACTTAACCATATAGAGAATGCAAATGATAAAAGTCACTACGCTTCCTACTGTTTTTTTCGAGAAGTCAATATAACTTCCCTTTATATTCTTCATAAAAAATATGAGTATGAGTAAATAGACGATTACCAAGACCGCTCCAATGCATAGCGCAAGCAAGCCATCATAGCCGGTATTGGTCGTTATGACATAAGGTACGACCAAACTGATCACACCAAATAAATCAAAGACAAGTAATCGTTTTAGCTGACGTAATGTGATTTTTCGATTCTCAGAATACATAAGTTAACGTCCTTGATTTTTATTTTTGTTTTTTAAAATAAGACGGCGTCTTTCGTCTTTCTTTGCAAATGATGGTCGTTTCTTCAAATCATCAATTGGCATTTTAACAATGGAATCTTTATATTCACTATCTCCATTGATACTGTCTGCAACAAACGGCATCAAATATGGTGTGCCAAAACTTGTCAGACTACTTAAATGAACAAATAAAAGGACAATGCCTAAGATAAATCCATAAAGTCCAAACGCTGCTGACAACAGGATAATCATATATCGGACAAGTCGAAATGCTGCCGAAAATGCTTCATTTGGAATGGTGAATGCTGCAATCGCAGTAAGTGCGACTACGATAACGACCATTGGACTTGCAAGATTGGCATCTACTGCAGCCTGGCCAATGATCAAGCCACCGACAATTCCGATTGTATTCCCCATCGGTCCTGGAAGTCGAATTCCCGCTTCCAACAACAGCTCAAATGCGATTTCCATTATGATGACCTCTAACGTGATAGAAAACGGTACGCCTTCTCTTGCCGCTGAAAAACTAAGCGCCATTCCCGACGAAACCAATTCCGCGTGATAGTTCACAATCGTGATATAAAGTCCCGGAAGCGCCACTGCAATAAAGGATGAAATATAGCGTAAGATTCTTGCAAAGGTAGCAACTTCCCAACGGCTGTAATAATCATCCGAAGCCTGATAAAATGCATTCAGTGTCGTTGGAAGCAACAAAACCATTGGTGAGTTGTCAACAATAAGACAGACTCTTCCTTCCGTCAATGCACTTGCCGCCTTATCCGGTCGTTCGGTGGACTGAAACTCTGGAAACGGGGAATAATGATTCCGTTCCGTGAGCTGTTCTAGCATACCACTGTCGAATATTCCATCGACTACAAACTCGTCGAGCCGCTTTCGTATATCGTCGATAATCTCTTGCTTTGCAATACCCTCAATATACACAATGGCAACATCGGTCTTCGTCCTTGTTCCCACCTTGAGCTGAACCATTTTCATTCTTGCATCCTTGATTCGCTTACGAAGAAGGACGCGGTTGATAAATAATGCCTCACTAAAGCTTTCATTGGAACCACGAATCGTAACTTCCTTCTCAACTGTTGGAACTCCACGGTTCGCCATGCCCTTGATAGAAACACGAAGTGCCTTGTCATAACCATCTATAAAGATGGCGGTATCTCCGGACAGGACATAATCAATTGCCTCTTCCATAGAAGTAAGCTCTGACATATCTGCCGTTCGAAGTCCCTTATCTTTGATGTACTCATACTGATGATCTTTTGGAAGGTTATCCATCTTATAAATAAGATAATGAAGCGTATCTTCTTCCAAAAGAGTTTTATCTACCATGTTGTCGATATAGACAAAATAAATATCGACAGTATTTTCACCCCCGATTGTAAACCTTCTCTTAACCGCATCACCGCAGTCCTTAAATAGTTCATCCACTACTTTAATGGTCTTATCTAGGTTTTTGTCAATCTTGGCGATCATCTTATCATTTTCATCGTACAGCTTTTGCATTTTTATCACCTTTTTTCCATACTGTCATTATCTTTCATAGTATATCCAAAAGATGTTATATTATTAGGAAATTTCTTTACTTCCGTCATTTTTCTGCGCCGTCAAGCAGTACTCTTTAATCATGCGGACACATTCGTCCACTCCAAGCGCACCAACATCTAATGATAAATGATAGTACTTAGAAAGGCCCCAGGTCCTACCCGTATAATACTTATAATGAGTTGCACGTTTCTTATTTGTCTCACGCACACGGCGAAGTGCTTCATTTCTTGAAATTTGGTCGCGTTCCATAACTTGATGCACCTTATATTCTTCACTTGCATAAAGATAGATATTATAGCAATTTTTCTTATCCTTTAAAATGTAATCCGCACAGCGCCCAACAATAACACAGTTGCCTACGTTAGCTTCTTCTTTGATGATATTCGACTCTGTCTCATATAATCGATCTAACTCTGTTTCTTCTTCCGTAAGTGCTTGATACTGGGAAAACAAATCATATAACAGACTATTTGTCATCGTTTGTTCTCTTTTTTCAACATATTCTTCTGATTGATTACTATTCTTCGCAGCGGTCACAATAATGCTTCGGTCGCAATACGTAAACCCAAGCTCCTCTGCTAATGCCTTTGCGATTTTTCGACCACTACAGCCATATTCTCGACTCACAGTGATGACAATCCCTTCCGGCTCTTCTGCTTGTTCTGCTTGTGCCACTTCCTTCTTTTCTTCAAATAGTAATGCTTCTAGTCTCTTTAGCTTTCTAGCAAGAAATCTTGCAATCATTCCAACAAGCAGTGCAGCAATGATGGTACCTTCCCTTACTCCTTCCAATCGACGAAACATCACCAAGCCGATTGCCGCAGCGATTACTGCCATAGAGGTATCAAATACGACTTTTGTTTTTCCAAAATCCGTATGGAACGTAACTGAAACTGCTTTTACAAAGGATTCTCCTGGAAGCATGACAACATCCGCCAGCATCTCCATATATACGCCGATTCCAAGAATCAGACATCCGATTAATAATGATAAAAATTTCATCCAATATGTATCAGGCTGCATAAATTTAAGTAATTCCATTGTAAGGTCAATAAACCATGAAAAAATAATCGAAACCGGAATCTGTAAAAAATACTGCTTTGGAAACTTCTTTCTTAATAACAGCATTTGAATAACGATCAATATGATACTCATATAAAGAGTAAACATGCCAATGGTTGGGGTAAATCCTAAACTAAGCGTATATGGAATACTTGAAATTGGCGATGTTCCGAGGCTTGCTTTTGTAATGAAACTAACGCCAAAAGAATTGATAAATAATCCAATTAAAAATAAAAGATAGCGTTTTACTATTTCTTTTTTATTCATTGTGGTGCCTCCCATAATTTAATTTTGCTGACTTTCAATTATATAAAGGGAAAGAAAAAATGTCAAACTTTGTTGTAAAAGTAACAATAGACGACTTGAATATTTTGGAATATAATAGAGATGCACTCAATTAATTGAAAGGATGTGTTTCAAATGGGAGAACTATCACAACTTCCTAATATCGGATCAACCTTCGAACAACATTTAAACTCTTGCGGAATTGAAACATTGGAGGATTTAGAACAAGCTGGCGCAAAAGGCGCTTTTCTTATGCTCAAAACACTTGAGTTTAGCGACTCAAAGAGCGTTGATTGTCTATATGCCTTAGAAGGTGCGATTCAAAATGTGAAAAAATCAAAGCTTTCTTTAGAAAAGAAAGAAAACTTAAAAGCTTTTTATAATAAATATAGATAGTTAAAACTACTATATTTATCATGGACTAAATGTATCTACATATCTATTTCAATATAATTTTCATTAGAGTAAATAAGGATTTATGTGAAATTTTTCACATAAATCCTTATACTAAACCTATTGTTTCTTAAACTAATACTAAATCTGGATCTTCATCATCAATAGATTGTCCTAAGCTTGCACTACGGTCAACAAATGATGTGTGAAGTAATTCTTCTGAAAGCTCGCTTAATGGTTTTCCATAAAACTCTTCGTAAAGTGCTTTTATTTCTTCATTTTCATAACTTGCTCTCTTAGTCATGACTTTGTCACGATCATAGATGCCGTCTACTCTCTTTTTCGTTACTTCTTTCATCTTAACTTTCTTGTGTTTTGGCTGTCCTGCACCTGCAATACATCCACCTGGACAAGTCATAACTTCGATGAAATGGTATTCTTTTTCGCCGGCTTTGATTTGTTCGATTAATTTTCGTACATTTCCTGTACCGTAAATAACTGCAACGTTTAGTGTATGCTCACCAATTGTAACGGATGCTTCTTTCATTTCATCCATACCACGAACTGGTTCTAATTCATAAAATTGTTCTGGCGCTTTTTCTTTTGTGATAAATTGATATGCTGTACGAAGAGCTGCTTCCATAACACCGCCAGTGTTACCAAAGATTAGGCCTGCTCCACTTCCTTCACCCATAAGGCTATCGAATGCAGATTCTTCTAATGCATCAAAATCAATTCCTTCTTCTTTTGCCCAATCAGCAAGTTCTTTTGTTGTAAGGACGAAATCATTATCTCTAATTTCTTCATTTCCATGATATTCACCAGCGGAATTCATTTCCTCTCTGTTGATTTCATATTTCTTAGCTGTACATGGTGCAATTGTAACATTTACAATACGAGATGGATCAAGTTCTCTTTTCTTTGCGAAATAAGTCTTGATTGTAGCACCTTGCATTCCAATTGGACTCTTAGTTGTTGAAATATGTGGAATCATTTCTGGATAGAACGTTTCTGCAAATTCAACCCAAGATGGACAACAGCTTGTAAACTGTGGCAATGGACCTGTTTGTTTCGTTATACGTTCAAGTAATTCGCTTGCTTCTTCCATAATTGTTAAATCAGCGCCGAAGTTAACGTCTAATACAAAATCAGCACCTAATTTCTTAAGTAAAGCTACCATCTTTCCTTCTACAAAGGAACCTTCTTCGATTCCAAATGCATCCCCTAATGCAATTCGTACCGCTGGTGCTGTACTAAATACGACAATCTTTTCTGGATCAGCGATTGCTTCCTTTACTTTATCGTATTCTTTTTTCTCTACGATAGAATCTACAGGACATGCTACTGCACATTGCCCGCAGTGGATACAGATTGCCTGATCGTTTGTTGCTTCAAGATCGTAATGCCCTTGTACTGTGATATAATTTTCACATACTCTCTTACACAATCCGCATTTAATACACTTTTCTTCAATCAGCACGATTGATGGATTATCATTTTCAATCGGTACTCTTTTTTCTAATAATGAATGTTTGCTCATAATATTTCTTAAGCCTACCCCCGTTGTCGTTAGTTTCTTAAATCTAACTTATTTACCCAAATAAAACACTCTAACACTATTTATGTTTTGTATCGCTGGGGTCATCCCCTGCCCCTGAATTATTTGAAATATTTATAAAGTATAGCAAGAAAATTCCTATGTGTCAATAATAGTAGTCGTTACTAACATTGGTTAATATTGCATATTTCGACATATATTGGTGTTTTTTATTTAACACGAATTTTTCCTCTAACATACAAAAGCGTCACATGTTTACTGAAGGCAAACATGTGACGCTTTTTTTTGATAGTCTAACTTACAACTTCTTCTTTTTCGTTACCTAAAACGATGTCTAAAATCTTTTCTGAGCGTTCCTTTGTTGAACCGCTGATCACGGTATATGGAACACATTCAGAATCTAAGAATTGTTTAATTGCTTCATCGATTGATTTTGCAATCTTTTCATCCTGCCATCTGACACCATCTTTTTTGTAGCCAAATTCTCTAGGGACAAAGAATAAATGATCGTATTTTACAAGATCCTTTAATGCTAAACCATAAAGATCTTTTAAAATCTCAATTTCTTTTATCGTTCTTTTTTTATCTCCAAGCATAAATCTAGCATATACATATGGGATAAATGTTGCATAATCTGTAATTGCATAATCGAATTCATCAAGAGAGTCCTCGAGCATTTTCTGTCCGAGGTAAATACCATACTGTTCTGATATTGTTTCAATCATACCTTTTTCTTTTAAATAATCAGTACTGTATTCTGTTGCTGCTCCTACACTTAATCCTTTTATTTTTAAATCCACATATACTTGTTGGATTAAAGTAGTCTTTCCGCATCTAGGTCCCCCTAAAATTGCTATTCTTTCTGGCATTTTTCTTAAGCTCCTCTAAAAATGAAATAAGTACATTCCATTATATCATATTTTGTCGCACTATGTCACGTGTCTTTCATTGCATTTATTAGTATATTATGGAATGACAAAAAACCTCCTATAAGAGGTTTTCACAAATGTATTCCTTCCCTTTGGGAAGTATTATAAATCAAGTTGTAACTGAACTTCTTCTTCAGCTTCTAACTTAAAGTCTTCTAACTTATCAGAATCCATCACAGGAAGGTCTTCTAATGACGTAATTCCAAAACTTCTTAAGAACTCATCTGTCGTACCAAATAAGATTGGCTTACCTGGTGCATCCAGACGTCCCGCTTCTGTAACAAGATTGTATTCAATCAGCTTATTGATGGCATGATCACATTTAACCCCACGAATCGCTTCAATCTCAACCCTTGTAATCGGCTGCTTATATGCGATGATTGAAAGTGTTTCTAGCTGAACATCCGTAAGGACATGCTTTTTTGGAATATGAGTGATGTGAATCAATGCCTCATACATCTCTTCCTTCGTGCACATCTGATAAGAACCATCAATTTCAATAATTTGAATTCCTCGGTCTTCTTCCTTATACTCGTCCATCATGGTATCAAGAATCTTTCTTGTCGTTGCTTCGTCCTGTTCAATTGTCTTGGCAATACGATCTAATTCAACCGATTCTCCTAATGTAAATAGGATAGCTTCGATCGTAGCTTTAATTTTTGCTAGTTGCACAATGACATTCTCCTATTCATAAACAATATCGTTTTCGTTAATCTCTACTACCTTGTTTGGATTGTTTACATAAGTAATAAAGATATCATCAAAAATATGCTCTTGTTCGATTTTGAGTTTCCCAACCTTCATAAGTTCAAGTACTCCTAAAAATGTGATAATCACCTGTATCTTAGACATACTTGCCTCTAACAGCTTACGGAATAAAAATGTCTTATGAAGCATTGCATACTCTTCAATAAAGATCATACGATCAGTAAGACTGACTTCTTCTTTTTTGATATCTCCATATTTACTACGGATCGGGTCAATCTTATCAACCTGACGTTTTATCACAGACTCAAAAATAGAATGAAGCTTTGCAAGCGATAATCCGCTTAATAAGTCTTCAATATTCACTTCTTCTTTATAATCTTTGATTTCATCTGGAACTGTCGGCTTTTTAAAAAGGATACGAGAGGCATCCATCTGCTTGTCCTTAAGTTCAAACGAAATATACTTATACATTTTGTACTCTAAAAGACGTTCCACTAACTCTTGTCTTGGATCCTCTTGTTCTTCCTCTTCTACCTCATCCTTTGGCAATAACATCTTAGATTTTATCTTAAGCAATGTAGCGGCCATTACTAAGAACTCACTCATTACATCAAGATTTTTCTGATCCATTGCATTGATATATTCCAAATACTGTTCTGTAATCATTACGATTGGAATATCATAGATATTAACTTTATTCTTTTCAATCAGATGCAGCAGTAAGTCCAGAGGACCTTCGAATACCTCTAACTTAACCGGTATACCCATATTTGCACCATACTTTCTTCTTATAATAAATTGACAATTTTAATTACACCAATCGGTATTGCCTGAAGCACGAGTACAATCCATAAAACTACTTTCATCTCTGTATCTTTGCGAATCATGGCAATATAGGTTGGTAAGGAAATTGATGCAACGATCAATCCCATATCTAATGTAGCAATCGGCATTAAATTGACAAAAAACATGCCTAAGCTATTTAATAAGACAAGCGCTATAAACCAATAGGAAAACTGCAGGAACATGTCATATTCTTCTATGAACTCTCTCATATGAAGCCCTGTATAACACTGACTATAGATAATCATAAAAATTAAGAATACGAGTAACAACGAACATAATCCTGTCAGTCCAATTGCAAACGCTTGCCTTTTTGATTCAATCTTATATCGGTACGGCTTAGAAAAACCAGCACCTACCACGATACAAAAGAGCATTCCAATCGGATCGATATAACGTGAGATATGGAAGATACACGCTATACTCTCCTTTTTTCGTGATGTTATATTATAAACTATGGCTTTCGGCAGTTCATGTAAAACCATAACAAAAATTACTGCGAGTACTGCTGCAGTAATCTGAACGCAAGTTATCATTTATTATCCTCGATACTGTCTTTGTTTTCTTTCAACGTTTATTCTACTAATTTCTAATCATTTAATCAAGTAAAAAGTAGTTTATCCTAATGTAATTACGGATAATTCTGCACGGTTATTAAATCGAATGTTGATTGTATGGTTGCCTAGCCCGCGGGATACAACCATTGTCGAACCTTCATGCTCAAATTGTCCAAAATCATATTTGGGAAATAGCAATCCCTGTGTAGAAATTACACCACCGATAAACGGAAGTACGATTAAGCCACCATGTACATGTCCACTAAGCACGAGGTCTGCCCCCCAGCTTGCGTATTCTTTAAAATACCTTGGATTATGCGCTAACAACACGGTAAAATCATTTTTCTTTGCCTCACCAATATGTTTTGTTATCACTTCTTTTTGCAATGTGTTCCTTGAAAACTTCCTATAATAATGTTCACTTAAGTTCAACCCTATAATATGGAGGGAATCATTTTCCCTCTTTAGCGTAACCTCATCATCTACAAGAAAGGTAACTCCAATTTCTCGTAAAGTATTGATATATTCTGCATAAGTAGTTTCCTTTGTCTCAGCAAGCTCACTTACTCGAAGCTCATGATTTCCAAAGGAGTAAAGCACAGGATACTTCGTTACAAGTTGCATAATAAAATCAATGGCTACCGTAGGATCAAAGTCTGGTCCTTTTACAAACATGTCTCCACCGATTAATATATAATCTGGGTTCTGTTCATGAATCGCTTCAATTAGCGGTTGATTCTCTTCCCCATATACCCAGCTATGCAAGTCCGTAATAAATACAAACTTTAACCCTTTAAAGCACTCTGGTATCTTGGGATTCTTTATTTCATACTTTCGTACGGAAAACTTTCTATTCTCACTGTAAAAGTAGCATATTAGAAGGATTGATAGCAGCACTACTACTATTAAACACCATGTGATTACTTTTAATGTCATTGAACTTTCCTTTCGTTATATACATACTTAAAATCATGCTTTATGTTATCTGAAAATCCACATAAAGTCAACCTGCTAGTTGCTTTGTCGACAAGCCAAAATAACCGTACCACCTTTGGTACGGTTATTTTTCTAATGCTTGAAAAGCCCTAGGAGTCCCTATCTAACGAATTAAGAAATACTTCTTAACGACTTCTACAAAGCAGTCTCTATATTTTTGTTCACGAATATCTTTTGCTGCAACAATTGGAACTCTTCCAATCTCTTCGTCATTATATTTATATATGATGGTTCCGATTTCGTCATTTAATTTGACTGGTGCTTGAAGATCTTCTCTTACTAAGACTTCTTTCTTAATCTGTGATGGCTCCTTGCCATTTAAGCAGACATAAGAGAACTTACTCTTTGCTACACCATTTACGGTATCTTCGATACCATTCTTTACTGGAATCGGATCTAACATTAAATCTTTTTGGTCATCCGAATATAAACTGCAGTTTGCAAATCCATAATCTAGTAAGGCTGCTGCTTCTGCAAATCTCGTCTTTGGTTCTGGTGCACACATAACTACTGCAATCAAATCCATACCATTACGGTTTGCCGTTGCTGACAGACAGAATTTTGCTTTGGAAGTAGACCCTGTTTTTAAACCTGTGATTCCATTATATGTACGAACTAACTTATTCGTATTAGTCAGACCAAATTCACTTTCACCCTTTTTTGTCACATGAGTAAAGGTATCCATCCATGTAGTTGCGTATTTTGAAACTTCTGGATGTTTGGTAATCAGTTCTCTTGACATAAGGGCAACATCATATGCGGTTGACATATGTTTCGAAGTCGTATCATCAAGACCACAGCAATTCTCAAATGTCGTATTCTTCATTCCAAGGGCTTTTGCCTTTTCATTCATCCTTGCAACAAACTCTGTCTCGCTTCCTGCCACGTGTTCTGCCATTGCCACACAAGCATCATTTGCTGATGCAATGCTGATGCACTTTAACATGGTTTCTACGGTCTGGGTTTCATTTGGCTCAAGATATACCTGGCTTCCACCCATGCTTGCTGCATGTTCGCTTACGGTTACGGTATCCTGTAGATTGATTTTTCCTGCATCGATTGCTTCAAAGATCAAGATCATTGTCATAATCTTTGTAATGCTGGCTGGTTCCATCTGCAAATCCTTTTCTTTCTCATATAAAAGTTCTCCTGTAGAGGCTTCCATTAAGACAACGGATTTTGAAGTCAAGCCTAAGCTGTCGCTTCCTTTTGTTGACGTCTTTTCACTAATCTTTTCTGATTTTTTTATGGCAGCCAGTGTCTCTTGCGTCTCGACGTCTTCACTATACTGAATGTTACCAACACTTCCCGAAGTCTCTGTGCTATCATTTGTTGTTTCTGTGTCTTTATCATCCTCGCTATTTTCCTTCGTATCGTCTGTTAAAAGCGATAACCCTGTTGCATATACGGTGCCATTACAAAAAAGTGCAAAACAGAGTATCAAGCTAACGATTACTGCCCATATTTTTTTCATACATACCCCAAATAGTTCTTGTATTACTACTATTGTAATAGCGGCATAATAAAAATATGACATGTTTATTTCGCATTTTTCTGTTCTTTTACTGATACTCTACACTTAAGCGTCTTGCCATGAACCTTTGCTTCAATCCTAGCTTCACCGACACCTACTGCTGTTACCTTTCCATTCTTATCGACCGTTGCTATTTTTTCATTTAAGCTCTTCCATTTCGTAGTATGGGAAGCACCTTTTATTTTTAGCAAACTAGTATCTCCTACTTCTAACTCTAACTCTTTATGATTAATGTCAATTACCCGCACAAAGCATTCCACCCTGTCATCATTATAATAGACATAGATTACGGCGGTTCCTGGCTTTCGTGCATACACTTTTCCTGTAAACAATACATAGGCTACTTTAAAGTCTGTGGAGCGAAATTTAACACGCTTATTGATATTCTGTAAGCGTAACGTAAAGTTTTCTCCTACTACTAAAACGATATTCTCGGAATTGAGCCGTTCCCCAAATGGGACAAAAAATGGATTGTAATAATAAAACCTAGTCTGACGGTAGATTCGATTGCAAACAAGAAACAGAACTATAGCAATGGTTGCATACTTCATATATCGTTTCAAGCAATGATTTCTTGTCATGATTGTTTCCTAACTTTGTTTCATTACTTTATTGTATTAATCATAGTAGCATTCAATCACAACTTGTTTCCATATACTATGCTAGTATTTCGCACTATAATTTTGATATTCCACGAAGCGACAAATGTTGGTCCACTCTTTGAAAATACATGATTATTTTCGTTAGTGCCTCTTCCACACTACACTCGACGTCAAAACTGGCAATCGTCTTCTTTTCTAATTGTTTTAGCATCTGCATTCCTATTTTCTTTGCAATAACGCAGCGGCAGTCAGAAACTAGTCTGACCTTGCCACTTTCTGCTCCGCCGCCGCAGCCGCCACTCATTTTGCCGCATCCGCATGACTTTTTACTCTCTATGGACTCTTCCACGGCTTTGCGTTTTTCTTTCCTTTTATAAGTTCCATCCTCGTTTACTTCATAGATCAGTATATGGCTTGCACCGCCAAATGACTGATCTACATGGATACCGTCCGAGGAGGCAACTGCAATCTTATACGCCATCCTTCTCCTCCTGATCTATAAGTTCTAGTTAAATCTTGTCTTCGCGACGGAATAAATGTCTTCAATCAGCCTTAGGCCGCCATCATATCCCACATAATACCCATTCATAACAAGACGTTCATTTACTGGCCAAGAAACATTTAAGAAATGTGCTTCGGTCTCTTTGGCAACTTGCTTCTCCCAATATCCACCGATAATGAGTGGATAGCCATGATAATCATGCTCCTTGATTTCTTTATGAATCTTGTAGCCATCCGTCTCAAAGCTTACCTCTGCCTTAAGGTTATAATTTAATTCTTTAAAGTAACCAGATACTGCTTCCTGATATTGATTTGGCGTATCGTCAACAATAAATTGTTTTGCTGGAACAAGCCCTAAGTCATTGGTTAGAAACTTGGTAATGCCTAGAGTGTACTGGGCATCTCCCACAACGCTAAACTGTTTTGACATAACTCTTGTTTCAAGGAAAAGATCTGCATAACGTTCAATGTAATAATAGTAATACGCTTCTTTTTCTTTGATTAGTTTTTCCACTTGTTCTTCTTTAACATTTGCAAATTTGCCAACTGTCCTTAAAAACTTACTTGTTTCATAGGCACCAATCGGAAGTGTTGGATAATGCAGATATGGAATTCCTAGCTTTTTCTCCATCTTCTTCATATTCGTAAGGCCGACCCATGGAGAAACTAACAAGTTAAATTCTGCCTTTCCAATCTTCTTGATATTCTCGATTCCGCGCTGATATCCAAAGATTGTATTTGGCGTTAATCCAAGGTCACGAAGAAGGCTTTCTAGTTCTCTAAGGTTACCAAGCCAGAATTCGTCTTGATAAGGAACATCCGCCCACACATTAACAAGTCCTTTGATCGTTTCGTCAGACGCTTCGACCACCTGATCGATGATTGCATCTACGACCTTCTCATGTCCAATATAGTTATTTCCTTTGATTCCTGCTGTGGATGCATAGATAACCGGCTTGCTCGCCTCTTTGAATTCTTCCACGATTTCTTCTGTATTATCTCCGATAATTTCAGGTATACATCCAGTAAGAACGATATACAAATCTGCATCAATTACTTTTAACGCATTTTCAATTGTTGAATGAAGCTTTTTAGCACCGCCAAATACAACATCCTTCTCATTGATGCTTGTGCAAGGATAGATATTTGGCGAAAAATAACCGGAGTTGCCAGAAGAATTGGAAAGTTTCTGTGCGCATCCAGGACCTGAGTGCAAGATTGGAATTGCTCTCTCGATTGCCTGTACGGTCTGCATTGCGCTTAATGCACATTTATAGCGTTGTTTATCTAATATCTTTGCCATTTACTTCTTTGCCTCCTCTAAAAAACTTCCGACCTCTTGTTCATACCACCAGTCGGTATATGGTAATTTCACTCGTTTAGCCAAGTTTTCTTCAAAACTACGGTTACGAATTGTATCTAATATGGTATGTGCAAATTCTAATGTATGCTTATAACCAAAGATCATATATTCATCGGCAACGAACACGGCTGGCGTTCCTTGCTTGATTGCCCATACGGTTGAGCCTGGGTGACGTGACAAATAAAGGTCTGGTTTATATTTATGTAAGATATTCATAACTTCAAAGTTCTGCTGATCCGCAACACTTGCTTCAAAATCAATGTCATTATTTAACAGATATTCCATAGATGGTGGAACATCACCATTCTCATATTTCTTGTCATAGTGCCATGCAAGTGCCCAGACAACTTTGATTCCTAACTCATTTAATACACGGGATACTTCAAACGTATAGCCAGGTCCCATTCCAAGTACTGCAGTCAGCCCTTCTAACTCTTTCTTTACTTCTTCGATCTGAGGAATGTAGATGGCACGCTGCTCTGCAATATAGGCTTCTACCTCTGTTTCTTTATGAGCAACTTTTCCTATTTCTCTTAGCCATGTTTCAAATCCTACAATGCCTAGTGGATTGATGCTTCGAATATAGGGAACTCCATACAACTCTTCAAGACCATTTCCAAGATAGTTACCAAGCGTACCACAGATACATGTTGTAGCTACTGCTTCGGATAAATGCTCCAACTCCTCTACACTGGCATTGGCATATAAAAATACTGGTGTAAGGTCAAAGTTCTTAAAGATCTCAATGATTTCTTCTCTTGCACTTTCATAGAAGTTTTTGAAGTTAATCGTATTTCTTTTTTCCTTTGGTGGCTTTACAATCCCGCTAAGTACGGCATGATCTGAGATATCGAATCCAGTTGCCCATATTCTTGACTTAAATCCTTCGCAGTGAACGGCAATGACTGGAACATCCACTTCATCATTTACCTCATCTACGACGCTGTCTATGTCTTCTCCTATGATTCCGGATGCACATGAACTGCTGACGAAGATTGCTTTTGGATGATATCTGTCATTCACCTTTAGGATAATGTCATGAAGAGCGTCGCTTGCTCCAAAGATGGTATCCTTCTCATTCATATCTGTACCGACATAGACGGAATTATTAACGATTCCACGCTTTGAAGCTACTTGATTGGTTACAATATATTGGCTGCTAGCCGTAGCAGAACATCCTGCAGGGCCATGATGGATCACTGCAATATCACGAATTCCACCAAGCTGGTTTAACCCACATGCCGAAAGACACGTACTAGACTGAGAAAAGCATCTAGAGCATCCGTGTAATGTCTGACATTCACTTTGCGTTGCAAGATCTTTAAGACTTCCTACATATCCAGTAATAGAACCTAACCTATTTTCACGTGTTGCAACATTTGAACTATTTGTATTAATCGCCATCGTTCTCCTCCTTATTTCTAAATAAATTTGTAGAAAGATACCTAAGTCCGGTATCTGGTAATATTGCAACAATTTTCTTATTCTTATTTTCTGGACGCTTTGCGATCTGTGTTGCCGCACTAATTGCTGCACCAGAAGAGATTCCGACTAGGATGCCTTCTGTTCTGGCAATTTCATTTGCAGCCTGATATGCTTCTTTCGTTTCCACTTCTACAATTTCATCATAGATTGTTTGATCTAATGTTTTTGGAATACGTTCTTCTGGAATACCATGGAATGGATGTACACCGGTAATTTCCTCAGGTTCTGGGTTTGTTTCACTTGGAAGTGAGCCTGCTCCTGGTTGAACACCTACTACTTTGATTTCTTTGTTTTTGGATTTTAAATACTTTCCAGTTCCAGAGATGGTACCACCTGTTCCAACGCATGCTACCAAGATATCTACCGTTCCGTCAGTATCCTCCCATATTTCCGGCCCAGTTGTTGCTTCATGAATGGCTGGATTCGCAGGATTGGCAAGCTGGTTCACGAAGAAAATGTTCTTTTCTTTCGATAAAACCTTTTCTTCTAATGCCTTTACTGCCGCAACAAAATCTCCACCTGTCGCTTCTAGCGTTTCTGTAACCGCCTCTTCTTCTGAGAATTTGATTACGGTACCACCAAATGCACGAATGACTTGGAATCTTTCTTCACTTACATTGTCTTGCATATAAACACGGAATTTGTATCCTTTGGCAGCAGCTATTGCTGCAAGGCCAATTCCGGTATTACCGCTTGTAGTCTCAACAATGGTATCGCCTGGCTTTAATAGCCCTTTTTTTTCAGCATCTTCGACCATTGCTAATGCGATTCGATCCTTAACGCTTTGATTCGGATTAAAATATTCTATTTTTCCAATTACGGCTGCTTCTAATTCCTGTTCTTTTTCGTAGTTTACGAACTCTAGTAATGGCGTCTTTCCAACAAGCTCGGTAATTGATTTATGTATTGTTCCCATTTGGTTTTCCCCTTTCCTTTTGTTTTAGATTCGATAATCGTCTGCTAATTCCATTAATCCGAACTCCAACAGGATTTCTTCTAGGCGTTCCTGAGTCATAGGCGTTGGAATGGTAAAATCTTTATTATCAATAACTGCCTGAGCAAGATTACGATATTCTTTTGCCTGGGCAGATTCTGGTCTATATTCGATTACTGTCTTACGGTTGATTTCCGCATGCTGTACAATATTATCTCTAGGGACAAAGTATAAAAGCTTCGTTCCAAGTTCCTTTGAAAATGCACGAAGTAGATCTAGTTCACGGTCTACATTACGACTGTTGCAGATAATGCCGCCAAGTCTTACACCGCCTGTTCTTGCATATCTCTTAATTCCCTTTGCAATGTTGTTTGCTGCATATAATGCCATCATTTCACCACTTGCTACGATATAGATTTCCTTTGCTTTTCCTTCACGGATTGGCATTGCAAAACCACCACAAACAACATCACCAAGAACATCATAAAATACATAATCTAAATCATCCGTATAGGCTCCAAGGTTTTCTAATAACCCGATGGAAGTGATGATTCCACGGCCTGCACATCCGACTCCTGGTTCTGGACCACCAGATTCTACACATTTTGTTCCTTTATATCCTGTCTTTAAAATCTTATCTAATTCGATATCCTCGCCTTCTTCACGAAGCGTATCAAGAACAGTTTTTTGTGCAAGTCCTCCAAGTAAAAGTCTTGTAGAATCTGCTTTCGGATCACATCCGACTACCATTACCTTTTTTCCTGCTTCCACAAGCCCTGCTGTAAGATTTTGAGTCGTTGTGGATTTTCCGATGCCACCTTTTCCATAGATGGCGATTTGTCTTAATTCACCCATAATTGATCCTCCATTTTCTCTTTTTAGTTATAGATTGTCATATAAATCTTCTGTTACCGTGAGACTTCCTCGATATCCTGCATAGGCACGGTTAAAGATCAGACGGTCTTTAATTGGAAATGCTGCTGCCACACATTGGATACCTTTTTGTGAGGCTACTTCCCTTTCATTGCTACTTCCAACAATCAATGTGATGTCTTCTTCCTTTAACAGTTGTTCGTTTATTTCATACTGATCTGCCGTAAATACAACTTTCGGTGCCCTTGCATACTCTAACTCTGTTAGCTTTTTTGTAATTCTTTCTTTATCTTCTTTACGAAAGATTGGTTCTGATATAATTGTTAGGATTGGCGTAAAGCTATAATCATTTGCCAAATACCTTGTCATTCCTACTGCTGTGTTCGCATCTGCAACAACGGCAAATCGTTTCCAGCTAAGTGCTCCAATGGACTGTGCCAGATAACTATACACATAGTCCTCTTCCTCTTTGATCACTGCATCTACTTTTGTTTTCTCAAGATTGAGTGCATCACTTACCTGTCTTACAAACTCTGTTGTATCGGTTGCGCCGATTGGAAGGCCGGGATAGCGTAATGACGGTACGCCAAACTTTTCTTCATATTTCTTGGCCGGCCCTTGAAACAGCCATGGGTTTACAATGATATTAAGTGCTGCTTCAGACGAATGGCGAATATTCTCGATTCCTTGATGCTCGGTAAAGAATGTATTCACCCGCAATCCTAATTTCTTTAGAATTCTTGCAATCTCCTCTAAATTTCCACTCCAGAACGGATCCTTATATGGTACGATTCCAAAGAGGTTTACAAGTTTTTCGTCTTTCTTTCTTGGTGCTTCAATCACTTGGTCAAGAAACGTGTTCCAAACCGTTTCATATCCAAGATTGCTATCGCCTGCAAATCCAGGAGTGTCAATGGCATACACAGGATGCCCTTTATTCTGAAACTCCTCTGCGACACTTACGATATCATCACCTATAATGCCTGCCGTACAGCCCGTTAAGATAAAATAGGCATCTGCATCGATGATGTCGATGGCGCCTTGCACGGTTGTCTTTAGCTTATTGATCCCGCCAAATACGACTTCCCGTTCTAACATATTGCTAGAAGGGATGGATACACCGCTTACAAAACAGGAAGATTTATTTCCTGACTGCCCTTGGTCTGCTGCCGTCGTCTGCATACAGCATCCTGGTCCAGAATGATAGATTGGACAGACATGATCAATGGCACCTAATACCGAATTGATTCCAGCAAGAACACAACCGCCTCTTGGATTTTCTACTAAGTTAGACATTATTCTCACCTCCTACGATATAGGTAAAAGCATCTTTCTCGTACCAGCTGTCTTTATAAGGTAGCTTCACATGAGCAGCTAATTTCTTATTAAATCCAGGATTCTCTAGTTGATCTGCAATCTTGTTGCCAAGATAGATCAAACCATCATATCCCATAGTCGGACGTTTCATATCTAATACATGGGTCGTTGGAATTCCAAGCTTAGCTGCCCATTCAGGCACACCGATAAATACATCCGGCTTTATTCTCTTAACCAAATTGACTTGTTCAAATGGCTGCATATTGGCGATATCTACGACAAAGTCTTTGTGAATGCCATTTAAATACTCAATATCCGTTTGTGCATCCTCATCATACGTCGGTGTTTCAAGTCCAACTAACTCCATTCCAAAATCATCGATTAATGCTGCTGCCGCAAACGAACGCCCTGTTCCACCACAGATAAATACCCGTTTATGCTGTAATCGTTCCTTGATTTTTTCCACTAATGGAAGAATCCTTTCATGCTCTTTTGCAATTATTTTTTTTGCTTCTTCCTCTTTCCCGACTACCTTAGCAATTCCTAAAAACCAACGGTCCGTATTGCGTAAGCCAATAGGCATTACCGTGTGAGAATATGGAATTTGATACTCTTGCTCCAACGTCTTCATAAATTCATCCGCAAATACCTTACAGATCGATGTGGAGGCTTCCGCTTTTGGAATCTCTTTTATTTTCTCAAGGGAACTATAAAATGGGATATAATTTACCTTTATTCCAAGTAAGGACAGCATCCGCTCCATCTCTAACTGGTCAGCATAGCTAATGGATACTGGGGCAAATAGATTTACTAACCCTTTTTCTGTTTCTAATTTCTTTCCCTTTAATATGTACGAATTAATTGCAATAAATGCTGCATCAAATCCGGATGCACAGATTTTTGATTTAAATCCTTCACAGTGAATTGGAATGATCAGTGCTTCATACTCTTCTTGTAGCTCTCTTACGATTGCATCAATATCATCTCCAATAATTCCAGAGGCACAGGAGGCAAATACGAAAATCAGCTTTGGATGGTAGCGCGTTACCGCTTCTTCCACTGCCTTTTTTAACTTATTTTCCCCACCAAAGATGACACTCTTTTGATCCAAGTTCGTAACGATGATTCTTGGATTCTTAATATGTTTGACTCCTCTATGTGCCTGACCGACACGATATTGGTCAACGGCAAGAGAAGTACATCCGACACATCCTTGCGGGGAATGTGCAATAAACACGGCATCTTCCAATGACATAAGCGCCGCCATGCTGTTGATTTGCTGGCATTGCAGTCCTTGGGAAAAACTTCGGTCTGCACGCTTAAGACAGCCATTTCGAAACGTTTCTTCAAGCTTTGTTGCGGATGACAGTAAGTCATTGTATCGATTTGGCTTGCTTTCTCTTACTCCCGAATACTTTTTTTCCAACAAGAATCACTACCTTTCTTTTGTTAGTAATTGTTGCACCTCGATATACGCTACTAATTTTTTTATGGACTGTTTGATCAGTCCAGGAATCTCATATGCTTCGATTCCTGCCATAGCTAAAGCTTCTTGTGCACGATAACCGATTTTGCTAACCACGACATATTGGCAATCCTTCAGTCTTTCAATTGCTTTTTCTAATGCTTCCTCCTCGTGGTCTCCACCCTCGCATACTCTTGTTACCGTTCTTCTTTCTATACAGGAAAATTCCAAATCATCCTCTTTTACTTCGATAATATAAAAGGAAGTTGCTCTTCCAAAATGTTCATTTACCACAAGTCCATCAGTAGATGCAACTGCTACGCGATACCACATATAATCTCTCCTTTTTCTTATTTATCCATGAGAAAATGTTTCTTTGACACCAATTCTCCTTTGATAAATCTGATCCCCATATTCTGATTTTCCTGGAACTCCTACTGCATCAGCACGACAATGTTGGCAATGACGAAATACATCAATATATTTTCCAGCTACGGTTCTTGCGGCATCAATCTCGGCACAAACAGGCGCCTTTTCCTCCTTTAAACCTGCTTGTGGAATAAGAGGAATGATATTATAAATAGATGCTCCCGCTTCTTTCACGGTCTTTGCTACTGTTTCAATATGGTGTCCGTTGATATTCGGTACAAGAACGGTATTGACCTTAATTACAGTGCCATGGCCTGCGACCTTTCGAATTCCCTTAATCTGATTCTCAATTAAGATTTTTGCTCCTTCCACACCAGAGTAATACTTGCCATGATAACGAATGCCCTCATTAAGCTTCGCCTCGATTACAGGATCAACTGCGTTGACCGTTACTGTAAGAGAATCAATCCCTACCTCAATGATTTCCTCTGCCTTTTCATAAAGTAGAAGCCCATTGGTACTCATACATTTAATTAAGTTAGGATATGCTTTTTTTATTAGTCGAAAGGTCTCTAATGCATAATTTGTTGCTAATGTATCACC
Organism: uncultured bacterium; assembly: GCA_905214875.1. Classification (GTDB taxonomy): domain Bacteria; phylum Bacillota; class Clostridia; order Lachnospirales; family Lachnospiraceae; genus KM106-2. The sequence goes on along the minus strand of CAJMNR010000015.1, from coordinate 2,139 downwards.
AGGACCTGCAATTCCAGCTACTGTGATTTCTGGGCAAATGGCAAGTGCCTTACCTAAGACCTCGACTGCCTCTGTAGGTGTAATTACCTTCGACGTAACTCCTGGCCGCTCCTCATTGTCATTAATCGTCCGATCACAGAACCGACAAGCGATATTACATCCAGGACTTACGGGAAGGTGAATCCTCCCCACATTATTCTTTTGTCCTCCAAAGCATGGATGAGAATGTTGTAATTGTTCATATGTATTGCTCATAGCTCTCTCCTTTCCTACTGCTTATACTTTGTATTAATTGCCCTTTTCAACCTCGTTAACGCCTCTTTTAGTGTTTCTCTAGGACAAGCAATGTTGATTCGTTCAAAGCCATCTCCAGCCTCGCCAAAGATATGACCACTGTCCAACCAAATTCCTGCCTTGTAAAGAAGCAGTTCTTCTCGCTCTTTTTCCGTTAAGGAAAGCCCTCGAAAGTCAAGCCATACAAGATAGGTGCCCTCTAGCTTAATACTCTTGATTTCAGGAAGCTCTTCTTTCAAAAATTTCTCAAGATAGCGTAAGTTCCCTTTTAAATACTCCATCAATTCGCTATGCCACTCTTCCCCATAACGGTAAGCTGCCTCACAAGCAGTTAGCCCAAGCGTATTTAGCTGACTATAACCAGAAGCGGCAATTTGTTTTCGAAACCGATGACGAAGTTTCCTGTTCGCAATAAAGATATTAGACACCTGTAATCCAGCAAGGTTAAACGTCTTACTAGGAGACGTACAAGTAATCGTTCTATCTAAAAATTCTTCTTTAAGATTGGCGAACACATGATGCGTTCCTTCAAACACAAAGTCTTGATGGATTTCATCACTGACTACGATCACATCATGTTTGACACAAAGATCACCAATGGCAATTAGTTCTTCCTTCGTCCACACCCTACCAACCGGGTTATGCGGATTACATAAGAAGAAAAGCTTTACCTTGTGTTCTACCAATTGTTGTTCAAATCTCTTACTGTCCATGTGATAGCGACCATCTTCTAAGACAAGCGTATTATCTACGACGACCCGATTATTATCTGTAATTACTTCGCTAAATGGATAATATACTGGCTGTTGAACCATCACTCCATCCCCTGGATTTGTAAATGCCTGCACTGCCATCGCAAGTGCATAGACAACTCCCGGAGTCTTAACTAACCATTCTCTCTGTACTTCCCATCCATGCTTCTTCTTCATCCAGGCCTGTAACGGTTCAAAATATGACTCCTTTACTTCACTGTATCCAAAGATTCCATGCTCGGTACGTTTATGAATGGCTTCCGTAATATGAGGATCTACTAAAAAATCCATATCCGCCACCCACATAGGGAGTACGTCTTTTGGTCTTCCCCTTCTCTGTGCAAAATCATACTTTAGACAATTGGTATTTCGCCGATCAATGACCGTATCAAATTCATACTGTTGATTCTTCATAAAACACACGCTCCAATTCCTTGATTAAGTCGTCGCTATCCTCGATTCCAATGGAGAAGCGAAGTACACAATCCGTAATTCCATTTAAAGCAAGGATTTCTTTTGGCACATCTGCATGGGTCTGTGTAATTGGATAAGTAATCAGTGTCTCCACTCCACCAAGACTTTCTGCAAAATGAATCAATCTTACATCCTTTAATATCTTTAAGGCCAATTCCTTCGATTCTACCTCAAAGGAAATCATCCCACCAAATCCTCTCGCCTGGCTCTTACAGACTTCATAACCAGGATCTGACTTTAATCCCGGATAATATACTTTCTTCACCTTTTTCTGCTTTAACAGCCAGTTTGCAACAACAAAAGCATTCTTTTGAATCTGTTCCATACGAATGGATAACGTCTTAATCCCACGAAGGAGTAACCAGCTATCAAATGGTGCAAGGTTTGCCCCAATAGTCTTTACATTGAATCGCAGCTTTTCTGCAATCTCTTTTGAAGAAGTTACTAAAAATCCTGCAATCGTATCGTTATGACCTCCCAAATACTTCGTTCCGCTATGTACGACAATATCGGCTCCTAAATCTAATGGATTTTGAAAATAAGGAGATAAAAATGTATTATCTATAACAAAGCAAAAGAAGAAATCGACGAACCGGAAAACAAAGAAAAGAAAGATAAC
>CAJMNR010000014.1 GCA_905214875.1 uncultured bacterium | reverse complement strand
TTAAAGAACGTTCAGGTTAAGGGTCGTGTTGAACTTATCCCTGTTAGCAAAGATTTTACGTTAATGATTGACTATGCGCACAATGCGATGAGTCTTGAGAGCTTACTTACAACGATTCGTGAGTATGATCCGGGCCGTATCGTTACTGTTTTTGGTTGTGGTGGTAATCGTGCTCGTTCTAGACGTTTTGAAATGGGTGAGATTTCTTCTAAGTTATCGGATCTTACTATCGTTACTAGTGATAATCCTAGATTTGAGGAGCCTAAGGCAATCATGGAGGATATTATCACTGGAGTGAAAAAGGCCGATGGTGAATTTATTGCCATTGAAAATCGTAAGGAAGCAATTAAATATAGTATCGAGCATGCCAAGAAGGGCGATATCATCGTTCTTGCTGGTAAGGGCCATGAAACGTACCAAGAAATTGAGGGTGTGAAACACGATATGGACGAACGTGTTCTGATCAAAGAGGTTCTTGAAGAGTTACGTTTTTAGTGATACACGGTAGACTTTTTATATGGGCTTCGTACTGTTTTGGTACGGGGCCTTTTTTGTTGTGTGTGACACACGGACGGAAAATGTCTTTTAGGTTGTGGACGCAGGCGCCTAGACGTTCGGATAAAGTTTTTTGCTGCCTTTCCCTCGGCTGTGATTCGGCTTGTGGGATGTGGTGAAAAGTTAGGGGTCATAAGAACCGAATCAGGCCTCGGCCGGTCGACGCAAAAAACTGTATCCTCACTTGGCTGCCTGCTAGCTGTAGGTTAAGGGACATTTTCCGGGGCGTGTGGAAGTGTTTTATTATTTGTGACACACGGTAGATTATGAAAGTTTCTCGTTCGTTTGAGTACGTTTTTTGTGGGTGAGAAATGGTGGGTTTTTATGGTATTTAGTGGGTATTTATAATATAATAGTGACTATGTTACATAGAGAGTGTCTAGAAGACATAAGGTGGTAGGAGAGTGTATGAGAAGAAATCTTAAACGAGTTATAAGTTGTGGTCTTATATGGATTAGTGTGATGGGATTAGTGGGGTGTCACTCTTCTAAATCTAAGGAAGAGGTGCAAGCGACGCAGAAACCTGCTGTGACGCAGAAGATGGAAGAAAAAGTGGTTGAGAAGGAAGAAAAACAAATTATACAAGCATCTGGGATGACGTTAGGTGAGCGTTTTGATGCTCCTGAAGGTTATATGAAGGATAAGTATAAGGAGGGCACTTTTGGGGCGTTTGTACGCGGGTATTCTATGCAGAAAGATAAGGCTAAGGTCCACCTTTATAATGGTAGTGAAAAGGGGAATCAGTCTTCGGCGGCAGCAGTCTTTTCTATGAATCTTGGGGATCGTGACTTACAGCAGTGTGCGGATTCTGTAATTCGTATGTATGCGGAATATTTCTACGAGACGAAACAATATGATCGTATGAAGTTTCATTTTGTAGATGGGTTTGAATGTTCCTATAAGAAATGGTCCGAAGGATATCGTGTTACTTTAAATAATGATAAGGCTTGTTGGGCAAAATCGACGGGATCGGATACTTCTTATGAGAGCTTTGAAAAATATCTTAATGTTGTTTTTACATATGCCAGTACAATTTCTCTTGAGAAGGAATGCAAGGATGTTGATATCAAACAGGTGCAAATCGGGGATGTATTTATTACGTCAGGTAGCCCAGGGCATGTTGTTATGGTGGTAGACGTTTGTACGGACGAGCAGGGCAAAAAGGCTGTTCTGCTTGCTCAGGGGTATATGCCGGCACAGGAGTTTCACGTTATTGTAAATCCAAGGCATAGCGAAGATCCTTGGTATTATGAAGATGAGATTACAAGTCCATTTCAGACAGCTGAATACACATTCGCTGACGGTGGGTGTAAGCGACCTCAGTATTAGGTGACACACGATGACACACGGACGGAAAATGTCTTTTAGGTTGTGGACGCAGGCGCCTAGACGTTCGGATAAAGTTTTTTGCTGCCTGCTAGCTGCAGGTTAAGAGACATTTTCCTGAACGTGTGGCGGTGTTTTATTATTTGTGGCACACAGTAGTTTATGTAAGTCTCTCGTAAGTTAGAGTACGGGGGATTTTTTTATTTGTGACACAAGAGGGGTTAGGTAATCTTTTTATTATGTTGTTTGAAATTAAAAAGAAGGAACTGCTTATCTACATATTCCTATGTCTATAAGTAGTTCCTTTCACATAAAACCTTTTGCGGCTTATAGGAGGTTTATGTCCTATAAGCCTTATCTGTCGATTGGACTATCTCCAGCTGCGCAGCCTTCTTTAGCCTCCGAAGATTGAATGTTTTGGTTACTTGGACTGTTCATCGTTGTTACCTCCTACATTCATAATGGCTTTACACAAATAGTATGTCACAGAAGAAAAGAAACTATTCGTCAGTTTGAAACTTTTTTTTATAAATTTAATTGTGTTGCAATTTCTTAAATATCCAAAGAATAAGTCGCTTCATTGATAGCACTGTTGAACAAATAGGGTAAGTAAGATAAAATTATAAAAGAAGGAAACGGGGGTTTTTGTAGAGGGGGGTTTTTATTGGAATTATGGGATGCATATCTAGAGGATGGAACGCTTACTAATACGAAATTAGTGCGTGGACAAAAGATACCGAAAGGAATGTTTCATTTAGTAAGCGAAGTGATTGTCAGGCATGTAGATGGAAGCTTTTTGCTTATGCAAAGAGACTATCAAAAACCTAATTTGCCGGGAATGTTTGAAGTGAGTGCGGGAGGAAGTGCATTGGTCGGTGAAAATGCATACGAGGCGGCGGTTCGTGAATTAAAAGAAGAAACAGGAATTATTACGACAAAATTAGAACCTATTTATACATACCAAAATAATAATACAATTTACTGCGGATATCTTTGTATTACCGGCTGTAAGAAGGACAGCATATGTTTGCAAAAGGGAGAGACGATTTCTTATAAATGGATTTCCAAAGAAGAGCTGCTTCATTTTGTGAAATCGGAGCAGTGCAGTAAGCATAGAACACAAAGGATGCACGCATATATAGAGAAAATCAAGCAGGAAGTGTTAATCAACCAATATGAAGTTTCCATGTGGGAGGCAGTAAAAATAAGGGATAAAGATATGTTTCTTGCTCTTGTAAATGAGGATGCAGTCATGGTTTGCGGCGGATATCGTTGTTTGGGCAGTGAGTACGCAGAGAAGATTGCTAACTTTGACCTTGCAAGCTATACGTTTTATTCATTTGAAGTAGTAGCACAGACAGAGGAAATGATACAAGTGCATTACCTTTTAGAAACAAAGGTAAATGATAAAGACAACAGTGATTTAGAAGGCATGTTTCATGTCACCTCTACATGGAAGAAAACAGAGGATACATGGAAACTGAGTTTTAATATGGACCAGAGAGTATATCAATAAATTAAATGATTATAAAAAGCCGTTTCTGCTGTGAAAAATAAATAACAGAAACGGCTTTTTGTTTAGATTTAGGTACACAATTTTTTTATAAATTGCATAATAAGGCATGGATGTAATCCGCAATCGTTTCGGTATTACGAAGCCAGTCGGGCGTGATTTCCATAAAGCCTTGTTTGTCATGGATATCATTACGAAATACGGAGATGTTCGTTTCCTTTGCAAGAGCATCGTCGATTGGAAGGAAGACGCCGGTCTTCTTGCTATAGCAGTTTGCTTTTTTGGCTTTTTCGCGAAATGCCTTATCGACATATTCGGCAACGCTTTTATGCACGGCCATATCTTCAGCAGGAAGATAGTAGTAGTCCTTGTAGTTTGGATAAAAATATTTTAATTCACCTTTGAAAACTAAAAGGTGTAGATAAAGTAAATTACCGTCGGTTTCAATGGATAGTCCTTCGGTATTGTATTTGATCGTATGGTCAAGCTCATAGCCAATGGAAAGCGTTGCTGATAGGATGTTCTCATCTAGAGAAAGGTCAACGATTTCATGCTTCTTCTTAAACAGATCGATATAATAGCAGAGTTTTAAAAGAGCTACCATGCCCTTAAGGTCTTCCGCATTATGAAGAAGGAGCAGAGAGAGTTCTTTCTTATTATCTTCCCTTTTAAAATGTTTCTTCATATAGTCGCCGTAGACGTTAATTAGCTCTTTGCCGCTGTATTCGTCTTCACGGTGCAACAGAAGGTATTCTTCCATAGTTTTTTGCTTTAGGTTTGGAAGCTTTAGGATTTTTTTGTAAGGGCGGATTGCTTTATATAAATCGATGCTGTCGATTAAGTCGAAGGAATAGTCAAGACCGAGGGCGGCAATCTTTTTTTCAAGATAAGGGATATCGAAGCCATTACCGTTGTAATGAAGAAGGACTTTGTGCTCCCTTACTTCTTCAAAAAAAGCGTCAATCATCTCTTTTTCGCAATCATAGGAGTCGGCAAACCATTGCTTCATATAAAATTCGCCATTTTTATAATAAAGGCAGCCAATCAAGTACAGACTAGAGATATCAGCCGAGAGACCAGTAGTCTCGATATCAAAAAAAAGAAAGTCCTCTTTTTTGTAAGTTTTTTGACTATACAAAAGCTGCTCCATTGGATATGGAATATTTAATTGTAAATTTTGTGAAAAAAGTTCCATTTTTCAACCTCTCAGTGCGTTAGATTGAACAAATAATATCACAATAGGGTTAAAATAGCAATTTAGAAATGGCAATTTTCTTTGTTTATGGTATACTAAATAAGAAAAGAATAGAAACAGAGGAAATAATATGTGGAATATTAAAGTATTAGATTTCGATTTCTTTTTTATTGCTTGTAGCTTTTTTATTTACAGTTTTGCAGGATGGATTTGGGAGACATGTTTTTGTAGTTTTAAACGTAAGACATTTGTAAATCGTGGATTTTTAAATGGTCCCATTATACCGATTTATGGCATTGGTGGTACTTTAGTATATATCATGCTTTTTAAATATTCTACAAACCAGGTAGCAGTATTCTTTCTTGGAATGTTGCTTGCAACGGTGTTGGAATATTTGACTGCAGTCATTATGGAAACCATATTTCATGCGAAATGGTGGGATTATAGTGACTATAAATTTAATATTCAGGGAAGAATCAGTTTGAAGTCCTCATTATTTTGGGGGGGACTTTCCGTCGTGGATATTAATGTACTTGGACCAATCGTCAGCAGTATCATTTATTCGTTTCCAAGACAGGCAGCAGAACTCATTTGTCTCATTCTGATCTGTACGTCAGTTGCGGATCTAAGCGTTACTGTTGTTTACACATTGCAATTATCACAAAGCGTTCACCGTTTAAATATGTTACGGGAAGAACTGTTTACTTATTTACTGAATACAAAGCTAATTGAAAAATCAAGTGATTTAAAAGATACGTTATTTACTGCAACCATTTCAAAGTTGGGGCAGAAACGAGAAGGTATGATCAACCTTCTTACGACAAGGTTTAGAGCTTCGATTGCGACGGAAGCGCAACCGGAAGAAGTTGAAAGGAGAGTTACGAAGTTTAGAGAAGATGTTGAGAAACGATTCCATCAGTTTGCAACAAAGTACAAACTTGATTCGTATAGAAACAATGTGGTACATAAACGTTTAATCAAAGCGTTCCCTAATCTGAAATTTAAAAAAGGACGCTTTTACTTGCAAGAACTTAAGGAACGTTTTAATTCGAAAAATGTAAAGAAGGGTTAATTTGGAGAAGGGGTAATGATGAAGAACACAAGTAAGTTTATTAATCCAATCAGAGCACATGTAAAAGGTCGTGTTCAAAGTCATTTTAGTGGCTTTTTGCGTGCATTTGTTGTCGGTTTGCTTGTATTATTTCAATTTGCTTTTATCATTTCTTTACCGTTTTTATTTAGCCAGTATACGATTTATTTATATCTGGCACTAATTATATTAAGTGTCTGCATTATATTCAGCATGGTGAATGACCAAAGGAGCATGTCATTTAAAATGGCATGGGTGTATATCGCCTTACTGTTACCGATTTCCGGTCATATCATGTATGCACTTTGGGGAAAAGCAAATTCAAAAAGTAAGATCGACAAGCGATTGTTAGAAAAAATTGAACATGGATTTACATTTGCTGTACAGGATGAAGAAGTATTAAAGCAATACAAGATGGAATATCCAACGAAATATCGTATGGTAAACTATATGAGGGAAGAAGGCTTCCCTCTTTATAAAAATAATAAAGTGACGTATTTCCCAATGGGAGAGGACGCATTCAACGATATGTTTGTTGAACTTGAAAATGCGAAAAGCTTTATTATGATTGACTTTTTTATCGTAGCAGAAGGAGCCATTTGGGATCATCTACATTCAATCTTAGTCGACCGAATCAAGGCAGGGGTAAAAGTCATGTTTATGTATGATGACTTTGGTGCTATGTTTCGTACCGATAAAGAATTTGAAAAACACTTGAAAGAAGAAGGTTTTGAAGTTCGCATCTTTAACCCGGTTCATAAATATACGAACAAGTTATATATGAATTACCGTTCCCATCAGAAGATCGTAGTCATTGACGGCAATATTGGGTATACCGGTGGGTTCAATATAGCAGATGAATATGCCAACCTTGTCACTCGTTTTGGTGTATGGAAAGATAATGGGATTAAAGTCGTAGGCGATGCAGTCTGGGGACTTACGGTCACATTTTTACAGATGTGGGAAACATGTTCTACAGGTCCGCTTATGGACTACACGCCTTATAAGCCGACAATGGAATTTGAAAAGAATCAAGTGTATTGCCAGGTAATTTCGGATGGGCCTGCGAATAATCCGAATAATCCAATTGAAAATATATATATGCAGATGATTCATTATGCAACCGAATATCTCTACATTACGACACCATACTTGATTATCGAAGATGATATGCGGGAAGCATTGATCCTTGCAGCAAAGAGTGGAATCGATGTTAGAATCATAACGCCTGCCATTCCGGATAAGAAGAATGTGAAGTGTCTTACAAACTTTAACTATGGTCCGCTGTTAAGAGGTGGTGTACGTATTTATGAATATACACCTGGATTTATCCATGCGAAGACAATCATCAATGAAAGTTCAGGAATCGTCGGAACAATCAATATGGATTATCGTAGTTTTTATCTGCATTATGAAAATGGAGTTTGGATGTCAAACAGAGAGGTAATTTCTGAAATCCGAAAAGATCTACTTGCGACAATGGAACAATGTCACGAGTTTACGTATGAGGAATGGGCGAATCGTCCGCTTATGCTAAAAATATATCAGAATGTCATTAGTTTGTTCTCAACGCTAATGTAATGACAACAAGAGTATGGGCTTGCAAAGTAATTGGTTGCATGCTCATTTTTGTCTCAAGGGGAGGGATTTTTTATATGCTTAAGAAAGTACAATCATTGAGTGGCAAGTGGAATTTACGTATTATAGGGGAAAATGTATTTGGAATCAAAGAAGATTTTATTGAAGCAAAAGTGCCAGGAACTGTGTATACTACGTTATTAGAACAGGCGCTTATGCCAGATCCTTTTTATAGAATGAATGAGCAAAAGGCAACGCGGCTTATGGAAAATGATTTCGAATACAGAAAGCATTTTGAAGTAACAAAGGATTTTGTTTTGGGTGATGAGCTTTTACTAAAGTTTTATGGAATCGATACGCTTGCCGATATTTATGTAAATGAGACGCATCTTGGTTTTGTAAACAACATGCATCGGGAATGGGAGTTCGATGTTTCAAAGATCATAAAGATTGGGGAAAATGATATTCGTATCATGATTTACTCACCCAATAAATACATAAAGAGTGAAAATGAAAAATGTTATACTGGTGGAGCAGCAGAATGCATGGAAGGATATCCTCATTTACGAAAGGCGCATTGCATGTTTGGCTGGGACTGGGGGCCAAGGCTTCCAGATGCCGGAATCTTTCGTGGAGTAGAATTAGTTTCTAATAAGATTGCAAAAATTGAAGAACTCGTAGTGAAGCAGAGTCATGAAGAAAATGAGGTACGCCTTTCGTTTGAAGCCAGTGTAACGACGCTTCGGAAAAAAAGAGGGCATATGGATGACTTCGATCTGATTATCACGGTTACGAGCGACTCTGGTGAGACATTTACAAGTAAAAATGAAGAAGATATCGTGATTACTAATCCAAAACTGTGGTGGCCAAATGGATATGGAGAGCAGCCGTTATATGAAGTATGTGCGAAGCTTGTACAAGTTGATGGCATGGAGATTGACAGCGTGACGAAGCGAATCGGTCTTCGTACGATCACTGTCCGTCAGGAAAAGGATGAATGGGGGAAAAGCTTCTGTCACGAAGTAAATGGAGTCTGTATCTTTGCCATGGGAGCAGATTATATTCCAGAAGATAACCTGCTTGGAAGGACCAACAGATTGCGTACGCTTATGCTTTTAACGAAGGCAAAGGAGGCAAATCACAACTGTATTCGTGTATGGGGCGGCGGTTATTACCCAGACGATTATTTTTATGATATCTGTGATGAACTTGGACTTTTGGTATGGCAGGACTTTATGTTCGCCTGCTCAAGTTATGAGCTTACGGATGAGTTTGAAGAGAATATCAAAGAGGAGATTATAGACAATGTAAAACGCATCCGCCATCACGCTTGCCTAGGACTATATAGCGGAAACAATGAGATGGAAACGCAAATGTATGACAAGGTTTGGAAGCCTAGTCAAAAGCAATATTACGATTATATAAAGATATTTGAATATATCATACCGAAACTTGTAGAAAAATTAGATCCGAATACCTTTTACTGGCCATCAAGCCCATCGTCAGGTGGAAATTATGATGAGCCATGGGATGAGAACCGTGGAGATACCCATTACTGGGATGTTTGGCATGGGGAAAAGCCAATTACTGAATATCGGAAGTATTATTTCCGTTACGTATCAGAATTTGGTTTTCAATCGTTTCCGTCGATCAAGACAGTAAAAAGTTTTACTAAGCCAGAAGACCGCAATATCTTTTCCCGCGTCATGGAATGTCACCAAAGAAACGCCATGGCAAATGGGAAGATTATGAAATATGTGTCACAGATGTATTTATATCCATCGACATTCGAGAATCTAATCTATATCTCGCAGATACTGCAAATGGATGCGATTCGTTATGGAGTGGAACATTGGAGACGTAATCGTGGCAGATGCATGGGTACTGTTGTATGGCAGCTAAATGACATCTGGCCAACAGCCTCTTGGTCCAGTATTGATTATTATGGAAGACCGAAGGCGCTTCATTATGGTGAAAAACGATTCTTCTCTCCTGTGATGATTTCCTGCGAGGAACGTGGGGAAGTAAGCGAGCGTTCGTCCTGCATTGAAGAACCAAAACCGATTGAGCTGTCAGCTACATTGAATGTAGCAAATGAGACAAGAGAGGACGTAAAAGGAGTCGTGATGTGGGCACTTCGCAAAGCAGACGCCAGTATCGTTAAGAGTGGCAATAAGAAAGTCACTGTACCAGCATTATCAAGCATCTGGCTTAATAAGTTAGACTTTAGTGAGTATGATGCATTTAGCCATTATATTAGCTATTCCTTCTTAGTCGATGGAGAAATTGTAAGTGAAGGGACGGCGTTATTTGCCCCACCAAAACATTTTGAATTTGTAGATCCGAACTTATCCTATGAAATATTGGGAAATAAGATTATTGTGACAAGTGAGGCCTTTGCAAAGGGTGTCGAGATCGATTCTGATGAAACGGACCTAGTCTTTGATGACAATTATTTTGATATGAATGCAGGAACAAAAGAAGTGACTGTTGTAAGTGGAATCCCAAAAGGAATCACATTACGTAGTGTGTACGATGCTAGCAGGTAGACTAAAAATTGACATAAATTAGTGAGGATATATGACAATGGAAAAGAAAGAACAAAAACGAAAAAAAGAATGGGAGTATATAGGGATTGGCCTATGTTTTGGCGTGGGTTTTGGAATCGCGTTTCATCAGCTGGCCATAGGAATTGCTTTAGGCCTTTGCCTAGGAAATGCTCTTAGAATAAAGAATAAGACAGGGGAAGAACATGGAGATTAAATTAGAAGAAGTAAGGGTAGATGAAAAAGAAATTCTTAAGAATCTGATGGAAAAATATGAATATGAATTTTCTCAGTGGAATCAGCGTGACGTGAACAAGCTTGGTCTATATGGATACGATTATCTGGATTGTTATTGGACAGAGGAAAAACGATTCCCTTATTTTATCAAGGTGGATGACCAACTTGCAGGATTCGTCATGGTAAATGATTATCCAGAGGTGTCAGACAAACCAACGGATTTCGTGATTTCAGAATTCTTTGTTATGTATAAATATCGTAGATATGGGGTGGGAAGCAAGGCAGCAGTATTAGCTTTTGACAACCATCATGGCAAATGGCAGCTAGCAAGACATCCAAAGAATATCGCATCGGTGTACTTTTGGGATAAAGTTGTAAGTAACTATACAAATGGAAACTACGAAGTAATTAAGAATTGCCCAGACGCAGAGTATGAAGATGGAACATTAGGAGACGTTTTATTGTTTGATAATTCAAAGAATGAATAAAGAAAAAGAGAGAGGGCTTTTCTATTCTTGGGAAATGGCTGGCGCATCGGGAATTGTAGTGATTTTTCTTAAAAAAATCTTAATCCTTAAAGTGCGACAGCCAAAGTGTATAATCAATTTGCAGAAAGAGTATACATGATTTACAAGGAACAATTAATCAGCCATCCATAAGTTATCAAAATACTCGGTGGCTTCCTCATTGGTTGGCGGTATGAGGTCAAAGTCAGTGACATAGAGCCATCCACTTGTACCATCAGAAATCCCTTCAACCTTAACCCAATGCTTGTTGTCTGTCTGTGAAAAGCTTACCGTTTGTGGCTTCATTACAACACGGTTACTTTTTTGATCCGCTGATTCATAAAGCGTAATCGGTTTCGTTAGCTTGACAGAAGAAGCATCGGGATTGTAAAGACTTTGCTCAACTGGAAAATACATCGACTGTTCATTTAACCAGATCGTACCCTTGGAATAACTCCAACTAGCATATCCATACCATGTTTGTAATACGGATAAACGAATCATCCCGTTGATGGTACCTTTAGTATTAAATGTGAGATTGTCAATATCACAGGAAAGTCCGGATGTTTTAACCTCTCGATCATTTAAATAGTAAATACTAGTAAGGGTTGGATCATTGCTTGGACCTTGGTCGTAAATAAGCAGGTCGGTTACATTATCGGAATTATCGATATCAACCAAGTAAAAACAAGTATCGTCAAGGCCTTCAGAGCTATTGGCTGCAAAGTCATTTTTATAGTCATTGATGGTTAAAATACCATGTTCGTACTTGATAGTATCTGCCTTGCCATCATTGTTGATATCGATTTTATATGTTTTACCACTGGCAAACTTTCTTGGCTTTGAGAAGTATTCTGTTGTCGATAAATCAATGTCGCCATCTATATTTATAAAATCCCCAATCTCACTAACCTTATCACTCAGTTGATCAGAAGGGTTCCTCTCAACATGAATGAATCCATCTTTAAAAGAAAATTCAATGGTTGTGCCTGAATCATCGCTAAAAGTGGCTACAGAAGAACTTGTCATAACGGCAACTCCTTTAAAATTTATCTTTGTATCGCCATCTTTTACGTCAAGTGCGAAATGAAAGCTATGGTCGTCCGATTTCGAAATAGAAAGCAAGGAGCTGTCGCCTGCTCCAGAATAATTGCCATACCATTTGGAAAGATCGGAGGAACTAGTAGCATCAGGTGAACCAGTGGCAACGATATGTGTATTTGATTCATAAGAATCTTTATGAAAAAAGTGATTACACGTAATTGCAGAAGCCACGATTAAAGCCGTACAGGAAGCTAAGGAACAAGCCAGTTTAATGTGATTGGATAGTTTTCGTTTACGAAGGGAATCAAGCTTGGATGGAATGCGGATTTCCTCCGGCTGTTTCTCTTCAGAGAGGGAAGTAGTATCGGAAAATTCAATATCGAGCATTTGTTCATACATTTTCTGTTTTGTATCATTGATCAGATGTGGACTAGGAGTAAAATTGTGATTTGCATCTTCATAATGTTTTCTAAACATAATCGTAATCTCCTTTCAGATATTTCTTTAGAAGCCGTCTCGCTCGTGTCAACTGCTCACGAATCGTGGATTCTTTGATTTCTAACAAGTTGCTGATGTCACGAACTGACATGTCTTCGTAATAAAATAAATGAATAACAGTTCGATATTTTTGTGGGAGTTTTAATACTACTTGATAAAGCTCACGGTCTTCCTTATCTCGGATCGGAATATCTTCCGTAAGTGGTATTACTTTCTTGTTCCATGCATTTTTTAAATGGGAAATACACACATTCAGTGTGACACGGATCAGCCAGGCCTTCTCATGTTCCTTACTGGCGAAAGGTTCCTTCGAACCGGCTTTTCCAACGTATGTAATGTATTTTAAAAATACTTCCTGAAAGACGTCGTCAGCGTCTGCTTGGTTTTTCACTTGATTCATTGCAATTCGATATACCATGTTTTTGTAGCGGTCTACAACATAGTCGATTTTTGCATTGATATCTTGTGTTGGATCATACACATTGATTCCTCCTCTTGTGCCAAAAATAGTTTGTCATAAATGGTGTTACACTAGTAATACTCTGCAACAATAAAAAAAGCCACACGGTAAATAAAAAATTTTTTTATACACTTGTTCTATCTTAGAATACGGCGTTTTTATTGACAAGACCGAACTATTGTTCTATTATTAAATAATAAAAGTTAAGGAGTTATTATGATAGCATTTATTAAAGGTGAATTAGAATATATATCAGAGGAGTGTATCGTAGTAGAAGCAGGAGGAATCGGCTATGAGATCCGCGTACCCGCTTCTATATTAGAAGAACTCCCTAACGTTGGTGAAGAAATACGTATACATACCTATTTGTATGTGCGTGAAGATGCAATGAACTTATATGGATTTGCGTCGAGAGATGATTTGAACGTATTTAAGCTATTAATCACAGTCAATGGAATCGGTCCTAAGGCAGCTCTTGGAATCCTTTCCACGCTTACGACAGACGATTTACGTTTTGCCGTACTTGCTGATGATGCCAAAGCGATTGCGAAGGCACCGGGAATTGGACCTAAGACTGCAAGCAAGCTTATTTTAGAACTGAAAGATAAATTAAAATTAGAAGATGCATTTGAAAGCAGATTAGCGAAAGAACCTGTTCAGACAGAGATGACGAAAGCATTAGGAATCCATGATCCAAAAGAGATTCGCAACGAAGCAGTACAAGCTCTTGTAGCGTTAGGATACTCCAATACGGACGCATTAAAGGCAGTAAGACAGGTATTTATTACGGACACTACTGACGTGGAAGAAGTATTAAAACAAAGTTTGAAGAAAATGAGCTTATTCTAAAGATATAGACAAGAACGTAAGAAAGGTTTGAATTATAATGAATAATCGTGTCATAACGACAGAATTTATGGAAGAAGACCAGAAGATAGAAAACCATTTACGTCCACAATTGTTACAGGATTATATCGGTCAGAAGAAAGTAAAGGACAACTTAAAGATTTATATCGAAGCTGCAAAGGCGAGAAAGGAATCTTTAGACCACGTACTTTTATATGGACCGCCAGGACTTGGTAAGACAACGCTTGCCAGCATCATTGCCAATGAGATGAATGTTAATATCAAGATTACAAGTGGGCCTGCAATTGAAAAGCCAGGAGAGATGGCGGCAATTCTTAATAATCTTCAAGATGGAGACTTATTGTTTGTCGATGAGATTCACAGACTTAACCGTCAGGTGGAGGAAGTTCTATATCCGGCAATGGAGGATTATGCAATCGATATCGTAATTGGTAAGGGAGCGACTGCAAGATCCATTCGTCTGGACCTTCCAAAGTTTACATTAGTTGGTGCGACAACGAGAGCAGGTATGCTTACCGCACCGCTTCGTGATCGTTTTGGTGTAGTAAACCGTTTGGAATTCTATACAAAAGAAGAACTTACGGACATTATCATCCGATCAGCCAAAGTATTGAATGTGGAGATTGAAGAGGATGGAGCAAGAGAACTTGCGAAGCGTTCCCGAGGAACCCCTAGACTTGCAAACCGTCTGTTAAAACGTGTCAGAGATTTTGCACAGGTAAAATATGACGGCGTGATAACGAAAAAAGTTGCAGATTTTGCATTGGATTTATTGGAAGTGGATAAGTTAGGACTAGATAACATCGATCGAGAAATCTTGTTAACCATGATCCAGAAGTTCAATGGAAGACCAGTCGGCCTAGATACGATTGCAGCAGCAATCGGGGAAGATAGTACGACGATTGAAGATGTATATGAGCCATATTTGATCCAGAATGGGTTAATTGAGCGTACGCCAAGAGGTAGAGTCGTAACGGATCTTGCATACGACCATTTTGGACTTGATAAGATCGTATAGCCAAGTTTAGACTTGTCATATGATAAAGTTATGGTATAATTACCATGTATTTAGTATTTATAACAAGTAATACGATAAAACTCTGGTAAGGGGCGAAGTACATGGGTCAAAAAACAGATGTAGAAGTCATAATTAATAATAAGAAGTATGTTATTTGCGGTTCAGAAAGTGCTGAGTATTTAGAAAAGGTAGCATCTTATATTAATCGGAAAGTAGCCACCTTAAAGAGTGAAGAATGGTACCGTAATTTGGAATTTGATATGAAGAATGTACTTCTGGATATCAATATTGCGGATGATTATTTTAAAGCGAATGATAAGATCAAGGAATTGATGGACAGACAGTCTGAAACAGACAATGATTTGTTTGAACTAAAGCATGAGAATATTAGCAAGCAGACGCAGTTAGAAGAATTACAAACATCTTATCGTGAGTTAGAACAACAATACAACGAAGCAATTAAGAGGATTACCGAGCTTGAGACAAAGCTTGATATAACTAGACAGTAATATTTAAGATAAGAGGCTGTGCATGGGGAACCTTGGCAGTCTCTTTATTAATGCATAGAAAACTTCTTTGTGAAAGAAGTCCTCTATGCATTAATAAAGGCTTTCTAAAACGCAGAAAGCTAAGATATGTATAAATGCAAAGGAAGATGTCAGCAGCGCTGATGAGACTTTGTTTATTGAGATAGGAGATTTTATGAGACAAATTGAGATACTTGCTCCCGCAGGATCATATGAGACATTAGTTGCAACCATCAATGGCGGTTGTGATGCCGTTTACGTAGGTGGAGCAATGTTTGGAGCAAGAGCATATGCAAATAATTTTGACGAGGAAGAATTGATTAAAGCAATAAGGTATGTGCATTTACATGGAAAGCAGTTATTCTTAACGGTTAATACATTGCTTAAGGATAAGGAAATTGAGGACAGCCTGTTAAACTATTTACGTCGTCCATATGAAGAAGGACTTGACGCAGTAATTGTTCAGGATGTCGGTGTAATGAACTTTATTCACAGCCATTTTCCAGATCTGCAGATTCATGCCTCTACACAGATGACATTAACCATGTCAGAAGGTGCTGATTTATTCAAGGACTACGGAATTACTCGCCTTGTAACGAGCAGGGAGCTTAACCTTGACGAAATCAAACATATCCGCAGTACGACAAACCTCGAAATCGAAAGCTTTGTTCATGGAGCTTTATGTTATAGCTATTCTGGACAATGCTTGATGAGCAGCATGCTTGGAGGACGAAGCGGAAACCGTGGCCGTTGTGCACAGACTTGCCGTATGCAGTATGAATTAAAAGAGAATGGAAAAGTTATTTCTGACAAGGAGAATCCATATCTTTTAAGTCCAAAGGATATGTGTACGTTAAATATCATTCCTGAGTTAGTAGAGTCTGGAATTGACTCCTTTAAGATTGAAGGTCGTATGAAACGTCCGGAATATGCAGCCTATGTGGCTCATTTATATCGTAAATATGTCGATTTATATAATGAGCGTGGAAAAAAAGGTTATGAAGAATATCTTAAGGCGCATAAGAAAGAGTTTGATGAAGATGTTAAGAACATTATGGACATCTATAATCGAGGAAACTTTAGTACTGGTTACTATATGCAGCACAATAGCAAGCAGATGATGTCGACAAACCGTCCAAACCACAATGGTGTCTTAGTTGGACGTGTGGATAAGATTCAAGGCAATCAGGCAACAATCAAGCTGTTAGAAGACGTTAATGCACAGGATCTTTTAGAAATTCGGGGAGACCAGGAACAGGCATATGAGTATACGTTAAAGAATGCTGCTAAAAAAGGTGAAAAGATTGTAAGTAACTTTAAGTTTGGATATAAGTTCAAAAAAGGGGATGAAGTGTTCCGTACAAAGAACGAGCACTTATTAAACCAGATTGCAGAAGCTTATATTAAAGTAAATCGTAAAGTGAAAATGAATGGTTTCTTTTATGCAAAAGAAAATGAACCATTAAGCCTTACACTTACAGTACGCGACCATTCGGTTACGGCATTTGGTGAAAGTGCTTTAAAAGCGGAGAAACAGCCAGCGAGTGAAGAAAAGCTTGGAAAGCAATTACGTAAGACTAATGCAACGGCATTTGAATTCGAAGACCTTCATATTGAACTAGTTGGGGATTTATTTATTCCAGTCGGACATATCAATGAGTTACGTCGTCAGGCAATTGCCATGTTAGAAGAAGAGATAGCAGCAAGTTATCGCCGTTCTAATGTTGTAGAAAAAGCAGGAATTGAAACGATAGAGGAAATACAAAGAGAAAGTACGTCTGATAAGAAAGAACGCAAGGAACCAATGGGACTTGTTGTCGTAGTATCAAATCAGAAACAATTAAAGGCAGCACTTCGTTGTAAGGAAGTATCTGCTGTTTACTACCGTATGAACGAAATCTCATTAACGGAAGGCTTTGAAATCGGCCGTACAGTCGTAAAGAAACAAAAACCATTTTATCTTGTAATGCCTCATGTGTTCCGTAAGAAAACATATGAAGCATTTAAGAAAGAGCTTATTAATCTAGATGCTACACTTGTAGAATATGTGGATGGATTCTTAGTTCGAAGCTATGAAGAATTGTATTTTGTAGAGCATGAAAAGTTAAAAGGCATGGAGATCATTCTTGACTATAGCATGTATACGATGAACTCATGGGCTCAAGAATTCTACAAAAAACGCGGCTTGAATCATTTTACGACACCAGTAGAATTGAACTTTAATGAATTAAAAGGTATGTCAGAAGAGGAAAGTGATTTTATCGTTTACGGTCATATTCCATTAATGACAGCTGCAAACTGTGTTGTAAAGAACACGATTGGGTGTACACATAAGACAAACACTTACGAACTCAAAGATCGCTATAATAAGAATTTCATAGTATTAAATTATTGTAAATATTGTTATAATGTTATCTATAATGCTGATCCAATTGCATTAGCAAATAATAAAAAAGAAGTATTATCGCTTCATCCACGTAATATTCGTTTAGATTTTACTGTGGAAGACGAGAATACGGTAGAGGAGATTATTCATGCTTATGCCCTTGAATTCTTAGAAAATAAGTCTAGTAATCTTCAAATAAAGAGTTTTACAAAAGGCCACTTTAAACGTGGGGTAGAGTAGGTGAAAGAATGGAAACTATTATTATCGGAATCTGTAAGTATATCATAAGCATTTTAGTTGTCGTATATACACTATATTGTTTTACAGTATTCCGTAGAAACAAGGAAACGCAGGCAGGAGTATTTCGATTTCAACTGTTTTTGATGTTTGCAATCCATGCATTTAGTTTTGTATGTATCTTTGTTGGAAAATATTCTGACACTCTAGAAGATATGATTAAATGCGCGACCTTGTACGTAATACAGGTCATAATATTTGCAATTTTCATCATTGCGTATAAATTGGCATATAAGCGAATGTCGAGGCTTGTTTTTAACAACATGCTTATGTTGATTACGTTTGGTTTGATCATGCAGACAAGATTAAAGTATTCGACAGCAATCAAACAGTTGATTTTTGTAACGATCGGTCTCTTAGGATGTATGATTATTCCTGTTTGTATCAGTAAAATCAAATATCTAAAGGAGTTCGGATGGATTTATGGTTTTCTAGGCTTGATTTGCCTAATGCTCGTATTTGTAATTGGTAAAGAGCAGTATGGTGCAAAAAACTGGATTATCATTGGCGGATTTGCCATGCAGCCATCGGAATTTGTCAAAATCCTGTTTGTCTTATTCGTGGCCTCGTGTCTGACCAAGGCAAAGGATTTTAAGGCAGTCGTTAAGGTTACCTGTTTGGCGGCACTTCATGTAATTGTATTAGTATTAGAGAAAGATCTTGGTGGCGCCTTGATTTACTTTATCGTATATCTGTTTATGCTTTATATTGCAACAAGCGATTTCAGATATATCATAGCAGGCGCATTAGGTGGTTCTGCAGCAGCTGTAGTTGCCTACAAGCTGTTTAATCACGTTCGAGTACGTGTTATTGCATGGAAAGATCCTTGGTCAATTATCGATGCGCAAGGATACCAGATCTGTCAGTCCTTATTTGCAATTGGTACAGGCGGCTGGTTTGGCTTAGGACTTACAAAAGGGCTTCCATCAAGTATACCGGTTGTAGAATCTGACTTTATCTTTTCTGCCATATCCGAAGAGATGGGTGGAATTGTGGCAATCTGTATCGTATTAATTTGTGTCAGCTGTTTTATTATGTTTATTAATATTTCCATGAGAATTCGTATGGAATTCTACAAGCTGATTGCACTTGGATTTAGTATCATGTATATATTCCAAGTGTTCTTAACAATCGGAGGGGTTACAAAATTCATCCCTTCCACTGGTGTAACCCTTCCATTAGTAAGTAGTGGTGGTAGTTCCATCTTAAGTACACTGATTATGTTCAATATTATTCAAGGATTATATGTATTGAATCAGAATGATATCGATCAGAGAAAACTTCAAGAAGCAAAAGAAACACGCGGCATGCGTGATAGAGCACAAGGTCAGCCTGTCTAGGGCGGGCTTTGTGCTTTTTGCTAATAGGAAACATATCGGTGGGGTCTTTATAAGGAGGTACATAGTGAAGTATAAAAAACTGATTGTGATGGTAGCAGCAAGTGCAGTCTGCTTCTGTTTATGGAACAAAAAAACGGTTATGGCAGAAGAGTTAGGAAGTTTTTCGTCAGGAACGTTTTATATGCCGGAAAAAAATACAGTACAAGAGAGTGAGGACTCTTACCTTACACCTAAGTTTTATCAGGCAGGAAGTTCTTTTACGGACAAGATCGTAAGTAATTATAAAGTAAAGGATCAAGGCAGTTATAGTACTTGTTGGGCATTTTCGTTGGCAAGTGCGGCAGAAATCAATTTGGTGAAAAAAGGAGTGACGACGGATTTTCTTGATTTAAGCGAATCCCATCTGGCATATTTCTTTTTTAACCGTGTTTCAGACAAATGGTCGAGAACATCAGGAGATAAGGTAAACTATATAGGTCCTGGCAGCTATCTCAAGTTAGGAAATGATAGCAAATTCGCAATTACTGCCTTGGCTAACTGGACAGGCTTTGCAGATGAGTTGGATGGTCCTTACAGAAAGGTCAAGACAAGTGAAAAAGTCTTTGGCAAACTATCAAAAAAAGAAAAAGTAGCAATGCAGATGAAAGACAAGGTGCATCTAAACAATGCCGAAATAGTGAATCCCAAAAACATAAGCCTGATTAAGAAAAAGCTTGCAATTTATGGTGCGGCAACGACAGGCTTTTATTATAATGCCAACAATTACGACGCCAAACATACAAGTTATAACAATGTTAGCAGCGTATCAGGAAATCACGCGGTTACTATCGTTGGATATGATGACAATTATTCGAGAAAGAACTTTAAGAACACTCCGAAAAAAGATGGAGCATGGCTTGTCTTAAATAGCTGGGGAAGCGAGTGGGGAGACAACGGATACTTCTGGCTGTCCTATTATGATGCCTCTCTAGATAATTTTAATTTTATCGATGTCTCATTGGCAGATGATTATGACACGGTGTACCAATATGATGGAACTTCGGGAATTTCCTATCGGTATGCTACGAAGAATTCCGGATGTGCCAATGTGTTTACGACGTCCTCTTCCATAGAGACTCTGGATGCCGTTTCGTTTTATACGTTACAAGACAATATGCCATACAAGATTAAGATCTATTCCGGTATGAAATCGACATCAGATAAAGGAACGCTGATTAAGACGCTTACAGGCAAAGCTACAAGTGCTGGATATCATACGGTTAGGCTTCCGCAGCCAATCTTGCTTGATCCAAAGACAAAGTTTGCCATCGAAGTGGATTACTGTAAGAATTATGCGGCAATTCCGTTTGACTACTCTTATACGGTTTCCATGGGGACAACGCCAGTCATTCAATTCATAGCAACGGCAAAGAAGGGACAGAGTTATACGGTAAGTAGTAATGGAAAATGGACGGATTCCCCATACAACTATAGAGTGAAAGCATTTACAACGAATACGGCAAAGCGCAGTAATACAAAAGAAACTACATCGATTGAACTTTATTATAAGAATCAAAAGGTAAAGACGATTACACGAGTAAAAAATGGGAATTCTTATTTCGTTAGTCCCTACACGATGAAAGGATACAAGTTTGGCGGATGGTATCAAGATGTGTCCTTAAAGAAGAAGGTGACTTGTGTCACATTGAATAAGCCAGTGATCCGTTTATATGCCAAAGAGACGGTTATCGTTGGAAAGACTTACAATGTATCGGTCAGCAAATATTCCAAGACTTCCATAACGTTGAAATGGAAGAAAGCATCCAATGCGAAGCAATATGAGGTGTATGAATACGATACAAAGAAGAAAGCGTATAAGAAAATCAAGACACTGAAAGGAACTTCCCTGACGATTAAGAATCGGAAAGCAAATACGTCGTATCGATATAAAGTGCGCGCAATCAATGGAAGTGTAAAAGGAAGTTGTTCTAGCGTAATTACAGCCCATACGACACTAACAACTCCAAAGTTAAAAAAAACAACCAAAAATCGTGTAAGCACAATAAAAATCGAAAAAAATAAGTCTGCAACCTATGTTCAGATGTATATTAAGACACAAAATGGTTCATATAAGTTAATGAAGACAACAAAAGTAAAGAACGGGAAGGCTTCTAAGGCAACATTAAAGATCAAACGCAATAAAATGTATTACGTAAAGCTAAAAACCTATACCGTTCATAACAATAAAAAATATTATAGTGACTTTAGCAAATCTATTAAAATTTCAAAATCAGACAAGATTATGCTTACCTCTTAGCAGCAATATTGTAAACAGATTGGAAATTTGTTATAATGGGGACAATGTTTGTTTTGAAATCACTATTTATAAGAGGTTAAAAGATTGAGAGAAAAGAAAGATAGAAGAGAAAAGAAGTTAAAAAAGTCAAGACGACAGGCGCCGATGCAGGAACCTGAGTTAGTGAGCACGGATGAGACAAGCACAAAGCGTAAACGAACAAGAAAGAAAGTAAACCGCGAAATTAGCTTTATTGCTTATTTCTTCGTTATTATCTTCTTATGTTTGTTAGGTTATGTGACAAAGTTTATCATCGTGGACAGCCCGAAAGTCATCAATAGTTCTTATAATAAACGTCAGGATTTGTTAGAGCAAAGTGTGGAACGAGGAATGATCCTCGGCAGTAAGGGAGAAGTACTTGCAAAGACAACTTATGACAAGAATGACAATATGGAGCGTGTATATCCATATGACGGCTTATTCAGTCATACAGTCGGACGTTATTTAAAGACGAAGACGGGACTTGAAAACAATATGACATTTACACTCCTTACCTCCTCCATTAATCCAATTGAAAAAATATTCAATGATATTCGAGGAGAGAGAAGCAAAGGGGATAATGTCGTTACCACATTAGACGTTAACTTACAAGAAACTGCTTCAAAAGCATTAGGAAATAACAAAGGTGCCGTTGTCGTAATGGAACCAAGTACAGGAAAGATACTTGCCATGGTAAGCAAGCCAACCTACAATCCGAATACGGTAGAACAAAACTGGGAATCCTTAATTGCAGATGATAACAATGATTCCTCTCTTGTAAATCGTGCAACTCAAGGAACGTATCCACCAGGATCAATTTACAAGATTGTAACAGCACTTGGATATATGAGACGATTTCCAAATGATTATGAAGACTTCACATATGAATGTGATGGAAAATATGAGATTGGTGATGATGTTGTAAAATGTGCAAACGGTGTTCACCATGGAACGGTCAATCTTGAACAAGCATTTGCAAAATCATGTAATGGCGCATTTGCTAAAATGTTATCAAAGATGAATATCGACGAGTTTAATAAGACAAATAAAGATCTTTTATTTAATTCTAGCTTTGATTTTGACTTTACAGTGCGTTCACCAAGCTTTACCTTAAAGTCTGGTGACAGCAAGTCCTTAGAAGCTAGAACTGCAATCGGACAAGGCGATACGACTACAAACCCAATGCATTTTGCTATGATTGCATCTGCAATCGCAAATGATGGAGTACTGATGAAACCATATCTGGTAGATCATATTGAAAACTATAGTGGAACGACAATCAGCACAACTGCTACAAAGTCACTTGGTAATCTAATGACAAAAGAAGAAGCCGAAAAACTTACTTCTTTAATGGAAGGCGTTATCAAGAACGGAACTGCAACGACACTAAAATCAAGTAGATATACGGTTGCAGGTAAGACTGGTACCGCAGAGACAGCAGGAGCTAATCCATACTCCTGGTTTGTTGGATTCGCAGGCAAAGACAATCCAGATATTGTAGTCAGCATTTGTGTGGAAAATGCAGGAGCAAGCTCAACATATTCACTTCCAATTGCGAAAAAAATATTAAATGCCTACTATAAAAATTAAGGTTTTAAGTTGAAATAACCCCTAAAAAGAGTTATACTAGTCAACAAGTATGTACACACCAAATTTATACAGGGGGAATTGCAATGATTGAAGCAACGAGCTGTGGCGGTGTGGTTATTTTCAGAGGAAAGATATTATTGCTGTATAAAAATTATCGTAATAAGTATGAAGGCTGGGTATTACCAAAAGGGACAGTAGAAGAAGGCGAAGAGTATAAAGAGACAGCGATAAGAGAAGTCAGCGAAGAGACTTCTGTTAAAGCAAATATCATAAAATATGTCGGAAAAAGCCAATATTCATTTAGTACCCCACTGGATACCGTTATAAAAGATGTACATTGGTATTTAATGATGTCTGATAGTTACTATAGCAAGCCACAACGTGAAGAATATTTTATGGATTCTGGGTATTATAAATATCATGAAGCATATCATATGTTAAAATTCTCAAACGAAAAACAAATCTTAGAGAAAGCTTACAATGAATATTTATATTTAAAGAAAAGTAATCTCTGGGGAAATCGAAAATATTTTTAAGATAAGAAGTTCCTTTGATTAGGGACTTCTTATTTAGATTATGGGGAAAACGGAAAGGATTAGAAGGATGAAAAAATGGAAGGTATTATTGCCGATCCTTGTATTTACATGCTGTATTTTATGCAGTTTTTCAAACACAACAGTATATGCAGAAGAAGGCAGTGAGCAAGAAGATATTACAAAAGAAGAAGATACTACTACAGAGGAGGAAGCGTTAACTCATAAGATTACATATAATCTAATAGGTGGAAAGAATGCGGCGTCAAATCCCGTAACCTATAAGACTGGGCAAACCATAACTCTTGCCTCAGCAACGAAGACTGGCTATCGTTTTTCTGGCTGGTATAGCGATAAAACATATAATAATCAGATAAAGGTAATTCCTGCAACTTCGAATCAAGATATCGTCCTATATGCGAAATGGACGAAAATTACATATAAGATTACCTATACATTAAATGGAGGAAAGAACAATTCTAAGAATCCAAAAAGCTATACGGTAACGACAAAGAAGATCACCTTACAGGAGCCAACAAGGACAGGCTATTATTTCAATGGTTGGTTTATCGGCAGCAAAAAGCAAGGGAAGACAATTAATGTAACAACAGGCGATATCAAGTTGACTGCCAAATGGACAAAATACTCGAAAAAGGTGTATTTAAAGAAGAATACAAACATTTATAAGACAAACAGCACAAAGTCTAAGTTAGAGAGTGCAGTAAAGGATCAGATGTACTACAGCTCAGGGATTAAAGTAGGCTCTTATACTGCAGTTATGAATGTGAAGTCAAAGAAGGCTGGATTTGTTAAGACATCAGAGATTACGACAAAGAAGCCAAAGACAGATATCGTCAAAAAGGTTTATAAACATTATAACTATGTGACAATGGAGAGAAACCTAAAGACATTGGCAAAGACATATCCGCAGTGGATGCAGGTAAAATCTCTTGGTAAGACAGCAGACAATCGTAATATCTATTGTGCTATCGTTGGAAATCCTAAGGCGAAGAAACAAATCGTCGTTACGGCTTCTATGCATGCCAGAGAGTATCTGAATACATACTTTGCCATGGACATGATTGAACATTATATGAACAATTACCAGACAAAGAGCAGCAAGATTAATATGACGTATGAAAAGTTATTTGATCAGATTTGTCTTTATATTGTTCCGATGGTAAATCCAGATGGCGTACAGATATCCATGTATGGTGCAAATGGAATTAATTCAAAGAAGCTTAGGGCAAATGTAAAGAAGATGCTAAAGGGAACTTCCTATAAGACTTGGAAGGCAAATGCAAATGGAGTTAACTTAAACCGTAACTTCCCAACAGCCTTTGGAAAGAAGATTACCACGAAAAAACCAGGGCCGTTTAATTATGCAGGAAAATATGCAGCATCTGAAAAAGAAACAAAAGCAATCATCAAGCTATATGAGTCGCTAGATAATCCAGTGGCGAGTATCGCATACCATTCCATGGGAAATATTGTGGATTGGGATATGAATAAGAATAGTAAATATTTATCGATCACGAAGAAAATGGCAAAAGTAGCAAAACAGCTGACTGGATACAGTTATCCAAACTATGATTTAGCATCTGGAGTTGGTGGAACATTGGGAGATTGGCTTCAATCTGGTAAGATGATGATGCCAAACCTTACGATTGAAACAGGGGGAAGTCCTTGTCCAATGCCATATAGTGCATACAATGGAATTTGGAATAAAAATAAATATGTCATAGAATCGGTTACAAAATTATTTTACAAGTAATTAAACTTTCCAAAAGAAAAGTTACGTAGTTAAAGAGCGCATAATTTACCCAAGAGTTTGAAACACTATGTTGCAAAGTATTTATTGGAAAGGAATGGGAGAATGCTTGAGAAAATAAATCTTAATAAGACGATGACAAAGGAAGAATATAAAGAGTACATTGACAGTATCACGAGTAAGCTTTCCTTGTTACAAAGACAATGTAAGGATGAGAAAATTCCAATCATGATCATATTTGAAGGGTGGAGTGCAGCAGGGAAAGGCACTTTGATCAATAAATTGATCCTTCCGCTAGATCCAAGAGGATTTAAAGTATATTCCATTAGTGAAGAGACAGAAGAAGAACAATTCTATCCATATCTACGAAAATACTGGATTGAGACACCTGCAAAAGGTCGTATCCATATTTTTGATCAGAGTTACTATGCAAGGACCATTAATAAGAAAGTATTTGAAAAGATATCTGACGCCGAAGCAGATCTTGCCTATGATGAAATCACCGAGTTCGAGAAGCAGTTAAGTGATTCCGGTACTGTCATCATAAAATTCTTTTTGCATATTTCAAAGAAAGAGCAAGAAAAAAGGTTTGAGAAGCTAGAGTCTAAAAAAGCGACTTCTTGGCGTGTGACGAAGCGTGATTGGAAATATCATGGCGAATATGAAGCAATCGTCCCTTACTATGATACGATGATTGCAAAGACGGATACCGATTATGCGCCTTGGACAATTATTGAGGCAACAGATAAACGTTATGCGACTTCTAAAATCCTAAATACTGTTGTAAGACGTTTAGACCAGGCAGTAAAAGAGGTAAAGGCAGCAAAACAAAAACCAAAGGTACAAGAAAGCAATATGCCGTTGGAGGTTTGGGATAATCCGATGTTTAAGCCGGGAGTACTAAACCACGTAGATTTGAACAAGACGTACACGAAAGAGGAGTACAAAGAGAAACTAAAAAATCTTCAAAAACGCGTATCGATTCTGCATAGCGAGATTTTGGCTAAGAGAATTCCCGTTGTTCTTGGCTTAGAAGGATGGGATGCAGCAGGAAAAGGCGGAGCAATCAAGCGCTTAACCCAAGCGTTAGATCCGAGAGGATATCAGGTCATTCCGATTTCGGCGCCAAATGATGAAGAACGTGCGCATCATTATTTATGGCGTTTCTTTCGAGAAATTCCAAAGGCCGGCCATATTGCAATCTTTGACCGAACTTGGTATGGTCGTGTATTAGTAGAACGTATTGAAGGCTTCTGTACAAAGGAAGAGTATAAGCGGGCGTATAATGAAATCAATCGTATGGAAGAACTGCTTACTAATGCAGGCTGCGTTGTAATTAAGTTCTGGCTTCATGTGGATAAGGATGAGCAGGAAAGACGGTTTATAGCCCGTCAGGAAGACCCAGAAAAGCAGTGGAAAATCACCGAGGAAGATTGGAGAAATCGTGCAAAATGGGATCAATACGAGGAAGCAGTGGACGAAATGGTCGTTCGTACGTCCACGATTAATGCTCCTTGGGTCATCGTTGAGGCAAATTCCAAATTCTATGCAAGAATTAAAATACTTGAGACTGTCGTTGAAGCATTAGAGTACGCAGTAAAAGAAAAATCTAAGAAAGAATAAAGAAAGTGCCTTGCTCCATAAAAAAATGGGACAAGGCACTTTTAGTTCATAGAAACTATTAGCAAGTAACTGGTTCTTCGTAATCAACACCGAATGTATCAACTGTTACTTTTTTCATTCTTTGATCTTCTAATGGACGATCGCTGTAATCTGTATTTGTTGTAGCGATTGTATTTACAACGTCCATACCTTCGATAACTTGGCCAAAAGCAGCGTAAGAACCGTCAAGGTGTGGAGAGTTTTTGTGCATAATGAAGAATTGAGAACCAGCAGAGTCTGGCATCATGGAACGAGCCATGCTGATAACGCCTGCTGTGTGTTTTAAATTGTTAACAAATCCGTTTTGTTTGAATTCACCTTTAATGCTGTATCCTGGATCTCCCATACCATTACCATTTGGGCATCCGCCTTGGATCATAAATCCATTGATTACACGGTGGAAGATAAGACCATCATAAAATCCTTTTTTTACTAAAGAGATGAAGTTGTTTACTGTGTTAGGTGCAACAGTAGGGTATAATTCAACCTTGATGATGCTACCATTTTCCATTTCAATAGTAACTACTGGGTTTTTGTTTTCCATAATTATAATTCCTTTCGATATTCAAAATTTGCCTTTCAGTAATATTACCAAATTAGACATATTTTATTAATTCACGTTCTATCATAATGGATACAAGCAAAAAAGTAAAGTTAAGTTACTATAAATTTGGTATAAACTGTTTCTCAATCAACCAGTTTACACGCTTGAATTCTTCATCTGGATTTTCTACTTGACAGATCTCCTGTGGCTCAGGCATATAATCTGTCCAATAACATTCTACCCGTTTATTATTAATAAGATTATTAAAGCATTGGCAAAGCTTGCATGTGGTACTGTCAACTTGCATGATCTTATTATGTTTTCTACAATAGATGTAGCCGTCTTCGTCAGGATAATTGATATGATTCACCTGACCAATATTGGTATTCTTATTCTGTAAATCTTTTAATAACTTAGTTGTATAGATTAAATGGCATACCCAAGCCTTTAAATCATGGGTTCCATTGATGACGAACTCTTGACCGATGTTGGAGGCTTGGAAATAATCCTTTCCTGGGATAAATCCATTGGTGTAATTGTTGTGATATGAGATTGTGACATCTGGATGCCTAAATAAATCAGGAAGATCCCATTTGGAACAAGGATGTCCCTCTTTTGTTAAGACTAATTTATCGGAAAAGGAGAGTTGTCCATAACCGCTTTGTCGATTATTGTAACTTAATTTCTTGGTTGGAAGATAGATGGAATAATGCTTTACAGATTTCACAATGTGTGCAATCTCGTTATCCCAAAGGTATTTCTTTAAGATATAAGATTTGTTCTTTATGATGGCTCCTATCTGCAAATAGGAGAAGATGATATGTAAATCTTTTGCCCCGTCTACATAAGTAAGCTGGCCATTTTCATCATATTTCGTTTGTTTGAACCAGCCGAAAAATAAAAAGATATCGCCTACTGATACACATTGACTGTTTAAGTGTCCTTCGCTTGGGCCATATTGTGTAAAGTTGGCTTTCCAGCAACCTTTCTTCAAGCCTTCTCGTTCCATGAAGTCCGGATTTGGAAAACATTTGGCATCTTTTAATTCTTCTGCTGCCGATGGATCAAGAGAACGAATTATGTCTAAATACGAAGTGCCATGATAAAACAATTCGTCGTATCTTACGTATCCTTCATTACTCGGTCTAGGGAGCAAGAGGAAGGTGCCATCTGGAAGAATTGGACTAGGTA
Source organism: uncultured bacterium (assembly GCA_905214875.1). GTDB lineage: Bacteria > Bacillota > Clostridia > Lachnospirales > Lachnospiraceae > KM106-2. The sequence goes on along the minus strand of CAJMNR010000014.1, from coordinate 44,700 downwards.
TTTTGCCGTGCTTCATATCGAATCCTTTTCTGCTGAGTATAACTTTCATTAGCAAACCTCCTTCGATACATATTTACCATAAGTATATGATATATGTAAAAAAAATACAATTCCATCAATGAAAAAATTTACATTATTAGTATAATTATCTATCGTTTGCTTCATACTATATCTGAAATGCATTCCAATGCATGTTCAAAAATTGTTTGAAAGGATGTTTATTCATGAAAAAACTGATTAGTATTTTATGTGTAGTAAGTTGTGTATTCTTATTAGTTGCATGTAACTCAGGAGATAAGGATGATAACAATTCGAATACAATGACACCAACAGATGCAGCAAATACGGCAAGTGCAACAGATAATGGAACAGGAATTACACAAACAGAGACATTAAAAGTAGGAAAGGCAGAGTATGCCGCTCACGGAACAAAAGGATTCAGTGTAGCATTTGCGGTAATCCAAGGCGATACAATCGTAGCAGCCTATATTGATGATTATCAAGTGATGTCAAAAGACGAAGCAACAGTTGTACCTAACAGTGATAAAGACTTTGGTAAATATTTTACAGATACGAAATCTTCTTTAGCTTCAAAACGTGTTAACAGCAAATATTATTCAAAATTAATGAAGGATAATGCAGGTTCTACAATCTCAATTGCAGATAACTTCGATGCCATTGCAAACTATGCAGTTGGAAAGACAGTTCCTGAACTTCAGAAAGAATTAGATCAAAAAGACGATAAAAAGATGGTCGATGCAGTCAGCGGTTCCACGCTTGCTGATACAAAAGGCTATTTAATGGCAATTTTGGAAGCTGCTAAAAATGCAGAAAGTAATGATAGTGCCATTAACAATGAAAAGGTAAATGATCAGACTGGTAATAGCAATCCAAGTGCCGTAGATAAGAACGATTCTGACTTATCAAATGGAGCAACAGGTTCACCAAGCACAACCGCTAAAGCAACAGCAACTGATGCAGCAACAACAACGGATTCTGCTAACACTACTGATACTACAAATGCAACAGCAGGTGCAGCAACTACGAATCCTACAAAGAAATAGAATAGTTAATTGTATTACAGGAAGTCATAGCGTTGTAAGAAAAGCTATGACTTCCAATTTTAGACATGTTATTATATAATAAAAACAAATGCAACAATTACCGTTGTGAAAAGGAGGAAGTAGCCATTTGAGGTGAAATAATGTATGAAAAAATATAACCTTGCTGGCAATTGGGGTTTTTGCCTTGATGAAACAAAATGTGGAATCGAAAAAGGATATTTTAACAACAAATTAGACGATGTAATTGAATTGCCGACAACAACGGCATTAGCGAAGAAAGGTACATATAACACGAAAAGAGAGATTGGTTTTCTAACAGAGGAGTACCCATTTTGCGGTTATGCGTGGTACCAAAAAGAGGTAACCATAAAGGAAGACGAAGTCGGTAAGCCAATCAAATTATATTTAGAGCGTACGAGAGTGACCAAAGTATGGGTAAATGGAAACTTAGTCGGAACATATGACAGCCTATGTACGCCACACGAATATGAGATTACAAAGTATGTAACGAATCCGCTTATTACGATTACCATTTTAGTCGATAACAGCAGTTATGTAACAAAAGGCGGCCATCTGACGTCGCCAGATACCCAGACAAATTGGAATGGTATTATCGGTGAACTGTCATTACGAGTATACAATGATATTTATATTGAAGACGTACAGGCATATCCGAAGGAAAATGAGAGAGCTGTTACGTTTCAATATTCCATCATAAATACAACAGACCATATTAAAGATGTAATGATTCATATTCATGGGGATAAGCTGACACTTTTTGAGGATGGAAGCATTAACCGAGTACAAGGGCTTTTACAACAAGAGTCAGTAAAAGAGACCATTCTTCCTGGAAAAAATGAACGCACTTTGGTGTATCCGTTATTTGACGAGGATTTATGGAGTGAATATAATCCGGTATATTATGAGGCAATGATCGGCGTAGAGGATAATGAAGTGGACGTTGTAGTCCCATTTGGACTTAGAGAGTTTGTTGCAAAGGGAAGGGCGTTTTATATCAATGGCCATCAGACATTTTTACGTGGAAAACATGATGGAATGATCTTTCCACTCACAGGGGCATGCCCTACGACGGTTGAGGAATGGCTCAAAGTCATGTCGATTTCCAAGTCTTATGGAATCAACCATTATCGTTATCATACATGTTGTCCACCAGAGGCAGCATTTGTCGCTGCAAACCTGTTAGGTATCTATATGGAGCCTGAACTTCCATTTTGGGGGTCCTTGCTTGCACCAGATGAAGAAGGATATAATGGTGAGGAGCAAGAGTTCCTGATTAAAGAGGGTGAGCGAATCCTTAAGACATTTGGCAATCATCCATCATTTTGTATGATGAGCCTTGGTAATGAATTATGGGGAAGCAGTAAGCGTATGGCTAAGATTCTTGCCCATTATAAAGAGCTCGATCAAAGACATCTGTATACGGAGGGATCAAATAACTTCCAGTTTACACCGGTAATCTTAGACGAGGACGATTTTTATGTTGGTGTTCGATTTAGTAAAAATAGATTAATCCGTGGTTCTTATGGAATGTGTGATAAGCCTTTGGGATTTGTTCAGACCGATGCACCAAATAGTGTTCATTGCTATGATGAGGAAATCCTTCCAGAAAAGACATCACAAACTGAGGCTGGCAACCAGACAGAGGATGGAATGATTGAAATCCAGTTTGGTACTGGAACGAAAAAGGTAAAGGCAGCAGACAGCGTAGAGCTGATTCCAGAAAAGCCTGTTGTTTCGCACGAAATCGGCCAGTATGCCGTATATCCAAACTTTGAAGAAATCAAAGAGTACACAGGGCCATTAAAGGCAAGAAACTTTGAGGTATTTCGTGAGCGACTTGAAGAAGCAGGAATGTTAGAATTGGCAAAGGATTATTTTGAATGTTCTGGACACTTAAGCGTAGAATGTTATAAGTTGGAATTAGAAGCTGCACATCGTTCTAAAAATCTGGCTGGCTATCAGATCTTAGATATTCAAGATTTTAGTGGACAAGGAACTGCCTTAGTTGGTATCCTTGATGCATGTATGAAGTCAAAAGGACTTGTTACTCCAAAGAGATGGAGACAGTTCTGCAGTGATGCTGTTATTATGGCTGGATTTGAAGAGTTTAGCCTTGAAGGCGGTAAGACGATTACTTCCGATATCGTCTTAAGCTATTACTGTGAAAAACCATTGGAGCTAAAGAACGTTGTATATCGTTTATGTGATGGAGAAATCGTTGTGGAACAAGGAAGCTTCCAAATGGATGAAGTTCAAGTTGGAGTTTCGACAATTGGAACAATTCAACTTACGCTTCCAACCGTTAAAACAACTCATAGCTACACGTTCCATATAGGAATTGAAGAAACAGAAATCGAAAATAGCTATGAATTGACGATTCATCCAACAATCGCAAGTCAGGATGAAATGTTGGTCAATACGTTTAAGCAGTTAACTACGAAAACGACGATTTGTGACAAGGGGCAAAAGGTCGTTGTTACAAGAAATTTGGCAGATGCATGGGAATCCTTAGAAGCAGGGGAGCGTGTGTTGTTAATCCCAACTCTTTCAGAAGAGCATAGTATAGAAGGACAGTACTGTACTGATTTTTGGTGTTTCTCAATGTTTAAAGGAATCAGCGAGTGGATGAAGAAACCAATCCCTGTTGGGACGATGGGTGTCTTAAATCAGAATGACCATAAGGCGCTTAGCGAATTTGCATGTAAGCGTTATGCAACGCCACAATGGTATCATCTCGTGATGAACAGCCGACTTGCTATCCTTGATCATACAGATCACAGTTATCGCCCAATCGTTCAGATGATAGATAATTTTGAGCGTAACCATAAGCTTGGCCTATTATTTGAAGCAAAGGCTGGAAATGGTAAATTAATGGTTTGTACAAGTGATTTAAGCAAGGGAATGGAAGAGGCTGATGTGGTTCAATTTACAAAGAGCGTCATCGACTATATGTTATCTGAAGAGTTTACTCCTGACTATGAAATGAGTCAGAACGAGTTAAAAGAAATTATTTGTTAAGGAGCTAAAAGCAAGTTATGAAACTTAGAAAAGAGCGGGAAGAATTCTTTATCGACCTTTATTATGAAATAAAGAATTCGACCAAGTTAGAAACTATGATACTGTATAAACAGCATGGAGAGACTTCTTGTCTCGAGCATAGCATAGCCGTGGCATATTATAGTTATTGGCTGGTGCAGCTACTTCATATCCGATGTGATGAACGTAGCCTGATTCGCGGTGCATTACTACATGATTATTTTTTATACGATTGGCATGTGAAGGATAAAAGCCATTCTTGGCATGGATTTCGACATCCAAACAAGTCCTTGTTAAATGCAAAACGAGACACGACAATCAATGCGATTGAGGCGGATATGATCAAGCATCATATGTTTCCGCTAACAGTAAGTCCACCAAGGTCTAGAGAAGCAATGATCCTATGTTTTATAGATAAAATCTGCTCGATTTATGAGTTAAGAAGAAAAAGACGTTATGAGCGGCTGTATCGGCTTGTAATGGCTTAGAAGGAAGAAAAGGAAAACTATGCATTTAGGAAGCATTTACTTAATTGCAAAAGATTATGAGGCATATTTTGACGATCTGGTTGGCATTGCTCAAACATGAAAGAATCAAAAAATTACAGATATCAAATCAAGTCACAGGTCCATACGATGGGGAAATTTAAGTACATAGGAGAAAAATATGATTATCAAAGAATTAAGAGAACAACCAGAATTTAAAGAGATAGTGATTGAATGGCTAAATGACGAATTTGGAAATGACAATAGTAGACATTTCTATCAATCAATTATTGAACATAGCATGGTAGAAAAACAATTACCTATCACATTTATTGCTTTAGAAGATGGAAAACTGCTAGGAACAGCAGGAATTTGGAGAGGAGACTTATTATCAAGGCAGGATCTTTTCCCATGGTTTTCGGCACTAGTTGTTAATCCACAATATCGTAATAGAGGAATTGGAAGGGCTCTGCAAGATCATGTTATGGAGTATGCGAAAAATATGGCATTTAAAGACCTCTATTTGTATACTGATTTAAATGGATACTATGAAAAGAATCAGTGGACGTTATTTGACACAGGATATGAGTATTTTGGGGACAAAATGAATATTTATAAACATGAGTTATAACGTTGTTTCAATGATAAAATACAAACTTAAGGTACGGCCATGAAAGAACAAAAGATAACTAGTGACAGAGAAGAAGGAGTACATAAAAAAGGTGTTAGAACTCTTAAAACAAGAGGTTCTAACACCTTTTTTTACAGGGAATGGTTGAAATCCTGATTTCAGCCAAAGCTTTCTTATGAAAGCTCTTTTAACGTATTTACCTGTTCTACTATATGTTCAATTCCGGCAGTCACCGTTGTAATATTGGAATCTAAATGTTCAATATTCGTCATCATTTCTTCGGAATTTGCTGTAATTTCTTCAACGCTGGCAGTACTTGAAGTAATATGTTCTGTCAGTGAACCATCAATTTCCTTTAGGGAAGCCAATTTCTCAGAAATAGTATGAATTTCTGAATTAAGCTGAACGAGGTTGGCAGCAATTTCTTCAAAGCTTTGGATTGTACTATCTGTGCTTGAAACTTGTTCATTCACGCTTTCGAGGGTCGTTGTAAGTTCTGTAAGCACTTCTGTATTGTTTACTTGAATATTTTCCATAACGATTTGTGATTCAACAATCATCTTTTTCGTATCGTCTGCAAGAGTACGAATCTGTTCAGCGACAACGCCAAAACCTTTGCCGGCATCACCTGCGTGTGCAGCTTCGATCGTAGCATTTAGTGCTAGAAGGTTTGTGTTTTCTGCAATCGTAGCAACCTTGTCGAAGATATCCGTTACGGATGTCAATGATTCTGTTAGAGTGTGAATGCTGTTTGTAATAACCGAAGTTTTTTCTTGTAATAAATCTGTAGATTTTTTTAATAATGTAGTGTGTTCCTGACCAAATTCACTTGCCTTAATAGATTGATTTGATAAGTCAACCATACGCTTTGTACCTGTGACAATATCAAGAAGTTCGTCTTCAATGGTTCCAGATAACTGTGTTTGTTCTACTAACGTATCTTCTGTAGTAGTAAGAGTAGAAGACATAGTAGTAAGCGTCGTTACCATGGAATTGCTTTCTGCGTTAACCTGTTGGCATTCGCTGAAAACATCGGAGATATTCTGATCAATATGTAAGGTTACTTCTTTGATACGATCAAAGATATGAGCTTTTGCCTTGGCATTTTCTTGGCGTTCTTTTTCCACTAAGTTAGTGATATCACGGTTCATAAAGGTAAGACCAATCATGGCACATAATCCGACATAAAATAATATCGTATCATAAATGTATGTTTTCGTTGCCATGTCTTTGAATATACCGATTTCCATAAAATGAAGAACAATGATGCTAGTTTGTGCAATGGCAAGATTAAGCGCACATAGTAATGTCTTTTTGAGTGAACCATTAAAGGAGGCACTAGCCAGTACCGCAATACTCCATGCAAAACATGCAGAGCTGATTGAGCTAAGGCGCATATACCAAAAATAAAGGCTTAATAAGACTAAGAGCATGACATGGATATAATCGCCTTGCATCTTCGTTTTAAAGACATAAATATAAAATATAACGAGTGGAACAATGAGCATTAAGATATAGCTCAGTAGTTGGAGTGGTTCGCATTGATAAATTTGATTAGTAAAAAATAGTACAATGCACATAGCAATACATATTGGACTGGATGAGACGAGCCACTGATTAGTTTTAGCATGTATTTTTTCCATTTCTTTTTAAGAATATTTCTACTCTTTTCCTCCTTGTGCACATAATTCGATTAATACAGACACATTTTACCATAATTTAAGAAAAAAACAAACCATAATAATACAAAACTTAAGAAAACATAATTTATTGAATCTTTTCTTGAAAAAAGTCAGGTAATAATTGATAATGTTTATTTGTACGGAGGATAAATGAGAAAGGAGTAGATTGCGTATGATATATAATACAATTAATGAGTATCTGGACCGTAGCTTTCAAGAGTATAGAGACAACATTGCCATTTCTTATCCCGAACGTGGAAAAAGCTATACTTACGGCGAGATGGAAAGAATCATCAATCGATTTGCAAGAAGTCTTGTCGGTATCGGCGTAAAGAATCAGTCACATGTTGCCATCGTGCTTCCTACTTGTCCAGAATGGGTTATGTTATTTTTAGCAATTACGAAGATTGGTGCAATTCCAGTATGTCTAAATGACTCGGATATGCATAGGGAGATGGAATATAAGATCAATCATTCCGACTCTACAGTATTATTTACAACGAGAAAGCTTTATGACTCTGTGATAAAAGAGACCAAGCTTCGAAAGATTGAAAAGATTGTAATCTTAGGGGAAAAAAGCAATGGTGTGACTGCTAACTATTTGACCATGGAATCCTTTTTGAAAAAGGGAGAGGCAGTAAGTGAAAAAGACGTGGAAAAATGTGTGAAGGCAACCAGTTTTGACGATGTACTGAATCTGCAGTACACATCAGGAACGACAGGGAATCCTAAAGCTGTTATGTCTATTCATTACCGTGTGCTTAATAACATTTTAGTATTTCTAAAGAATTTTCAGTATGGAGAACAAGATAAGGTTTTATCCGCATTGCCGCTCTATCATGTAATGGGCTGTTTGTTTACAGGAATCTTAATCTTCTTTGCAGGAGGAACGCTTGTCCTTGTCAGCCATTATAAGACGAGAAAGGTACTAGAAATCATCGAGAAGGAAGGTTGTACAAGCTTTCATGGGGTTCCAACCATGTTCCATTTGATGCTAAAACACTGCGATGAATATAAAATCACGACGTTGAAAAAATGCATGGCAGCCGGCGATTATTGCAGTCCAATCTTAGTTGATGATATTATGAATAAGCTACATATCGAACATGTCTTCCCATGCTATGGGCAGTCGGAAGGCATAGGAATTACTCAAGCGTTAATTGAGGATTCCATAGAAAAGAAAAGATATACGGTTGGAAAAGCAGTGAAAGATGTAGAAATCCGTATTATAGACGAAAAAGGAAATATCCTTCCTGCCAATGAAGTGGGAGAAATCATAGCCTTTATTCCGTATCATATGAAAGGCTACTATAAAGATGAGATCTCCACGAACAAGACCATTAAATCTGGGTGGCTTTATACAGGGGATTTAGGCTATTTAGATGAGGATGGCTATCTTGTCATGAAAGGAAGAAAGAAGGAACTAATCATACGAGGCGGCGAAAATATTTCTCCAGTAGAAGTAGAGAATGTACTGCGTCAGCATGAAGATATTGCTAACGTTGCCGTTGTAGGAGTTCCAGACCCTGTCATGGGAGAAGAGATTGCAGCGTTTGTAATGCTAGAACAGATTTCCGAAAAAGAGCATGTAAAGGTGAAAGAAAGTCTTCATGATTATATGGAGAAACGAATTCCAAAATACGAACGTCCTAAGTTTATCTATATTGTGGATCAATTTCCAATGACCACAAGTGGAAAGATTCAAAAGAAAAAATTAGTAGAAACATTACAAGAAAATGAGTAAGGAGAAGTACAATGAAGAACGTCCAAATTAAAGAAATTGCAGTATATCGTCCAGAAAAACGAGAAAATGTTGAAACATATATTAAACATTTTAAAAAGCAAGGGAAAGACACGGAAGAACTATTAAAAAGGGTATACGGCAGAAAATCCTACTACATGATCGATAATGAAGGAAAAGCAGAAGAAGACCGAGAAAACAGTCTTACTATGAAAATAAAGGCTGCAACAGAAGTATTAAGAAAGAGCAACTTAAGTGCCAAAGACATTGATGCACTTATTGTGCCAACACAAGCTCCGGAACATATGATTCCACCAGATTCGTTATTGTTACATAAAGCATTAGGACTTCGTCAGGATATCTTTGCTTACGACGTAAATTCCAATTGTGCCAGCATGTTAACGGCATTAGAACAAGCATATTACTACATGGAGATGAAGCCATCTATTAACAGAATGTTACTCGTTGGCGGAGATTATTTAACATATATCCCAAGACAAGACCAGGAATTAATCTATGGATGCTTTGGAGATTCTGCATGTGCCATTATTCTAGAGCGTACCGAAGACGACAGCCACTTAATCGCTACGGATTATTTCATCAATACGGAATTTGCAGATAAATGCTTCTTCCCAGATTGCGGACTTTCCAATATCTTGACAAGTGATCAGATTCAAGCAAGATGTCTACCTGTTGGAGCCGACATCCTAATCGTAATCGAAAAGATTAAGAAGATGTTAGACGAACATGGATTAACGGTTGATGACATCAGCAGTTTCTGCTTCTCTCAATATGTAATTGCCAATATCAATCTTTTAAAAGAAGGACTTAATATCCCAGATGAAAAATGTCCTTATGTAGGAGATGAGTATGGATACACAGCTTCCACTAGTCCATTCTTAGCCTTAAATAAGGCTGTTGAAGAAGGAAGAATCAAGCATGGAGATTACCTGTTCTTCTGGACTATTGGTAACGGTATGCAACATATTTTCATGTTAATCAAATACTAATTAATAATCGAAAAAACGAATAGATATTATCGATATTATTCGTTTTACAAATAGAAACCTCCCGTTTATAATCGAAATAAGAGAATAGATGGGAGGTTTGTTTATGAATCGAATCCGTCATAACAAGTATTTAATAACGGATGAAAGAAGCTGCAGTGAAGAGCAGCTAAAGGAATTATTTGAATCGGTAGGCTGGCTATCCGCAAACTATGCAGACCGTATGGTCGAAGCATTTCGCCATTCTACTGTAATCACGGCTTGGGAGGATGACCACCTGATCGGTTTGGTAGATGCGATCGATGATGGAAGCTTGATTGCGTATATCCATTATCTATTAATACATAAAGACTATCAAAAAATGGGACTGGGGAAGGATTTGATTGCATGTTTACGAGAAAAATATCAAGACTATCTCTATGTAATTGTTATCTGTGAGGAAAAGAAGAACATCACGTTTTATGAAAAATTAGGTTTTGAGGTAGCTGAAGGCGCAACACCATTACAGATTCTTACACTCTAATAGTTGTGGTACCTTGAAGCATACTCCTTATTTTGTTAAAATAGCCCTGTACAAAATGAAATATGCGAAATAAGCAGACAGATAAGGAAATAACAATGAACTATAACAATATGATAGAAGGTATATTTGTAAGCAGACCAAACCGCTTTATCGCCCATGTGTTAGTGGATGGAAAAGAAGTGGTTTGTCATGTAAAGAATACAGGCCGATGTAAAGAATTATTGATTCCAAATCAAACAAAAGTGTATGTGCAGGATCACGGAGAGGATACAAAGCGAAAAACAAGATATTCGTTGATTACAGTCGTAAAAGAAACGAAACATGGAAGCATGCTAATCAATATGGACTCTCAAGCACCAAACAAGGTGGCAAGGGAATGGCTAGAGTCTGGCGGACTTGGCAAAGAAGTTACGTTCATTAAGCCGGAAAAGACGTACGGAGACTCTAGGTTTGACCTTTACTTTGAATATTTAGATGAGAATAACAATACAGTCCCAGCCTATATGGAAGTCAAAGGAGTTACGCTAGAAGAAGATGGCGTCGTTCGTTTTCCAGATGCACCGACCAGTCGTGGCGTTAAGCATATCGACGGCCTGATACGTGCAAAGGAAGCGGGATATGATGCATATATCTTATTTGTAATCCAGTTAGAGCATTTTACTTTATTTGAAGCAAATGAGAAGACGGATCCAGCGTTTGCTCAGGCGCTAAAAAATGCCGAACTAAATGGAGTTCATATTTTAGCAAAGAGCTGTGAAGTGACGAAAGATTCATTACGTATCAAATAAGGAGCCATCATATGAAAAGAGTAGTAATTCTATCAGATACCCATGGACTTCTCCGTGAAGAAGTAAAGAAAGAACTGTCAAAGGCGGATGCAATCCTGCATGCCGGTGATATTAATACCCAGAAAATCGTCGACGAAATCAAAACCTATGCGCCGTTAACTGTCGTTCGCGGAAATAACGATAAAGAATGGGCAGAAGCGATAAGGGAAACAGAGTACGTGACCATCGAAGGCGTTAGATTCTTTCTCGTGCACAACAAAAAGGATATTCCGAAAGACTTAAGCGACGTAGATGTGGTAATCTACGGACATTCCCATAAGTATGAAGAACGTAAGGAAGAAGACATCTTATACCTGAATCCCGGAAGCTGTGGAAAACGCCGCTTTGGCTTGGAAATCTGTTTTTGTATCATGGAAATAGAAGAGGGAACGTATCACTTTGAAAAGATCGTAATCCCTCAATGATAAAAGACATCGTAAAATAGCTAACATTTAACTATTTTGCGATGCCTTTTTTGCTTTTATGAAGTTTGTCTTTTAAGTAAATAGCGCCAACTCTCTAACCATCAAGTCGTTTACAATCGTAGCCATTTCTAATGGGGACTTATCATTGTTTCCTTCAAGCCAAAACTGAATCACACCCAATATTCCAGAGATGCTGTAATTATAGTATATTTCTAAGTTTTCTATTTTAAACTGATTCTTGATCCAGATACGCTCCATATGTTCCTTCACAAGCCCCTTTAAGCTTTGGATAAAATGGTAATCCCCATGAGGCCCAGTAAGCACTTTACAGATGGCCTTATTATCATTAAGAAACAAAAAGACCTGACAAAGTAGGTTATATGGAGTCGTACAAGTATCATCGCATGCATTTTTAGAAAGGATGTCATTAAAATCTTCAAACAGCTCTTTTTGAATCTGCTCCATCATATCATATACATCTTTATAATGTAAATAAAACGTACCACGGTTTAAATCCGCATGTTCTGAGACCTCTTTTACCGTAATATCTTTTAACTCTTTTTCTTCTAATAATTCAGTCAGACTTTGAGTTAATAATTTCCGAGTACGACGAACTCTTCGATCTAATTTTTCAGTTGCCATGTTCTTATCCTCCTAAAAAATGTATAAATTTTAGCTTTTTGAACAGAAAGCACGTTTCGTGTTCAGTATTGAGCATTTTATAAAAACATTGATTATTGTAGTTTTTGATACGTTTATTATAATGAAAAATAGTTAATAAATCAACTTCGTGTTGAGTAATTGAAAGGAGTTAATTAATGAAACACTACACGGATTTTATTATGAAACATCGTAAGTGGATTATTGGAATGTTCTTAGTAGCGGCAGTGATTTGCGCAATCTTGTCAAAGATGGTTGGCGTTAACTATAACTTTGCCGATTATCTTCCGGATGATTCAAAATCAAGCAAGGATCTTGAGGTAATGGAAGAAGAATATGAGCAAGCAATCCCTAATTTAAGGGTATTGATATATGATGTTTCAATTGCAGAAGCACTAAATTATAAACAGCAGATTGCTGATATCGACGGGGTAGACGAGATTCAATGGCTAGATGATGCCATTAATATATATGCACCTTTAGAGACGGCCCAAAAAGATACGATTGATACGTGGTATAAAGACGGGAATGCATTGTTTAGCGTGACTGTCGATGAGAACAAGAAACTGGAGACGGTAAATGCAGTCCGTGAAATTATCGGGGATGACAACAGCATGTCAGGGACTGCTGAATACCAATTGTCTTAATCATTCTCATTTTAACAACGACTTCTTGGTATGAACCATTTTTATTCTTATTTACCATCGGAATTGCGGTTATGTTGAACCGTGGAACAAACTTGATGTTTGGAACGATTTCCTTTGTTACCAATGCTGCGGGAAGCGTGCTACAGTTAGCGGTATCCATGGATTATTCCATCTTCTTATTACATCGATTTGCAGATAACAGAAAAGCAGGGCTTGATACTGAAACGGCTATGAAACAGGCAGTAAGCCAGTCGATAGGTTCCATTCTTTCAAGTGGGCTTACAACAGTAACCGGATTTGCGGCACTCATATTGATGCAGTTTAAAATCGGTCCCGATATGGGATGGGTTATGGCAAAAGCCATTGTATTAAGTTTATTTACCGTACTTTGCCTATTACCAGTACTTGCAGTTGCAACTTATAAATGGATTGATAAGACAGAACATCGCCCATTTACACCAAGCTTTACGAAGTTTTCTCATTTTGTATACAAAGCAAGAATTCCGGCGGTTGCTATCTTTTTAATCCTATTAGTTCCTTGTTTCATAGCTTCTAGAAATAATACGTTTTACTATGGATCAAGCAAGGTTTACAGTACAGAGGCAACACAAATGGGGCGTGACCAAATCGCCATTGACGAAATGTATGGAAGCAATAATCAAGTAGTCGTAATGGTGAAAAAGGGAGAGTATGAGAAAGAACTTCAACTAAATCAGACATTTAAAGCAATGGATAAAGTTACAAGCGTTATCTCTTATGCCAATTCGGTCGGGATGAGCATACCTTCGGAATTTGTTCCAGACAGCAAATTATCGCAACTGTACTCAGAAAACTATAGTCGATTTATCTTGTCGTTAGACACAGAAGAAGGAAAAGAAGGCTGTTTTGAACTAGTCGATGAAATCCGTAATGCAACGAAAGAGTATTATGGAGAGGACTATTGCCTCGTCGGCAATCTCGTTAGTACTGAGGATTTAAAGGCTGCCATTACAGTAGATGATTTGAAAGTAAACTTTTTGGCGATCGCCTTTGTATTTGTTATTTTAATGCTGACATTTAAATCGATTTCGATACCAATCATATTGACCGTTGTGATAGAAGCATCTATTTGGATTAACTTGTCGGTGCCTTATTTCGGCGGTAACTCGCTTTACTATATCGGCTATCTGATCATAAGCTCGGTACAGCTTGGGGCGACGATTGATTATGCGATTTTGTTAACAGAGCGCTATAAAGAGAAGCGAGAAGAACTTGCATGTAAGCCAGCAATCTTTGAGACAATACAATCTTGTACGATTTCAATCTTTACATCCGCAGCAATACTAACATGTGCTGGAATCTCACTTGGTGCAGTTTCGACAAATGGAGTATTGAGCCAGTTAGGAATTTTACTTGGACGCGGAGCTGCGTTATCCTTTGTTTTAGTATTATTTGTCCTTCCAATCTTACTTGTGTTATGTGACAAAATAATTGGATATACAACATTTGGATGGCCCAAAGGAAAGAAAGAACAAATAGAATCTTTAGAAATAGTTGATAGGGAGGAATCTTATGAATAAGAACCGTATAAAAAGAATGAATAAGACTGCAGCGTGTGGGCTTGCCATCGCACTAACGTTATCAAGCAATGTTTCTCCATGTTTTGCTGCAGCCCAATCCACACAAAAAGAGGAGAACATATATGCAACACTAAAGAGTGATGGTACAGTAAAAGGAATCTATGTGGTTAATTCTTATGATTTAACAAAGGACATGGACATCGTTGATTATGGTACGTATTCTTCCGTAAAGAATTTAACGAGTGAAGAGGAAATAAAAAATGAAAATGGGACGGTGAACGTTTTAGCAGGTCAAGGAAAATTCTACTATCAGGGAAACTTAGAATCCAAAGATATGCCGTGGAACATAGCCATTGAATATCTGTTAGATGGAAAAACCATTACGCCAGAAGAACTTGGAGGAAAAAGCGGACATTTAGAAATCAAGATTTCCATCAAAGAAAACAAAGCGGTTGACCCCACATTTTTTGACAATTATTTAATGCAGGTAACTTTAACGTTAGATACTGCAATCTGTGAGAATATCAAAGCCGATGGTGCTACAGTGGCCAATGTAGGAGACGAGAAGCAAATCCTTTATAATATTATGGCAGGAAATGAAAAAGAGCTTAGCATCAGTACGGATGTCAAAGATTTTACAATGAGCCAGATTTCCTTTAAGGGAGTAAATAGTAGTTTTGATATTAGCACTGATTCCATCGATACAAGCGCAATCAGCGAAGAAACAGATAAGATAAAAGAGGCTGCAAAAAACTTAAATACAGGAGCTAAGAAAATCGCAGATGGTACGGATTCCTTAAGTACTGGATCGAAAAAAATCAGTGATGCACTTAAGACATTGGATGGAAAGTCAGAGAATCTTACGGACGGATCGGCGCAGGTGCTTTCTGCATTAAAGACATTAAATGCAGAGCTAGAAAAAGTAACGATTTCTAGTGAAAGCCTAGGACAATTAGTAACTGCCTCCGCATCCATTAATGAAGGCATTAATGGCTTATCCGGTGGCATTACAAAAATTGATTCAGCCCTTCAATATTCTACAATGAATAATGCCATTTGGAAGGGCCTTGCGGCAAAGAATGCGCAAGCAACAGAGGCCAATAAGTCAGCGTTAAAGTCATCTCTCAATTCCAGTGAAATGACAACACTCATTGCACAGCTTCCAGATGGCCAGATGAAAACAGCACTTACAAACTATGTAACAGCCGCAAAGACATACGTTGCAATAGATGAAGCATATCAAACAGGGTTACAAAACTATCTTTCAACCGTAAGAGGTAGTGTGGATAGCAAGTCGGGAAGTGTTTATCTTGTAGCTTCGACAAAAACGTTAGCGGCGAACTACAAAGAGTTTGATAAGCAAATCCAATCATTAGAAGGAACGCTATCTGGCCTAACAGGAAAAATGGATACATTAAAGTCCAGCATCAATACGCTAATGAAGCAGTATGCTATGTTAGACAAAGGGATTACCTCTTATGTCGATGGCGTAAGTAAGATTTTAGAAGGATATAGCGAACTAGAATCCGGAATCACAAGCTTGCAAAATGGAACGAAAGAGTTAAAAGAAGGTACGAAGACATTTGAACAAGAGACATCTGGAATTGACGATAAGGTTACGGAAAAGATGGACTCTATGATAGAAGAGATGACAGAAAGCGATTTCGAAACCGTATCATTCGTATCCAAGAAGAATACGAATGTGGAAGCGGTTCAGTTTGTAATGGTAACCGATGAAATTACAAAACCAGTAGAAGAGAAACAAGAAGTAGAAGAACAATCCAAATCATTTTGGGAGAAACTAAAAGACTTGTTTTAGCTTTAGATAAAATCAAAAAACATATTAGACAAATACGCCTGTTTATGCTATCCTCTTTAAAGACAGCTTTTAAGGAAATGAGGAGTACTGTGAAAAAGACAATTAAAGTGACAAATAAAATGGCAATTGTTATTATGTTAGCAATTGTACTGGCATTGTTCGTTGTACTAGCATTTGCAGGAGGCGGACTAATAACGTTATTAGGATTTGAGTATGAATCTACGAAAGCATTCTTTGCATACTTTTTCTTTTTAACCATTGTATTAGTAATCGCTCAGTTTTATCTTACGATTATTGGGAAAAGGCTAATGCATTTATGCCGAACATACCGACAATTTAATATTATTTATACAGTTATTGAATGCTTATTATTTACTTGTCTGATTGCATTGCTTGATTATGATATGTCGACAATATACATACCAGACATAGCAGTTGCCACACTTGGAGTAGCCATTGTGTTGGTGAAAAAGACTTTTGGGATGAAAGTCGTATATGAAGTAAGAAGTACAGAAAAAAAAGATAACGTATAACTTATATATAGCAAGGAGATGTTTTGTAGAAAACAGCGTGTCCTTGCTATTTTTTAATTGTTAGGAAATTTCTCAGTCGAGCTCTTTCCTAACAATTAAAAATGTCCCAAAAAGCGGGGCGTGTGATGCTTATAATACCTTGGAGACTGTCATGATAACCTAGAAATTCGCAAAGAGTATTTCTTTTATTGTGTCAATTTGTATCATGCTTTAATATGATATAGGGAAGAGAAAAAATAGAGGTAACTTATGTATATAGATAACTCTGATCAAGAAATAATTTATTTTCAAATCGACTCCCCTTTTGGTCAGCAAATGATAGTGTTTATAAATAATGCAGTGATTAACAACATCCGCAGGGACCGTGGAAATGATTTCGTAACGGTTTCCTTTGATGCAGGTAATGGTCCAAGAAGAAGACGAGAAGAGTTAGTTCTTGTCGTAGGAAGAAATACGAGAATTCAGGATTCTAGAGGAAGACAGATGAATTCAAATCAGTTAAGGCAAGGAATGCGTATCGATGCCGTTGTTTCGGCAGCTATGACAAGAAGCCTTCCACCACAGGCACAAGCCTTTCTTATTATCGTAAATGACCGTAGAAGGGATAATCTATTTGCAGAAGGAAGAATCACAGATATTAACCATAGAAGAAATGTATTTGAAATTGTTGAGGGAAGAAGAGGCCGAGATGACGGCGGTAGAGATGATAGAGGACGAGGACGTGACGATGATGGAAGACGTCCTGGCGATAGTGATGACCGTTCAAGAAACCGAATCCGATTTGTAGTAGATCAGAATACAAGATTCTTAAATCGAAACGGAAGAGAAATCCAATTTAGAAATCTAAGACAAGACGATCGAGTTCGTGTGGAATATCAGACATTTAACGAGCCAAGAAGAGGAACTGTTAATATTGCATTGGTTGTTCAGATGCTGTAAAACTGTCAACCAGCACTCATTCGTACCATTGTTTTACCATCCTTTAAATTGACATAGAAATTGACCTATGGTAGAATTTACAGGGATTGATTATATATGTTCATGATATGGATGAATGTTTCTACCAACTGCCGATAACAGTTAACTATAATAAATCTGGAGGGGATATTATAGTTATGGAGGTAGTTGGTTTTTTTAATTGGATAGGAAATGGCTCTACGAACCACTTCCTATCCAATTAAACCGCTCCGCTAAAGGGTGCGCACTCGTCCGAGAGGAAGATGTCGCTTTGGCGACCGAGCCTTACGCCTCAAAAAAGTCTTCTCCCTGAAGGGACAGGCCAGTGGAGGTAAAGTGTCGAAGACACGTTTTGATATTCTTTTATTTATAAGGAGGAAGTACAGATGAAGTACGACGTAATTATTATTGGAGCAGGCCCAGGAGGAATCTTTTCTGCTTACGAGCTCACAAAATTAAGAGATGATTTAAAGATTGCTGTATTTGAGTCGGGGAATCCATTAGAAAAAAGAAAATGCCCAATCGATGGGAAAAAGATAACATCTTGTATCAATTGTAAAACATGTGCCATTATGAATGGCTTTGGCGGAGCAGGAGCTTTCTCAGATGGAAAGTATAATATCACAAATCAGTTCGGTGGAACACTTCATGAATACATAGGTAAAAATGAAGCAACAGAATTAATGAATTATGTAGACCAGATTAACTTAAAGCATGGTGGCGAAGGCACAGCTCTTTATTCAACGGCAAATACACAGATTAAGAAGCTCTGTTTAGAAAATGGGCTTCATTTACTTGATGCCTCAGTACGTCATTTAGGAACAGACATCAACTATATCGTTCTTAAAAATATTTATGCAGAATTAGAGAATAAAGTAGATTTCTATTTTAATACGCCAGTGGAAAAAGTGGCAAAAGTAGAAGATGGCTATGAAATTCATACAAAAGATGCAGTTTATACATGTGAGAAATGTATAATTTCCGCAGGACGAAGCGGCAGCAAATGGATGGAAGGCGTTTGTGAAGACCTTCAGATTCCGACAAAATCAAACCGTGTCGATATTGGGGTGCGTGTGGAACTCCCAGCCCAAGTATTCTCTCATTTAACGGATGAATTATATGAAAGCAAGATTGTATACCGTACAAAGGAATTTGAAGATTTGGTTCGTACATTCTGTATGAATCCAAAGGGCGTTGTTGTAAATGAAAATACTAATGGAATCGTTACCGTAAACGGCCATAGCTACGAAGATCCAGCGAAACACACGGAGAATACCAACTTCGCTTTACTCGTATCGAAACATTTTTCCGAACCATTTAAAGACAGTAACGGTTATGGAGAAAGCATCGCACGTCTAAGCAATATGCTTGGTGGAGGCGTTATCGTTCAACGTTTCGGTGATCTTATTCGAGGAAGAAGAAGTAATAAAGTAAGAATTGAAGAGAGCTTTACAACACCAACGTTATCTGCAACACCAGGTGACTTAAGCCTTGTTATGCCAAAACGTATCCTTGATGGCATTATCGAAATGATTTACGCATTAGATAAGATTGCTCCAGGTACTGCAGATGATGATACGTTATTATATGGGGTAGAAGTTAAGTTCTACAACATGGAAGTAGAAATCGACTCTCATCTTGAAACAAAACATAAAGGGTTATTTGTAATCGGTGACTGCAGCGGCGTTACCCATTCCTTATCCCATGCATCTGCAAGTGGTGTACACGTAGCAAGATATATAGCAGAACAATAAAAAAAAGGCTGTTGCACTTGTGCAACAGCCTTTTTATAAGACTAGTTTAAGAATTAAATATATACTTCTTTATCGCTTCAAAGCTTTCTTTGCTTAAATCATGTTCAATCTTACAAGCATCTTCGCTTGCAATTTCTTTTGGAACTCCGATTTGTTCTAACCATTTCGAAAGTACTTCATGTCTTTCATAAATCATTTCTGCAATTTCTTTTCCCGAATCTGTAAGATAGATAAATCCCGCATCGGTTACAGTGATATATTTTTTTTCTCTAAGGTTCTTCATTGCGATGCTGACGCTTGGTTTTTTAAATCCTAATTCATTGGCTATATCAACTGAGCGCACAACAGGAAGCTGTTTGCTAAGGATTAATATCGTCTCTAAATAATTTTCAGAGGATTCATTTGTTGATGCCATGTTATCACCTCTAATGATTTCTTTTTTTGTCAGTTTAAACAAATTAAAGTTAGTATACCATAACTGGACACGGTTTTCAAATGTATGATTGGAATTTATACAAACTATAGGTGTTGTTAATGATAAAAAGTATCAATAACATTATTGACAACTAACAGTGGTTAGCATATACTAACAACTGTAAATGGAAATGATTATCAATAATGCAAGAAAGAGGATGAGGGTATGCCACTATCTATGGAAAAGAGGGAATGTCAATGAGAACATTAAAACAGATACCAATCGGTCAAACGGTAACCGTCAAACGATTAGCAGGTTCAGGTCCAGTAAAAAGAAGAATTATGGATATGGGAATTACAAAAGGAGTTTCCGTCTTTGTTCGAAAAGTAGCACCATTAGGAGATCCAGTAGAGATAACGGTGAGAGGCTATGAATTATCATTAAGAAAAGCAGATGCAGAAATGATAGAAGTCGAATAAAATTTTTTTACATAAGAGTTAGCCAAAACTAATATTTGATAGAAATAACTATATTATTGAAAAAGGAGAAAAGCTATGGCGTTAAAAATAGCATTAGCAGGTAATCCGAACTGCGGAAAAACAACATTATTCAATGCATTGACAGGATCCAATCAGTTTGTTGGTAACTGGCCGGGTGTTACGGTCGAAAAGAAAGAAGGAACACTGAAAGGCCATAAAGATGTTACAATCATGGACTTACCAGGAATCTATTCCTTGTCCCCTTATACATTAGAGGAAGTCGTTGCAAGAAATTATTTAATATCTGAACGACCAGATGCCATTTTAAATATTGTTGATGGTACTAACATTGAAAGAAACTTATATTTGTCCACGCAGCTGATGGAATTAGGAATCCCAGTCATCATGGCAATTAACATGATGGACCTCGTGAAAAAGAGAGGGGACCAAATACATATTGACAAGTTGAGTAAAAAGCTTGGTTGTGAAGTCGTAGAGATCTCCGCATTAAAAGGAACCGGAATACAAGAAGCAGCAGAAAAGGCAATTGCCGTTGCACGAAGAAAAGCAGCAAAATCGCCGGTTCATGCATTTGACAAAGGAGTAGAGCGGGTAATTTATGCAGTAGAAGAACGCTTGGAAATCGATATTCCACAAGAACAAAAGCGGTTCTTTGCAATTAAGTTATTAGAAAAAGACGATAAGATCGTAAGCATGATGCAGCAAGTACCTGATGTTTCTAGTGAAATCAAATCGCTAGAAACGACATTTGATGACGATACGGAAAGTATCATTACAAATGAGCGTTATGTTTATATCTCCAATATTATTGGAGAATGTTATACAAAGAATAAGAAAAAGAGTGTCAGCATATCAGACCGAATTGATGGAATTGTAACAAACCGTTTTCTAGGGCTTCCAATCTTTGCGGCTGTCATGTTCCTCGTATATTATATTTCTGTATCAACAGTAGGTACGTGGGCAACGGATTGGGCAAATGACGGTGTGTTTGGTGATGGCTGGCGTTTATTTGGAATCGGAACGAGCGCATATGAACAAGATGTAGAAACTTTCAATCGTGCTTCGGCAATCGTGGACGCAAACAGCGAAGGTCAGACGACCGTTGACATAGTAGATGACGAAGACAACGTAATTGAGACCGTAACAATTAATAAGAGCGTATTACAAGAGGCAGCGGATGTTGTAGCAAAAGAGGAACCAGATCCAGCAAGTTATGGCGTTTGGATTCCAAGCATACCTAGCCTGATTGAAAGCGGCTTAGATGCCATTCACTGTGCAGACTGGTTAAAAGGCTTAGTATTAGATGGTATTGTTGCCGGCGTAGGCGCAGTACTTGGATTCGTTCCTCAGATGATTGTATTGTTCTTCTTCTTAGCATTCTTAGAAGCATGCGGATATATGGCCAGAGTAGCATTTATCATGGATCGAATCTTTAGAAAGTTTGGACTTTCTGGTAAATCCTTTATTCCTATGTTAATCGGAAGTGGATGTGGTGTACCAGGAATCATGGCATCAAGAACCATTGAAAATGACAGAGATCGTAAGATGACCATTATGACAACTACTTTTATCCCATGTAATGCGAAACTTCCAATTATCGCATTAATCGCAGGTGCCATGTTCGGCGGAGCAAAATGGGTAGCACCAAGTGCGTACTTTGTAGGTGTTGCAGCTATTATTTGCTCTGGAATCATTTTAAAGAAAACAAAGATGTTCGTTGGAGATCCAGCACCATTTGTTATGGAACTTCCAGCATACCATATGCCAACAGCAGGCAACGTCCTTCGAAGCATGTGGGAAAGAAGTTTTTCCTTTATCAAAAAAGCAGGAACTGTCATCTTATTATCTACGATCGTATTGTGGTTCTTAATGAGTTTTGGATGGGTAGACGGTTCATTTGCAATGCTTGAAAGCGAGCAATTAGACCAAAGTATCTTGGCATCCATTGGTAATGTCATCGCTCCAATCTTCAGACCATTAGGATGGAGAGATTGGAAGCCAGCAGTAGCAACTGTAACAGGATTAATCGCAAAAGAAACTGTAGTTGGTACATTTGGTATTCTCTATGGCTTTGGCGAAGTAGCAGAAGACGGAAAAGAAATCTGGGATGCCCTTGCATTAAGCATGACAGCAATCGCTGCTTATTCCTTCCTTGTATTCAACTTGTTATGTGCTCCATGTTTCGCAGCAATGGGGGCAATTAAGCGAGAAATGAATAACACAAGATGGTTCTGGTTTGCCATAGGATATCAATCAGTACTAGCTTATATCGTAGCACTTTGCGTATACCAGATTGGAACTTTTGTAGCAACAGGAATATTTGCCATTGGAACAGCAGTAGCATTTGTGTTTATAGCAATCTTTATATTCTTATTAATAAGACCATATAAAGAAAGCAAGACATTAAATGTCAATATTCGAAGTATTGCCGGTGCAAAATAAAGGAGGTTATTATGGGGACAGTGATTGTAGGTTTAGTACTTTTAGGAATCGTATTCGTGATCGTTCGTAAATTAGTAACTGATCATAAAAATGGAAAATCAATTCAGTGCGGTGAAAATTGCAAAAACTGCGGACATCACTGCCATTAACAGGAAGGGCTAAATGTTTGTGGCTATAAGGAAAAGCGGCAAATCAATGCACATTTATTAAATAAAATCGCTATTTATTTAGCGATTTTTAAAAACATATTAATAAAAGATTAAATATTACGCATATATTACAAACTCCTCACATATTATTAAATATAGCTTAATAATTAGTGTGAAAGGAGTAATTGTATGAAATTTAGTGTATCAGCAATTGTAGCTGCGTCATTGATCATATCAAGTAACTTATCACTTACGATGACGCCTGTACAGCAGAAAGAAGCATTAAATAAAGGACAAGTATCCGTTCAAACGATAGCAAGCCAAACAAAAAAACAAGCGAAAACCACAAAAACAGCAACAACGAATGTACCAAAAAAATATAGTATAAAATTAAAAACTTCCGGCAATTTAAATCTTAGAAAGAGTGCATCGAGCAGTAGTAAGATTTTAGCCGTTATAAAAAAAGGAACCGTTGTCTACGGTCAGAAAGTAGGGAATGCATACGTTCATGTATATGTAAATGGTAAAGAAGGTTATCTTTATGCACAATATTTAACGAAGGACGGAAAAGCAATTCCATATCCGAAAGAAACTGCCAAGAAGAAAACTACAACTAAGGCAGCAGTAAAGACGACAACGAAAAAGACGACAAAAGCAACCACTTCAAAGACAACAACGAAATCTAGTGGAAAGAATCGTTGGGGCATTATATTAACAGAAGCCGAGAAAAAAATGTTAGCACAGATTACATATCTTGAAGCGGGAGATCAGTCCGATGTAGGAGAGCAAGCCGTCATCGTAGTAATCTTCAACCGAATGAAGAGTTCATATTACAAAGGAAGCTTACAGAGCGTCTTAAGCAGTCCAGGCCAGTTTACTACTTGGAAGTTCAGATCACGCGCTAAAGAAGGCAGTCGTGAATATAAAAACATCGAGACCGTATTAAGCGGAAAGTCAGAAGCGAATGACTGGAAGTACCTGTACTTTAATATGAGCCATGGTAAATTCAAATACGGAGACCATTATTTTAGCTAAATAAAGTAGACACATACCTCGATATCCTATATAATCATGGTAAATTACTTATAGGAAGCCGAGGTATTATTTTGTCGACAAACAAAAATGAAATCAAAAAAGTAAAAGTAGCCTTTGTATGCGTTCACAATTCATGTAGATCACAGATGGCGGAAGCATTAGGAAAGAAGCTCGCAGCAGATGTCTTTGAAAGCTATTCAGCGGGAACCGAAGTAAAGCCACAGATTAACCAAGACGCAGTAAGGATTATAAGTGACCTTTACGGAATTGATATGAATGAAACACAGAAAAGCAAATTGCTATCAGATATCCCTGAAGTAGATATCGTAGTTACAATGGGATGCAATGTGCAATGTCCAAACTTACCTTGTAAGCATCGAGAGGATTGGGGCTTAGATGACCCCTCAGGCAAGGAAGACGAAGCATTCATAAACACTGCAAAAGCAATCGAAGAAAAAGTAATAGATCTTAAGAAGAGAATTGAAGATGGATTAGTAAAGTGTTAATCACAAGCAAAAAAATAGCAAGTTTCCTTCTTGGAACTTGCTATTTTTTTTGTGTAATCAAAATTCAGTCTAATGAGTGAAAAGCGACATCATGTTGCTCAAAGTTTTCTTATATTCTTTTAGTACAACTTTCCCGTTCAATCAGCCTGCATGGAAGCTTTGCTTTTAACGGTGTGCTGATGTTTAAGTTGGATGCTCCGAATAAGAAGTTTACTCCATACTGTCCCATGTCATATGCAGGTGCATGAATCGTGGTTAGTTTTGGGGTAGTATAACTGCACAGCTCAATATCGTTAAAGCCGATGATGGACACATCTTCCGGTACTTTTATGTTTGCCTCTTCCAGTGCTTTCATTGCTCCTACGGCAATATGGTCGCTGGCTGCAAAGATTGCAGTAGGGAGGTTACCTTCGTAAATTAGCTGCTTCATCATATGATAGCCGGATTCAATCGAGAAGGATTCTTCTTTTACAAACGCCTTATAATTCAGGTGATGTTTCTTACAGTAGTCTTCATATGCTTTCTTGCGTTCGTCTAGAAAAAGTTCCTGTCCACCAACATATTCTTTTCCGGATAAGAAACCGATGGAGGTATGCCCTAGATTGGTCAGATAATCCATAGCAGTGGTAACGGCTTGAGTAAAGTCTAAGGACAGCGTGGTAATGGTATCATCATGGAGCGTCATATCAAGGAAAACAATATTCGGCGTAATGTTACGAAATAAATTTACCTCTTGTTTACTAAACTTTCCGATGCAGATGATTCCATCTGCATTTTTTAATGAATCAGCAGAATGCATGTCAGATGGGAAAACTCTTGTAATCTCTATGCAGTTTTGTAGGCAAAAGTCCTCAATCCCTTGTCGGATTAATAAATAATAGGGATCTTTTAATTCCTCAGCAGGAGAGAACCATTGCACGATTCCTAGGTGAAACGCGGATTTGGTCGTGGATTTTGTTTTGGGTTTTATATAGTTTAACGCCTTGGCAGCATCAAGAACCTTTTGCTTTGTCTCAAGAGAAGTACTTAATGACGAGTCATTGTTTAGTATTCTGGAAACGGTAGCAGGGGAAACATTAGCTGCTTTTGCCACATCTTTGATTGTAGCCATAAAAACGCTCCTTTATCATTATTTGTCATAAATCAATTATAGCAAACGAAAGAGGAAAGAGGCAATAAGGAAAGAAAAAAATATAGTAAAATATTTAGTAAAACATCATTGACTTTTAGTAAACACGGTAATACAATTTACTTAACAGAAAACGAAAAAAGGGGATAAAATAATGAAACAGACGAGCCTATTAAAGAAAGAATTAGAACAACATAATTATGATGAACGATTAGCAGACTTATATGCGGATGCAGCGTTAGTTCCAGCTCAGGTAGCAAGATACATAAAGGCTCTTGAGCAGTATGAGGCAACGTTTACAGAAGAAGAAGTTGAAATCTACAGTGCACCAGGACGAAGCGAAATTAGTGGAAACCATACAGACCATCAGCAAGGAAGAGTATTAGCAGCCTCTGTAAATGTAGATTTTATCGCAGTAGTAGGAAAGACGAAAGAAGATATGATACAAATCCTTTCCGAAGGGTATGACATGATTACGGTAGATTTGCATGACCTAACTCTTCATAAAGAAGAAGAAGGAACAACAAAAGCATTAATCAAAGGAGTCGTTACTGGATTACAGGAAGCAGGATATACAATCGGAGGATTCAAGGGATATATCACAAGTGATGTACTATCCGGATCAGGATTATCCTCTTCAGCTGGATTAGAGACCATCTTTGGTTGTATTCTTTCCGGTCTTTATAACAATGGAGAAGTTTCTCCAATAAAGATTGCGCAGATTGGCCAATATGCAGAAAATGTATATTTTAAGAAACCTTCTGGATTAATGGATCAGATGGCTTGTTCGGTAGGCGATTTTGTATATATCGACTTTAGGGATAGCAAGGAACCAGTAGTGGAAAAAATCGATGTGGATTTCGAAAGCAAACATTATAGCTTATGTATCGTGGATACTAAAGGAAGCCATGATGATCTGACAGATGAATATGCAAGTGTGCCCGTGGAAATGAACGCGATTGCAAAGGAATTCGGAAAGACACATTTACGCGAAGTAGACAAAGATGAGTTTTATGCAAAGATTCCAGCATTACGAAAATCTTGTGGTGACCGTGCAGTACTTCGTGCCATCCATTTCTTCAATGAAAATGAACGAGTAGTAAAACAGGTAGAAGCATTAAAAGAAGGACGCATGGATGATTTCTTAGGTTTAGTAAAAGAGTCAGGAAACTCTTCCTTCAAATTCTTACAGAATGTTTATGTAAGCAGCAATGTGAAAGAACAGAATATGTCCATCGCATTAGCAGTAAGTGAGAGCATTCTTGGTGAAAATGGGGTCTGTCGCGTTCATGGAGGCGGATTTGCAGGAACAATTCAGGCATTTGTTAAAAATGAATTTGTTGCTGAATATAAGGAAAGAATCGAGGCTATTTTCGGAAGTAATTCTTGCAACGTATTAAAAATTAGAAAATATGGAGGTAGAAGGGTACTATGAGAATCTTAGTATTAGGCGGAGCCGGTTATATCGGCTCCCATACTGTGTATGAATTGATCGCGCAAGGAAATGAAGTAATTGTCGCAGATAACTTAGAGACCGGACATATCGAGGCAGTACATAAAGATGCCAAATTCTACAAGGGAGATATTAGAGACCGTGCCTTCGTAGACTCTGTATTTGATAATGAAAAGGTAGATGCTGTGATTCATTTTGCAGCCAATTCTCTTGTAGGAGAGAGCATGATCAATCCACTAAAATACTACGATAATAATGTATGCGGTACAAAAGTGTTACTAGAAAGCATGGTAGCTCATGGGGTGGATAAAATCGTATTTTCTTCAACAGCAGCAACTTACGGAGAGCCAGAGAGCATTCCGATTCTAGAAACGGACCGTACCAATCCAACCAATACATATGGAGAAACAAAGCTTTCTATGGAGAAAATGTTTAAGTGGACAGGAAAGGCTCACGGACTTCGCTATGTATCCTTACGATATTTTAATGCATGCGGAGCTCATGAAAGCGGTGAGATCGGAGAGGCACATAATCCAGAGTCTCATCTGATTCCATTGATTTTACAAGTTCCAAATGGAAAAAGGGAAGCAATCTCGATCTTTGGAGATACATATAACACCAAAGATGGCACATGTGTCAGAGACTATATCCATGTAACAGACCTTGCATCTGCTCATATTTTAGCAGTGAAGTATCTGATGGAAGGAAACGAAAGCAATATATTTAATTTGGGAAATGGTGTCGGATTTACCGTAAAAGAAGTCATTGAGACTGCAAGAAAGGTAACGGGACACCCAATCCCTACACGAATCGAAGGGGTACGTCAAGGTGACCCAGCAGTACTTGTAGCGTCTAGCGAAAAGGCCAAGGCAGTACTAGGATGGAATCCAGTGAAAAACGACTTAGAAGAGATTATCGCTAGCGCATGGAAATGGCACAAAAACCATCCGGATGGATATCGATAGACGAGGTGTGAAGTATGATGATAAAATGTATCGCAGAATTTGTACAGTATGGAATAAATACAGGACTAATTGAAGAAAGTGACCGTATTTATTGTACGAATCAGTTGTTAGAGCTATTTTCAATTGACGAATACGAAGAACAAAAGGTTGGCAAGGAAACAAGAAAAATTAGTGAAATCCTTGATGAATTAGTGGATTATGCAGCAGAGCATGGAATGCTAGAAAGCAATACAATCACATATCGTGATTTGTTTGATACGAAGTTAATGGGGATTCTGACACCAAGACCAAGTGAAGTGATTCGCGAGTTTCAACGTTGTTATAGCCAGTCGCCAAAAAAAGCAACCGATTATTTTTATCAGTTTAGCAAGGACACGAATTATATTCGCGAAGACCGTGTAAAGAAAGATGAAAAATGGACGGTTGATACCGACTATGGTGTGATTGATATTACAATTAATTTATCCAAGCCAGAAAAAGATCCAAGGGAGATTGCATTAGCAGGAACCGTAAAGCAATCAAGTTATCCAAAGTGTCTGCTTTGTAAAGAGAATGTAGGCTATGCCGGCAATGCAAATCATCCAGCAAGACAAAACCATAGAGTAATGCCTGTTACATTACTGGGAAAAGAATGGAGTCTGCAGTATTCTCCTTATGTGTATTACAAGGAACACTGCATTCTGCTTAACAATGAGCATACGCCAATGAAGATTGATAAGGAATGCTTCACAAGACTATTAGAATTTGTAAAGCAGTTCCCACATTATTTTATTGGATCCAATGCAGATTTACCAATCGTAGGTGGATCAATCCTTACCCACGACCACTATCAGGGTGGGTGTTATGAATTTGCTATGGCAAGAGCACAGTCTGAGTATGAGTTTAGCGTAAAAGGATATGAAGACGTGGACTCAGCTATCGTCAAATGGCCATTATCTGTAATCCGAATCAAGTCTGCAGATGAAAAACGCCTTGTTGCATTGGCAGACCATATCTTGAACAATTGGAGAACGTATACGGATGAAGAGGCATTTGTCTTTGCCGAGACCGATGGTGTCCGACATAATACCATTACACCGATTGCAAGATATCGTGATGGCAAGTTTGAACTGGATTTAGTACTTCGTAATAATATAACGACGAAAGAGTCTCCATATGGCGTATACCATCCACGAGAAGAATATCATCATATCAAGAAAGAAAATATTGGCCTGATCGAAGTAATGGGACTTGCAGTGTTGCCTTCTAGACTTAAGAAGGAATTAGAGCTGCTTGGAAACGTTATTCTATCAGGAGAAGAGTTTGAACAACACCCAGAACTTATGAAGCACAAGAAATGGGTGGAAAGCTGGAAAGATACGTATGAAACGTTGACCGAAGAGAATGTATATGCTGTGTTACAGCAGGAAGTGGGCAAGGTGTTTACCAAAGTGCTAGAAGATGCAGGCGTTTACAAATGCAATCCAGAAGGAAGAAAGGCATTTATGCGTTTCTTAGAGCAACTAGGGCAACAGTAGAGCAAAGAAAAAATAAGAATTGAACAAAGATGCACAACTCTTTTAAAACTGGGGTTGTGCATTTTTTATAATTAAAAGATAAAAATACGTTAAAAATATACAGATTGACAATATAAATGGAAAGTGTTACCATATAAACATAGAGCAACCGATTGCACTAGGGGGAAGATGAAGAGATGGCTAATGAAGTAAGAAATAATCCGAAAAAAATTACAATAAGTGATATCGCAGCAGAGCTTGGATGTTCAAAATCTACAGTATCTCGAGCAATTTCAGGGAACGGAAGAATCAGCAAAGAAGTTCGCGATAGAGTGATGGAGTGTTGTGAAAAATACGGGTATAAACCGAATGGAATTGCGCAAAGTCTTGCGCAGTCAAAGACATTCAATATTGGTGTCATACTGCCAGACGATCAAGACTTAAATGAAATTCCGTTTTTCCAGCATTGCTTGCTTGGAATTTGTGAAATGGCAACGAGTATGAATTATGATGTAATTGTAACAACCATCAGCACAGATGATATTTCAAGATTAAAGCGTATTGTAGAAAACAGAAAAGTGGATGGAATCATTCTTACAAGAACATTAACTAATGATCCCCAGGAACAATATTTAATGGAAAGTAAAATTCCGTTTGTTGTGATTGGTAGTTCCGAACATAGTGAGATTACGCAGGTCGATAATGATCATGTAGAGGCTTGTAGAGAACTGACTTCGCTGTTAATTACACAATCAATCAAGAACATAGCATTTATTGGCTGTAATTCCAACCATATTGTAAGTAGAAACCGTTATGAAGGTTTCCGTAAGGGCTGTGAGAACAACCATATCGTACCAGATAAGGAAGACATATATCTGGAATGCAATACAAGGCTGATGGTGGAAAAAGCAGTGCAGGAAATCTTAAAGCATAGGGTAGATGGAATCTTATGTATGGATGATAAGATTTGCCATTATGTTCTGCAAAAACTTAGCCAAGAAAATGTAGTAGTACCAAGAGATATCAAAGTGGCATCTTTTTATGATAGTGCCGTGTTGCAAAGCAATAATCCGGCGATTACAGCTTTGCAATTTGATACAAAGGCACTTGGTATTGAAAGTTGCCGAGTACTGCTTGACTTGATAGAGGGAAAAGAAGTGCCTAAGAGGACACTGCTTGGCTATGATATTGTATTAAGAGCTTCAACGAAAACGATCTGACTTTTAATCAATGGAGGAGAATGTGTATGAGAAAGAAAATGGTTACTTTAATGCTTGGTGTTTCAATGGTAGGTACGATGCTAGCAGGATGCGGTAAAAGCAGTGGGGGTGCAGCATCTGGAACAGATACAACAGCAGGTCAGGGAAGTAGTGAGCTGACAACGGAGAATATCACATTAAAAGTGTGGGAATCTTCGGGAGAAACAGAAGAGTTTATTAAAAAGGCTGGAGAAGCTTTTACGAAAAAATATCCAAACATTAAGATCCAGTATGAAAATGTAGAAGTTGGCGATGCAAATACACAGATTGCATTAGATGGACCGTCTGGTGTAGGCGCTGATGTTTTCGCAACTCCAAGTAATACAATTGGTGAGTTAGTAACAGGTGGACATATCTTAGCAGTGACCAATGAAGAGGATGTAAAAGGAAAAGTTGCAGCATCTTGCGAAAGTGCAGTTACATATCAAGGTAAAATCTATGGATATCCAGTGTCGGATGAAACTTATGCTTTATTCTACAATAAGGAGCTTGTAAAAGAAGCACCAAAGACATGGGAAGAAGTTGAAAATATTTGTAAAGAGTTTAATGGTAACGGAAAATACGGAATCATCTGGAATGTAGGAGATGCGTATTATTCACCAATCTTTACTGGATTAAATGGAAATAAATTATTTGGAGCAGACGGTACAGATGCAACCAATTCTTATATGAATAGTGATGATGCAGTTACTGGCATGACATATTTTCAATCATTTAGAAAATATCTAGATGTACCATCCGCAGATATTTCTGATAACTCCGTTTGTTTAGCAGCATTTACAAGCGGTAAAGCAGCAATGTACATTACTGGTCCATGGAATGTTGCTTCTTGTGAAAAAGCAGGTCTTAAATTTGGTGTAACTACATTGCCAAGTTTACCAGGACAATCTACTCCATCGGCTTCATTCTCTGGTGCACGTACAATGCAAGTTTCTGCATACACAAACCATCCAGCAGAAGCAGAAGCATTTGCTAAATTCTTGATTTCTGATGAAATGCAACAATTACGTTATGAATTAACAGGAGCAATTCCTTCTACATCGATCGATGTAGATAGCGAATATATTAAAGGTTTCCAAGAACAGTTACAATATGCTTATCCAACACCTTCTATTCCAAAAGTAGTTAACTTCTGGGATCCAATGAAAAGTGCATGTGCAAACATTTGGGATGGTGCGGACGTGAAAAAAGAATTGGATTCTTGTAATACGGCTATTTTAGAGAAGTAACAAGTTGTAAGAATTAAGTTTAGAAGAAGAGCCATTTTTTCTATAAGAAGAGACTGGCTTTTCTTCATTAAAGGAGAAAATTATGGATACTACTTTAAAAATAGATGGAAGTTCTAAAAAGAAAGTAATGGTGACCTCGATTTTGTTTATGGGATTAAGCCATATCCTTTACTTTAAACAATATGTGAAGGGACTAGTGTTTGCGTTCATTGAATTGATTTCTTTGTTATCGATTCCATTTTTTGTTGAAAAGATCATTGGAATGATTACCCTTGGTTCACCACAGCCTGGGGTACCTGTGAAATTAAGAAATAACTCTATGTTTATGTTGATCGATGGTATCATCGTACTTGCTATCATTGGTATCATTCTCTTATGTTACATATTATCTGTCCGCAGTGCGTTAAGTGAATATAAAGAGTATTGTATCAGCGGGAAGTTAAAAGTTAAGAAAGGATTTTCCAGTGTGCTTTCTGGAAAGGCATTCCCAGTTGTAGGACTTATGCCAGCAGTATTCTTAATCCTGTTCTTTGTAGTTGTACCACTTGTGTTTTCTGCATGTGTTGCATTTACCAACTATTCTGCACCAGAACATATTCCACCAAATAATACGGTAGATTGGGTTGGATTTGATAACTTTGTTACTATGTTTGGCGGGAAAGCAACTTGGACAAGCGCATTTACAAGAGTTGCTATCTGGACACTTATATGGGGGTTCTTAGCAACGGTAACTTGCTATGTAGGTGGTCTGATCATGGCAGTTGTTTTAAACGAAAGTAAAATCAAGATCAAACCAGTATTTCGTTCCATCTTTATCCTACCATATGCGGTGCCAGCAGTTGTAAGTATGCTTGTTTGGAAGAACTTATTAAATGGTTCCTTCGGTATCGTAAACCGTACGTTGATGCAAATAGGGCTGATTTCTGACCCGATTCCTTGGTTAAGTGATGTCTGGTTATGCCGAGTTGTCTGTGTACTTGTAAACTTATGGGCTGGTTTTTCCTACTTCATGTTGCTCATCATGGGTAATATGACTGCAATTTCACCAGATATTTATGAGGCAGCAAAGATTGATGGAGCAAGTCCTTTCTATATCTTTAGAAAAATCACATTACCACTTGTGTTATTCCAGACATCTCCACTAATCATCATGTCATTTACTCACAATATCAATAACTTCGGTGCAATCTATTTCTTAACTGGCGGTCTTCCAAAAGTGGCAGACAGTACACTTACCAGTGCGGGTGGAACCGATATCTTAGTAACTTGGATTTACAACTTGACAGTAACGTTGATGAAATACAATTATGCATCAGTATTAGCCGTAATTATCTTCCTTGTTATGGCACCATTTGCAATCATAAGTTTCAGAAATACAAAATCATTTAAGGAGGGCGAAGTATAATGGGAAATGGTATTGGTAAAAAAATAAGCCATGGATTCGTTTGGGTCTATCTGCTTTTGACAAGCTTTATCGTGCTTTATCCAATGGTATATGTAGTGAGTGCAGCATTTTCTCCACAGCAGAATATTGCAGCGCTGAATATTGTCCCATTTGGTGATGGATGTACGTTTGCTAACTTTAAACGATTATTTACAAGTACGGATTATCCATTATGGTTCTTTAACACATTTGTTGTTGCTACAGCGACTATGGTCGGAACGGTGTTCGTATGTGCCCTTAGTGCTTATGTATTTTCAAGATTTCAATTCACATTAAAGAAATCCTTGTTAATGACATTATTAATCCTTCAGATTTTCCCTTCCTTTGTAGGTATGATTGCAATCTATGTAATTCTATATCGTATCAATGGTTTGGATACTCTTTGGGGACTGGTTTTAGTATATCTTGCAGGTAATATTCCATATAATACATGGTTGGTTAAGAGTTATCTAGATACGATTCCAAAAAGTTTAGATGAAGCTGCACGTATTGATGGTGCGAACCATTTTATGATTTTCAGGAAGGTTGTAATGCCAATTGCAAAACCGATCGTAGTATTTTTGGCAATCACAAGCTTTACTGCACCATGGATGGATTATATTTTCCCTAAGATGGTCTTACGTTCTTCCAATGTACAAACGATCGCATTAGGACTATATAGTTTTGTAACAGATAAGAAGAACTTATTTGCAGATTTTGCAGCAGGTTCCTTATTGATTTCGATTCCATTCATTATCTTTTTTGTAATCACTCAGAAAATGCTGATTACATCTCTTGGTGGTGCAGCAGTAAAAGAATAAGCGTAAGGAGAGTATTGAATGAAACATTATGAGAGACAATTAGGGGTATATTGCTTAAATAAGGGCTGGAAGTTTATAGAGCAAGACTTTTCTATTCTTCCACCAACCAAAAACCATGACGATGTGTATGGTTTTTCGAAAGGAGGAGCAGCAAAAGGTCCTGCGGCTGCAAGTTTTGATGATTCTGGATGGGAGTTAGTAGAACTGCCTCATGACTGGGTAACAAAGCACGAGGCAGTGGAAAGCGCTTCTCCGAATCAGGGATATAAAGAACGTGGAATTGGCTGGTATCGAATACAGTTTCCACTTGCAGACGAAGACAAAGACAAACAGATTGAACTAGAATTTGAAGGAATGTCTTGTGATGCACAAGTGTACATAAATGGGCAGATATTGAAAAGGAGTTTTTCAGGATATAACAGTTTTACAATTGATATGACGGATATGGCCAATTTTGGCGTGATCCCTAATACAATTGCCATTCGAATTGATGCGACTGCCTGGGAAGGCTGGTGGTATGAAGGGGCAGGAATCTACCGTAACGTATGGCTTACGAAAAAATCGGCAGTTCATATCGCTTCGGATGGTGTTTTTGTGAAACCAGTAAAAGCAGAAGGAACGGAATGGAATGTAGAAGTCAATGTAGAGGTTGCAAATTCTTTTGAACATGAAAAAGAAGTAGTAGTTACAGCAGCAATTTTTAATCCAAATGGTAAGTTAGTTAGTGAAGCAGCTATGTCTGGTGTTGTGAATGGATATGGAAGTGAGCGTTTAAAAACAATCATCCAGATTGACAATCCAACCCTTTGGAGTCCTAAAAATCCTGTGTTATATACGGTTAAAGTGAGTTTGTCCTATGATGGAAAAGAACAGGATTATACCATAATAGAAACGGGATTTCGTACGATTCACTTAGATGCAGAGACAGGATTCTGGCTAAATGGTGAAAATATTAAGCTGAAGGGCTTTTGCAACCATCAAGATCATGCCGGTGTTGGTGTGGCTGTGCCATATTCCGTCAAAGAATATCGTATTAAATTATTAAAAGAGCTAGGTGCCAATGCGTATCGTCTGGCACATAACCCAGATCCAGAAATCTTGGAAATCTGTGACCGATTAGGTCTTATGGTTATGGAAGAGAACCGTACGTTTAGTTCGGCAGCAGATAATCTTCTTGAACTCCAAGGAATCGTAAAAAGAGCAAGAAATCATCCAAGTGTCATTTTGTATTCCATACTGAATGAAGAACCATTGCAAGGTACTGGAAAGGGTAGAAGAATGGCAGGACGTATGCAGGCTCTTATTAAAACGCTAGATGATACCCGGCCGGTATTAGGTGCCCTAAATGGCGGATACATGGAAGAAGAGGGAGCGGCAACTATTCTTGATGCAGTAGGAATTAACTACAACCCGGCAAGATATGATGATTTCCATGCAAAATTCCCTACGGTTCCTCTTATTGGTTCTGAGACTGCAAGTGCATTTATGGTTCGTGGTGAGTATAAAACAAGACTACAAGACCATCTGATCAACTGCTATGATGACGAGTGTGCGCTTTGGGGAAATACAGTAAAAGATGCATGGAAATATGTAAATGAGCGACCATTTGTTGCAGGAACTTTTGTATGGACAGGCTTCGATTATCGCGGTGAACCTACGCCATTTGTATGGCCAAGTGTTGGAACTTTCTTTGGAACATATGACAGCTGTGGTTTTGAAAAAGACGCATGCTATATGTATAAGGCATTTTGGAAGGAGGAGGCAATGGTTCATCTTGTTTCCCCTTGGACCAAGAAACAGGAAGACAAAAAAGACATTCGTGTCATGGTTATTACAAACTGTGAGGAAGTGGAATTATTCTGTAATCGTAAAAGCCTTGGAAGAAAGCTTGCGGATAAATATGAGCAGGTGGAATTCATGGTCCCTTACGAGGACGGGGAATTAAAAGCAGTGGGATATCGTGATGGTAAAGAAGCAGCAGTAGATACACAGCATACGGCAGGTAAACCTACAAGACTTGTTGTTACGACAAGCAAGGATTACGTAAATGCTGGTGGATATGAGGCGGTTGTAGTGAATGTTTCTTTAGTGGATGAATTAGGTACAGTGATTCCAGATACGGACCAGATCGTACGATTTGAGTTAGAGAATGCTGTACTTCTTGGAGTAGGAAATGGTGATCCTAATAGTCATGAAGACGATGTAGCAGATCATCGCAGTTTATATCATGGTAAGGCACAAGCGATTATAAAAGCTGCCTTGGAGGAAGCAATGAAGGTTACTGTACACTGTGATGGGGTGGCTCCTATAACGGTTGTTATTCTAGTAGAACCCGCTTCCTATATTCCATATATTATGCCAAAAGAAGAGATTATTGTGGATGGATGGAGACTATTCCATAGGACGTTTGATGAAATGCCTGATCCAAACCCAAAGGTAGATGCAAATGACATGAACAGTTTTGAGCCAGTGAACTTTACAGGAGCTCCTCAGGCTGAGCTTGCAGACAAATTAAATCAGTATGGACTATATCGCACGAAATTTAACTTTGGCAAAGCAGAAGAAAAACGATATCTGTATTTTGGCGATATAAAGGGTCATGCCTTTATCTATCTTGATGGCGTGGAACTAGCGAGAAGAACCGATTCCTTCGCGGGCCATATGGTAGTAGACCTGCCTTCTGATGTGGCAGGCAGCCATGTACTATCCGTTGTCATTTTAAATGGTAATGTAGAATGGCCACAGGCTGGAATTTGTGCACCAGTAGTTATGGGAAAACACCAATAAAAGAAGAGAATTGAATGCTAACAAAAAGAGGAGATCCTAATGGAACTCCTCTTTTTTAATTTGAGTAGACCAATCAGATGAAGATGTTATAGGGGGATTAGATTATTCTATAGTTAATAAATGGAATACAATAAAGATAGAAAAGTAGTGTTAAACTTCGATTATTGTCATTAGAAATATCTACTTTCATTAGAAAAAAATGTAGGTTGACACTATAATACCGCCTCACTATAATATGGTGTTGAAGATTGCAATATAAGGAGAGATACCCATGAAAACAAAGAACATCGCACGAATTATGGTAATGGTATTTATGTTAACTTGTTTAGCTGGATGCGGTAATTCAAAAACAGATGAAAATGCGAAAACAGAAGATAATAACCAAACTAATAGCATGGAATATTCCAACTTAGTGGATTTGAAAACACAAGAAGAGGTAAAAGAAAAGCTGATTGCAGCAGGAATTCCACAGGATAGTGCAGATATCTACATGGACTGGGCCCAAGATTTTAATAGCAGAGTAGGCGATGTAAAAGCCTTCAAGGATGGATTTACTAAGGCGGATTTAGCCGAGATAGATTATCAAGATGTGTTTTTAGAACAGAGAGAATTAGAAAATGGGGATCTGCAAATGGATCCAAATTGCCGTATGACTGGCTTTTTATTAATGAAGGATATGATTACGGTTGGAAGTAAGATTGAACAGTATGATAATTATTTAATGTTTGATATGGAAGCAATTGAGAATGATCCACGTTATGAAGTGTTGAAGAAACAAAAAGATAAATTTGTGACGTTGCTTAATCCAATTGAAGTAACGGAAGGATCAACATATGATGAGCACGTTGAGAAGATTCAAGAGGAATGGGAGAAAAGAGGAATTGAATTCGAAGAAAATGACAAGATTTCTTTCATTACGTTGTTTGTGCATGATAATTATGAAAATAAACGTTTTGTAGGACATGTTGGTGTTTTACTTCAAGAAGATGAGGGTGTATTGTTTGTAGAAAAAATTGCATCCGATGAACCATATCAAACAACAAAGTTTGCATCCGAGGAAGATCTTGTGAAATATTTGCTTAGCAGAGCAGATTTATATGGAGATGGCACAGAGGAAAAACCTATTATTATGAAGAATAAGACAGTAATTAGCTAGAATAGATAGCAGAGTAAAAAAAGTTATTTAGAGCATTTTATGAAATCTGGAAATAGAATTGATGTAATGCAATAATTGTATAGAGCTAGTTAGGAGGGCAATAATAAAGGCAAGGGAGTGCGGGCTCCCTTGCCTTGCCAAGAACATTACAAAGAAATATGCTTTTGTAGGCCACACATTAGTGCAATTATAATTTCAAAGAAACTACAAAGCACTAATAGCAATGTGAGTACTTCTATTTTGGTCATAGAATCACCTACTTTCAAGAAACTAAAAGCAGATTCTATGTAATATTACTTGGCTACATATATGTTATCAGACGTAATCTATGAGGAATATAGACCAATTTTTAAGATACAGCCTGAAGTGGCCTCGTATTAGTGGATTATAGTATCAGAACAAGCCACCCGTTTGACTAAGCTAATTATTTCCGTAATTTTATGACTGTAATTGAATAAAGATGGCTGGTAGGGTATAATGCAGTATACTTGTTATGAATACATACGATGTTTAAAAGTAAAGAGTAAAATAATGACTGATTGAAAGGACGAAGGAAGAAATGGTAATGAAACATGAAAATGTAGATATAAGTACCTTAGAGTCCTTGAACTTAAAAACGCCCAAAGGATATCGTGAATTTATTCGTCGGGTTATTAAATATGCGGATTATTTTTGCCTGACATACGAAGGATTTGATTATGTGACCATTGAATATTTAAAGTCGAAGAAGAGTATCTTTGATTTTGGGGACATAGAGGAGGCCGAAGGTGGCAGGGAGTTTTTGTGGGATTTAGGATTTGTAAAAGAGGGAAAGCAATTCTTTAAAACTATTACGCATGAAGAGGATTACTGGTTTATGTAATGTGAAATGAAAGTATTTCGATAGTAGGAATGTTTATTAGAAATTTGCCGATAATAACAAAAAAGCTTTCAGAGAAAACTCTGAAAGCTTTTTTTACTGCGGATAGAGGGACTCGAACCCTCACGAGGTTGCCCCCGGCAGATTTTGAGTCAAGAAAAAAATCCCATATCTGAAAAACGTTGATTTTACAAGGGTTTCGTTATATTCACATACCTAAACACTCGTTAGATTACATTATTATTATAGCACTAATTTTATATTATACAATTCATTTTTAGCTTATTGTGAGCCTTATATAGCGACTTTATACATTTACATGATAAATTGCATACCTTTATATATAAAACGTCTGTATCAAGCTAGAAATAAGCCAAAATAAATTAAATAGAAAGGGGAAGATAAATGAATACATTGCAAAAGAGTTTTAATGCCACTATGAGAAGAGAAAGCAAAACTATTACTGTCAATGGTGCAGAAACTAAAGTGGTATTCAGAAAGAATGATGATAGCAATAATGAAACAAATAGATTGAATATTCTCTATCCTATTGAATCAAATATTAATCAAGGTAGTAGATTTACCTTTAGAGGTAAGGAATACTTAGTATTAAACAAGGAAACGTCTGAAAATGACGTATATTACAAGTCAAGTGTAATTGCTATGAATTGTACTATTACAGACAATGCAACAAGCAATAAAAAGTACCGAAATATTAATTGTTATTGTGGTGGACTTACTTCAAGTGTAGTAGAAAAAGATACTATGTTTTCTATAGTGTCTGGTAATGTAGAATTGTTGACTACAGACGATGAAATAAGTAGGCAAGTGTATATAGATAGTTGTTTCAATGAGTTTGGTGGAACATATAAGGTTACAAATATCTTCTATCAGAATGGTATTGCATATATCTACGCAGAAAGAACGGTAAATACAACTCCTACGGTAAACTATACAGTTACATATGGTGGAAATAGTTCAGTATGTGTAGACGATGGAACGTATCAATTAGTATTCAATGCTTATGAGGACGATACAAAGGTAGATGGTGCTACATTTACTTATACTTCTAGTGATGAAACTGTTGCTACAGTAGATACAAATGGACTTATGACACTTCTTAAAGATGGTACAGTAACTATTACTGCAACGTGGACGGATCATACAGATGTAACTTGTAGTACAGATATTACAATTACACAAAGTGTAACTCCTACTATTAAGGGTACTTCTAAGATTGTAAGTTCATATACAAGTATTGATAACGATGGTATTCCTGTACCATTTACTGCAAAATTCTATGATGGCAACGGTAACGAAGTAACAGGAGTTACACCAGTATGGACATTACCAGATTGCACATTCGTAGATAAATTAACTATCACATATGTAGATAATGTAATTAAGATTGCAACAGAAGATGAAAATATTACTTATGAAACATTTAAACTTCACTTAGAGGACTCCAATGGAGAATACACAAGTAGTGAAATAGAGATTGAAATTACACAAGCATATTAAAACAGTTGAGCCACATTCTACTATAATGAGTGTGGCTTGTTTATTTTAACACAAATAAGATTAATTAGTGCAAAAGATTATTTAACTTGTTTTCAAAAAAGTGATAAAAAATGGCTATTTTTTGGGGGAAGTTTGCATTATTAACCTCTGAAACGCCCTATTTATAAGGGTTTCAGACACTTACGAACTCTCCATATAGGGGAATAATAAAAAGCGATAAAAAATGGCTATTTTTTTTGGTACATAATCATTTTCCAACTCCCGAAACGCCCTATTTATAAGGGTTTCAGAGGTCTGAGTCATATCCATATATGAGGGAACGGGAAAACGTCATAATGCGAATGTTGTGGAAAATAGAGTAGCACGTTTTAGAAGTGGAAAAATGTAACGGAAGCCTCAAGTCCAGAAACCCTTATAAATAGAGGGTTTGCGAGATTTTTTGTTAAAATTTTTTCTCTCCTTAATATGTATAATACAACAATTAAAATTAACGGTTGCTGTGGCAAAATCATAAAAAAGACTTCAAATAAAGTTATGTATTGCAAAAAATGTGCAAATAAAAAGGAACTTGAAAGTAAGAGAAAATGGTGGGAAAACAACGAGAAGAGTATTTCACTAGAAAAATAGAAAATCCCTAAGATGCTTAATTTAAAAGGGTTTGAGAGATTTTTTGTTAAAATTTTTTCTCTCCTTAATATGTATAATATAACAATTAAGTTTAAAACAGTTGCTGTCGGTTACGATTTAAAAAACTCGGTCGGTACTATCGACCCACTTTTAGAACTAGGATTTTTCAAAAAATGTTCAAAAATGCTGATTTTCGACCCCCCTAATTGCAATATTAACTCTCGAAACGCCCTATTTATAAGGGTTTCAGAGGTCTGAGTTAAGTGGATATATGAGGGGAATAAAAAAGTGATAAAAAAATGGCTATTTTTTTTGGTACATAATCATTTTCCAACTCCCGAAACGCCCTATTTATAAGGGTTTCAGACACTTACGAACTCCGAATATATGAGGAAAATAAATTTTTTATTCAACTTTTGTGCTTCGTAACAACTACTTTTCATGTAAGAGTAGTTATTAGGGAGTATAAACTCCCTTTTGTTCTTTATTCATTTATAATATATAAATTTCTCTCAGATACGTCCTTAACTCCTAATAGGGGCGTATCACTCCTAATGGTTTATACGAATCTATATGGTTCGTTTAAATAAATAAAATACACATAGGGGCAAGTATAAAAACTAGCAATAGGGTTTATATGTAGCAACTAGAAAGGAAACAAAATTATGGAATTATCAGAATTAAATTTATCAGAAGAACAAATGTCACAAGTAAAGAAATATGTACAGAGTTGTGAGGACAGAGTTAGAACGGACTATAGTAACAAACTAAAGGACGTCAACAAAGAACTTGCAAAGTACAAACCTGTTGAAAAAACAGAAACAGAGATCAAGTTAGAAGAAAGAATCAAAGCATTAGAATTAAAAGAACAAGAAGTTGCTAAAAGAGAAAAAACTCTTACAGTAAACTCTAAACTCAAAGAGAAAGGTTTACCAACGGACTTAGCGAAGTATCTTAATCTAGGAGAAGATATTGACAAGTCTATTGAAGAGGTCGGCAATGTCGTAAATAGTTACTTTCTCAACTCTGGAAGTAAACCAGTTGGAAATCACTCCAAACAACAAGGAGTTACAAAAGAACAATTCAAGAAAATGTCATACATGGAAAGGGTTCAACTTATGGAAACGAATCCAGAGCTTTATAAGGCATTAGTAAATTAGGATTATCCTCGTGATAATTCTTTTTTAATGTTTAGGAAAGGGTGTATTGTTTTGGACGCAAATTCAATTCAACAAATTATAACAACACTTGGCTTTCCTATTGTTTGTGTAATTGCTATGGGTTTCTTTATCAAGACTTTATGGAATCAATCACAAGAACAGAATGTAAAACGTGAGGAAAAGTTATATACATTCATTAGTAAAGCACAAGAACAGAATGAAAAATTATCACAGACAAATTCTGAATTTGTAACAGTATTAACAAGCTACAAGAATGACTTAGATACTATCAAAGAAGATATTTCAGTAATCAAAGTCAAAGTAGAAAATTAAGAAGAAAGAATGAGGTAGATATTATGTCATTAGTAAAACCAGATATTTATGCAGAATTAGTAAGAGAAAAATTTGAGGGAAAAGTTAAAGTAGCAAATCTTGCAGATAACTTAGGCTACTTAAAGAACACTACAGTTGGAGAAACAGTTACATTTCCTAAATGGAAAACAATTTCTGACGCAGAAGATGTAACTAAAGGTACTGCCGTAGGTGTAGAATCTTTAGAACAAGAAGTAAGTACTGCAACAATTAAAATGGTAGCACCAAAAGGTGTCAGAGTATTTGATATTGATAACATGACTGCATTAGGAAACGCAATTGAAGAAGCCGCAAGCCAACAAGCAACAGTTATCGCTCGTAAGTTAGATACTGATCTTATTGAAGAAGCATTAACTTCTCCATTAAAGAGTGCTACTGCAAATGCTAAACAAATCTATGAACAAGAAATGATGGACGCATTAGGACTTTACGGAGATGAAAGAGATGTAGAAGAATTTGCTGGTATTGTAATCAATAGCTTACTTTTACCATCTTTCATTGAAATGCCATCTTTCACTTCCGTTGAGAAAACTTACACTAAAGAGGGTAACGGTATTATCTCTGGTGGCTTAGTAGGTTACTTCTTAGGAATCCCTGTATACTTAGCAAACCATGGTACATACGACTCTGTAGCACAGGAATGTGTAACTTTCATCATTAAGAAACACTCTTTAGGTTTCATGCCTAAGAAAGATATTGCAGTAGAATCTCAAAGACCATCTGGTTTATTCGCTACAGATATTTTCTCTAACATGGTATATGCAGTAAAACTTATTGCAGACGATGGTGTAGTAGTTGTTCGTAAAACTATTGCCTAGTTAATATTTGGTGGGGGAGTAGGCTATATGCTTACTTCCTTGCTTTATAAAAGGAGAGAATAGAATATGCTTAATGGTAGACAATTACAGTTTCAACGTATCTATAGAGGTATGACACAGAAATATATTGCCGATTGTATTGGAGTTACTTCAAGATGGATTGGCAAAGTTGAGAATGAAAATGTAGGTATTAGTCAAGAAGTATACGACAAATGGATATTAGCCTTAAATGGTGGACTAAAACCAACAAAGAAAAAGAAAGAGAAAGTAGAAGATTAATCTAATCATTATATTTTTCCTTTCTTTTTTTATGCACAAAAATTGAAAGGGGAGAAATAACAATGACTGGAAAAGAGTTTCGCAAATGGCGAAGAATGAATGACTTAACTCAAAAAGATATTGAAGAATTATGTGACATTGACAGAACAGTAATCTCTAAATGGGAAAATGAAAAGTTGTCATTATATGAAAGCACATACAACAGAATTATAGATTTTGTAGAACAAATGAGTTAATCGTACTTATTGGGTATGCGTGAGCGAGCATACTTAGGGTACAAAAGTTTACACGGAGATGCTTGGAGAAAAATAACTAGGAGGTAAGGATATGAATACCTTACATTATTTTTCTCATGCTTGTTTGATATTCATATTCGACAAGCATAATGAAAAAACAAATAAAGAGAAGATTACCACAATGGTACAAAAGCAATGAAGATTATGGACTAATCTTAACGGACGATTTAGATAGCTTATTAGGTTGTGCAATTATTCAATCAGTTAAACCTAATTGGAAGATTGAACAAGCAATGATATTTAAAGGCAATAAGAAAAGATATGAACAGGGAAAAGACTCTGTATTGAAAGACTATTTAGGTATAACCAGTAATGCTACACATGAATGTATCGGAGTAGATTTAGCATTACAACAAGGAAAATGTTTTGATAATCACTTGTACAGAATTTCGGGTGCAGACAAGATCAATCAAGAATCTATTAACTTGAATAATGTATTTGGTATTACAAAACAATCCTATTATAAGAAATATTGCAGTAGCACAGTATTATTACTTTGGAGTTTATATGACTTGCCAAAAGAAAACTTATCAGAAGAATTAATGATGGTATTATTAGCAATTGA
The DNA here is from genome assembly GCA_905214875.1 of uncultured bacterium. Classification (GTDB taxonomy): domain Bacteria; phylum Bacillota; class Clostridia; order Lachnospirales; family Lachnospiraceae; genus KM106-2. The sequence continues at coordinate 67 of CAJMNR010000014.1, read as the reverse complement.
TGGCACATATACAGTAAACGCTCCATAGTGGGTACATAGATTTTATCCTATACATTTGAGATAATAG
>CAJMNR010000013.1 GCA_905214875.1 uncultured bacterium | reverse complement strand
GCTCATAAGAGCGGCTATTTTACGGTTTAGGAGTACCCGCTATGGAGCGTTTACTTACAAAGAGAACAATCAATATCCTTATTATATAAAATATATACAACTCACTGTGTTATAGAGAGAAAAGGTATCATACAGGTATCAGCATAAAATTTTCTGAATTATAACTATATAGCTATAATTCTTATTACAACTCATATTTCTACTATCATAAAATTTATAGCCAATTTCCTTCCTCCATAAATAACTTTATATTATATCTATTGACTTATATTAATAAGTATTATATAATAAAACAAGTCGTTTTACAGTAGTAAAATGCTTATGAGCTGCATATATATATAATATATTGTAAATAATATTATTGTAATTTTATATATTAAGATAGGGACGCAAGAGCCCGGTGAACAAAAGACACTTTTTAAAAGTGTCTTTTGTTGTTTTATCAATTAGATGAAAAACGACTTCTTAATGCTGGATGAACAACAAATGTTTTAGAGAAATCCGGTTCTCTATCCTCATCTCGCCTATAAGCCCAAGAATAATAATATCTTTCCCCATTTTGATTCATCCATGAGTTTCCTATAGCTCCAAGTCTATACATATCAATAATTGCACTTTTGACGTCTACTATACTAGGGTAACTCTCTTTATTTTGCTCATATATTTCTTTTACATCGGATATTTCAAAATATACTCTTCTCACATTTTTCACTAACTCTAAGCTTTCCTTTAAACACTTCGAATTATTGTGTATTGATATTTCATTTCTTAATTCATCATAAAACCATGATGAATACTCTCCCATACATTTTTTAAAATATGACGCTTTGAAATCAAAAGAATTTCCATGTTTATTTTGAATAATTGATAAGTATTTTATTATATCCCGAGGTCTACCAAAGCTATTATCCAATAAATAAGATATAACTTCTTTTTCCTTTATTTTAGTAGGAAATAATAGCTCATATAGTTTCTTATTAGTCATTGAAGAATATTGAGGTGTTGATTTTTTTATTTTAGAAAGTATTAATCTCATTAATGGATGCTTATATGGTTCATTCGGATTAACCTTATCTAACCAATATAAATCAACATAATTAGATGATACATGTTTATTCAAATTGGTATTATAATCCTGCATATATGATAATACATCGTCTCTAAGAGCTAATATAATTTTACTATCTTTTTTTCCTTCTTTTATTATCTGTAAATTTATCTTTTTGGCACAAATTATTAATCCACTTAAGAAATCAATATAAAATGGATCTATATGAGTATTAGCTTCAATGCTATCCAAATCATCATAAATAAGCGTTACACTACATCTCTTAATTAAAATTGGCATTACTAATCTCTCTAAATACTCAAGACTCTTATAATATTCTTTCTGCTGATGCGTTGAGTTAATTAATTTCGACCCAGTTGTTTTATTTCCAATCGCTTTCCAACTTGCTGAAGCCTCACTCGTTACACCATTTGTCTTAGTATACATAACCTTTTCAAATATGGATTCCGGATTTGGGTATTTTCTCTTTCTAAACTTATATAACTTTCTATATTTTGTGAATGGAATTCTTTTTAAAATAGGCTTGTTATTAATTATAACATCCGTAAAATGTAGAAGAATTATCCACCTCCAAAATATCTCCATCTCTCCTTTTAAAAATTGTCTTTCTTTCATATCAATTAATCGTTGTAAATTAAAAGTCGATGCGTCACATATTTTACATATCTTTTTATTCTCAGCATTTATTTTAATATTTAAATATTTGGCTAAATATGTTTTTCCAGTTCCTTTTCGCCCTTTTATTAAAAAGTACTCTCCGGAAAGAAACTTTTTATAGTTATGATCTTGATCAAAATATAAATTCTCAAAATCTTGCCTTTTAGATGCTTCACTCTCTCCATCAACTTCCCCAAAATAAATATCCTTTATCTTTACTTTATTCAATACCATATTCCTCTCTTTGAAGTAGTTAGCTTGGAATATTATAACACAATCAAAAGGAATAATATACCGCAATATATTCATTTCTCAAATTTATGGCTATGTTAAAATTCATCACTATTCCTTCCTAAAGATTATATATACTGGCAAGCAGGGCATAGATGTACACACTCTATGCTTTTCTCCATCTTGTGGCACATCCCACTCCATTAACCACAAAAGACGAGAGCGTGCCACGCTCTCGTCTTTCTCTCTACATCACAAAAATCTACCACCTAAAATCCTTTTTTATCTCTCTCTTCTTCAAATACTCCTTCCTAGCATTCTCCCGTTCCTCTTCTGTCTTTCCTATCTTATATTCCGTGTAAAGTTGCCGCCGATCCATTGCCTCCAGCTTACTTTCTAACCCACACTTAATCTCTGCCGCGACCTCCTCCACACCAAGCAAATGATACTTAACAAGATTCATAAATAGCTCTTCCGATATCTGAACATGTTTCAACTTTTCCCCTCCAATTCCAAGTCCGCAACAATACAGTGTTTCTAATTTTCTGCAACCTTGCACTATTAACTCCGCATCTTTCCTATACTCTGCATTGTTGCGTTCTTAACCTATTCATACTTTATCTTATCTAATTCCCAGTACCACGAATTATTAATCCTTTTTGCTCTAATATTCAATTCTCTTTTTGCATTTTCAAGCGTTCTTTTTGAGATTCCCTCTTTCTCTGACAGTGTAAATATTTCATTACTCTGAATGACTGTATGTGTTTCTGAGAGTGCTCTTAATAGTTTCTTTGCCTTCTCCATTTTGTTCGCTTTGGGTGCCAATCCACCTAATACTTCATCCGCAGTAATCTCATAATCACCTAGCCACTGAAATCCTTCTTCTGATAATTCAAATGCCTTAGAATGTCCGAATGCTGCTAGGTTATTTTTAATCTGAACCACCGCTCTTATATCAGGTTCTCCTTCCACTCTACCAACAAGCAAGACACTTCTTGCTACTGCAAAGAAATCAATGGAACCAATTCCTCGATACGCTGCTTTGTTGCCGCCTGCCTTATTCATGTGACCAATCAATACGATTGCACATTCATATTTTTCAGCAAGTGCCGCTAACTTCTTTGTGCTATCTCTAACCTCATTCGCGCGATTCATATCCATTCCACTTCCAAGATAGGCTTGTATTGGATCTAGGATTAATAGCTTTGCCTTTTCACTTTTGAGTGCTGCTTCCAACCGCTCGTCTATCATAGATAATGACTTTTTACTTTCATCAATAACCACGATTCTCTCACAGTCTGCTCCTGCAAGCTCTAGTCTTGGTTTCACTGTATCTGCTAGTCCATCTTCCGCTGTCTGATAAATGATACTTAAGGGTTCAGAAACTTCCATAGCTTCATCAATTCCTTCTCCCTTTGATAACTTTGCTGCTATATTTAATACCAATGTTGTCTTTCCATCTCCCGGATCACCTTGTATGATTGTGAGCTTTCCATAGGGGATAAATGGATACCAAAGCCACTTTACTTCCTGTGACTCGACCTCGGACAACCGAATTAATTTTAACTCTGCTTTATCTTCTTCCATATAGCCCTCCCCTTCTATTGCTAGTATGGAAAACCTTTGCTATACTTGTATTGTAACGTACTGATAACAAAGGTTTCACCAGTTATCAGAAGTCCTAGCAGTTCCCGCTGTTAGGACTTTTTTCTTTCTCTGCATCATTTCCTAGCCAAAGATATTTTGCTCCATCTAGCAGCCATAATATTGCTTTTAACATATCCTCATAGGCTACATGCATCTCTTCTATGTCCTTTCGTTTCATATCGGTCTTACTGTCATTTAGTTGTTTTGCTAATTCCTCTAATCGTCCTTGCATTTCCTGTACTTTTTCTACTAGCATGTATATTGTCTCTTTCTTTCCTACAACACAAACTCGGTTATAGATACAGGAACGAACAAAATAGTCTTTCTTTTGCATTCCGCTTGCTTTTATTCTTGCTTCTATTTCTTGCCGTTCCCTTGGTGATATGCGAAAGCTAATGGTTGGATTCTTATGCTTGTTACTCATTCTTTCTTTCCTTCTTCCTCAAACTCCTCATTCAGCATTCTTGCCATTTGAGACTGCTCGGATGGAAACATATGAGCATAGCGATACGTAATATCAATGCTCTCATGGCCAACCCTATTTCCAATTGATACTGCTGAAAATCCCATACTAATTAGCAAGGATACATGAGAATGCCGTAAGTCATGTACTCGTATCCGTTTTACTCCTGCATCCTTCGCTCCTCTTGTCATTTCATGATGCAAGAAACTCTTTGTAACATGGAATATTCGGTCAGTAGGAAGAATTCCATATAATCGACTGATATAGTCTTCAAGCTCTTCACAAAGAAAATCTGGCATACTGATACTTCGCTTACTCTTAGGTGTCTTAGGATCAGTTATTATGTCCACTCCGTTCAATCTCTGGTAAGACTTCGTAATTCGTATCACTTTATTTTTGAAGTCGATATCCTGCAGTGTTAAGGCTAATAGCTCTCCTAATCTTAAGCCACACCAGTATAATACTTGAAATGCACAATACGAATATGGCTTGTCCTTCACACATTCTATAAACTTCAAATACTCCTCTTTCGTCCAGAATAGCATCTCTTCTGCCTTCGTCTTTCCTAATGGTCCTGCCTTTGTAACAGGATTGCTCTTTAGCTCATAAAACCGTACTGCATGATTAAATAATGCACTTAGCTCTGATTGTATTGTCTTTAAATATGTGGGCGCATATGAATTTCCCTGCTTATCTCGGTAAGTAATCTGCTCATTCTGCCACTGAATGATATCCTTAGAATAAATATCACACATTTTCTTATCCTTAAAATACGGAAGTATTTTGGTTCGTATAATATGTTCCTTTGTCAGCCATGTGTTATGTTTTAGCTTTGGTTTCATATCCCTTGTATAGACCTCTACAAATTCTGCAAATGTCATATCAAGATTACTTGCTTGCTCCATACGAAAATGCTGCTCCCAATCTAAGGCCTCTCGTTTCGTCCTAAAGCCCCTCTTTAGTTTCCTACAGTTCTTACCTGTCCAGTCATTATAATGGAACGACACATACCACGTTCCTCTTTTGTCATCCTTATATGCTGCCATGGAATCCCTTCTTTCCTAATCAGGCATGCTTCATACCGTAGAACTTCTCTTCATAAAACCTGCGACTTACTCTTCCTGCAATCGTCATGAAGCCTTTCATTTCTAATTCTCCGTTCATCTGTCTTATCAACTTGTAAGCAAATGGTTTAGATACACCTAGATCCTGCGCTACTTCTTCTGCCGTAACAAATAGTTCATTCCTCATACACATATCTTCCCTTTATTCACTTAGCTTTTTTGTTAAGCTTGTATCTGTATTATACTTAACATATTTGCTATTGTCAATATTTGGAAATTATGTAATATATAAAGTTTAGCTTATTTGATAAGTATTTATTGTGATATGGCATTATAGGTGATATATTTAAATTAGATAATTACAATTATTGGAATTATGTGTAGAGTACATAAGCATGCTCCTAAATAACTAGAAGTAAATCTATCATTTATTAATGGAGGTATATCATGGTATTAGGTGATAAAATCAAAAGAATACGAACCTTTCGAGGGCTTACCCAACGTGAGTTAGGTCTTAGACTAGGTTATGATGAACAAAATGCAGATGTCCGTATTGCTCAATACGAGTCTGGATATCGTGTTCCTAAAAGAGATACGTTATTAGAGATGGCAAAGATTCTGGATGTAAACCATATAAACTTTATATGTGATGTTCCAGGAAGTGTAGAAGACATTATGCAGACGTTGTTTTGGCTAGATGAAGTGAATCCCAATATCATTCATCTATTTGAACTTACTCGCAATAATGGACAGACTAACGCTTCTGATGATCATGCTGTTAGATACAATGATAGCGATGAATGGCCAGCACATGCTCCTATTGGAATGTGGTTGGATTATGGACCAATTAATGAGTTTTTAAAGGAATGGTATGTACATAAGCAAATGTTAATAGATAAAAAAATTTCAAAAGATGAGTATCTTGAATGGAAATTAAAATGGCCTAATTTACACTAACTTTCTTATAAATTTATTTATATTGGAGGACGAAAATGAATACTCTAACTAATTTTGATACAGAATCTCTCATTGGAATTGTCGAAATGATTGACTCTGGAAACATTGCATTACCTGAATTTCAACGTGATTTTGTATGGGATATATCTAGAACTTATGATTTATTTGACTCTTTATTTAAAGATGTTTTCATAGGTTCAATTATTTATGGAATTCCTTCTTTTTCTTTAACGGTGCGAGAAATTGACAATCGGGAAAGGAAAAGTCCTGGGGGTAAACGTAGACGTAAACTCAAAACTACATATTTAACTCAAGATGAGATTAAAAGCAAAGTGCAAATCAATAATTTTAAATTAGTTCTTGATGGACAACAACGAATTACATCAATTTATAGGGCTTTAAAGGGTATTGATGATGTGTGGATTATTATGAAAAACAACGATGAACTTGATGAACAGTATAAAGATTGTACCCTTAAATCAATTCCACTTGAAGCTTCCGTTCTTTCAATTGGTGGATATGAAGATCCTGATCATTTATCCATTAATCTCGCAACTGTTTATAAAAAGATTAATGACTCCTTACTGGAAGATGAAATAAAGGATTTCTTTAATGAACTCTCTTTTTCAAAAGAGTTAGAAGACGATCTTTATAAATCCTCTTTTAAAACATATGTGCAGATAATACAAAAAATTGAGGATCTGTTTAAAAGCCAAAAGCTTGTTGCATACTTCCTATTGGATATGTCCGCTGATAAGTTTGCACTATTTTTTGAACGAAGCAATAGTCTTGGTGTTAGCTTAACTTTCGTCGATATTCTTGTGGCAAAGCTAATTAATGGATTTAACTTAAGAAAGCATATCGAGGATTTTGAAAACAAAAACCCAGGTATTGTTCTCAACAGAGAATTAATTGCTCGTTCTATTGCTTACTTAGTGAGCAACGGAAAAAAAGTAGATAAAAAATATATCTTAAGCAATCTAAACTCTGAACATTTCACTAAACATTGGGATGAACTAACATTTTTATATAAATCAACAATAGAGTATCTATATAATAATCACTACATACTAAATTATAAATGGATTCCTTACCCAAGTACTATTATTCCTATAATGATGTTTTTAAGAAGTCTTCCTCAAAAAAGTTTTTCGCAAATGAACCAAAATCAAAAAGATTTTTTTGAGTATTGGTATTGGAGTTCTGTTCTATCACAGCGTTATGTTTCCGCTACAAATGAAATAATAATTCTTGATTCCACTGTATTAACACACATTGCTAAGGGAAAAAAAATAACAGATAAGTTGTATATGAAAAGACTAAAGCCTTTAATAACTAGCTATGAAGATATTATCTCTTATAATAAAAAAGGTAGTGCTATTTATGTTTCCCTCTTAAATTTTATAAACTATAGCGCTAACGGATTACTAGATTGGAATAACTGTAGTAAAATCTCATTTACAGAAAAGGTTGAGGATCATCATATCTTCCCTAAAGAATATTTAAATACTACCTTGGACGAGGAAGCTGATAGAAATTTAATCAACAGTGTAGCAAATCGAACACTTATTCCTAAAATTACAAATGTAAAAATTGGGAAAAAGGCTCCTCATATTTATATGAATGAGCTTCTACAAGAAAATCGCAAGTTTAAAGATGTATTGAAAAATCATATGATTCCTGTTGATATATTATCTGGCTTATATGAGAACTTTTATGACACATTTATTGAAGAACGTGCAAAGCTTATATTTGATAAATTACACTCACTAATAATTTCAAAACAGGATACATTATCAGCTATATTTACTGTTGATATAAAAAAGACTGCTTCATACTCTGGTACAATTCCTATTTGGGGAACATATAAGCGGAAAAAAGCAGAGGCTTCTTATAATATTGATACACAAGAAGTGTTATATAACAACAAGAAGTATTCCGTTTCAACATCTGCAGATAAAGCTAAAATTAACCTTGGTGCTCCAAATTCTGTGTCTACTAATGGCTGGAAATGGTGGAAGTATACAGACTCAAATGGAGAAACTCAAAGTATTGAGAATTATCGGTGGCAAATTTAGTATATCAGCTAATATAAATCTTCTTTCAGGTATCAAAAAGGTATCACGCCAACTAAAAAAGCTCCACACCCCGCATAAACACGCGGGTTGTGGAGCTTTGTTTACTATTCAAACTCAATCGTTGCCGGTGGTTTCCCCGTACAATCATAGAGTACTCTATTAATACCTTTCACTTCATTAACAATTCTGCTAGAAACCTTACCAAGTACTTCCCAAGGAATCTCAGCAAATTCTGCTGTCATAAAGTCTGTTGTCGTTACTGCTCTTAAAACACATGCATAGTCGTATGTTCTTTCGTCTCCCATACAACCAACACTTCTCATATTTGTTAACGCTGCAAAATACTGACCGATTTTTCTGTCCCAGCCAGCTTTTGCGATTTCTTCACGATAGATTGCATCTGCATCTTGTACTAAGCGTACTTTTTCTGCTGTTACTTCACCGATGATACGGATTGCAAGACCTGGGCCTGGGAATGGCTGACGGTATACTAAGTAGTCAGGGATACCAAGTTCAAGACCTGTCTTACGTACTTCATCTTTGAATAATAAGCGAAGTGGTTCGATGATTTCCTTGAAATCTACGCAATCTGGAAGACCGCCAACGTTGTGGTGGGATTTGATTACCGCAGATTTACCAAGACCGGATTCAATTACGTCTGGGTAGATTGTTCCTTGAACAAGGAAGTCTACAGCACCGATTTTTTGTGCTTCTTCTTCAAATACACGGATGAATTCTTCACCGATGATCTTTCTCTTTTCTTCTGGTTCATCAACGCCAGCAAGTTTTTCATAGAATCTCTCTTGCGCATTTACACGGATAAAGTTTAAGTCATAATGACCTTCTGGACCGAATACTGCTTCTACTTCATCGCCTTCGTTTTTACGAAGTAAGCCATGATCTACGAATACGCAAGTTAACTGCTTTCCAACCGCTTTGGATAACAAAACTGCTGCTACGGAAGAATCTACACCACCGGAAAGGGCACAAAGTACTTTACCGTTTCCTACTTTTTCACGAATTGCCTTGATTGATTCTTCAACGAAAGAATCCATTTTCCAATCACCGGAACATCCACAAACCTCAAATAAGAAGTTAGAAAGCATCTTAGTTCCTTCTACCGTGTGTTCTACTTCTGGGTGGAATTGAACAGCGTATAATTTCTTATCTGCATCTTCCATTGCTGCATATGGGCAAGAATCTGTGTGTGCACTTGTTGTAAATCCTTCTGGTACTTTTGAAATATAAAGTGAGTGGCTCATCCAGCAAATTGTAGATGCAGAAACGCCTTTAAATAATTTAGATTCACTATTTGTATTTACTTCTGTCTTACCGTATTCTCTAAGCGTTGCTTTCTCTACAGTACCACCAAGTAAATGACTCATAAGCTGTGCACCATAGCAGATTCCTAATACAGGAATGCCTAGGTTGAAGATTTCCTTATCACATAATGGAGCACCTTCTTCAGTTACACTGGATGGGCCTCCTGTAAAAATGATACCTTTTGGATTGATTTCCTTAATCTTTTCGATGCTAGTGTTATATGGCATTACCTCACAGTAAACATTACACTCTCTAACACGTCTTGCAATCAATTGATTATACTGACCACCAAAGTCTAGAACAATAACCATTTCCTTATTCACGTGAATTTCCTCCTAAATAATATCTGTTACATTTATAAGCAGTAATTTATAATTTACATTATTCTACCCTATTTTTAATAAATAGACTAGTACTAATTTAATTTTTGCTATTATGTCGATTTCTATATAGTTTCTTTGACTGTTTTTGTAATATTTTAATGGAAAAGAGGAAGAACCTACCTAATAGGCTCTTCCCCCTTCTTTTCTCTATAATGAATTCAACTCATCCAATGTAAGTTCATACGCTGGCATAAACTCTTCAAAGAAGATTTTCACCTCTTCTAACTCCATAGCCATCAGCGACTCTTTTAATGTCTTTTCTGCACTGATAAACTCATGGTTACCAGCCTTCTTCTCTTCCAGGCATTTTATAAGCGCCGAGATCTTGTCTGCTGCCTTAAGCAGTTTCAATAGCTCTTCATCCTCTTCCCTTTCAAGAAAGACCGGTTCATAAGCTTCTCGCAAATCATCTGGAATCATGGATAACAATCGGTTTGCAGCAACCTTCTCCACTTCCTTAAATGCCACCTTGATCTCATCATTGTAGTATTTGATTGGCGTTGGCATATCTCCAGTGATGATTTCGGTAGAGTCATGATACATAGCCATGACTGCAAGACGATTGGCATCAATGTCTTTGTCAAGTCTCTTGTTTGCAATTACCCCAAGTGCATGGGCAATCATTGCAGTCTCTAAGGAATGCTCACTTATATTCTCCGGCCTGGAATTACGCATTAATGCCCATCTCTCGATATATTTCATTCGAGACATCATAGCAAAAAATTCATTCCCCATACTTATTGCTCCTCAGCTAAACGTTTTGCGTTCTCAATATCTTTCTCAATACATTTCTTTACATAGATACCAGTATAAGACTCTGCTACTTTGGCAACCTGTTCTGGCGTACCTTTGGCAACTACCGTACCACCTTTATCGCCACCTTCTGGACCGATATCAATGATATAGTCAGCTGTCTTAATTACCTCTAAGTTGTGCTCAATTACAAGAACCGTATTGCCTCCATCAGATAAACGACGTAAGATTTGAATTAACTTGTCTACATCTGCGAAATGAAGTCCAGTTGTTGGCTCATCAAGGATATAGATTGTCTTACCTGTACTGCGTTTGCTAAGTTCTGTTGCAAGCTTGATACGCTGTGCCTCTCCACCGGATAACTGTGTAGATGGCTGTCCTAAACGAACATATCCAAGACCAACATCGTAAAGCGTCTCAATCTTACGACGGATATTTGGCATATTTTCAAAGAAATGCATTGCTTCTTCTACTGTCATATCAAGAACATCATAGATGCTCTTTCCTTTATACTTCACTTCTAATGTTTCATGATTGTAACGCTTGCCACCACAAACCTCACATGGTACATATACATCAGGTAAGAAATTCATCTCGATTTTTAAGATACCGTCTCCGGAACATGCCTCACAACGGCCGCCCTTGATATTAAAGCTGAAACGTCCTTTCTTATACCCCTTCGCCTTGGCATCTGGTGTAGCTGCAAATAAATCACGAATCTGATCAAATACACCCGTATACGTAGCTGGATTAGACCTTGGTGTACGCCCAATTGGCGATTGGTCAATGGCAATTACCTTATCTAACTGTTCAATGCCAACGATGTCCTTATGAAGTCCAGGAATGCATCTTGCACGATTTAAGTCCTTTGCTAACCTCTTATAAATGATTTCATTTACCAAAGAACTCTTACCAGAGCCGGATACCCCTGTAACACAAGTCATAATGCCAAGTGGAATATCTACATTGATATTCTTTAAGTTATTCTGTTTTGCGCCTTTTACCTTCAACCATCCCGTTGGCTTACGGCGTTCCTTTGGAATCGGAATCGCAATACGTCCGCTAAGGTACGCACCAGTTATGGAATCTTTGTTAGCCATAATCTCTGTGGCATTACCAGTAGCAATGACATTACCACCATGTTCTCCCGCTCCTGGACCGATATCCACGATATAATCTGCCGCAAACATCGTATCTTCATCATGTTCTACGACAATCAATGTATTCCCCAGATTCTTTAAGTTCTGAAGCGTTGCTAACAGCTTGTCATTATCTCTTTGGTGAAGACCGATACTAGGCTCATCAAGGATATACACAACGCCAACAAGACCAGAACCAATCTGTGTTGCAAGTCGAATACGCTGTGCCTCACCACCAGATAATGTACCTGTCGCTCTCGCAAGGGAAAGGTAATCAAGACCTACATTGATTAAGAAACCAACTCTCGCTTTGATTTCTTTTAATACAAGTTCACCAATTTTTTGCTGTTGAGGTGTTAATTCTAAGTTTTCAAAGAATGTCATTAAGTCGCGGATTGAAAGCTCTGTTAAAGAAGCAATATCGATTCCTCCAACTGTAACAGCTAATGATTCTTTCTTTAATCTCTTTCCTCCACAAGTCTTACAAGGTGTAATCTGCATAAATGTCTCATACTCTTGTTTCGTCGTATCAGAACCAGTTTCACGATAACGACGGTGGCAGTTCAAGATTAAACCTTCAAATGCTACATCATATACGCCGACACCACGTTGTCCACGATAATGTACCTGAACCTTCCTGCCTTTTGTTCCATGGATTATGATATCCTTAACTTTGTCAGATAATTCTTCATAAGGCGTATCTAAACTAAAATCATACTCTTTTGCCAATGCTTCCAATAAGCAATGCGTGTAACTGGATGGATCATTACTGCTCTGCCATCCTAATACTTGAATTGCACCTTCATTTAAGGAAAGCTTCTGATCTGGGATCATAAGTTCTGGATCAAATTCCATCTTAAATCCAATACCGATACAGTCAGGACATGCACCAAACGGATTGTTGAAAGAGAAACTTCTAGGTTCAATCTCATCAATACTGATTCCACAATCAGGACAAGAGAAGCTTTCAGAGAAACGTAATGGCTCACCATCGATTACATCCACGATCATTAGCCCTTCTCCAAGCTTCAATGTACTTTCGATAGAGTCAGCGAGACGCTTTTCAATTCCTTCACGAACACTAAGACGATCGATAATGATTTCAATATTATGCTTCTTATTCTTCTCTAATTTGATTTCCTCTGATAACTCATATAAATTACCATCCACCATGACACGTACATAACCGCTCTTCTTGGCGTTTTCAAGAATCTTTACATGTTCACCCTTACGACCTCGAACGACTGGAGCAAGCAGCTGGATCTTCGTACGTTCTGGAAGCTTCATGATTTCTGTTACCATCTGGTCAACAGACTGCTTCTTAATCTCTTTTCCACAGTTTGGACAATGAGGGATACCGATTCTTGCATATAATAAACGAAGGTAATCATAGATTTCTGTCACGGTACCAACCGTAGAACGAGGGTTACGGTTCGTTGACTTCTGGTCGATGGAGATTGCAGGAGATAATCCTTCAATGCTTTCCACACTTGGTTTTTCCATCTGTCCTAAGAATTGTCTTGCATAGGACGATAATGATTCCATATATCTACGCTGTCCTTCCGCATAAATAGTATCAAAGGCAAGGGATGACTTACCGGAACCACTTAGCCCTGTTAAGACAACGAATTCATCACGAGGGATGTCCACTGAGATATTCTTTAAGTTATGCTCTTTTGCCCCTCGAATCTTTATATAATTTTTCTTTTCCATACTAATTGCCTCTCTGCTGTATTAATCACTAAGCAGCTTTCTAAGCTCGACTAACTGATCACGAAGCACTGCTGCCTCTTCGAAGTTTAAGTCTGCTGCTGCACTATTCATCTGTTTTGTAAGTTTCTTAATCAAGCTTTCAAGTTCCTTCTTGCTCATGGATTCTGGATCCTTCTCAAGCTTGCTGATTGTCTGCTCTGCCTTCTTAGAGATACTAATCAGATCACGAACTTTCTTCTTGATTGTCGTTGGCGTAATGCCATGTTCCTCATTGTACGCATTCTGAATCTGACGACGACGGTTGGTCTCGCTGATTGCACGTTTCATGGAATCTGTCATCTTATCTGCATACATGATAACGCGGCCTTCTGCATTACGGGCAGCACGTCCGATTGTCTGAATCAAGGAAGTCTCAGAACGAAGGAAACCTTCCTTATCTGCATCAATGATAGCTACTAACGTTACCTCTGGGATATCAAGACCCTCACGTAATAAGTTGATACCGACTAACACGTCAAATACATCCAAACGCATATCACGAATGATTTCGGCACGCTCTAATGTATCGATGTCAGAATGCAGGTATCTTACACGAATGCCAACCTCTTTCATATATTCGGTCAAATCTTCTGCCATACGTTTTGTAAGCGTCGTCACTAATACCTTGTTCTTCTTCTTAATTTCCGCATTAACTTCACTGACTAAATCATCAATCTGTCCCTCTACCGGACGAACACTAATTTCTGGATCTAACAATCCGGTTGGACGAATAATCTGTTCTGCACGAAGTAATTCATGTTCCTTCTCATATACGTTCGGTGTTGCCGATACAAACAGCATCTGGTTGATCTTGCTTTCAAACTCCTCAAAATTTAACGGACGGTTGTCAAGCGCACTTGGAAGACGGAAGCCGTAATCTACAAGGGTTGTCTTACGGGAACGGTCCCCAGAGTACATTCCACGAACTTGCGGAATGGTTATATGTGACTCATCCACAATAATCAAATAATCGTCAGGGAAATAATCCATCAATGTATGTGGGGTAGCTCCTGGCTCTAATCCTGCCATGACACGGGAATAATTCTCGATACCGGAACAGAACCCCGTTTCACGAAGCATCTCGATATCAAAGTTCGTACGCTCTGAGATACGCTGTGCTTCTAATAATTTATCTTCACTCTTAAAATACTTTACTCGTTCTTCTAACTCTGTCTCAATCTCCTCAATGGCACGGTTGAGTTTTTCCGGTGGTACAACGTAATGGGATGCAGGGAATACTGCAATATGCTCAAGATTACACTTGATTTCACCAGTCAATACATCAATCTCTGAGATTCGATCTACTTCATCTCCAAAGAATTCTACACGATATGCACTTTCACTCGAATTACTTGGGAAGATTTCCACAACATCCCCACGAACTCTAAACGTACCACGGTGGAAATCCATATCATTACGTGCATACTGGATATCAACCAGCTTACGAAGCACTTCATCACGATCCTTGATCATACCAGGACGAAGGGATAGCACCATGTTCTGATAATCGATAGGATCACCTAATCCATAGATACAAGATACGCTGGCTACGATAATAACATCTCTACGCTCTGCCAGTGCTGCAGTTGCCGAGTGACGAAGCTTATCAATCTCTTCATTGATTGCTGAATCTTTTTCAATATACGTATCGCTAGATGGCACATATGCTTCTGGTTGATAATAATCATAGTAACTTACAAAATACTCAACTGCGTTATTTGGAAAGAACTCCTTAAACTCTCCGTATAACTGACCAGCAAGTGTTTTGTTATGTGCAATGATTAATGTTGGCTTATTTAGCGCCTGGATAACATTTGCCATTGTAAAAGTCTTACCAGAACCGGTAACACCAAGCAGTGTCTCAAACTGATTTCCCTCTTTAAATCCTTTTACCAGCTCTTTGATTGCCTCTGGCTGATCGCCGGTTGGCGCATACTCTGAAGTTAACTCAAAATGATCCATAGTAACCTCCCTACATTCTTTCTATTTAGTATACCCATCTTTCTTCTATCCTAATTGATGGCCAAAAGCTTTCCTTTTGGCTTCTTTTCTGCTCTCAATAATTGGAATAATTATATCATATTCCCTCTAGTCAGACAAGGCAAAACCGAATATTTGTTCGATTTTGATATCTCTTCTCCTGTAAACTAGAGCAATACGCTTTGCGAGTTTCTCGCGTAAAGAACAAAGTGTGTGTTCCACACACGTCCCGCTTTTTGGGACATTTTTAATTGTTAGGAAAGGGCTCGACAGAGAAATTTCCTAATATTAAAAAAGCAGGCCTTGCTATAGCAAAGACTGCTTCTTTCCTTTTATTTCAACTTCTTCTTTACGATTTCAATTGCTTTTTGAAGCTGGTTATCTTCTTCAATAGAAATTTTCTTTTTATCCTTTAAGGATTCGTCTAATTCGATTTTTACATCTGGTTCGATTCCCGTTCCCTGAATATTACGTCCCTTTGGCGTATAATATTTAGAAACGGTAAGTTTAACTGCTGAGCCATCATATAACTTATAGATATTTTGAACAATTCCTTTTCCATAGCTAGTCGTTCCAACTAATGTACCAATTCCATAATCTTGAATTGCACCTGCAAATAACTCGGATGCAGAAGCAGAACCACCATTAATAAGAACAGACATCGGAATCGTAAGACAATCATCGCTTTCTGCCTTGAAGGTCTCTCCTTCGCCATTCTTATCCTTCGTATATACTAACGTTCCTTCTTTAATGATTCGGTCAAGCATATCCGTAACCGAAGTAAGAAGTCCGCCCGGATTCCCACGAAGGTCAATTACAAGGGCTTTCATCCCCTTATTTTGCAAATCACTAATTGCATTTCTAAACTGAGTAGACGTAACCTTATCAAACTTAGACACGATGATATATCCAATCTGGTCATCTAATAACTGATAGGATACGGTTGGTACTTCTACATCTCCAAGGGTAACATCCACATAGATTGGGTTCTTGGACTCTCCACGTAAAATGCCAAGCTTCACGACCGTACCAGAGTCTCCCTTCATGGAACTTACAACATCGTTTAACTCTTTGTCGCTTACACTTTCTCCGTTTACAGATACTAAAATATCATTCTCTTTAATTCCAGCTTTTGCTGCAGGACCATTTTCAAACGGACTTGTAATGATAATCTGATTTGTCTCTTTATCCTGCGTCACATAGGCACCAATACCACAATATTCGCCATCTGTGGACTCCATTAATTCCTCATATTCCTCTGCCGTATAGTAAGACGAATACTTATCTCCTAAAGAATCTATAAATCCATTATAGATTCCATTTTCCATCTTATCTGCATCCACTTCATCTAAATACACATAGTCTACGTATTGCTCTAACACTTTAAGTTTCTCTGTAACTTTGGAGTAGTTTAGTGCTACTGCTCCCGATGAGCCATTTCCTGTCCTAGCTGATCCCCAGAAATACCATACGGATCCCACGATGGCTGCCACTAAGAAACAAAGTAGTACTCCAGTAACAATCCCGCGCATAAATGCGGTATCATTCGTAAGCGTTTTATGGTCTTCCTCCATATCAAAAAAAGGATCTACATACGTAGAATCTTGATTTTCACGTTCTCGTATGTCTAACTCTTTTCCCGCTTCTTTTTTATGTTTCGGTCTAATCATTGTCCTTTCCTTTCTAAAAAGCGGCGGGTTTCCCCACCGCTTTCTCCTATACTTGCTTTACGAACCCTCTCGGATCAAAATGTCTTCGACACTCTCAAAGTTTTCCCCTGTCAAAGGGGCAATAAGTAAACCTAAGGTTTGCTTACATAGTTTAATGGATTTACATACGTACCATTCTTACTTACACCAAAGTGTAAGTGAGGTCCTGTTGATACACCAGTTGACCCACTAAGTGCAATTACCTGCCCTTTGCTTACTTGATCACCAACGGATACTTTTAAGCTTGAATTATGCATATAAACCGTATATAAGCCACTTCCATGATTAATCATAATATAGTTTCCTGCCGTAGTACTATATCTAGATATAACAACGGTTCCGCTTCCTGCTGCCACAACGTTTGTTCCAGTTGGAATACCGATATCAATTCCATTATGGTTTGAACTAGCACCTGCTGTCGGACTCGTACGATAACCAAAGGTAGAAGTGATTGTTCCTGAAATCTGTAGCGGCCAACGTAAAGAGGAAGATCCTGTCGTTGAGCTGCTTCCACTACTGCTTGGCTTCTTATCATTGGAAGTCTCACTATTATTCGAAGTCGTATTGTTCTGTTGTTGCTGTTGTTGCTGCTGTTTTTTCTTTTCTTCTTCGGCTTTCTTACGAGCTTCCTCTTCTGCCTTCTTACGGGCTGCCTCTTCTGCTTCGGCTTTCTTACGAGCCTCTTCCATCAAGCGCTCAACATTAGCTCTTTCCGCATCGATTTCACTCTGCTTTTCACTTACTGTAGTCTTTGCAGATTTAATCTCCTCATTATATTTGTCAAGTTGTGTCTGCTTATCTTTTAATAATGTATTCACACTATCTTTTTCTAATTCTAACTTTTCCTGTAAAGTGCTTAAAGTCTCTAAACTTTCTTTAATTTCCTGTTGCTTAGTCG
Organism: uncultured bacterium; assembly: GCA_905214875.1. Classification (GTDB taxonomy): domain Bacteria; phylum Bacillota; class Clostridia; order Lachnospirales; family Lachnospiraceae; genus KM106-2. Next base: position 57,916 of record CAJMNR010000013.1, on the reverse strand, counting down.
TAATTACATTTACAGTTTTATCATAGTTCCCATATAGATTTTGGTCATATTTTGAGATTTTATTAATATATTCTGCACGATTTAATAAATCGGTCATAGAATTGGCCTGCAATAACAGCTCCATATAATCATCAGAACCATTCTCATACATGTATTTAACACGGGCCTTCATAACATCATACTGTCCAGTTAAGTCAGCCTTTGCTGATTCTAACTCTTCTTGATTCTTCTTAAGATCTGCCTTCGTATCTGCGATCTGGGTATTTAAATTGTCAATCTTTCCGCTTAAATCACTTAACTGCTTGTCAAGCTCCTCTATGTAAGCGCTAATATCACCAGTCTTTTTTTGAAGGTTGGATATATTATCCTGTATTTCTTGCTTCTCTTTTTCTAGTTCGCTGATTTTATCCTTTACTTCATCAACAGTCGTCGCGTAACTATCAAACGAAAAGCTTAATGTCATCACCATGATCAATGATAACACCAAACAACGTTTTACTATTTTCCTCACCCTGATAACCTCATTTCCTGTAATGTAACAGAAACATTTGAGAATTAATTTCTCAAATGTCTCCATACAGTAAGATAACTACCGCAGAACCCAATACCTAGTCCAATTACTAATGAAACTGGTACTAATCCTGCATATATTTGATTCATTGTTAAGAATTCTAATGATAAAGCTGAGAACTCACTTCTCATAAACTTAATCATCATTTCATAACAAAAATATAATATTCCAAGTGGAATTCCGGCACCAATAATACCTAAGAACATCCCTTCAAAGATAAATGGCCCACGAATGAAGAAATCAGATGCCCCGATTAACTTCATAATAGAAATTTCTTCTCTACGAACGGTAATTCCCATTGATACCGTCGTACTGATTAAAAAGACAGAAATACCAAGAAGTAAAAGAATAATTGCTCCAGAAATGACGCCAACAAAATGATTGAACGTTCCAAAAACATCCGCAACTTCTTTTGATTGTTTTACCTTACGTACTCCATCGATTTTTTCGATATAATTTGCCGCACTCTCCTGCTTTGTAACATCCTTAAGCGTTACAGTAAGGGACGCTGAATCCTCTAACGGATTGTCATCACCAAATGTCTGAACTAACTCTTCACTAAGTTCAGGCTTAAAGTTTTCCCAAGCCTCTTGTGCAGACGTATATGTGATACTAGACGTCTCAAGATTCTCCTTAATCTGAGCTTCTATTTCTTTAATTCGACTTTCAGTAGTTCCCTCATTAAAAAGAACTGTAAAACCTACATTTTCTTGTGCTTTATTTACATTATACTGTAAATTCTGCAACACGAAATAAAACACACCAAACAAAAACAGACAAGCTGCAATTGTGCCAATGGAGGCAAGTGAAAATCTACGATTTTTAAACACATTAATAAATCCATGTTTGATTCCATGTGCTATTAATGTCAGTTTAGCCATATGTGTAACCCCCTTTTTGCTCATCACTGATAATCTCGCCTTTTTCAATGGTGATTACACGCTTCTTCATTGCATCTACAATCTCATGATTATGAGTAACAACAACGACTGTTGTACCCATCTTATTAATCTCATCTAAAAGCTTCATGATTTCCCATGAATTATGTGGATCTAAATTCCCTGTTGGTTCATCGGCCAACAATAACATAGGCTTATTAACTAGAGCTCTCGCAATTGCAATTCTCTGCTGCTCACCACCGGATAACTCCGTTGGATTAGCATGCATTTTCTCCATTAAGGACACCATGGATAACACTTCCGGTACGCGCTTTCTTATGCGCGCATTCGGTGTTCCAATGGCTTTTTGTGCAAATGCAATGTTCTCATAAACATTTCTATCCTTCAATAAACGGAAGTTTTGGAATACAACTCCCATTGTTCTTCTTAATTTAGGAATTTGTTTTCTACGAATACGGTGCACAAAGAATCCATTTACATAAATAGACCCACTTGTCGTATCCACTTCACGTAGCATCAGCTTAATCAATGTCGATTTTCCTGATCCACTTGACCCAACGATAAATACAAACTCCCCTTTATCGATGCGTAAATTAATATTACGTAAGGCATGTGTTCCAGATTTGTAATCTTTCACGACATCCTTCAGTATGATAATCGGCTCATGTCTTACATCCTCAAGGATACTGTCCGCCATGTTTTCGTTTTCTAATGTTTGTTCCTCTTCAACTACTTCCTCTAACTTTGCCATATAAGCACCCTTCTAAACTACTCTTCATTAGTTACATACATTTCTAATACTCAAGACTCTCCATGTATTTCATGTATTTTACTACCATAAGCGCAATCTTAAATGTAATCGCGTCTTCAAATACACGTAAGTCAAGATTTGTACTCTTTTGTAACTTATCTAGACGATATACTAATGTATTACGGTGAATATATAACTGTCTAGATGTCTCACTTACGTTAAGACTATTTTCAAAGAATTTATTAATTGTTGTTAATGTTTCATCATCAAATTCATCTGGAGATTTACCATCAAAGATTTCACGGATAAACATCTTACATAAAGGCATTGGTAATTGATAAATCAAACGGCCAATTCCAAGATTGCTATAAGCTACAACGTTACGGTTGCTATAGAAGATCTTACCTACATCAAGTGCCATCTTCGCTTCTTTATATGAACGTGAAACATCCTTGATTTCATTAACGATTGTACCGTAAGCAACATGAGCATTTGTCATAGCTTCAGTGTTAAGCATGTCTAAGATTACTTTTGCAGTCTTATTAAGATCTTCATAAGATTCACTTTGCTTTAACTCTTTTACTAAGATAATGTTCTTCTCATCTACTGCAGTAATGAAATCTTTCGTCTTGCCGGAGAATAAGCCGCGCACTGTTTCTAATGCATTTCCGTCTTTTTCATTCTTCGTTTCGATTAAGAATACAACACGTCTAACATCTGTTTCGATGTGTAATTTCTTTGCACGGTTATAAATATCTACTAATAATAAGTTATCTAATAATAGGTTCTTAATAAAGTTGTCTTTATCATAACGTTCCTTATATGCAACTAATAAGTTTTGAATTTGGAACGCGGCAATCTTTCCGACCATGTATACGTCATCACTGTCGCCTTTTACAAGAATAACATATTCCAACTGGTGTTCATCAAATACTTTAAAGAATTGGAACCCTTGCACTACCTGACTATCCGCTGGTGAATCAACAAACGCTAACACCGCATTTTCATAATCATCTGCATTATTAATAGTAGATGCTAATGTCTTTCCTTCGGTATCCATAACACAAATATCTATTCTAGTAATGCCTTTAAGTCCTTCGATTGTATTTTGAAGAATTTGATTTGAAATCATTACATTCACTCCTTTTGTATCCACCACTCTGGGCATTTGTTCTTAATAAAGCCTATATTATGTCAACATTTTCACTGTTTCACATGGGATTTATTTTTCTCCATATGTATCAATTGGCACTTTCACATCAAATTATAACATTATATTTGATTTTAAATGCTCTATCCCTACATTGTTACTAAACATATAGATTAATATTAACATTAAATTCGTCAAAAGTAAACAAAGAGTTCGATACAATCTTACTACCAAACTCTTCGTTTTAGATATCATTCTCCCACTTTCCAGAACTTTTTTATCCCTTAAGGTGTCTTTGGCACACTCTCTTTTCTTCCTTTTTCATTTATCTATAAGCCTGATAAACAAAAAGAAGCTGCTTTACTTATTAAGTAAAACAGCTTCTTTTCTATATTTGAATAGCAATCACTTACTATTAGTTAGCGATGATTTGTTCAGTTTCTTTATCAAAGATATGAATCTTAGTTAAATCAAGAGCTACTTTGATAGCATCTCCTGGTCTAGCAGTTGTACGTGGGTTAACACGTGCAGTGATTTCAAATCCTTCGATTGCTAAGTATAATAATACTTCAGCACCAAGTAATTCGTATACTTTAACTGTTACGTTAAGTACGCTTTCTGGAGAGTTGTTGATGAATACTTCTTCATCTTTAACATCTTCTGGACGAATACCAAGAACAACTGTCTTGCCATCGTATCCACCATCGATAAGTTTCTTAGCTCTTGCTTCAGAAACTTTGATTTTGTGATCTCCGAATGTTAAGAATACATCAGAACCAGATTTGTTAACTTTAACGTCAAGGAAGTTCATTTGTGGTGAACCCATGAAACCAGCAACGAATAAGTTTTGTGGTCTGTCATATAAGTTTTGTGGAGTATCAACTTGTTGAATAACACCATCTTTCATAACTACGATTCTTGTACCAAGTGTCATAGCTTCTGTTTGATCATGTGTTACATAGATGATTGTAGTTTCAAGTCTTTGATGTAATTTAGCGATTTCAATACGCATTTGTACACGAAGTTTCGCATCAAGGTTTGATAAAGGTTCATCCATAAGGAATACTTTAGGATTACGTACGATAGCACGTCCCATAGCAACACGTTGTCTTTGACCACCAGATAATGCCTTTGGTTTACGATCAAGTAAATGTTCGATACCAAGGATCTTAGCTGCTTCGTTTACTAATTTGTCGATTTGATCTTTAGGAACTTTTCTTAATTTAAGACCGAATGCCATATTGTCATATACAGACATATGTGGGTATAATGCGTAGTTCTGGAATACCATTGCGATATCTCTATCTTTAGGTTCTACGTCATTTACTAATTTGTCTCCGATCCATAATTCACCAGAAGTGATTTCTTCAAGACCTGCGATCATACGAAGTGTTGTAGATTTTCCACAACCTGAAGGACCTACGAAGATGATAAATTCTTTATCTGCTATTTCAAGATTGAAATCATGTACTGCTACAAAGCCATTTGGGTATGTTTTATTGATATTTTTTAGTGATAAACTTGCCATAAATATGTTCCTCCTTAAATTGATTGTTCATTCATTTCTATCTGAATTGTGTACTATGTCGTACCATTTTTGATAGTCTTACTATACACCAATCAATTTTTGAAAACCATATCCCATTTCAACAAATAAATTTTTGGTCATTTGTTTATTTTGTATAACCAAAAGGCAAAACTATATATTTATCGAAAATATGACTATATTATGCGAATATTACTGTCTATATTCAATAAATCCCTCTCCCAAAACTTCCCTAACATCACTCACTATGACAAACGCCTTAGGGTCGATTTGTGCAACTAGATCAACTAATTGTACAATTTCCTTCTGACTTACCACACAAAGTAACATATTCTTCTCATTGTTGGAGTACATTCCTTGTACAGGTATACCAGTAACTCCCCTATTAACATTGTGCATTATTCCATCTGCAATCTTTTCATGCTCGTCAGAAATGATATAAGTCAGCTTTGCAAACTTCATTCCTTCTAATATGCCATCCATAATCTTAGAAGTGATATATACCGCGATTACAGCATATAACGCTTTATTTAAACCGAATACTGCCGCACCGACCAACACAATTGTTCCATCTACTACAAGAAGGTATTGTGCTGCAGAATGGTGTTTTGCTTTTGCTTGAATAATAGATGCAAGAAGATCGGTTCCACCTGTCGTACAACCATATGCGAATACCAGTCCTAATCCTACACCCATTAATACGCCACCAAATATGCTAGCTAAGACAAAGTCTTCATATCCACCACCAGTAGTTGGGACAATATATAAAGCTACTGTAAGGGAGACAGTGGCATAAATTGTGTTAATAATTGATTTCTTACCAAGCACAACTAATGCTATCACAAATAAAGGAACATTAATCAAAGCATTTGATAACCAGATCGGTATCCCACCTGCGATTATAGATTCTGTAAAATGACGAATGATAATAGCAAGACCACTCACGCCGCCTGTTACAAGACCAAGTGGCGCATATACGATATTAATTGCAATCGCCATTAACGCTGTACCAACTGTAACCATTAGATACTTGATATATCTATTATTTCTATTTAATAATTCCATCGTTTTCTTCACCTTTTTTATTATTATATTGTGCAACTCTTCTTCTAAATATCCTTGCACGTAAGGCTTTGTCTTTTTTTCTGCCCATAAATTTCTCATAAAAGCCTTCAAGATGAAGTTTCTTAATCATTGCTGGGGGTTCTTTACACTCAAAAATCATAGCCTCTAACACGCCACCCATACCAATAAATAGTTTTGCATTCACTTGCGTACGGTATTCCATAATCCATTGCTCCTGTAATGGTGCTGGAATCGTACTGATTAAAATATCTGGAGTCACGCTGTTGACTGCATTGACAATCTGTTCGTCTCCAAGATGATCTTCATAACAGTAGTACCCTTTAATCTTGAATTTTGGTACTTCTCGTTTGCAATAGCTCGTTACTCTTCTTACCATTTCCTCATTTTCACATAACAAGAAGATTGCCTTCTCCTCTTTTAATCTTTTTGCCATGGAAACGAGCGCATTATAGCTTAATACAACGTTTTTCTCTTCTGCTAGTTCCTCCTGCATATCTACGATATGCTTTTCACTTGGAAGCACAAGGTCGGCATCTTCGATATATTGTCGATATGCCTCGTCCTCTTGAGCTTTAAGACATAATTCCGTTGTAAGTAAAAAATAAACATTTAATTTGCTATTGCTTAAATATTTATTTGTTATATCTAATAAATAATCTTGCGATACAAGATCGACCTTAACTCCCATAATATCGGTCTGTTTATGCATATGCTCATCCTCTTTCTAGGAATCAACTGACCACAGGCAGAAATTCTTTGACTCCCTGCCTTCTATGCTATGCATCCTTAGTTCCTAAGACAATAAGGATATCATACTCACCATCAATTATTCCTGTCTCAATCACAGGGCTTTTGAAATATGATGCTAAATCATTTCCCAGGCCATCCTCTTTCACAATTATTCTCGTATCTTCATGTTTCTCGCCTGTATAGTTTCCGATATGGCTAATCGTATATCCGCTATTTTCTAACACTCCTTGATACCTTGCCGCCAAACCAGATATGCCTGTCGCATTAAGAATCTGGATTCTGCAAGTTGTTGCCATAGTTTCTTCTGCCTCTGTCTCTGTCTTGTCCTGATTGTGGCTTGTATACGTACTGTCATTGGATAAGATGTCCTGAATCAGATCTTTATGTTCATCACTGATCACACTGTTACCTACCTCATCCTTTACCTTTAAAACATACGTATGAATATAATTATAATTTGCATTCAAATAATACGAATCGTAAGCCTTTCTCTCAGAAAGCTTAAGGTTAGACTGTGCCTTCTTGTAGTAATCCATAAGCTCATCAAGATACTCTTCTGCTTTCGTATAAGTCTTCCATTTCTCTATCTTATCACTTTTAAATGTATAAGCTTTATCTCCTGTTGTTTCCTTCGTAAAATAGTTGTCAAAATCCTCTGTTAGTAATGCAGTATAAAAACTAATATCTGTATTTAAGAATTCATTTAAAATCAATACTTCATATTCATAAGCTACACTCTGATCAAAATATTTACCGATGTCAGAAAGTGTAATAATCTGCGGAACCTGACCGTTCGCTTCTAACAATTTTGCATACAACTCCTGGCTTAAGGAAACTTTCGTATCTGCCGGAATCGTGATCAAATCAATATTTTTCGTATTCGTATTAAAAATCTCAAGTACAATGCTTTGTACTTCAGCTGTGTCTTCGTCAACACCTAAAATTAGATTCTGTGCAATCTCATCTGCTCTTGCAGTTATAATTGGTTCTGTTGATGAATTCCTAGTTGATGTATTGCGTTTGTTACCACCATTTAAATATATTGTCGCCTTATAGCTTAATGCGCCCACAACGATAAATAAGCTTATACATAACAATGTTTTAAATGCTATAATAAACGTTTTTTTGACTACTTTCTGTCCTTGCATTGTATATTCCTCCGTTAATAGTATATCAAAATCTGCTACTTTTTACAAGGTAACCCATTATTATAAGATATTTCTTATTTTCCGCAACTCAATTGTTTGATTTGCTATTTTAATAAAATCGATTATAATTCTAATATCTGTTAAATATATAAATAATACTCACTGAAAAACAAATGATTGGAGATTTTGTTTATGAAAAAAACAATAGTAATCACAGGTGCTTCCAGAGGAATCGGCCGTGCAATCGCCCGTCGCTTCATGGATGGCAACCATCAGCTGGTAGTTACCTGCCGTAATAATATAGAATTACTACAAGAATTAAAAGAAGAAGCAAAACAAAAAGACACGGAATGTCTTATCTATCAAGGAGACATTGGTAACCCTGAGGATGTGACCAATCTCTTTCGCGAAATAACCTCTACATTTGGTGGCGTTGATATTCTTGTAAATAATGCAGGAATTTCATCGATCAACTTAATCAACGACCTTACGTTTGAGGACTGGAATCGCATCCTTCAAACAAACCTTAGCGGTGCATTCTACTGTTCCAAGCTTGCAACCGAGTCCATGCTTCAGAAACACGAAGGAAAAATCATCAATATCTCATCTGTCTGGGGCGTCGTTGGTGCTTCTATGGAAGTCGCCTATTCCGCTACCAAAGGCGGTATCAACGCTATGACAAAAGCACTTGCAAAAGAACTTGCTCCAAGCGGCATCCAAGTCAATGCCATTGCCTGCGGTGCAATCGATACGGATATGAACCGCTGCTTTAGCGAAGAAGATATGCAATTTTTGATTGACGAGATTCCAGCCAATCGCCTTGGCAAACCAGAGGACGTTGCAGACTTTGTCTATCAGCTCTCCGAAGCCAATTCATATCTGACTGGACAAGTCATTCAGTTCGACGGTGGTTGGATCTAACTTTGCTTTAGTTATATCATTCACGAAAAAAGGTAGCCATATTACAAGAAAGTGGCTACCTTTTTTGATTGTATCTTTCGATATTTTTTCTTTTGTCTTTTGTGTTTTTATCTTTTGTGTTTTATGAACTTTGTCTTATGTTCATAATATATATCGGCAGTACTAATTGATACCATTACACTTTTTTTTACATTTTTTATAGATTGCGAAGCATACTGCTAATCGAAGAGGTCATCTGAAGTTGAGCGATTGCTGCATCATCTTTCTTTTGTCCATATGTTGCAGCATCTTCTTCCTCTTCCGCCTTAAAGAAGATATTCATGAACTGTACATAATCATCGTAACTAAACATATCGTTTACGTCTTTTACTTGTCCATTTTCTTCTAATGTTTTTAAATAAGCCGTAAGCTGATCTCTGCTAGAAGTAGCAAGCGTATTCATAATTGTCTTCGCATCTGTATTCTCTATTTCAGATTTAAGTTGTTCTACAGCCTCTTTGGATACTGTAGTCGAGGCAGCTTCTTCATTTGCTTTCTGTTCTGCTGCTCTCTTAATCTGATAGCCAGATGGAATCATTAACGTTCCTGCTGCCGGTGCACCAGATGATTGCTGTGTCTGTGTTGCTTGAGTCGTTTGTGCAGTTCCTGCCTTACTGCTTGACGTCGTATCCTGTACTTCTACTTTTTCAGTGCTTCCAGAATACTTTAATACCTTCTTGATATAATTCTGTGTTTCTTTAAACGGAGGTACTCCGCCATATTTTCTAACATTTCCTGTCCCTGCATTATATCCTGCAAGTGCAAGCTTAACATCTCCGTCATATTTCTTTAAAAGATTAGAGATCAGTTTCGCACCGCCCATAATATTCTCTTCTGGGTCATAAGCATTTTTTACTCCAAGTCCTTTTGCAGTTGATGGCATAAGCTGCATGATTCCCATTGCCCCACAATGAGAAGTAGCATTCTTATCAAAATTTGACTCAGCCTTACCAATGGCTTTTAAGAGCTTAACGTCAACACCGTATTTATCCGCTGCCTTTTGGAAAATAGCGTCTAAATCTTTGGACTCTCCTAAGAAGGACTGAAATGACGTTTTAGAATCATTTTTCACTTGTGCTTTCGTAGTGCCTGTGACACTCGCTGTGTTTGTAATTGATTTTATATTCATTATTTTCCCCGTTATACCTTTACTATTTTGTCAAAATCTCATCTAATACTAATATCGGCCAATCCCTTGTTTTCTTAACCGGCAGATATGATTTTCTACTATAGTGAAGTTAACAATGCTTGTAACTCCTCATCTTGAGTCAAATCATACACCATTAAGAAACACTCTTTGGCACTATCAACATCTCCCGATTGTAGAAAAGCCTTACCTACCTGATACGTAATTGCTAATGTTTTCTGACTTGGCTGAATCGGAATACCTTTTTGCTCTAAGACACGTTGCATACTTTCAACAGAAGACTTCTTTACTTCCTGCTGCTTTGCTTTGGCAAGGTAAGCTAACTCATTTTCTGCCTGTTTCGTCTCATAGAAACATTGGCTGTATCCATATAAGGCTTCTGCTACATCAGCTTCATATTTTTCTAAATAATAGAATCCTAGATTACGATAATAATGTGCTATATCGGCTCTCGTACAACAGTAAGAATAACTCTTATCCGTCATCTTCTTCAACTTCTCAAGTTCATTCTCTTTCTTATAGTACTCGATCATACAGTACATAGTATCTAGATCTACTGGGTTCCAACGATATGCAAGATTATAAGATGTCTCCGCCTTACGAAGCTTTCTTTCCTTCTCGTACATCATGCCAAGCGTACGATACAAGTACCCCATATTGACTGGAACCCTGACAAACTCTTCCTTGCTCACATAATACTCATAGTAACAAGCTTCTACTGGATGGTTAAAGGACAGACATGCATTGACTTCTTTCTGATACAGTCTCTCAGCTTCTTTTAAGAAACTTTCGATAGCCTCTTCTGTTACTGTCTTATCCTGTATCTGCTGCATTACTTGTTCATATTGCTTCATTACTTCCATGCCATTACTCCTTCTAACCTATGCTATACATACATGCTCATCGTTTTAATGATTGCTTCTTTCATTACATCATAATGTTCTGGCTTTACAAGATAGTATAGATAACTCTCTAATACCTTCTCCTCACTGAATGCCCTTCCATCCAATTTAAAATGACGAAAACCAGCTTCTTTATATTTTCCGTAAATCTGTTCCCTTGTAATAAATCCTTGTTTCTTCATCTGTTCTTCAATTGGCTGATTGATATAAGCACATGGTGGAAATGCCGAACTGCGAAACTCAAGCTGGGCTCTTGCAATCTCCTCATAATGCTTCTTCCTGTTTGGACAGGCATCCCTGCAATAGGAGTTTACAACAAGCTCATACTTCTCCTTATGTGGAAGTGTAAATGCCTTCTCGGCATTATTAAAGCTGTTATCAAGCACAACCAAGGAATACTCCTTTTGAATCTCCTCTTTTACCTGTTCCACATCAGTAAGACATTTCGTAGTTGAAGAAATCACCTTATAATCCGGATATTCTTTTCTTATATAAGCCTCCAGAATAGGCGAATTCACAATAACCTCATTCTCTCCATTATTAGCAGCCTCCATACAAAGATTACAATACGTATCATATAAGTGTTTCTCTTCTAACAATGGATTTGTAAATGTGTAGCGGATTGGAATCCCACGCTTATTATACTCTTCCACTGTAAAATCAATCTCTTCTTTGCTTGCACCTCCAAGGACAACTCGTCCTCCATTCCAAATTGAATTTGGAAAGCAGCCATACACTGCGCCAATCTTAATATCATCATAAAAGTACTGTGGGTACATGCGTAATAAATCACAGACTATTACATTCAGATGGTACTTATCGTAAAAATCCGGTAAATAAAAATAAATCTTGTCCATTTTCCTCTATCCCTTTGTATACTCTACACGAATTACATCGTTATCCTCAACTTTCTGTGTAGAAATACCATTCTCACAATAATTATTGTTTACTTTAAAACCCCAGTAAGCCTGATCAGTTTCATATACTGCCTTAAGTCCGTTTACTGTGTCTACCATTAATCCATAAGGTCCTTCGCTTCCGCTATAAGTAAATCCTTCTGTTTCATCAAATACTTGTTGGATTGTATCCTTATCTGTCTTCACTGAATAGGACTTTACTTCCCCCTTATCATTAACAACCTCAATTGTAATATGCTTCTTTCCTGCATCTTTATGTTTCACAACTACGATGCCTACCACTGCTGCAATTACCACGACTGCTGCGATGATGCAGGCGATGATTCTATTTCTTTTCTTCTTGTTCATACTAAGCCCTCCTATTCGTTCCATGTTGCCAGTTACATTTGATGGCGTACAATCTTGTACTCATCGTTCATACTAAAATACGGACAGCTGCGATAATGGCCTTCCATAAGGCGCCCATAATCATCTTCATCCATTACTACAACACATTCATATACTTCATCTTCTTCGTCAAATACATAATTGCTGCAGTATTCACAGCTTACTTTTCCTGCCATGTAATCCCTCCTATCTACCTCTAGATTCGTTTCATAATTTGCTCTAACTTCTCACCAAGTGGTACTTCCTGAAGCTCTTCATGAGAGAAACAATCCAATACGGAAAGCATCTTCAAGTATACGAGAACTGCCACGAATAAAGCGACTATTAACCCGATTAGCGATTTCTTCACAAGCAGCGTAACGAAATAATAGGATGTAAACGTACATGCACCCATAACAACCGATGCGATCAGTGGTTTCACAAACATTTCTGTCATACGCCATTTATATTTCATATGTCTTCTCACTGCAAAACAGTTTAGAGTAGCAACTAATAATGGGAATGTGATATTACCAATAATCAGCGCATAAAGGCCTAAACTTGTATAGTTAAGAAGCCCATAAACGATTCCTATATGAATTAACAAGGAGACAGCACAGTGAATCACTGGTAACTTCATATAGTTTCCTGCTTGAAGCACTGCTGTCGTAATCGTCGATAACGCATAAAAAACAACAGCACTAGATCCCAACATCAATAAGTTACAAGCAAGATCTCTATAAGTTACAAGACTTGGGAACAGTAATGTAATAATTGGTCTTGCAAGGACAGCTAGTCCTACTGCAGACGGAATTGCTATTACCATATTCAGTTTTATAACCCCATCGATTTTCTTATGAAGTTCACGCTTGTCCTCCTTATAAGAGGACTGTACCATATTCGGAATAGTCGATGCCGCCATTGCCGTTGCAATTGCTACCGGCAAGTTTACAAGCTGAGTATACTGTGTATTGAATACTCCCTGTAGCGAAGTCGCCACAGCATCGCTTACCCCTTTGGCACTCATTGCATCTCCAAAGATGTAATCATCAATTGTATATCCAATTTGATAAATTGTCTGACTCAATATAACTGGTACGATTGTAAGAAATAGTATCTTATAAATATGTGCCGTACTCTCTTCCACACTACGATCTCTCTGAATACGTTTCTGTGTAGACTTTCTATAGCAAAAATAGATAAATACAAAGAAAAAGAGTGCCGCGAGCGCTCCTCCTAATGTCCCTAATGTTCCTCCAGCAGCTCCATATGCTGCGGCTTGCTCACTTTCTGCATACACACGTACACATTGATAAGTTGCTGCCACACTGATTACTGCATTTACAAACTGCTCCACGATCTGAGAAATGGCGGTCGGTACCATGTTATTCTTTCCCTGAAAATACCCGCGAAATACGCCTAGTATTGCAACAACGAACGTTGTTGGCGCCAATACTCGCAACGGAGCCGCAAGTCCCGGCTTATTATACATGACCTCTAATCCAGAGGCTCCAAAAAACAATACGCCTGCCGCTGTTCCACCAGCAACAACTGCAAAAATAAGCGCCTCCACAAATACACGGTGCGCATTTCTATATTCTTTCTTTGCCAAACGATAGGCAACAAGCTTTGAGACTGCAAGTGGCAAACTATATGAGGAAAGCGTTAATGCGATATTATAAATACCAAACGCTACGGAATACAATCCGTTTCCCTGTTCCCCCAAAAAGTTTGCCATCGGTATACGATAAATAAAACCTATAATTTTTGTTATAATCCCAGCTAATGCTAATATGCTTCCCTGCATGATAAGAGTATTCTTATTCTCTTTCGACATAACAGTTATCCTTCCATTAATACCCGTTTGTAGGGCAATACTTCTATCCTATTATATACGAAATTGTTTCGGAATACTAAGCAAATTTAGCGCGTTTCGTCTACTAATTTTATGTAATAGTGACAAACAACTGCCCCCTTATCTATGATCTGCTCGTTTTCTTCCTACAAACTCCTTTTCAACAATCAAAATTTCTTCCTTGCCAATACAAGCCGTCCCATGAAAGCTAAGCTTTATAATATATGGCATATAATCAATCATCCTAAGAAAATTCGTACATCCATAGGACGGATCATAATAGTTTAGTATCGTGCTAAGTGCTGTACCATGAGTACCTAAAAGAATGGTCTCTGTATTATGCGACCAAAGAAGCTCCTTTAATGCCTGTATATTTCTGTCCTGTACCATCTGAAGAGATTCTCCTCCCTCTTCATGGTAGGAAAAGTCTGCCCACCTTTTCTGAAACATTCCGTAATTATTACCGTTTTCCCCTTTTTCTCTTTCACGGAAACGATCATCGGTTGCAATGGTAAGTCCATGATCTTTTGCACATTCTGCAATCGTATCCACACTTCTCTTATACGGACTCGAAATAGCATAATCGATCGGAATATCATGTAATGCTTCTGTTACCTTCTTTCTATCTTCCATTCCTTCTACTGTCAAAGGTCTTGTCCGGTCATCTTCCCAACCATGCTCTGGCTGTGCATGGCGTACAAAATAAATCGTAGTCATTTACTTCTCCCCCTAGCTCATAGTCTTTCCTCCATTATATCATACAAATGGAAAAGTCTTACAAGCTGTTTTTTGCAACTTGTAAGACTTCATTTTCATAACCGCTCTTCCTCTTGTTTCTTTAACTTTCTCTTTTCAAAATACATACCAATTTCATAATAGGATAGCATAATGGTAGAACAAAAACACAAAACTACAATGGGTATGGTCAAGTAAAACCAAAATGAATGCGTCTTATCGCCCATTAAATTAATCAAATTAGCCATGGAAGCTGTCCCTGTAAGAATCATTGTAAGAAAAAATACACCAAATGTATGAAACAATTTATCCATCAACTGAAGCTTTGAATCAACATCTGTAAATATAACTTGTTTCTCACCATTTATATTCTTCTTACAGAAATAATACCATTTTCCATTCACACCGTCCCAAGGCAGAACTTCTTCCCATCCGGCATCTTTATATAGTTGGTGATAATCTTCGGTATCTTCCTCTTCGCTTATGTAATCAAGACAGTAGCTGTATTCTTCCGGCTCACAAGCATCAAACTCATACTTTGTAGGAATTCCTTTGTGAAGCTTAACAAACTTCCATCCCTTCGCCCGCATATCACTTAAAAATGCTTCTTCTTTCTCATATTGATGAACAAAAAATGATTTCCTAACATACTTTTTATTCTTTTCCATCTTCCAATGCAGCCTCCCCGACTTTACATAATTCTTGAATTCGATTTAGTTCTTGTTTCAGTACTGCTCTTCCTTCTTTGGAAATCTTATAGTATTTACGTTTTTCTTCTTCTTTTATCATTTGGATTAGTTCTGCTTTTTCTAACTTCCCAATCGTGCCATACACAGTTCCAGCTCCAAGATTGATTCTCCCGTTGGTAACCTGGGCCACATGCTGCATGATTCCGTATCCATGACGTTCTTCCAATAGAGAAAGCAAGATCAGATATGCGGTCTCGCTCATTGGAACAAATGTATTTCCCATTTCGTCCTCCTATATCTACTCTCAATATATCGCGATACGATATACCATATTCTGGATAAATTATATCACAGTGTGATATAACCGTCAAGCATCTTTTGTGTTTGTCAAGGAACGCACACTTTGCCCGCGCCGAACCTGATCGCAATAGCGATTTCCTAACAATTAAAAAAGGAGGCCTTTTACAGCCTCCCATCAGAGTTTTATGTTGGAACTAACATAGTGTAACACTTGTTCCTCATTAAATTTTGGTATGTAGTTCTTTTTCATAAAGGCAATGTCTCGCTTCGTTGCATATCGATAGTCTGTCCCTTTGATTTTTCCCGTAATATCATATACTCCGTGACACCCAATCTCCGTTGCACAATGTTCCTTCTCACGATTAATCATAATCTTGGTATGATGGATATAGCGGTGCAACAGCTCTGCTAAGAAAAAGCAGCCGCCAGACAAAAACATCTTCCTCGTATCTTCCTTAAAGTACTCGTTCAGTAACTGAATTATTTGAAGATACTTCTCCAACCAACTTACCCCTCATCAAAACGAACTTGATTATCAACAAACTCAATGCCTGCGTATACAATCAATACAAGCCAGAACCACTTTTGCAGTACTGTTTGAAATGTCCCACTAAATATCGGCAGAAAACAGATCAAAAGATAAATACTACAGAATACAAGATAACAATTACGTATAAATGTGGTATTGTTCATATCAAACTACACTCCCTTTCCAAGTAGTCATCTACGAAAATAACTATACCATATTTTTACAATTATATCATCTATAATTCTTTCACATATCCAATTAAAGGTGCTATGTATTTTCGATTAGTGGCATCAAATGACTTTGTCATCGCCTCAGCCATATATGCCTCATCCTCTGTCTTATCTGGCTTCTTTGCAAACGACTTTTGGACCATGCTAAGCATCTTACGTTTTACCAATCCTACTTCTTCAAGCTTTAGTCCTCCTTGCATATAGAAAAAAGGGTGCTCATTTAGTTTATTCTGATTTTTTATCGTATCAACCAACTCATCACTCGCTCTGCTTGCACCCGTTGCAAAGATGACGAGCTTTCCATTCAATCCAAGTACTTTATTTAATCCCATGATCATATTTCCCATAAGTCCACTTCCATATATGATTACGTCACAAGACTTAGCTTCCTCTATTGCTCTCTTGCTTATAGGCTTTGCTTCACACTCTAATACCTCGGCAATCCAATCCGCATATTTTTTAGTAAATCCCGTCTTACTACGATATAATACTATCTTTTTCATTTTCTCCTCCTCTTCCACCAGTAGTTATATGCTTTAGTATATCCCTACTGGTGGAATTTGAGAAGACCATTATATTACTTAGTTTTCATTTTCTTAACAGTACTCCAACTTCCATAGTACTTCTTATTCGATATTGTCTTATAAGAACGTACTCTTACATAGTACTGTCTTTTCGGTGATAGTTTTGTAATCTTAGTCTTTATCGTACTATTCTTCTTAACAACTACAGTCTTTTTACCAGAGGTAAATTTACTGTTTGTTGCAACCATGATTTCATACCCTGAAGCATTCTTATCTCTAGTTAATGTGACTGTTAGTGCTTTTGAAGATGCACTTACCTTTATAATCTTCTGTTGTTTTGGAAGGACATATACTGTAATCTTTTTCTCAGTACTTCCATCAACTCCAGATACCGTTACCTTTACTGTAATTGTTGCTTTTCCAGGTTTTACAGCAGTAATTGTTCCGTTGCTGCTTACTTTTGCAATTGATGAATTACTTGAAGTAAATTTCTTTGTAGACTTTCCGGAAATTGTTATATAGTCTGATAACTTATAGCTCTTACCTGCCGTATACTTCTGTACACCTTTATTTTTTACAGTAACCTTAGGAGATACTGTTACTGTAATCTTCTTAGTCGCAGCTGCAACTGTAGATGTCTTATCTACCTTTACTGTAATAACCGCTGTTCCAACTCCCTTTGCAGTCATCTTTCCTGTCTTAGAATTAATAGATACCACACTTGATTTGCTAGAAGAGTATTTTGCTGTACTCTTTGTACTAAATGTAAGGTCTTTTGCTAAATCATAAGAACCTCCATACGTCATTTTATAAGAGCTCTTCTTAGATTTGATAGTTAATGATTTTGGTGATACCGTTACATTTATCTTCTTAGTTGCTGCTGTACTATTCGCAGTCTTATCTACGGTAACAGTAATAACCGCTATTCCGGCTGTCTTAGCTGTCATCTTTCCTGTTTTTGAATCAATAGACACTACCTTGGAATTGTTTGAAGAATATTTTATTGTACCTTCAGCAGAAAGTGTAATTTCTTTTCCTAAATCAAGTGAACTGCCACAAGTTATTGTATAGGCATTCTTCTTAGATGTTATTTCCTGTACCTTTGTATACTTTACCTCATAGTGCTTAACTCCTTCTACTTGCCCAGTTACTTTAAGAGTAGACGCCTGACTTCCTAATGTATATCCTGAAATCTTTGGCAATGTAACATCTCTTGAACTTCCTTTAAGAACCTTTGCAAAGAGTGGAGATGCAATTTCTTTCCCTTTAGTGTCTACTAGATGAATTACCGAGATTTGTTCTTCTCCTCCACTGATTGAGTCCTTATAAAACTTTAATGACTGCAAAGCATAACCATTACTATCAAAGAGTGCCTGATTATCCCAACTTGATCCACCCCATGCAGGTTCACCATTATAATACAGCTTTTGATCGCTCATATAACCAACTACACCAGCAGAAGCCCATCCTGTGCCGTATTTATCTGCTATCTCTTTATTTTCCTTCCAGTTTATCCATCCTGCTTTTACAGGAATCCATGCTGGTTCCCAATAGAATGCACCTAGACCATTATCATGGGATAACAGCTCTTTATACATATCTGTTAAGCAATCTACCTGCCCCTGTGGACCAATTTCGTACGCACTTGTATCATGTGATTCTGCAACAGAATTCGCTGTTCCGTCCGCATCCTTTAAACTGTTTAACCAAGAAACCTCTAGGACACAAAGTAACTTTCCTTTTGATGCTGCTAGCTCTTGAATTTCCTTTAATCTTCCTGGTGTATTTGCTTTTGATCCTGTCGCCCAGAACGGGTAATAGGAGGAGCCAAGAACATCATAATCAACCTTGTCTCGTTCCCACGTATTCATGATATTTCTGTATTTCGTTACACTAGCTGTCTCAAGGTGAAGTGCAATTAATGCCTCTGGTGCTACCTCACGAACTGCCTTCGCACCTGCATTTAAATAACTATTTACTAATGTTGATTTTTCTTTATTTCCCCAGATTGCATTGTAAGTTTCACCTTTGTTACGGTCAGCTAACGTACCAAGTATACCATTAGTAATCTCATTTCCAACCTGAACCATACCTATTTCAGCTCCAGCATCTTGAAACTTCTGAACGGTATCCTTTGTAAAGTCATAAACATATTTGCGCATCTTTTCAGGATCGTTTTCAGCATCTCTCCATGCCTTTGGTATAAACTGCTGAACAGGATCTGCCCAAAAATCCGAATAATGGAAACATAATAAAATCTTCATTCCGTATTTTTTAGCTTCATTTGCAATCTTTAAACCAGTTTCTACATCGCAATTTCCACCGCCATAAGTTTGACCATCTTTATTCTTAGGATCATTCCAAATACGAATTCTAATATAATTTACACCATTATCACTCAGGATTTTTAAGAGGCTTTCTTCCTCACCTTTATAATTATAGTACTTTACTCCAGCTTCTTTTAATGCAATATAAGATCCGATATCCATACCACGGATTGCAGAATCTGTCATACCAGCTACCTTTTGAATTGTAACCTTTTGGTCCTTTAATCCAGTATCACCACCATACTGGTAAGGATCTCTGTAGCAATCTGCATCTACTTGATTTCCCTGAGCATAGGCAAATATCGCTAAAGAGTTCTGAGCACTACCAAACTCATCGAAGAAGGAATACCAGCTTCCGACGAATTCAGCCTCTTCATAGATTAAGCCACCCGCATTGTTTTTATCAATTGTGGAAGAAAGAAGATGGTAGATACTATCTGCCTGTGTCTTAACACCTACCGATGTATCTGTACTACTTACTCTTGGATACTTAACACTAGAAACAAACAATTGCTTCTCTTTTGCAGTCTTTACGAAAGCTGAACGCAGGGAATCCATATAACTTACTGTATTACTATCTGGATAAATGGATACTCCTACATAGTCATAAGTAATTCCGCTATACGTATCATCTAATTTTTCTACTAACCACTTAATGTCATCTGCTAATGTCGGTGCCGCAACTCCTATCGCTACCTTAATTCCTTTCTTTTTCACAAGTTGGCTAACTTGTCCCATGGCTTCCCAGCCATCATTACCACTTAAATTTAAGAAATTATAATCAACTTCATTACCAATTGTAATCATTGTCGGAAGTATCTTTGACTCCTCAAGCTTACTTAATACTGTTGCAGTATACGTTCTTGCCTGTTCAGCTGCATTGCTTTTAGTCCAACCTGCTGGAAGCGTCTGAGCATTCTGATACGTAATAGTATCCGAATACATTAAGATCATATTTGTATTTAATCCAGCCGCCTTGGCTTCCTTAATTGTCTTTATTGCATTTTCTAGAGAAAGATATGCAAAATCACCTTTAGGATTAACTGCAACTCTCACTGAAATAGTATTTATTCCCTGACTTTTAACAAAGGTAAATACGTTATCAAGTTTATTTCCCTTATAATCATAATAGAGTTTATTCCATTCTAAATCTTGCTGATAATGAGAAAAATCTGCTCCCATTATTGTTGAATCGGATATTCCACTAATCTTTGTGTAGTTTTTTAAATAAGCAGAATCTTCAGTATTTGAATCATCTTCTACTGTAATTGCAGTATTAGCTGACTCCCTGTCTGAAGTACCTGCAGATGCAGATACTGTACTCCCTGTGATTATGCTGATCGCCAATATACCACACAACATCTTTTTCCACTTTTTCATTGTCTTCTCCTTATGTTGTCTCCTACTTCCGTTACACACCTTCTAATTTCTGTGACCTTACCCTATATACTATCAAATGATCTATATAACCAACAAAGGCACCTTTCAATAATACCATATTGAAAAGTGCCTGTTATCAGTTAAAATCTTGTAACTTATATTCTAATTACTTTGTTTTAATTTTTGTAACAGTACTCCAGCTTCCGTAGTACTTCTTATTAGAAATTGTCTTATAAGAACGTACTCTTACATAGTACTGTTTTTTAGCTGATAAGTTGCTTACTTTAGTTTTTAAAGTACTATTCTTCTTAACAACTACAGTCTTTTTACCAGATGTGAATTTACTGTTTCTTGCAACCATAATTTCATATCCAGAAGCTGTTTTATCTTTAGTTAAAGATACAGTTAACGCTTTAGAAGAAGCTGTTACCTTCGTAATCTTCTGTTTCTTAGGAACTACGTATACTGTAATCTTCTTCTGATTAGTTCCACTAACTCCAGGTGCTGTTACTTTTACAGTAATTGTTACTTTACCTGGTTTAACAGCTGTAATAGTTCCGTTGCTACTTACTTTAGCAATTGATGTATTACTTGAAGTGAATTTCTTATTAGATGCTCCAGAGATTGTCATATAGCTTGATAACTTATAAGTCTTACCAGCTGTAAAATTCTGTACACCTTTATTTTTAACAGTAACCTTTGGAGACACTGTTACATTAATTTTCTTAGTTACTGCTGCAGTTGTAGCTGTCTTTGCAACACTAACTGTAATAACAGCTTTACCAGTGCCTTTAGCTGTCATCTTTCCTGTTTTTGCATCGATTGATACAACTTTAGAATTACTTGAAGTATATTTTGCTGTACTCTTTGTACTAAAAGTAAGTTCTTTTGCTAAGTCAAGAGTTCCACCATAAGTCATTGTATAAGAAGACTTTTTAGACTTAATTGTTAAAGTCTTTGGTGATACAGTTACGTTAATTTTCTTAGTTGCTGCTGCAGTTGTAGCTGTCTTTGCAACACTAACTGTAATCACAGCTTTACCAGCTGCTTTAGCTGTGATCTTTCCTGTTTTTGCATCTACAGATGCAATCTTAGCATCACTTGAAGAATATACTGCTGCTTTGTTGTTCGTAAAAGTAAGTTCTTTTGCTAAGTCAAAAGTGCTTCCAACTTTAACTGTATATGCAGACTTTTTAGAATTAATTGTTACTGGTTTACGAGATACTGTTACAGTAATTTTCTTAGTTGCTGCTGAAGTAGTCGCTGTTTTATCTACGCTAACTGTGATAACAGCTGTTCCTAATGCTTTTGCAGTCATCTTACCAGTTTCAGCATCGATTGAAACGATATCAGGGTTACTGGAAGAGTATTTTGCTGTACCAGTTGTAGCAAGTGTAATTTCTTTTGCTAAATCTAAAGTTGAACCATATGCCATTGTATAGGAATCCTTTTTAGAGCTAATTCCTTGTTCTTTTACATATGTTACACTGTAATACTTAACACCTTCTACTTCTCCAGTTACTTTAATAGAAGATGCTGGATTTTGTAGCTCATATCCTGAAACCTTTGGAAGACTAACGTTTCTTGAGCTTCCTAAATAAACTTTTGCAAACTTTGCAGGTGCAATTTCTTTTCCATCTGTATCTACTAATTTAACAACAGATACTTGTTCTTTTCCTTCTGAAATAGAATCTTTATAGAATTTTAAAGACTGTAATGCATATCCATTGAAATCAAATAGTGCATTGTTATCCCAACTAGTTCCACCCCAAGCTGGCTCACCGTTATAGTACATCTTATACTCACTAAAGTAACCTAGTGCTCCTGCTGAAGCCCATCCTGTACCATATTTATCTCCATATTCCTTATTCTCTTTCCAATTTACCCAACCTGCTTTTACAGGAATCCAAGCTGGTTCCCAATAGAAGGCACCAAGTCCATTATCATGTGACATAGTTTCTTCATACATGTCAGTTAAACAATCAACCTGTCCTTGTGGACCAATCTCGTAAGCACTTGTATCGTCAGCTTCACCAATGGAGTTCGCTGTTCCATCAGAATCTTTTAATGTATTACACCACGCTGTTTCTAAGACAACAAATAATTTACCTTTATCAGCTGCTAATTTTTGAACTGCTCTTAAAGATTCTGGTGTATTTGCTTTCTCAGATACAGACCAGAATGGATAATAGGAAGATCCCAAAACATCATAATCTACATTATCTCTTTCCCATGTATTCATGATATTTGTATATTTTTTAACCTCTGCTGTTTCAAGATGTAAAGCAATTAACGCTTCAGGTGCCGCTTCACGAACAGCTTTAGAACCTGCACTAAGGTAACCATTGATTAATTTAGATTTTTCTTCATTTCCCCAAATATCATAGTAGTTACCGCCTTTATCACGGTCAGTTAAAGTACCTAAAAGACCATTGGTAATTTCATTACCAACTTGAACCATACCAACTTCAGCACCAGCATCTACAAACTTTTTAACCGTGTCTTTTGTGAAATCATACACATATTTATTCATCTTTTCAGGATCATCTTTAGCATCTTGCCAAGCCTTCGGAATAATCTGTTGTGCAGGATCTGCCCAGAAATCAGAATAATGGAAACATAACATTATCTTCATTCCATATTTCTTCGCTTCATTTGCTATTTTTAAACCTGTTTCAACATCAGTTTGTCCGCCACCGTAAGGTTCACCTTTTGCGTTATAAGGATCATTCCAGATACGGATTCTAATATAGTTTATACCATTATCTGCAAGTATTTTTAACAGACTTTCTTCTTTACCTTCCGTGTTATAATATTTTACTCCTGCTTCTTTTAAAGCAATATAAGAACCAATATCCATACCACGAATAGCATTCTCTGTCATTCCAGCAATTTTCTTAATATTAACTGTTTGATCTTTTAATCCTGTTTCTCCGCCATACTGATAAGGATCTCTGTAAGTGTCTACATCAACTTCTTTTCCTTGAGCATATGCAAAGATTGCTAAAGATGTCTGTGCTTGGCCCTCTGCATTAAAGAAAGAGTACCAGCTTCCAACAAATTCAGCTTCTTCATAGATTAAACCACCCGCATTTGTATCATCAATTGTTGCGGATAAAAGTTTGTAGATGTTATCTGCCTGAGACTCTACACCTACAGTTGTATCTGTATCGCTAACTCTTGGATACTTAACACTTGAAACAAATAATTGTTTATCTTTTGCTTTTTCTGCAAAAGTTGCACGCATTGTATTCATGTACTCTACTGTATCTTTAGTTGGATAGATTGTAACACCAACAGAATCGTAAGTAATTCCTGTTGTTGGCTCATTTAATTTTTCTATTACCCATTCAATATCAGCTGCTGCAGTTGGAGCTGCAATACCAATAGCTACTTTAACGCCTTTTTCTTTTATAAGTTGAGTAATTTGCCCCATTGCAACCCAACCATCCCATCCACCAGCTTCAGTGATGTTTAAGAAATTATAGTTAAGTTCATTACCAACAGTAATCATAGTTGGAAGTGCACCTTCTGTTTCAAGCTTGCTTAATACTGTCGCTGTATAAGTTTTTGCTTGATCAGCTGCTGTTTCAGCAGTCCATGCTTCTGGAAGTGTTTGTGAATTTTGATACGTAATTTCATCTGAATACATCAAGATCATATTCGTATCTAAACCAGCTGCTTTTGCCTCTTTAATTGTCTTAATCGCATTATCTAAAGAAAGATATGCGAACTCTTCCTTAGGATCAACTGTAACTCTTACAGAAATTGTATTTACTCCTTGACTTTTAACAAAGCTAAATACGTTATCAAGTTTATTACTCTTGTAGTCGTAATAAACTTTATTCCATGCTTGGTCTTGTTGATAGTGAGAAAAATCTGCCCCCAGTATTGTTGAATCAGAAATTCCATTAATCTTTGCATAGTTTTTTATGTAAGAAATGTCATCTCCTTTTGACGGCTCTTCTATCACGGTCGATGAATCTGAAGTATTGCCTTCTAATACGGCTCCAGATGCATTTACCGTAGTTCCCATAGCCATTACTGTTGCTAAGGTAATACATAATATTTTTTTAAATCTTCTCATCTTTATCCCTTTCTTTTCCTTTTAAAACCAGTATACGACATTTTTCCTCTGTCGCAACACTATATATTTATCATATACAGTAAATAAGACACTTCCCAGTAATTACTTGCTGAAAAGTGTCTTATATTCACTTGAAAATATATTTTTCTATTTAGTTTTTTACGTCTAGTATCCCCAGACACAAACAAACTACAAATACTATCTCTTAGAGAACTGAGGAGCTCTACGAGCAGCTTTAAGACCGTATTTTTTACGTTCTTTCATACGAGGATCTCTTGTTAAGAAACCTGCTTTCTTAAGAGCTGGACGGTAATCTCCGTCTGCTTGTAATAATGCTCTTGAAATACCGTGTCTGATTGCACCAGCTTGACCAGTGAATCCACCACCGTGTACGTTTACTAAAACGTCGAATTTATCAGCTGTTTCAGTTAATTCAAGTGGTTGTTTTACGATTAATTTTAATGTATCAAGACCGAAGTATTGATCCATATCTTTTTTATTGATAGTGATTTTACCTGTACCAGGTACAAGGTATACTCTAGCGATACTGCTTTTTCTTCTACCAGTTCCGTAATATCTAGCTTTTGCCATTGTTATTTCCTCCTTTCAGCTCACCTAATTAATATTTAATTTCTAATACTTCTGGTTTTTGAGCTGCATTGTTGTGCTCTGGTCCAGCGTATACGTTTAATTTTCTTAACATTTGACGTCCTAAAGGTCCTTTTGGAAGCATACCTTTAACTGCAAGAGTGATAACTTCTTCAGGTTTTTTAGCCATCATTTCTTTTAATGTAGTTTCTTTCATTCCACCTACATAATCAGAGTGATTGTAATAGATTTTTTGATCCATTTTTTTACCTGTTACTTTGATTTTGTCAGCGTTTACTACGATAACGAAATCACCACAATCTTCGTGTGGAGTGTAAACTGGTTTGTTTTTACCTCTTAATACTTTTGCGATCTCAGAAGAAAGACGACCTAATGTATGTCCAGTAGCATCTACTACATACCATTTTCTTTCAATTGTTGATGGACTTGCCATAAAACTTTTCATGGATTTACCTCCTTAAAAATTTACATCATTTATCAGTTATTGCTTTTGATCTATATATGTTAAAATACCTCACCGGGGCTTTGGTTTAGTATTTTTACGCAAATTAATTAAACTTGTCACAGTTAAATATTATATTACATAAAGTTTAATGTGTCAATAATTTTCATTTCATAAAGATTTATTAATATTTTTAGCTATTTTTTGCTATTAGATACTCTATCTCGACCAGCATCAAGCCCTTTGCCGGAGCGGTCGGACCAGCTTTCGTCCTATCTTTTGCTTCTAATATTTCCGGGATGTCTTTAGGATTAATTGCTCCCATTCCTACTTGAAGAAGTGTTCCCGCGATGATACGCACCATGTTATATAAAAAACCATTTCCATTCACTTCAAAGATGACTTCATCCTCGATTTGCTTTACCTGAATATCATAGATTGTGCGGACTGTTTCCTTCACCTGCGTGTTCACAGAACAAAAACTTTTAAAATCATGGGTTCCCACCAAATAAGACGCCGCTTCTCTTATTTTTTCCAAATCTAGAGCACGATATACAAAATGTGTATATAATCGTTTTACCGGATTTGGAAACTCGCTCGCTACCACGCGATATCGATATGTTTTTCGACATTCCTGATGTCTTGGATGGAAATCAGCTTCTACTTCTTCCGACTTCTGAATACGAATATCTTCTGGAAGTCTCTGATTTAGTGCGTAGCTGATCTTTTCCGCTGGCATCCTTGTTTCCGTATCGAACACAGCTACATTTCCCATAGCATGTACACCAGAATCTGTCCTACTTGCGCCAATTACCGTGATATCTTCTTTAAAAAATTCACGTAATGTGGCATTTAAGACACCTTCTACTGTCGTTTGGTTTGGCTGTACCTGCCATCCACAGTAGTTCGTCCCATCATATGCTACAATTAACTTTACACGTTTCACACTTATACCTCATTCATTAGATTAAAACCAAGGAATAAAACAATTTAATAAAATAAATGCTCCCATATAACATACTATAATTCCATATCCAATATAATCGGATTTTTTATATACTAATGGTTTCATCTTTGTACGGTTTGGTCCGCCATTATAACATCTGGCTTCCATAGCCATTGCAAGATCTTCTGCACGATGAAATGCTGAAATAAACAATGGCACAAAGATTGGAAGCAACGCTTTTGCTTTTGTCATCATATTTCCACTTTCAAAATCAGCACCACGCGCGGACTGCGCCTTCATAATCTTATCTGTTTCTTCTAATAAGATTGGAATAAAACGAAGCGCGATTGACATCATCATTGCGATTTCATGTACAGGAACTTTTATTTTATTTAAAGGATTAAGCCCAGTTTCTAAACCATCTGTTAATCCCTTTGGTGTTGTTGTATATGTCATTAATGAAGACCCGATAATTAATAAAATAATGCGAATTCCCATAAATGCACCTTGACGGAGTCCTTCCCACGTCAACGTAAAAATCCACCACTTACCAATTACATGATCCCCAGATGTAAAGAATACATTAAAGGCTACTGTAAATAATAATAAAAATACGACTGCCTTCAATCCTTTTACAATGTAGCCTAATGGCACTTTAGATGAAAGGATCACACCACCTAAAAATAGTAGTACAAGAAGATATCCTGCAAAACTATCAAATAAAAATAACGATACTATAAACAGTAATGTACCAAGTAACTTTACTCTCGGATCAAGACGGTGGATGATGGAATTCACCGGATAATACTGTCCGATTGTTATATCTCTAATCATACTTCCACCCTAACCTCTGTTTTATTTAATAACTTATTTTCTTTTGCCCATGATAGAATAGACGCTTTTGCCTCTTCCACGGTTGTAGCTGTAACATCCACCAAAATCCCTTTGTCTTTTAACTCATTCATTACATACGTAACCTGTGGAGCCGCTAAACCAATTCCTTCAAGCTCCTTATACTGAGCAAATACTTCCTTAGGAGTACCATCTGCAAATACCTTGCTATGGTTCATTACGATGATACGGTCCACATATTCTGCAACGTCTTCCATGCTATGAGAAACTAGAACTACAGTAATCCCTCGTTCCTTATGAAGCTTTGCAATCTCTCCTAAGATTTCATCCCTACCTTTTGGGTCAAGACCTGCTGTTGGTTCATCAAGGATCAATACTTCTGGATGCATCGCAAGCACTCCTGCAATAGCAACACGTCGTTTCTGACCACCCGATAATTCAAATGGTGATGCTTCCCATAGTTCTGCTGGTATTCCTACTTGAAGAAGTGCCTCTTCTGCTCTTCTCTGAATCTCTTCCTCTGGTAATCCTAGATTCTTTGGACCAAACTTAACATCATCTATAATTTTCGTTTCGAACAATTGATGCTCCGGATATTGAAACACAAGGCCAACCTTGCTTCTAAGTTCTTTCATATTATATTTTGGCTGATTGATATCCTCGCCGTTATAATAAATATGCCCAGATGTCGCTTTCATTAAACCATTCAAGTGTTGGATCAATGTTGACTTACCAGAACCTGTGTGACCGATGAGTCCGATAAACTGACCGTCTTCAATTTCCAAGCTCACATTGGTAAGTGCCTTTTTTTCATAGGCCGTATTTGGGCTATATATATAATTCACATTTACTAATTTTATTGACATATTTACACCTGCTATTTCTCTACTTGATGAAGTTTTAAAAGTGCATGTACCAACTCATCCTTCGTTAAAACTACATCAGGAAGTTTAAGTCCTTGCTTTCTAAGTTCATAAGCAAGCTCTGTAACTTGAGGAACATCTAAACGATATTTCTTAAGCATTTCCACATCTTTAAAGATTTCTCTTGGTGTGCCTTCCATAACTACTTTACCGTGATCCATGACATAAACATGGTCCGCATTGATTACTTCATCCATATAGTGCGTAATTAAAATAATTGTTACATTTTCTTCTTTATTTAATTTACGAACCGTTTCGATAACATCCTTACGACCATTTGGATCTAGCATTGCTGTCGGCTCATCTAAAACAATGCACTTAGGTTTCATGGCCATAATACCAGCAATTGCAATTCTCTGTTTCTGACCGCCTGAAAGCTTATTTGGGGAGTGTTCACGATACTCATACATCCCTACTGCTTTTAACGCCTTCTCAACACGTTCCCAGATTTCCTCTGTAGGAACACCTAGGTTTTCTGGTCCGAATCCTACATCTTCTTCTACAACACTTGCAATAATCTGGTTATCTGGATTCTGAAATACCATTCCTGCAGTTTGTCGAATGTCTAATAAATGATTTTCATCTGTTGTATCCATTCCATTTACCCAGACAGTACCTTCCGTCGGAAGAAGAATGGAATTCAAATGTTTGGCAAAGGTAGACTTACCGGAACCATTATGGCCAAGTATTGCAATAAAATCACCTTGCTCAACCGAAATGGATACATCATCTATAGCACGATTTACGCTCTCTATATTTCCTTTTTCGTCATGTTTTTTATACTCATGTATTAAATTTCTAGACTCTATAAAACTCATTATATTACCCATTTGTCTTCTTTCATATAATAATAGTTTACAAAAACTTACTCACTATTGTACGTTATAATACTTACAAATGCAAGGACTCATCCATGTAAACACGTAATAATACATTGATAAATTTCCAATCAAAAAAGCCCCAAGTCCTAAGACTTGAGGCTCTATATAAAAATACTTATTAAACTAATTCAATAAGAACTTCCATAGCTGCGTCACCTTTACGTGGTCCGATCTTAACGATACGAGTGTAACCACCTTTACGGTCAGCATACTTTGGAGCGATTTCTGTGAATAACTTTTCAGTCATATCTACAGATTTAGTGTTACGTTTTTTACCAGCAGCTTCTGTTGGTACTTCAGTAACAGGGTAAAGAACTTTAAGCATTTGTCTTCTAGCATGTAATCTGGAAGCACTGTCTTTTTGAACTTCTTTTTGAACTTCGTCAAAAACAGTAACTTTCTTACCATCAACAACCTCTTTAACTCTTTTACCATCTTTATCTTTACGAGCAACTTTTGCAGTAACTGTAACAGTTTCGAAGTTATCTTTTTCTTTTACAGCTAATGTAATCATACGCTCAGCAATTTTACGGATTTCTTTAGCCTTAGCTTCAGTAGTAACGATTTTACCATTATATAATAGGTTAGTTACTTGGTTTCTTAATAAAGCTTTTCTTTGACTGGAAGTTCTTCCAAGTTTTCTATAGCCTGCCATTTAGCTTACCTCCTAAATTATTCGTCGCTTAGATTTAGTGATAATCCAAGCTCTTTTAGCTTAGCAAGAACTTCTTCTAAGGATTTACGTCCTAAGTTACGGACTTTCATCATGTCTTCAGAAGTTCTGTTAGTCAATTCCTCTACAGTATTGATTCCAGCTCTCTTTAAGCAATTGTAAGAACGAACAGAAAGTTCAAGTTCATCAATACTCATTTCAAGAACTTTTTCTTTTTCATTATCTTCTTTTTCTACCATAACATCAACTGATTTAGCACTTTCAGAAAGATCGATAAAGGAATTTAAATGTTCGCTTAAGACTTTTGCAGCTAAAGATACTGCTTCGTCTGGAGCGAGAGTTCCATTTGTCCATACATCTAATGTAAGTTTATCATAATCTGTGATTTGACCTACACGTGTATTTTCAACTGCAAGATTCACACGTTCAACTGGTGTATAGATTGAATCAATTGGAATAACACCAATTAATGAATCTTCATTTTTATTTTTATCCGCACTAATATAACCTCTACCTTTAGTGATAGTAAGCTCCATGTAAAGTTTACAATCAGAACCACCGCTTAAAGTAGCGATTACTGTGTCAGGATTTAAAATTTCGATATCTGGTCCAGCTTGAATATCGCGAGCAGTTACAACTCCTTCACCTTCGAATTCTATATATGCTGTCTTAGGTTCATTAGTTTCACTGTTGTTTTTGATAGCCAAACTCTTGATATTCATAATGATTTCAGTAACATCTTCCTTAACGCCAGGAATTGAGCTAAACTCATGTACAACACCGTCAATTTTAATTTGACTAACTGCAGCACCTGGTAAAGAGGAAAGCATGATTCTTCTTAAAGAATTACCTAAAGTTGTACCATAACCTCTCTCTAAAGGCTCTACTACAAAACGTCCAAACTTTTTATCTTCAGATATTTCTGCAATCTCAATTTTTGGTTTTTCGAAATCAAACACGAAAGGACCCTCCTTTTAAGTTATAATTAATTGAGGGTATTAATAATACAGCATATATACCGGAGAGAACATGTCTACCCTGATATATACTCTCCAGGCTGACAATACATATTGCCAGCGGGAGATTATATGCCTATTATTTAGAATACAACTCAACGATAAGCACTTCGTTAACTGGAACATCAATTTGATCTCTAGTTGGTAATTCTTTAACTACACCAGAAAGTTTTTCATGGTCAGCTTCTAACCAAGCAGGAACTAATTTTGCATCAGTTACTTCTAAGATATCTTTATATCTTTGAGCGCTCTTGAATTTTTCTTTAATTTCAATTACATCACCAGCTTTTACTTGGTAGCTTGGGATGTTAACTAATTTACCATTAACTAAAACATGTTTGTGATCTACGATCTGTCTAGCTTCTTTTCTTGTTCTAGCATAACCCATTCTGTAAACTACGTTATCTAATCTAAGTTCAAGAAGGATCATAAGGTTTTCACCTGTAGTTCCAGTTTTGATTTTCTTAGCTTTAGCAAACATATTTCTGAAAGGTTTTTCTAAAACACCATAGATAAATTTTGCTTTTTGTTTTTCTCTTAATTGTAATCCGTATTCGCTTGTTTTCTTACCAGCTCTTGCAGATTGTCTGTTAGATTTTTTGGATAATCCCATGAATACAGGGTCTAAACCAAGTGATCTACATCTTTTAAGAACAGGACTCATGTCTCTTGCCATTGTTATACCTCCTAATTAGACTCTTCTACGTTTTGGTGGTCTACATCCATTGTGTGGAACTGGAGTTACATCTTTGATGCTTGTTACTTCGATACCACAAGCTTGAAGAGCACGAATAGCTGCTTCTCTACCTGATCCAGGACCTTTTACCATAACTTCTACTGATTTTAAACCATGAATGATTGCTGCTTTAGCTGCAGTTTCAGCTGCCATTTGAGCTGCGTAAGGAGTAGATTTTTTGGATCCTCTGAATCCTAATCCACCTGCACTTGCCCAAGAAAGAGCATTACCTTCTGCATCTGTAAGCGTAACAATTGTATTATTAAAAGATGACTGAATGTGTGCTTGTCCGCGATCAACGTTCTTTTTCACACGTTTTTTAGTCACTTTTTTTGTAACTTTCTTAGCCATTAACAAACCCTCCTAATATTATTTCTTCTTGTTCGCTACTGTACGTTTTGGACCTTTTCTTGTTCTTGCGTTTGTCTTAGTTTTTTGACCACGAACTGGAAGTCCTTTTCTATGACGAATTCCTCTGTAGCAACCAATCTCTTGTAATCTCTTAATATTAAGAGCGATTTCTCTACGTAAATCACCTTCAACAGTTGTTGTTTCGTCAATAATGTCACGAATTCTTGCAACTTCTTCATCAGTTAAATCTCTAACACGAGTGTCAGGATTAACATTAG
The DNA here is from genome assembly GCA_905214875.1 of uncultured bacterium. Classification (GTDB taxonomy): domain Bacteria; phylum Bacillota; class Clostridia; order Lachnospirales; family Lachnospiraceae; genus KM106-2. Next base: position 25,360 of record CAJMNR010000013.1, on the reverse strand, counting down.
CTGCAGCAAGAATACGGTTGGAGCTTACTCTACCGATACCATAAATGTAAGTAAGTCCGATTTCTACACGTTTTTCTCTTGGTAAATCTACACCACTGATACGAGCCATGTGTATTACACCTCCATAAAAATATCGATTCTTAATCGTTTAATTGAAACATTTTTAAATAGTTTGCATCTACAACACATCCTAGTGTTTCATGCAGGGCAGCCGCTTTAAATTATGATGTATTTACACATAAATACATTAGATGGTAATTATTTACCTCTAAAACACATTCTTTCATTGAATGCACCCATAATATCACAATGTGGTACGTAAGCGTTTCATACTTGCGCCCAAAGTCGTACGTTATTCATAACGCACTTGCCACTAAGGCAAATTGTAACACAGAAAGCAAGACTGGCTATTAATATATATATGATTCGAGTGTTACTTATCGAATAAATAGTATTCATAGCCGAATCCTTATTACTAAAATAAGCTTTCTCGAATACTTAAAACAATATCACAGCCGTGTTATTGTTATTAGCCTTGTCTTTGTTTGTGTTTTGGATTTTCGCAGATTACTCTGATAGATCCTTTTCTTTTAATGATTTTGCATTTTTCGCAAATCGGTTTGACTGATGATCTTACTTTCACAGTAAATCTCTCCTTTCAAAAAGTCCACTTGCTATTATATCAAAAAAAGTTCTATAATGCAAGCGAAATTTTACTTGTCACGCCAAATTATTCTACCTTTTGTTAAATCATAAGGAGAAAGCTCGATTGTAACTTTATCCCCAGGTAAAATTCGAATGAAGTTCATTCTTAATTTGCCACTAATGTGCGCTAACACTTTGTGGCCATTTTCAAGTTCCACTTGAAACATTGCATTAGGTAATTTTTCAATTACAGTACCTTCTACTTCTAATACGTCAGCTTTAGACATTTTACTAACCTCCTAAATCATAACTAACTATTGATGGACATCATTTAACTTTTTTAATTCATTACGAATTATTTTTTTAACATGTGAATCTAATAATAGATTACTACTCCATTGATCCACAAATGTTTCGTTTACACTACTAATAACCTGAATATGCTTAAGCTTTTTTTTCTTTGGCTTACTTAATAAACGTGTTTTTCCATCTACTAAATAGACATATTCATTTTCGACATTTACTATTACAAATAAATTATCTTGATCATGTCCAGCTATTGATTTAACAATAGTTCCAACCATAATATTATCCATGTATTCTTCCTTACCTATTTACTTATGATAGCTTAGAATTTCTGGTTCACCATCAGTAATCAGAACAGTATTTTCATAGTGAGCGGATAAGGAACCGTCGTGTGTTACAACAGTCCAATCATCATCTAACCAAACAACGTCTGGACGTCCTGCATTTACCATTGGTTCTATGGCTAACGTCATGCCTGGTACTAATTTGATTCCTCTTCTACGTTGCTTGAAGTTCGGAATCTCAGGTTCTTCATGTAAAGCTCTACCTATGCCATGTCCTACTAAATCTCGTACAACTGTATAACCTTGAGCTACTACATAATCTTCGATTGCCGCTGAGATATCATGCAAATGATTTCCTGCTTTCGCAAATTTGATGCCTTCAAAGAAACTTTGCTTTGTTACATCAACTAAGCGTCTTGCTTCTGGTGTAATTTCTCCAACTGCATGAGTTCTTGCAGCATCGGAATGATATCCTTTGTAAATAACTCCGGCATCGACACTAACAATGTCTCCTTCACGGATGATTCTTTCTTTCGAAGGAATTCCATGAACAACCTCATCGTTAACAGATACGCAGATCGAAGCCGGATATCCATTATAATCCAAAAAGGATGGGATACAACCGTGACTCCTGATTACATCATACCCTATTTTATCGATTTCGTAAGTGGTAATTCCTGGACGTATGATTTTTTCGATTTCATCATGAACGATTGCAAGGATTTTTCCTGCCTCGCGCATTAACTCAATCTCATGTTTTGATTTAATTGTCACCGACATCTTAAGTCTCCCACTAATTATTCGCCAAGAATTTTAACGATAGCATTGAATACTTCACTCATGTCTACCGTACCATCAACATCAACTAAGATACCTGCATTTTTGTAATAGTCAATTAATGGTTGTGTTTGATCATGATATACATCAAGGCGTTTCTTAACTGTTTCTGCTTTATCATCATCTCTAAGGATTAATTCAGCACCACATGCATCACATACGTTTTCAACTTTTGTAGGGTTGAATTGTACATGATAAGTAGCTCCACAAGAAACACAAGCACGACGGCCTGACATACGGTTGATGATATTATCATCTGGAACTTCTACGTTGATAGCATAGTCCATTGTTTCACCAATTGCCTTAAGAGCAGCATCTAAAGCTTCTGCTTGAGGAATAGTACGTGGGAAACCATCTAAGATATAACCATTCTTACAATCGTCTTGTTTTAAACGATCTACTACTAAATCAACAACTAATTCATCTGGAACTAGTAATCCTTGATCCATATAAGTTTTCGCTTTTTTTCCTAACTCTGTGCCATTCTTGATATTTGCTCTAAAAATATCGCCTGTGGAGATGTGAGGTAATTGATATTTTTCAGCGATTTTTTTGGCTTGAGTACCTTTTCCTGCTCCAGGAGCACCTAACATAACAATTTTCATTATAAAATCCTCCATCTTAGAATAGTTTTTGGATGTAATCATATATGTGAAAAATGAATAGTGAAAGGTGATCAGCCCTCTAATCCACTTCTTTAGATTATTGTCTGAAATATGAGAAATATTCATCATACTGTAAATTCACTTTTCACTATTCACTTACCCCTATATAAATTCACCACTATCTACTTCTTTCATAAACACAAGAACCCATCGCTTAATCTAAGCGATGGTCTTCTTATGTAAATATCAAGTAACTACCCATTGGTTATTACTATGAATCGTTACTATATTTAAGTTTAATCGTTGAGGAAGCCTTTGTAATGACGAACTAACATTAGTGATTCCACCTGTTTGATCGTCTCAAGTACTACACCAGCGATAATGATAAGTGAAGTTCCACCAAAGTTAACAGAAGCACCGAATACTCCAGAACATATAATTGGAATAACGGCGATGATTGCAAGACCAACTGCTCCAATTAATACAATAGAATTAAGAATTCTAGTTAAGAAATCAGTTGTTGGTTTACCAGGACGAATACCCGGAATGAACCCGCCTTGTTTCTTCATATTATTAGATACTTCCATTGGATTGAAAGTAATTGTAGTGTAGAAATATGCAAAAAAGATTAGTAATACAATGTAGATTACTAAACCTAATGAATATTTAAACTCACTTAAGCTAGATACTTTAAACCAACTACTTTGGCTAAGTAACTTTAATACTTTTTGACCAAAATTGCCTGTTCCAGGTTGAACACCAAAGAAACTTGCAATTAATATTGGGAATTGCATTAAAGAACTTGCAAAGATAACTGGAATAACACCAGCTGTATTTACTTTTAATGGAATGTGGGAAGATTGTCCACCAACCATTTTTCTTCCTTGTACTTTTTTAGCATATTGTACAGGAATTCTTCTTTCTCCACCATTTAATAGGTTGATAAAGAAAACAAGACCAACGATAAGTGCTACAATTACAACAACAGCAATAATACTATTAACTGTGTTACCAGCACTGCTTACGAACTGAGTCCATAAGTTTTTAGCATCTGTAGGTAATTTGTAAACAATATTAATCGTTAAGATAATAGAGATACCATTACCAACACCGTGCTCAGAGATGCGATCTCCTAACCACATTAAGAATGCTGAACCAGCAACTAAAGCTGTAATTGCTACGATATAGCCTGTCGCATTGTCAATGTTAATACCATCGTATGCTGAGAAACCGATAACCATAGCAGTAGCTTGGATAATTGATAATCCAATGTTCATGTATCTTGTATACTTAGTAATTTTTTTGCGTCCGTCTTCACCATCTTTTTGCATTTCCTCTAAGCTAGGAATACAAATAGTTAACAACTGCATAATGATTGATGCAGTGATATATGGTGAAATCCCTAATGCAAAAATAGAGAAGTTCATTAAAGAACCCCCTGTCATTGCATCGAAGAAGTTGATTGTATCGCTATTACCCAATAATTGGGCAATAGCGGTTTTATCAACGCCTTTTAGTGGTATTTGAGATCCAAGTCTTACTATGAGCAGTGCAAAAAAAGTAAATAAAAGCTTATTTCTTATTTCTTTAACTTTAAACGCATTTCGGACTGTCTCTAGCATACTACATCACCTCAGCATTTCCACCAAGAGCTTTGATTTTCTCTACTGCAGTTGCACTGTAAGCGTTAACCTTAACATCAAGCTTCTTAGTTAATTCTCCATTTCCTAGGATTTTAACTCCGTCTTTAGGGTTTTTAACAATACCGATTTCTACTAAAGATTCAACAGTTACAACAGCACCGTCTTCGAATCTATTTAACATGTCAACGTTGATACCAACGATTTCACGAGAATTTCTGTTTGTAAAACCTCTCTTAGGTAATCTTCTGTATAATGGCATTTGGCCACCTTCGAAACCTACTCTAGGAGCTCCTGAACGAGCTTTTTGACCTTTATGACCTTTACCAGCTGTCTTACCATTACCTGAAGCATGACCGCGACCTCTTCTGAAGTTGTCGCTGTGTTTAGAGCCTTCAGCTGGACTTAATTGTGATAAATTCATCCTGCGCACCTCCTTACTTATTCTTATATATTAGATTTCTTCAACCTTAACTAAATGTCTAACTTGTTGAACCATTCCTCTTACAGCAGCATTGTCTGGCATCTCAACAGTTTTGTTAAGTTTGCGAAGACCAAGAGCTTCAACAGTTTTTCTGTTTTTTGGAACGGCACCGATTGTAGATTTAACTAAAGTAATTTTTAATTTACCTGCCACAAATGACACCTCCTAAACTATTTGCAGATCAGTAACTGATCTAGTGACTCCTATTAGCCTAAAATTTCTTCAACAGAAAGACCACGAAGTCTAGCAACTTCTTCAGGAGTTTTTAAATTTGATAAGCCTGCAATTGTTGCAAGAACAACGTTTTGCTTATTGTTGGAACCTAAAGATTTTGTACGGATATTTTTGTATCCAGCTAACTCTAATACGTTACGAGCTGGACCACCTGCGATGATACCAGTACCTTCTTGAGAGTTCTTTAATAATACGTGTGCACTACCAAATTTTCCTAAGAAATCGTGTGGTACACTACCGTTTTCATCGATTGGAACTGTAACTAATTTCTTGATAGCGTCTTCTTTTCCTTTGCGGATAGCTTCAGGAATTTCAGCTGCTTTACCAAGACCAGCACCAACGTGTCCATTTTTATCACCAACTACTACTAATGCAGTAAATCTGAAGTTACGTCCACCTTTTACTACTTTAGTAACACGTTTGATTGAAACCACTTTATCTTCTAATTCTAAAGAATTAGCATCGATAATATCACGTCTCATGTGTTGTTTCCTCCTTCTTAGAATTCTAACCCAGCTTCTCTAGCTGCGTCTGCTAATGCTTTTACTTTACCTTGATAGATATATCCGCCTCTATCGAAAACAACAGTTTTGATACCTTTGTCTAACGCTCTTTTTGCTACAACTGCACCAACTTTAGCAGCAGCTTCAACGTCGTTAGTTTTTTCTAATTCAGCCTTAACTTCTTTATCAAGAGTAGATGCTGAAACTAAAGTAGTACCAACTGTGTCGTCAATAATTTGAGCGTACATATGGTTATTACTTCTGAAAACAGCTAAACGAGGTTGTGTAGCAGTACCTGATAAACGGCTACGTAATCTTCTGTGTTTTTTAACACGAATTTTACTTCTTGATTCTTTATTAACCATTTTGTTTCACTCCTTTAATTATTTCTTACCAGTTTTACCAACTTTACGTCTAATAACTTCATCAGCGTATTTGATACCTTTACCTTTATAAGGTTCTGGAGCTCTCTTTTCTCTGATTTCAGCAGCGTATTGGCCAACTTTTTCTTTATCTATACCTTTAACGATGATCTTGTTTTGTCCTTCAACAATAACTTCAAGATCTGCAGGATCTTCCATTTCAACAGGATGTGAGTATCCTAAAGATAATACTAATGTTTTACCTTGTTTTTGAGCTCTGTAACCAACACCGTTGATTTCAAGAACTTTTTCGTAACCATCAGTTACACCAGTGATCATGTTAGCGATAAGTGTTCTAGTTAAACCGTGTAAAGATTTCATTTTCTTTAAGTCGTTTGGTCTAGAAACTACTACAGTTTCGCCATCTTTTTTGATTTCCATTTCCGCAGGTAATACTCTTACAAGTTGTCCCTTTGGTCCTTTAACCGTCACTTGATTATTTTCTGCAATATCAACAGTAACACCTGCTGGTACAGCGATAGGCATTCTTCCTATACGTGACATGCCGGCACCTCCTAAATTTATTAACGAAAAGTGAAGAATAAAGAGTGAAGAGTTTCACTCTTTCAACACGATTCCATACTATTGTAACATTAATTGACATAAATAACTAGATAATCTAGCTACCAATTTTCTTCACTTTTTTATCTTACCAAACGAATGCTAATACTTCGCCACCAACGTTAGCTTTTCTAGCTTCTTTATCAGTGATAACACCTTTGTTTGTAGAGATAATTGCGATACCTAAACCACCTAATACTTTAGGAAGATCATTTGAGTTAGCGTATACGCGAAGACCTGGTTTAGAAATTCTCTTAAGACCAGTGATAATTTTTTCATTTTTATCTTTACCGTATTTTAATGTGATACGGATAGTTTTGAATCCACCGATTTCTTCGATGTCATATTTTTTGATGTAACCTTCTTTTACAAGAATGTCAGCGATTGCAATCTTCATCTTAGAAGCAGGTACATCTACTGTATCATGTTTAGCAGTGTTAGCGTTACGAATTCTTGTAAGCATATCTGCAATAGGATCAGTCATAGTCATTTAAGTTGCCTCCTTCCTTCTTCTTACCAGCTTGCTTTTTTCACACCTGGAATTTGACCTTTATAAGCTAATTCGCGGAAACAAATTCTGCAAATTCCGTATTTTCTTAAATAAGCATGTGGACGACCACAAATTCTACAACGATTGTATTCTCTAGTAGAGAATTTTGCTGGACGTTGTTGCTTAACTTTCATAGACGTTTTAGCCATGAATTTCCCTCCTAACTATTTTTTGAATGGCATACCGAATTGTGTTAATAATTCACGAGCTTCTTCATCAGTTTTCGCTGTTGTAACAAAAATGATGTCCATACCTCTAACTTTATCAACTTTATCATATTCGATTTCTGGGAAAATAAGTTGTTCTTTAATACCAAGAGCATAGTTTCCTCTACCATCAAATGCGTTAGGGTTTACACCTCTAAAGTCACGTACACGAGGTAAAGCTAAGTTGATAAGACGATCAGCAAATTCATACATTTTTTCGCCTCTTAAAGTAACTTTACATCCGATAGGCATACCTTCTCTTAATTTGAAGTTAGCGATAGATTTTTTAGCTTTTGTTGTAACAACTTTTTGACCAGCAATGATTTCAAGATCTTTGATAGCTGTTTCTAAAGCTTTAGCGTTATCTTTAGCTTCGCCTACGCCCATATTAATTACGATTTTATCTAATTTAGGAACTTCCATCACGTTCTTATAACCGAACTTTTTAGTCATTCCGTCAATAATTTCATTTTTATAAGTTTCTCTTAATCTAGCCAATGATAGGACCTCCTCTCTTTAATTAATCAATAGCTTTTCCAGTAGTTTTAGCAACACGAACTTTTTTACCGTCTTTAACTTCAAATCCTACTCTTGTAACTTTTCCATCTACTACTAACATTACGTTAGATACGTCGATAGCAGCTTCTTGATGAACGATTCCACCTTGAGGATTGCTTTGAGATGGTTTTGCGTGTTTTGTTACAGTGTTAACGCCTTCTACTAGTACTTTACCATTTTTTACAGAAAGAACTTTTCCTTCTTTGCCTTTATCTTTACCAGTGATTACTTTAACAGTATCACCTTTTTTAATTTTACTAGTTGCCACTTGTTGACACCTCCTTATAACACTTCTGGTGCTAGGGAAACGATTTTCATGAATTGTTTCTCTCTTAATTCTCTTGCTACTGGTCCAAAAATACGAGTTCCTTTTGGATTTTTGTCATCTTTAATGATAACAGCAGCATTTTCATCGAACTTGATATAAGAACCGTCTTTACGACGAGCTCCTTTAACAGAACGAACAACTACAGCTTTAACTACGTCACCTTTTTTAACAACTCCGCCTGGTGTTGCATCTTTAACTGTAGCAACGAAGACATCACCGATGTTCGCATATCTTCTTGTAGATCCGCCTAAAACTCTGATACAAAGTAATTCTTTAGCACCAGTGTTGTCAGCAACTTTAAGTCTTGATTCTTGTTGGATCATAATACTACTCCTTTCAGCATTATTTGTGACCGAATGAGCTATGATTCAAAGAAGCATACTCCACTCTTCACTTTAAACTGCTTAATAATTCTATTTTGCACGTTCGATAACTTCTACAAGTCTCCATCTCTTATCCTTAGATAAAGGTCTTGTTTCCATTACTTTTACTCTATCACCGATTTTACAATCATTGTTTTCGTCATGAGCTTTTAATTTGTAAGTTCTTTTAACGATTTTGTTGTAAAGTGGATGTTTTACGTTATCAACTACAGCAACTGTGATTGTTTTATCCATCTTATCACTAACAACTTTACCGATACGAGTCTTTCTTAAATTTCTTTCCACAACAATTCCTCCTTTCTAGGATAATCTACGCGTTAGCTTTTGCTGAAATTACAGTTTGAATTCTAGCAATATTTTTTCTAACTTCTTTAATTCTGCTTGTATTATCTAATTGGTTTGTTGCGTTTTGGAATCTTAAATTAAAAAGTTCCTTTTTAGCAGCTACTAATTCTACGTTTAATTCTTCGATAGATTTATTATTTAAATCTTTAACATATTCTCTAATTTTCACTGTTGTCACCGCCTTCTAAATCTGCGCGAGAAACTACTTTACATTTTACTGGTAATTTGTGAGTAGCAAGACGTAATGCTTCTCTAGCAGTTTCTTCAGCTACACCTGAGATTTCAAACATAACACGACCTGGTTTTACTACAGCTACCCAGTATTCTAAAGAACCTTTACCGGAACCCATACGAGTTTCTGCTGGTTTTGCAGTTACTGGTTTATCTGGGAAGATTTTGATCCAAACTTTACCACCACGTTTAATATAACGAGTCATAGCAATACGGGCAGCTTCGATTTGGTTAGATCTGATCCATGCTGGCTCTAAAGCCACGATACCAAATTCACCATTTGTAATCTTATTACCTCTTAACGCCTTACCGGACATAGTGCCACGGAATTGTTTACGACGTTTAACTCTTTTTGGCATTAACATTATTTTGCGCTCCCTTCCTTATTAGCTTTAGTTGGAAGAACTTCTCCGTGATAGATCCATACTTTGATACCCATTTTACCGTAAGTTGTATCAGCTTCAGCAAAACCGTAATCGATATCAGCACGTAATGTTTGTAGTGGAATAGTTCCATCACTGTAGAATTCTGTACGAGCCATATCTGCTCCGCCTAAACGACCGGAAACAGCAGCTTTAATACCTTTTGCACCAGCTTTCATTGTTCTACTCATGCAAGATTTCATCGCACGTCTGAAAGATACACGATTTTCTAATTGAGCAGCAATGTTTTCAGCAACTAATTGTGCATTTGTATCTGGTCTTTTAACTTCTTTAATGTCTACCATTAATTTTTTACCAGAAATGAATTTAACTAATTCAGCTTTTAATTTTTCGATTTCAGAACCACCTTTACCGATAACAACACCTGGTTTACCAGTGTAGATGATTACTTTAATTCTATCAGAAGCTCTCTCGATTTCAATTTTTGAAACTTGAGCGCTGTAAAGTTTATCTTTTAAGAAAGTTCTAATTTTGTGATCTTCAACTAAGTTATCAGCAAAATCAGCTTCCGCATACCATCTAGAGTCCCAGTCTTTAATGACACCGACTCTTAAACCATGAGGATTAACTTTTTGTCCCATGTTTGCCCTCCTTATCTTTCATCAAGCACGATTGTGATGTGACTCATTCTCTTTTCGATTCTATAAGCTCTACCTTGTGCTCTTGGTCTAATTCTCTTCATTGTTGGTCCTTTGTTTGCGTAACAAGCAGCAACATAAAGATTTTCAGGATTCATACCGTTATTATTTTCAGCGTTTGCGATTGCTGATTTTAATAATTTTTCAATAAGACTTGAAGCATATCTTGGATTATATGCTAAAATACCAAGTGCTGTTTGTACATCCTTGCCGCGAATTGCATCTAAAACGAAACAAGCTTTTTGAACTGAAACTCTTGCGTAAGATAACTTAGCAGTTGGTCTAGTTTCTCTTTGATTTTCGTTTCTTTCTCTTTTAATCTGGGATCTATGTCCTTTAGCCATGGATGCAACCTCCTTTCAAAATTACAATCATAATTTATATAAATTTTCGATCTAAATTATTTTCTAGATTTCTTTTCGTCCTTACCATGTCCTCTGTAAGTTCTTGTAGCTACGAATTCGCCAAGTTTGTGGCCAACCATATCTTCAGTTACATATACAGGTACATGTTTTCTTCCATCATGAACAGCGATTGTGTGTCCAACGAATGAAGGGAAAATAGTAGAACGACGTGACCAAGTTTTGATCACTGTTTTATCATTAGCTGCGTTTTGAGCGTCTACTTTTTTAAGTAAGCTAGCGTCAGCGAATGGTCCTTTTTTCAATGAACGTGCCATAGGTTTAACCCTCCTTATTTAATAGCTTTACCGTCTCTTCTACGAACGATTAACTTATTAGACTTTTTGTTTTTCTTTCTTGTCTTTAAGCCAAGAGCTGGTTTACCCCAAGGAGTACATGGGCCTGAACGACCGATACCAGTCTTACCTTCACCACCACCGTGTGGATGGTCATTAGGGTTCATTACAGAACCACGAACAGTTGGGCGGATACCCATATGACGTTTACGACCAGCTTTACCAATGTTGATTAAGCCGTGATCTGGGTTACCAACAGAACCGATTGTTGCACGGCAGATGATTGGAACCATTCTCATTTCACCTGATGGTAAACGTAATGTTGCGTATTTACCTTCTTTAGCCATTAACTGAGCACTGTTACCAGCGGAACGAACTAATTGTCCACCTTTACCAGGGTATAATTCGATGTTGTGTACTTGAGTACCAACTGGAATGTTTGCTAATGGTAAGCAGTTACCTACTTCAACTTCAGCAGTTTCACCAGACATTACTGTTTGGCCAACTTTTAAGTTAAGAGGAGCTAAGATATAAGCTTTTTCACCATCTGCGTAGCAGATTAAAGCGATATTAGCTGTTCTGTTTGGATCGTATTCGATAGTTTTAACAACTGCTGGAATACCATCTTTTTTATTTCTCTTGAAGTCGATAATTCTATATTTTCTTCTAGAACCACCACCGTGGTGTCTAACTGTAATCTTTCCTTGATTGTTACGACCAGCGTTTTTGCTTAAAGAGCTTACAAGGCTTTTTTCTGGTGTGCTTGTTGTAATCTCAGCAAAGTCAGAGCTAGTCATATGTCTTCTGGAAGGTGTATATGGGTTAAACTTTTTAATTCCCATTTTTTGCACTCCTTTCATGTCTTACGACATATACAAATTTATTCTTATCGGTTATAAACAACCATAAATTGATTTGTTACGTTATCTTATAGTCCTTCGAAAATTTCGATATCAGCACTATCAGCAGTTAATGTAACGATCGCTTTTTTAGTTTTAGCAGTTTTACCAGTAGTAGCACCACGACGTTTAGATTTTCCATCTAAGTTCATAGTGTTTACTTTAGCAACTTTTGTTCCTTCGAACATTTTTTCTACTGCTTCTTTGATTTGGCTTTTAGTAGCTTCTGTATGAACGGAAAAAGTGTACTTTTTTTCAGTCATAGCGTTCATACTTTTTTCAGTAACGATAGGTTTTAAAATTACGTCATAGTATTTAATGTTTGCCATTATGCGTACACCTCCTCGATTTTTGCAACAGCGTCTTTAGTGATAACTAAGTTATCATATTTTAATAAATCATATACGCTGATTGTGCTAGATAAAGCAGTTCTTACAGTAGGGATGTTTTTAGCGGATGCTTGAACGTTTTCGTTCTTTTCTCCTAAAACAATTAATGCTTTGTTAACGTTTAATCCGTTAAGAACGCTTACCATTTTCTTAGTTTTGATTTCATCAAAGTTTAATTCATCAAGAACGAAGATTTTCTTTTCATTTACTCTAGAAGTTAAAGCAGATTTGATTGCAAGTGCTTTTTCTTTTCTATTCATTTTGAAAGAGTAATCTCTTGGCTTTGGAGCGAATACTACGCCACCGCCAGTCCATTGTGGAGATCTTGTAGAACCTTGTCTTGCATGTCCAGTTCCTTTTTGTCTCCAAGGTTTTTTACCACCACCAGAAACTTCAGAACGTGTCTTAGCGCTTTGAGTTCCTTGACGTTTGTTAGCAAGTTGAGCTACAACTGCCATGTGAACTAAATGTTCATTTACTTCAACAGCGAAGATGGAATCGTTAAGTTCGATTGTTCCAACTTCTTTGCCTTCCATATTAAAAACAGATACGTTTGCCATCTGTGAATTCCTCCTTTCTTAAAGTCCTAGTTTGCTTTAACTGACTCTCTTAAAACAACAACAGATTTCTTAGGTCCTGGTACAGCACCTTTAACTAAGATAATGTTGTTTTCTACATCAACACGAACAACTTCAAGGTTTTGGATTGTAACCTTTACAGCGCCCATATGACCTGGCATTTTCTTACCTTTGAATACTCTACCTGGAGTAGTCGCAGAACCGTTAGAACCTGCATGTCTGTGGAATTTAGAACCATGAGCCATAGGTCCTCTGGACTGATTATGTCTCTTGATTGCGCCTTGGAATCCTTTACCTTTGGATTTTGCAGTAGCATCAATTTTGTCACCTGCTTCGAAGATGTCAACTTTGATTTCTTGTCCTACTGCGTATTCGCCAGCGTTTTCAAACTTGAATTCTTTAAGATATCTCTTATTAGACACACCTGCTTTAGCAAAGTGTCCTTTTCTTGGTTTATTTACAAGAACTTCTCTGATGTCCCCGTAACCAACTTGAACTGCTTCATAACCATCATTTTCAATTGTTTTGATTTGAGTAACAACAGATGGTGTAGCTTGAAGAACAGTTACTGGAGTTAAAACTCCGTCTTCATTGAAGATTTGAGTCATTCCGACTTTAGTAGCTAAAATAGCTTTTTTCATGCTTTTGCACCTCCTATAAAATCTACAGCGGATCGCACTTATCAGCGTTCCCGCTAACAGCGGTGTGATCATCCTAGATGGTCTAAATACAAGTGCATGGTCACAATCTTGACCAACTTCTATATATAAACCCTAAAGGATTACTACTTAATTGCTTCTTAATGCTTATTTCATTTTGATATCGATGTAAACACCAGCTGGCATTTCTAATCTAGATAATGCATCAACTGTTTTTTGTGTTGGCATAATGATATCGATTAATCTCTTATGAGTTCTTTGTTCGAATTGTTCTCTGGAATCTTTGTATTTGTGAACAGCTCTTAAGATTGTTACAACTTCTTTCTTAGTAGGTAGTGGTACAGGACCGCTCACCTTAGAACCTGTTTTCTTAACTGTTTCAATGATTTTTCCAGCTGATTGATCGATTAATTGATGATCATAAGCTTTAAGAGTAATTCTCATTACTTGACTTGCCATAAAAAAAGTCGCCTCCTTTTCGCACTTAATTGCAGTACGACAAGCGGTGACTGTACACTCAACCGTGTGTATCATAGGAATTTTAAACATATAAAAACCCCCACACGGGCTCTACGTTAATAATAGTAGAATCTTTAATTATCTGTACAGTGACTTGTCGCCAGTTTCATAACTTGACATTCGCTCCACGGAAAACCCACTCTTGGTGGCAACCTCACGCTTCTACGCTATCAATGTCACAACAGTTGTAATTATACAACATAATTTTTTCAAATGCAAGTATTTTTTTTAATGCTTTTTTTCTCTAAAATACTGTATTTTTCAACTATCGCAAATGAATTTTTTCTTCTTATTCTTTGCGTTAGATTTATCATAACAGAAAGTATCTAGAAAAGCACTAGCACATTTATGGAACTTTGTATAGTTTAATCTAAATTTGTATTTTCTATACATTTTTTCACGAATTGTTTAATTCTATCGACTTTATCTCGAATATTACATTGTTTTCTTATTATTAAAAAAGAAACAGCATGAACCTCATAATCGCTATGATGTTCATACTGTTTTATTACTCTATTATATATAGAAGAAACTCATTCAAAATTATCGTTCCCAACGACCAGAAGCACCACATGGTAATACTAATCCATTGCTTGATACTCTTAACCCGATTTCTTCTGCATTTACATGTCCACCATGTTTTTTCACTACTACTGTATTAAGCATGTAAGATAATACCGCTGGCTGTAAACCTGTTGTATAAGAATTGATTAAGTAGAATAAAGGATCATCTGATAATAATTGTTCGCATAATTTTACGAATTCATAGATGTTTTCTTCGATCTTCCAAATCTCACCCTTAGGTCCACGTCCGTATGATGGTGGATCCATAATGATTCCATCATATTTATTACCTCTTCGGATTTCACGCTGTACAAACTTCACACAGTCATCAACGATCCATCTGATCGGTGCATCTTGTAATCCGGAAGAATGTGCATTCTCTTTTGCCCAAGTTACCATACCTTTAGATGCATCAACATGAGTTACATGTGCTCCTGCGCTTGCTGCAGCAAGTGTTGCTCCACCAGTGTATGCAAATAAGTTAAGAACTTTAATCGGACGATTTGCTTTTCTGATTTTGTTTCCAAACCAATCCCAGTTTGTTGCTTGCTCTGGGAATAAGCCTGTATGTTTGAAACTAAATGGCTGAAGGTTGAATGTAAGTTGTTTATAATTGATTGTCCAAGACTTTGGTAAATCAAAGAATTCCCATTCTCCGCCGCCTTTACTGCTTCTATGATAATGACCGTTCTTCTTTCTCCAACCCTTTTCTTCCTTTGGAGTATCCCAAATAACTTGAGGGTCTGGACGAACAAGGAGATAATTGCCCCAACGTTCCAATTTCTCACCTGATGAACAATCAATAACTTCGTAATCTTTCCATCCGTCTGCTATCCACATACTAACTTCTCTCTTTCTTTGTAATCATAACAAGAAACATTATCCGTTTCTATTTTGGGATGCATGTCTATATTTTTGACAATTCCCTTTTCTATATTCACATATCCTCTTTTTCATGAGGATTTATACCAATAGTCTCATTATATCGGGAGTTAGGAATATGTCAAGTATTACACCTATTATGATTAGCATTTTCTATGCTATGTATGCGTTTATTTATGGCGGTTTGTCGAGTCACGATATATCACTTCTGTATTTACAGTAATAAGCTCATGAGGCATCTCAATGTTTTCTATTCGCCACATTAGCTGTTGCACCAGCCTTTTTCCCATTCTCTGATTACTTATATATGCAGTCGTTAAAGATGGTGTTAAAAATGCTGTCTCATCCTTATTATCAAATCCACTGATCATCACATCATTAGGTATCTGGATTTGTTTTTCTTTTAAATATGTAATAACGTCTTTTGCAATATCATCATTAGCACATACGATTCCTTCAGGCATATAAGGAAATGATTCAATTGCAGCTCTAACTTCTTCATAATCATAGTATTTCTTAGGTACATGCTGTTTTATAACAAGCTCTTCATCAACTGTAAGTCCAGCTTCTAGCATTGCCATGCAATATCCTTGATAACGTTCGTATATTGATTTACAATACGTGATATCACCGATAAATGCTATTTGTCTTGCGCCTTCCGCAATCATACTCTCCGTCATCTTTTTCACGCTGCTACGACCTTCAAATAAAACCACATCACCAACACTGCAGGTTGGTGCGATATCTTGTGGTGCATCTAGAAATACAACCGGAATATCAAACTCAAGAAGTCTTTTAGTATACTCTTGGCTAAATACGCTCAATATAATCATACCATCTGCATCCCTTGTAAGGTTCTCTGGTATACTAATGTTCACTTCATCTTCTTCACTGATAAATTCAAATTCCAGTTTACAATTGTTCTTATTCAGTTCATCACTTATGCCCATTATAATGCGATTCCAGAACGTTGACAATTCACGTCTCGCTAACACAATAACTGTTTTCGTATCACTCAGTCGGTCCTTAATCTTAAATTCATTTCGAACTGCAGGAAGTAACTTTGAATATCCCATCTCATAGGCTTTCTTAATTACCACATATCTAGTCTCATAAGCAACGGTATCGCTATTGTTAAGTGCTTTAGCCACAGTATTACGTGATAGGTTCAATTCCTTGGCAACATCCTGAATAGTGACCTTTTTCATTCTTTCTCTCCTTTCTTCGTTTTCATCTGTTCAAGTATTTATTGAATTTCCATCAATACTTTTCCATTTTTATACTAAACATACCTCAGCATACATTTTATGTCAATATTACTAATTACTCAAAATCATAAGCCAAATCCGTTACTTTAACTATAAATGACAAAATGCATACCATAAAGGAGAAATTCGCAAAAAAAGAGTCCAAACCTATTATAAGTTTGAACCCTTTCGTATTAATTATTCAACATCAAATACTTTATCATTTTTTAAACGTTCAAGTCTTTCTGCAGCATCCTCATTAGAAGTACCTTTAACACCGAAATAGAATTTGATTTTTGGTTCTGTTCCGGATGGACGGATTGCACACCAAGCATCATCATTCAATTCGAAGTAAAGTACGTTAGAATTAGGTAATCCTGTCTTCGTAACTTCTACTTTTGTTGCTACGTCAGCAACGGCTAATTCTTTCTGTGCTAAGTCAACGATTGTATCTGCTTTATAATCTCTGAATTTAAGAACTTTGTAACCACCCATTTCTGTTGGTACATTCTTACGATAGTCTTCCATAATGTCCTTAATCTTTTGCATACCCTCAATACCTTTAAGAGTGATTGCCTTTAAGCCTTCTTTATAGTAACCGTACATCTTATACATATTATCTACTTGGTCAGCTAATGAGATTCCTTGAGATTTATAATAAGCAGCTGCTTCACAGAATGCCATAACGGCTACTACTGCATCTTTGTCTCTTGCATGTGTTCCGATTAAGCAGCCATAACTTTCTTCATAACCAAATACATATTCATTACATCCTGTTTGTTCAAATAATTTGATTTGTTCACCGATATATTTGAATCCCGTTAATACTTCGATTAAACGAGCGTTATATTTCTTTGCAATCTGATCTGACATATTGCCTGTAACGATTGTCTTAATTAATGCAGCATTCGCTGGTAATTCATTGTGAGCAGCTTTTTGTGAGAATTCATATTCTGCAATCATTGCTCCTGACATATTACCTGTAAGCAACTGCCATTCATTCTTATTATCACGGATACATACACCTAAACGATCAGCATCAGGATCCGTTGCTAAAATAACATCTGCTCCCACTTCATCTGCTAACTTCTTAGCTAATACGAATACCTTAGGATCTTCAGGGTTTGGATAAGATACCGTTGGGAAGTTTCCATCTGGCAACTCTTGTTCTTTTACTACATATACGTGTTCAAAACCAATTTCTTTTAAGATACGACGAACTGGAAGATTACCTGTACCATGTAATGGTGTATAAACGATCTTAAGTTCTTTTCCTTTTTCTGAAATTGGATTAATAACTAATTTCTTAAGCTCTTCGATATAAGAATCATCAATTTCTTTTCCTACAACATGGAATAAACCAGCTTTAATTGCTTCTTCTTTTTCCATAGATTTGATTGAAGTATATTCTGTAATTGCATTTACCTCATTGATGATTTCTACATCCTTAGGTGCAGTAACTTGTGCACCGTCTTCCCAGTAAACTTTATATCCATTGTATTCTGGTGGATTGTGGCTTGCAGTAACTACGATACCTGCAATACATCCAAGTTTTCTTACTGTATAGGATAAAACAGGTGTTGGTCTTAAGGAATCAAAGATATATGCCTTAATGCCGTTTGCATTTAAACATAAAGCTGCGGCAGTAGCAAACTCAATTGACATTCTTCTGGAATCAAATGCGATTGCAACGCCTTTATCTTGTCCGCCTTGTTTTATAATATAATTTGCTAATCCTTGTGTTGCTTTTCCTACTGTGTATATGTTCATTCGGTTAGTTCCGGCACCAATAACGCCACGTAAACCACCTGTACCAAACTCTAAGTCTTTGAAAAAGCGATCTTTAATTTCATCATCATTATTTTCAATGGCTTTTAATTCTTTACGAGTTTCTTCATCAAAATAATTATCATTTGCCCATAAATCATACTTTTCTAAATACGTCATAATACATTATTCCTTCTTTCTTAATATAATAGTAGCTCCATCAACGCTTAGTCTTGTTTGACTAATTATGTTCTTATATTTCTTGCCATATGTTTCAAATACCTATTATCTTATGTTCTACTATTTAACCCCAAATTTCTAGTTTTTATGTACTCTTAGCACTCAAACTATCGACTTAATTATAAAACGAATTATCTCTAAATACAACCGTAATTAACTTTATATGCATATAGCGACATTAATCCGTTTCATTTTTATTTTATATACAAAATAAATGACACAAACAAAGGAAAGCCATAGCACTTTCTATAAATCTGCTATGACTCCCCTGTCTATAATACTATATAAGGACTAATTAGTTCGCTTTGTTTACTGAACCGAAAAGTTCCATTTTTTCTTTTACTGTTGCTTTGATAGCTTCTACACCTGGAGCCAATAATTTACGTGGATCAAAACCTTTACCTTCAAGATCTTTACCAGCTTCAACATATTTTCTTGTAGCTTCAGCGAATGCTAATTGACATTCAGTGTTAACGTTGATTTTAGCAACACCAAGGCTGATTGCTTTTTTGATCATGTCTGCAGGGATACCTGTACCACCGTGAAGAACTAATGGCATATCTCCTGTTTCTTGTTGAATTGCATCAAGAGTTTCAAAGCTTAAACCTTCCCAGTTTGCTGGGTATTTTCCATGGATATTACCGATACCAGCTGCAAGCATTGTTACGCCAAGATCAGCAATTTGTTTACATTCGTTAGGATCTGCACATTCACCTTTACCGATTACACCATCTTCTTCTCCACCGATTGAACCAACTTCAGCTTCGATAGAAAGTCCTTTTTCATTACAGATAGCAACTAATTCTTTAGTCTTCTCGATATTTTCTTCGATTGGGTAATGAGAACCATCAAACATTACTGAAGAGAATCCAGCTTCGATACATTTTTTAGCGCCTTCATAGCTACCATGATCTAAGTGAAGAGCTACTGGAACAGTGATGTTAAGTTCTTCAAGCATTCCATTTACCATACCTACGATTGTTTTATAACCGCACATATATTTTCCTGCACCTTCAGAAACACCTAAAATAACTGGTGAATTAAGTTCTTGAGCAGTTAATAAAATAGCTTTTGTCCATTCTAAATTATTGATATTGAATTGACCTACTGCATAATGTCCTGCTTTTGCTTTTGTAAGCATGTCTTTTGCTGATACTAACATAGTACGACCTCCATTTTATCCTTTATTAATAACAAGTAGAAATTATACTTTCGTATTATCTACAGGTATACGAATATTTATCAATTAGTTTATAAAACCATTTGATTGTGTCTATCCACCTGTATTATACATGATTTGTTTGAAAATTGGAACAAATTTTTCAATTTCTATATAATTTTGGTGGATTATCCCATTTTTTGCCATTTAGCATAGTCCGTTTTGTAAATAGGTAGAAACAATGACGTCAGCGTCCCCTTTACAACCTGGGTACACGAAAACTTTATTTGCAAGAAGAATATCAAGCGCTTCTTGAGCTACTCCACCACAAATAAGGGCTGTCACTTCTTGCTCTAACAAGTACTTCACAATGCTTTCTGCATCTTTTCCCTGATGCTCAACTACTTCTGATTTAATCAACGCACCATTTTCTAAATGATATAATTTTACTTTTTCTGATTTCGCAAAATGAGCATTCACTTCATTATTGTCTGTTACTAAAACAGCAATTTTCTGAACTCCTTGTTTCTCTTCAGAATCTTTTTCAATGACACATACTTGCTCAATATAATCCGCTGTTGCGTCTAAGTAATTTACCTTAAGCATTTCCACTGCACCCTTGTCCACGGCAGATGCTACCCTTGGATCGATTGGAATACAGTCTAACACTTTAAGGTTGTATTTTTCTGCAACTTCCTCAACGTGGCTTTCACCAAATACGCTGATTTTCTCACCACAGTTACCACATTCGATGTAGCTGTAGTTTTCAACAAGACCTAAGATTGGCACGTTCATTGCTTTCGCCATATTAACAGCTTTACCAACAATCATAGATACTAATTCTTGAGGGCTTGTTACAATGATGATTCCATCAACAGGGATGCTTTGGAATACTGTTAATGGTACATCTCCTGTTCCTGGTGGCATATCTACGAACATGTAATCTACATCTTCCCAAAGAACGTCTGTCCAGAATTGTTTTACGGTACCTGCAATTACAGGTCCTCTCCATACAACAGGCATTTCTTCAGAATCTAATAATAGATTCACAGACATTACCTTAATACCTTCTTTTGAAACGCTTGGAAAAATTCCCAAGTCGTTTCCTGTAGCTTTCTCATGAATCCCAAATGTCTTTGGAATACTTGGCCCTGTGATATCCGCATCTAGAATCGCCGTTTTATATCCTTTACGGTTCATAAGTACTGACAAGAAGGACGTAGTAAGAGATTTTCCTACCCCACCTTTACCGCTCACGACACCGATTACTTTTTTTACTTTACTAAATTGATTAAGTGGTTCTAACATACTTTTTCTCTTATCAGAAGAGCATGTTGTAGAACAACTACTGCATTCACCTGAACAACTCATAGTTTTTAATCTCCTATTCTATATAGTAAGTTTATACATATTACTATCAACTGAATTATAAGTTAATAAAGAATTACTGTCAATACCACCGCTTTTTCCTTGATTTTTACATACTTTGATTATGTTCTGAATATATTTTTATTATGCGGTTATGGCGAAAAAAACCTAGTAATATAGCGCATCCTGTGATATACTGTTAGTTAGTGGTATTTTTGCCTAGAGAATGAGGTACTGACCATATGGAGGATAAATATGAGTGAACAAGTAATTAAATTCGAAGAGAAACTTAAAGAATTAGTTGGCATTGCTAAGAAGAACAAAGGTGTTATTGAAGTCGAATATGTAAACGATTTCTTTAAGGAATTGAACCTAAATGTAAATCAGATAGACAAGATATATGAATATCTAGAAGCCCATAATATTGTAGTTCTTAATCTAAGTGATGATGAGCCTGATGATAACATGCTCTTAGAAATAGATCACGAAGATGATCTGGCAACTATTGAAGAGGTTTCTACCGCTACCTCCGCTATGTCGGATGATCCTGTTAAACTCTATTTAAAAGAAATTGGTAGCTATCCATTACTTTCTATCAGTGAAGAGATTGAACTGGCAAAAAAAATTGAAGCTGGTGATGAAACTGCGAAAAAGATTTTAGCAGAATCCAACTTACGTCTCGTAGTTAGTATTGCAAAACGTTATGTAGGTAGAGGGCTCTCCTTCCTTGACTTAATTCAAGAAGGTAACTTAGGTTTAATTAAAGCCGTTGATAAGTTTGATTATACGAAAGGTTATAAATTCAGTACGTATGCAACTTGGTGGATTCGTCAAGCAATTACACGTTCTATCGCAGATCAGTCAAGAACAATCCGTATTCCAGTTCATATGTCCGAAGTAATTAATAAAACATATCGTGTATCACGTAACTTGTTACAAGAATTAGGTCGTGAACCATCTGAGCAAGAGTTAGCAGATGCAATGAATCTTCCAATTGAAAAAATTCGTGAAATTCTTAAAGTATCCGCTGATCCTATCTCACTTGATACACCAATCGGTGAAGAAGACGATAGCCATTTAGGTGATTTCATTAAAGATGAATCTATCGTTGGTCCAGAAGAAGCAGCGGCTTATTCCGTACTTCAAGATCAAATCTCTAAATTACTTGATACTTTAACAGAACGTGAACAAAGGGTTCTTATCTTACGTTTCGGCTTAAAAGACGGCAGAACAAGAACACTTGAAGAAGTAGGTAAAGAGTTCAATGTAACAAGAGAACGTATTCGTCAGATTGAAGCGAAGGCATTACGTAAGTTACGTCATCCAAGTCGTGCTCGTATGCTTAAAGGCTACGATATCATGTAGTCAAATCCAATACATCATGTTGCGGATAAGCTCACAAAAAGGCTGTCACAGTAATTCATACTGTGACAGCCTTTTTTTACACAAATAACTCCTGTAATACAACCATTGCCGCTCCTATTTCGTTCGCTTTTTCTTTTACATGGCTGCGAATAACCTTTACATATCGCTCTTTTCGGAAAATGATTCTTTCATTTAACAGACGCTCAATCTTTCGAAAGATACTTCCATCTAATTTTGCAATCTCTCCCCCAATCAGAATGTATGCTGGGTCATAGAGATGCACTATATTAGAACATACCGACGTTGTTACTTGAATAAAATCTTCCATTGTTCGAAGGGACAACGGATCGCGATCCTGCAATTTCAAATGTAACTCTTCAATAGAGTGGCACTCACTTTTTTTAAGTAACACATCTACGCTGCCAAACAAATGATAACACCCACGGGATCCACATAAGCACAATGGTCCATCATACTTTATGCTCATATGTCCAACTTCACCGCTCATACCATGTGTTCCTGCATTAATTGTATATCCATTAATAAACCCACCTCGTATACTGTTGCTTAAGTTCATATAGTAGATACGGGAATCTCCCAATTTTGTTCCAAAGACAAGCTCTGCGATTGCTGCTCCCTCAACTTCGCTTGCCACTACTACCGGAAGATTAAACCTCTTTGTCAGTACGGACTTAACATTTAGCTCTTCCTTATCAATTTGGTTGATGCAAAATGTAATCTTACCTTCTACTGTATCCACAACTCCATTATAGGTAACTCCTATTCCAACCAAATAAGTACTATAGTCTTTATATTTATCTAATATAGTTGCGACCATATCCTTAATAACATATAGGACTTGTTGATTCGACTCAAGGTTATCCACACTCTGGGTCTCTTTATATAGTATACCATCCACAACATCCACTAACATTGTAGTTATTTTTTTCGGCGTAATATGTACTCCAACAGCTAAAATACGTCTAGATGCAATCTTGACTGCCGTTGGCTTTGGACCAATCGAGTTTGTCTCACTCTCTCTTTTCTCCTCTTCTATCAGTCCTTCTTGTTTTAGATGATTCACGATATTTCCTACCGTCATCTTTGTAAGCCCTAATTTCGTAGCCAGTTCTTTTCTTGATAATGACTTCTCCATCATTAATAATTTAAGGACATTACATGTATTCTGTTTTCCGATATTTCTTAAATTAATTCCTGTTGTCAAACTATTATCTCCTGTATCTTACATTATAACTACCTTTGCTTATCTTAAGAGACTTACCTTCACTGTAATCTCATAATTGCTTCATGTACTCGTTGTTCCGCTTCTTCTCCTGTCGATCCACCTTGGATATAAGCAATAAGTTCCTCTTTCTGTGCAAGCGACATTGCTGCAAAATGCTCCATTGCCTTTAAGTCTTGTGATAACTGCATACTAAATCCTATTGGGAGTGCACCAATTTCATATAAATCCATTGTATTATCTCCTTTATAATCGTTACTTCTACTCCCTATTATGTACAGACTTTTTTGAATCATTCATTTCCCTTAACCACATATTTCATTTTCTTATAGTGTGATATTACCTCTTCAAATCCTAATGTTTTATAGAGGGGATACCCATCTTTCGTTGCTTCAAGTTCTACATAATCAAGTTGAAGCTCTTTCGCTTTCTGTAGCAAATGATGAATAACAGTTTTAGCAATGCCCTGCCTACGATAGGAAGGCTCGGTATAGACGCTCAAGACATCTCCTACCTTTCCTTTAAGAAAGGATGGATTCGCGGGCTTTTCCTGAAGCACCAAATAAGCCGTACTTACTATTGTACCGTTTACATCTGCCACATATGCGAACATATCTTTATTTAAATGTTTCCCATAATATATTGGTAATTGCTCTTGTATCTTTTTAATATTTTCATCAGAAATGCTCTTATAATCTTCTAGTAAATACTTGATTCTCATCTGTGCTAGTTGTTCAATATCATTGATTGTACCCATTCGATACTCCACTAATATTCCCCCATTCTTAACAACAGACAATTCCTCTTTCCTTACATGCGTAATATAGTTTTGCTAAATCTGTCTCTGGAAAAGGAGTCTGCTCCATTCTCTCCATTGAATTACTATAAAAACGATATCTTCTGACAAGTTTGTCCATAACTTAGTTCCATTATATCATGTTTCATGTTTATCGTTAACACATAATCTAACCGCATTCTGGTAGACAAAAATACTTCACTCAAAATGGCGGCTCCACAAAAAACGATGATATCAGCCCATTCCATATCCAGTAATGATAATGGAATTTCAGCTAATATCGTAATACTAATAGTTATGAACCCTAATAATAGCGAACTTTTGCTTATTGTTTACAGAAACTAAAAAGTAGCCCTTTGTAAACAAAGGGCTACTTTTATATATCAAGTGATATTAATTATTCAATGATAGATGCAACACGGCCAGAACCTACTGTTCTACCACCTTCACGGATAGCGAAAGATAAACCTTGTTCCATAGCGATTGGATGAATTAATTCGATAGTCATTTCTACGTTATCACCAGGCATGCACATTTCTGTACCTTCTGGTAAGTTGATAACACCTGTAACGTCAGTTGTTCTGAAGTAGAACTGTGGACGGTAGTTGTTGAAGAATGGAGTATGACGTCCACCTTCGTCTTTAGTTAATACGTAAACTTGAGCTGTGAATTTTTTGTGGCAAGTGATGCTGCCTGGTTTACAAAGAACTTGTCCTCTTTCGATTTCTTCTCTTTGAACACCACGTAATAAAGCACCGATGTTATCACCAGCTTGAGCTTCATCA
>CAJMNR010000012.1 GCA_905214875.1 uncultured bacterium | reverse complement strand
TTACCACAAGATGGGCAGACTTGCTCAGATGGTTTGGTCTCAAGATAGATTTTAATTGAATGATCAGCATGTGAGATTTTTTTTACAATTACATCTTCTAAATTTAATGATTTATTGTAGAACCAAACTTTTTGAATGGCATTATGTGAAAGTTTCAGGAAATATCGATTTATTAATTTGTTCGGGGGGCTGAATTGGTATTTACTAAATGTTATATAGATATAATGCAATCTGTGCTATAATTATAAAAAGTAAGAACTGATCTTGCTACATAAACAAATCATGCATATACGAAGAAAGGAAGTGGATATTTCATGGAATTTCGATGTTCAAAAAGCCAATCACGTCTGGTGTACAGACTTTACATATATTTTTCTTAGTAATGGTTCAATGAGATATAATTGCACCATTATTGATTAATTTGATCGTAGTGTTGTTGTAAGTGAAACAGGCAAATGGGTTACCAGTGATTTAGCAATCAAGACACTCGAAAAAGCCTTAAGTTCGCAAAAAATTGAACCAAATAATCTAATTCTACACTCAGATCAAGGGAGTCAATTTACTTCATAGCAATTTATTCTGTACTGTCAGGGGGATGGCATAAGACAAAGTATGAGTGCTGCTGGATGCCCAATGTCTTGTTAACAAGACGATATGACAATGCTCCGATAGAACGATACAACAATACTTTAAAAGCAGAATTAATCTACAGATTCAATTTTAAAACAGATGTAACATATGCCATTTCAGAATATGCTTATGTATGGTATAGCCAGATCCGTCCACACTCGTATAATGACTATCAGACACCATATGAGGTACGGTATCGATTGGACTGATTTAGGCAGTAGTGTTACAAAAAAGCTTGACCATTACAGTTATTAGATATAATACTATAGTGTGAACTATAAAATTAATGAGGTTAATTATATGAGCAAGATATTAAACAATATTTATTTATGGTTAAAGGAAATCGCAAAGCGAAACGATGTAGATAGTATCAGAGCAAAAAAAGTTGAGCATGAGGTTAAAAAGAATAATATCATCTCTATTTGTTTTGTACTTCTAAATATATTATCAGTTAGTTTAATTCGAAGTAGTATTAAACTAGAATCCGTAATAGCTATTATTTCTTTAATATTATGTGTTTTACTTTTTATAACATCTAGAATGTGGAATTTTTGGTTGTGTCCCGAAAAAAAGATTATCGAGCGATATGTATCAATACAGGTAATAATTAGAACACTAATGATAGTTAATTATTGTATAAATATTACATTGGGTAAGTTTGCATTATTTTCGTATTTGGTATTGGTATTTACTATTAGTGATATGGCGTTAGGTTTTATTATAACAAGTAAATCAAAAAAAATTCAAATGAAAAATGATAATTTCTTGCCTACACCAATAACTGAATGGGAAAAGAAAAATTTTGATACTTTGTCGGATTCGATAAGCTATATTGGTGTGTGGTTATATTTGTTTTCAATATACATAGTAAATGACGCATTATCTATGGAAAGTGCAGTATTAAAGATATTTATATTTAGTATAGCAATTCACAGAATTAATCGAAAACTTTCAAACTTTTATGAGAATATGGATTGCTATAAAAGAGTAATAATCAAGGTAGACTCATTTTTAATAATAGGTTTTCTTATTGGATTGTTTGGAAATCTAATAGGTTGCTATTATTTAAATGTAGATGGGGATACTTATAAGAATTTGAATGATGCATTTATATTAATAGGAATAGTATTTGCATGGCCATTATTTTCTGAGTATGCAAGGATTGGAAGAAGGATAAAGGAAATAACAAAACCAGAAATGTTATAAGAATTTGAATTAGTATTACTATTAAAGTATTACGATTAACAAATGTTTTAAAATATAAAATGTTATTTGAAGAATGAAGATTTCTTATCCTAAAACGTTCAAAGTTCAGAACACCAAAGCTAACCCGTTTTAAGACTTTTATCTTGTTATTGTACCCTTCTGTTGGTCCATTTGTATGACCATATTTAAAGGCATACGGATGTAATGGATCACACTTTACGAAACTTATCCAAGACCTTGTAACTAAGGCGCAAAGTGCGTTGCTAGTATTTAGGTAGGAAGGAATAGTGTTATTCTTCCTTATCGGGCATTAAAAAAAGGAGAACACAAAATGGAGAAAACAAAAACGTACACACCGGTAGCACTCAGGAAGCAGATAGACGGAACAACGTATGGGGTGACGAAATAAGTGGATTTTTGAAATGGGGTTATGTATAATTAAGAGCAACAAATTAGAAGCTTTCAAGGAGGTAGAGAACATGGTAATAGATAAACAAAATTGGCGCATGACAGATGACAATGAAATCATCAAAGAACGTTGTGAGGAAATAAGGAAACTATTATCACAGTCCTATTGGGCAAAGGACAGAACGATAGAAGTAATTAAAAAATCCGTAGAACACTCAATATGTTTTGCTATATTTGATAGGGAGACAGATGGAATGGTTGCATTTGCCAGGGTGGTTACAGATTATACAACCGTATACTATTTATGTGATGTAATCGTTGATGAAAAATATAGAGGAAAAGGTTTGGGGAAAATGCTTGTTGGCTGGATTACCAATCAAGAAGACAGGCTGAAAGGACTACATGGTATTTTACTGACAGATGATGCACAAGGCTTGTATTCTCAATTTGGATTTGGTGAATATAAAAACAGTTGTATGTGCATTTTTTAGGGACAAATCATAGTTTTTTAAGAAATGCACGGAGGCAAAAATAATATTTTTCTACATAAAGGAATTCGACAGATTCCAATTTGCTGAAGTAAAACAGAATAGAGAATAAAGTTTTTAGCCACTGTAAAAATGTGAAAACTACAGTGGTTTTCTTTATGAAAATGATAACCCTGGTGCAAAATCACAAGGTATGAAACAGCTTATGGCAGGCGGTGGTGTTGCGATAATCGGTACCACTGTAGTCCCATTATTAAAAGGATTATTTGGCTAATTCTTATCTGGGATAATGAAATCCAACTTCCTCTCCTTGTTTTTAGGGAGGAAGTGTGGAAGGAGGTTCGTAAATGGAGTTTATCTGGGATGGCATTACGGATTGGATCAAAGAAGTTTTAGAGAGTAGAATTATCAGTAATCTTTCTGGATTATTTAATTATATAAATGATAAAGTAGCAGATATTTTAAATCTGTCTATGGAGCAATACAGGAAAGTAATTCGGAGCGGGTAATCTGATAGAGTCCATGTTCGATATCAAAGGGGGCGATGGCAGAAGAGATTGCCTGTTCTTCGTATTTTACACCGGTTAAAGCCTGACAGAGAGCATCCATATCTAATGAACCAAAAAAATCACCGTGGATCGCACAGGCATGAATGATGCCGTGAGAGACCTCTAGAGAGACCTCTAGCTTCCCGCCGGCAAGATGCTTTGTCTTAGTAAGGCTGCATTTGGGGTTTTTGCCATAGATACAGTCCCAATTGTTGAATTTTAATTGGGCAAGTTCCAAGATTCTTCTGCGGTCTGCTTCTGTCAAGTCATAGGTTTTGTAATCACTGCCTCCCATGATGTTAGTTACCATACGTATTTTAAATTCCTGATTGTCCATGGGAGATTTAAGGTGTTCAGAAATATTGGTCACACGTTCCCTTACACTTTTGATGCCTTTAGAGATTACTTTGTAAGGATCCACCGTGGTACTTTTAACCATTTGTTCAATATTGGTGTCAAAGAGCAGAGAACCATGATGCAGGGTAAAACCGTTGTAGAGGTATTGGGCGTTGCCGGAGAATTTCTTTCCGTCAATGACCAGATCGTTGCGTCCGTTGAACCCAGCTCCGTCGATTCCCATATCGTGCAGGGCCTGAATGACAGGGCTGATATATTCACTGAAACTGATCTGCTCTGTTTTCCCGGGTATGATAAATGTGAACTGCCATCCTCCCATATCGGTATAGATTGTACCGCCGCCCGACATGCGTCTGACAATATGAATCTGATGTTCTTTGGCATAAGCAACATTAATTTCTTCTAAGGTATTTTGAAATTTACCGACCATTAGGGTAGGTGCCGTCTGCCAGAACAGAAATACAGGTTCGTCAAACATTTTTTCCGTAATTAGATAATATTCTAAGCCAAAGTTAAAATAAGGATCGGTAGAACCGGTTTCAATATAAATCATTTATTGCCTCCTTATTGTAATGCTTCAGCAGCGCGGTAAGAGCTGCGAACTAACGGGGAACTGGTAACATAGCGGAATCCTTTTTGCAGACCGATGTCTTTATATTCTGCAAAAATTTCCGGTGAAATATATTCTTTCATTTCGATATGGGCAGGAGAAGGACGCAAATATTGTCCGATGGTAAAGATGTCGCAGCCAGTTGCCAATACGTCATCCATAGTCTGTAATACCTGTTCCTTCGTTTCTCCTAATCCGAGCATAATACCTGTCTTAGTGAGGATGGTGCTGTCTTTGGTTTTCACATAGCGCAGGACGGAGAGGCTTCTCTCATAATCTGCCCCTGGACGGACGGCAGGATATAGGGAAGCTATGGTTTCTATATTGTGGTTTATGACTTCGGGATGTGCTGCAATTACAGTATCTAAGGAAGTTTGGTCTCCCTTCATATCACTGATTAAGACCTCGATTGTGACATCAGGGCAGAGCTTTCGAATCGCAGAAACCGTGTTTGCAAATTGACTGGCACCGCCGTCAGGCAGGTCATCACGGGTTACCTGAGTGATAACGACATGGCGAAGCTTTAAATCTCTTACGGCCTCTGCAACATGCATGGGTTCTTCGGGATCTACAGGTTCCGGTGTTCCATGTACTACATTGCAGAAGCGGCAGTTTCTAGTACACTGGCTGCCTAAGATCATGAAAGTAGCAGTGTGCTTCTGAAAGCATTCTCCAAGATTCGGGCAGTTTGCTTCCTTACAGACCGTATTTAATCTTAACTTTGCCATGAGTCTGCTAACTTCATCTACCGCCTCTTGATTATATTTTACTTTAAACCATTCTGGCATTCGTTCTTGCATGTAAACCATCTCCTTATTGTTCAGAGCAGATGCAAGCAACTGGTGCATCGACATCTACTTCATCGCCTTCTTCAAAATAAACCTCAGTCAGGACACCGTCCATGGTAGCTTCTATTTCGCTGACTACTTTGTCGGCCTCGACTTCATAGAGAACATCTCCTTTTTTTACAGTGTCGCCCTTTTGTTTTGTCCATGCTGCCAAAACGCCTTTTTTCATATCGGCGGACAGCTTTGGCATAGTAATCATATGTTCCATAATTTTTCATCCTTTCTTAAAATAGTTGAGTTACAATCGTTTCCGCATCATTAGGATAAAACGGTA
Organism: uncultured bacterium; assembly: GCA_905214875.1. GTDB lineage: Bacteria > Bacillota > Clostridia > Lachnospirales > Lachnospiraceae > KM106-2. Next base: position 71,753 of record CAJMNR010000012.1, on the reverse strand, counting down.
ATAGAATGCTAAGCAGATTCTGGTATCCATAACGCTGACCCAATAGGGCATCTGCTGCTATAGAAGAGATAGCAGGAATAAAACAGCGTGTGATGATACCGTGATCTACAGAGAGTTCCATGTCATTTCTACGCAGGGTAAAACGCGGAGATTTTCCCCAGTTCCATTCCCAGGTATTATATTTTGTATCGCGCAGATGATGGATTTGCTGCATATCCTCCTCAGTTAGTGTTCGACAAGAAATGCCTGACGGAAAGATATGCGAAAGAAGAGCTGCCTGAAAATCCTCTATCGTCATGGAAGGATCCTTTACATGTTTTCGGATATTTGTCACGGGGGAGGGGTTCGAGGCAACCGCTTTGGATTCTATGACGGCATCTGTAACCTTTAACAGACGATGGAGCTTTTCCATATCCGAATCAAAAAGCAAAGTGCCGTGGTGCAGAACCCGGTTTCCACGGACAGACTGGGCATTGCCGGAGATCTTAAGATCTCCGATGACAATGTCGCAGGCATTCCGCTTTTTCGCATCGATGCCCATAGAGTGAAGGGCATCGATGACAGGAAAGAGGAAATCATCATAGCAAAGAGGATTGGCTTTTTTATTTTCAGCAATAAAAGAATAGTTCAGATTGCCGTGATCGTGAAAAACCGTACCACCGCCGCTAATACGTCTGGCAATTTTAATCCCGGCAGTTTCTGCGGCAGGTACATTGATTTCCTGATAGATATTCTGATATTTGCCAAGCACGATGGCATTATCATTTTTGTAAAGAAGAAGATAGGAATCATCCGTAAAATGATGAAACACATATTCTTCTATGGCAAGATTGAGAAAAATGTCATTGCTGTTCATCTCTATGTATTGCATGGTAGAGCCCTCCCAAAACTACTCGTTTTGTTCCGTTGTAGAATCATCATTTTCAACGACTTTAATGATACCTTTTTTCCACATGATACGGGAAGAAATAAGGGCAACCGGAAGCATGAATAAAATCAAGAAGCCAACCATTCCGAATAAAGAACCGCCGCTTGTGATACGTACAAAAAGAGCTAATAAAGCTACGATGATAAGTACTGGAATAACACCTGCGATACCGTTTTTCACTACTTTCTTACCAGATTTGGTGCTTGAGAATAAGCCTAAGGTAAGTGAACCGAATAACGCAGGAATCAGGTAGTTAGAAGCAGTCTTTACTGCTGGAAGTTCAAATAAAGGACTGATCTGGGTACTTAAGAGCGCTGCCAATGCAAGGATAACAACGGTCATAATGGAAGACACAGATACGGCAACGCAGGAAATTGCTTCGCCCTCTGGTGTATTTGCCTCTTTTTTTGCCAGCTTCATGGCATTGACTGCACAAGGAAGCTTTAAGTTCATAATATTACCGGTTAAAAAAGTCAGATAGGAAGAGGAACCGAGAATCGGAGTGTAGCTGAGTGCCTCGGAAATTCCTACCGGGATATAAATCATTAAAATACTGATGGTATACACGTTGATGACTTCGCCGAAGGAAGGAATGCAGTCATAATAGGCAAGTACGATAAAAGGAAGTGCGATCATATAAACTAATAAGATTACTGTACCAATGCGGCTCCATTTGTGGCACCATGACTGAAATGGGTCCATTACTATATTCTTTTTTGTTTTTTTAGCCATATTAAATGCTCCTTTCATTATTTATTGCAATAAGCTTGTCCAGAAGACGGAAGATATCATACCGCCAATCATGGAAAATGCCATAATAAAATCATTTAGCCATTTCAGCTTCGGTTTCTGAGCAAGAACACCAAGAATGACGGCAATTACTAAGCCGGTCAGCATGACTGCAGCCTGGATCGTATCTCCGATTAGAAGTACTGGAATATAAACGGCGAACAGACAAAGCATGAAGGTACCGCTTAATACATATTTCCAGCTGCTGGAGTTTTCGGATTTGCTTACGCTCATAGAAAGCTTTTTACCAAAAGGAAGCAGGACGCAGAAGCCGCTTAACATACCGATACTCATAAGAATCATAACGACACCAAATTGGCTTCCGCTTGCTTTTGACAGCATTTCCGCACTGCTTGAAAACTTGAGCGCAGATGCAACACTGCTAGAAATTAATGATTCGTAGGATAGGGAACCGATTACGGAAAGTCTCCACCAGGACCATACCACACCCAACACGGAGATTAATGTAAATAATCCGACAACGATGGATAAACTCGGAACGATGGAGAATACAAGGCTCGACTTAATTACCTTGTGAAGGTCTTGCTTCGTAATTCCCATTTCCAGGCAGCGTGTGTATGATTTCTTTAAATGAATCAGCGAAAATCCCACGATGTAAAGGAGTCCAATTGCTACCAGAGCAAGCAGCAAAGGACTTGAAATAATATCTTTCATTGTAGTCATAATTGTTACCTCTCTTTCTTTTCGTTATTTATTTAAAAGCTTGTGCTATTTATGTTCTTCGAGCCAGCGCATGGCAGTGTATGCATAGACGGCGCTTCCACTCGGAAGTACTTCCTCGTCAAATTTTACCTTTGGATGGTGCTGTGGATAGAAGTAGCCTTTTTCTGGATGACCAGCAGCTAGTGCAAGCATGATGGAAGGAACCTTTTGACTCACATAGGCAAAATCTTCAGAGCCTGCAGTCTTAGGGGCTTTACCAGAGCCGGACATGGCATTTAACTGACCTGCAGTAAATGCTTTTGTGGGACCAAGCAGTTCCTTAACATACTTAGTGGTGCATGCAGATAAGTCATTGTCATTGACCAGGGTAGGACAGCCGCTTCCGAAGCTGACCTCTGCCTCTGCTCGGAAGGCAGTAGCGATTGTCTGTGCAATCTCGGTTATTCTGTTTTTTAAGAAGCTTCTTACGTCTTCATCATATGTACGAATGCTACCGTTCAATTCTACGGTATCAGGAATGACATTGGGTGCGGTTCCGCCATGAATTGATCCGATGGTCAGCACAGCCTCATCCACCAATGCTAATTCTCTTGCATGAATTTCTTGGAGTGCCGTTATGATATGTGCTGCCGCATTTATTGGGTCTACGCCGTTATTTGGCATGGATCCGTGGCAGCCTTTTCCTTGAACTAGAATTTTGAAATAATCTGCAGCCGGAGCACTGACACCTCCGTCACTGACTACCACCGTTCCGGCAGCCATAGGCATTCCTGCCATGACATGTATCATAAGGGCAGCATCTACATCAGGATTCTTTAACAAGCCTGCTTCAATCATGTCATGAGAGCCTTCAAAAATTTCCTCTGCCGGTTGGAAATCCAGCTTTACGGTTCCTTCAATTTCCTCTTCATGTGCTTTTAATAGCCGTGCGGCGCCAAGCATCATGGTGGTGTGCATGTCATGTCCACAGGCATGCATGTTTTCATTCATAGATGGAAAATCAACGTCTGCTTCTTCGTGTATAGGGAGTGCATCCATGTCTCCACGAATCAGAAATACTTTTCCTGGTTTCTTGCCCCCGGCAAGGACCGTCAGACCGGCTTTTCCACATTCTTTTGGTTCATAACCCATTTCAGTGAGTTCTTTTTTTACGAATGCCAGTGTTTCGGTCAGATCAAAACCTGTTTCTGGATGGGTATGCAGATAACGTCTCATCTGGACTAACTGATCTTCGTAACTCCTTGCTTCTTGCAAGAGTTGCTCCGCTTTTTCAGCTTTCATAATAATTCCTCCACTTCTAGTATAATGATTAGTGCAAAAAAAAAGACGCTCATAGAAATCTAGAGCGCCTTCGCTTGTTTAGAGATGATAGCATTAGAGTCGAGGTTTGTCAACAAAGAAAAAATTTTAAAAAAAAGATTGACGAAGCAAAAACCTTGTGATAATATGCACTCATGATTTGTTTTTGATTTTTGACAATTACATATGTCGGTAGAAGAATATGGGAGAGATCACGTAAAAGCACTTGAAGAGCATTGTGGCGCCGAAGGGGAAATAGCAAAAAACTCTCAGGCAAAAGAACCGTATTTTGACGACACTCTGGAGAGCAAAGGGGCACCAAAGAATCAATCTTTATATATCATACTAGATATTTAAAGACAATATTTCAGGTCACAGGACAGAGCGCATAAATAAAGTATATTTTGTACTTATTTATGCGCTCTTTTTAATTTGCGCGAAAAACGCCAAAGTATATGTTTGTCTACAGAAAGAAACTACTAGCTGTAGGATTAAAGAAAATAATTACCAATGAAAAATGTAGGATCAAAAATTAGGAACAACAGAAAGAAAGGAGTTAAAAGCGATGGAATTAAAAACACCACTTTATGAAACCCATGTTAAATATAAGGGGAAAATAGTACCATTTGCAGGATATCTACTTCCGGTACAGTATGAAACAGGAGTAATCAAAGAACATATGGCTGTTCGTACAGCATGTGGAATGTTCGATGTGTCCCACATGGGAGAGATTACCTGTATCGGAAAGGATGCCGTAAAGAATTTAAATCACCTGCTGACCAACGATTATACAACGATGTACGATGGTCAGGCAAGATACAGCCCGATGTGTAATGAAGAAGGCGGCGTTGTAGATGATTTAATCGTCTATAAAATACGGGAAGAACATTACCTCATCGTGGTAAATGCCGCAAATAAGGATAAGGATTATGCATGGATTAAGAATCATATATTTGGAGATGTTGAAGTGAAGGACATTTCTGATGAAGTGGCACAGATTGCCCTGCAAGGTCCGAAAGCGTTAGAGATTTTAAAGAAAGTTGCCAAATCAGAAGATATTCCAGTGAAATATTACAGCGCCGTTTTTGATAGCAAAATAGACGATATGGCCTGCGTTATATCAAAAACCGGATATACCGGTGAGGACGGATTTGAACTGTATCTGGCAGCAGAAGAGGCACCAAAGATGTGGGAGCTTCTCATGGAGGCAGGAAAAGAAGAGGGACTGATTCCATGTGGCTTAGGAGCAAGAGATACCTTAAGAATGGAAGCTGCCATGCCACTATATGGTCATGAAATGCATGATACGATCACACCATTAGAGGCGGGACTTGGCGTCTTTGTAAAAATGAACAAGGAAGAATTTATCGGAAAAGCTTCCATTGAAGCAAAAGGACCTTTGACAAGAAAACGTGTCGGCTTAAAAGTAACTGGACGCGGAATTATAAGAGAACATGAAAAGGTTTACTGTGGCGACAAGGAAATCGGTCATACCACATCCGGAACACACTGCCCATATCTCGGTTATCCGATTGCAATGGCACTGTTAGACATTGACTATACGGAAATTGGAACAAAAGTAGAAGCGGATGTAAGAGGCAGACGGATTGAAGCAGAGGTAGTAGCTTTACCATTTTATAAAAAAGGGCAGCCACGCTAACAGAACCCCATTATAATAGGAAGCAATAGTAACAGATCAAACAAATTATAAAGAAAGAAAAGAGGAAAACAGTATGAACTATCCAAACGAATTAAAATATAGAAAGTCTCATGAATGGGTAAAATTTATCGATGAAAGTACAGCACTTATTGGTCTTAGCGATTTTGCACAAGATGCTCTTGGCGATATCGTCTTTGTAAATCTTCCAGAGGAGGGAGATGAAGTGACACAAGGGACTGCGTTTGCAGATGTAGAATCCGTAAAGGCAGTATCAGACGTGTTTTCACCAGTTTCCGGTACAGTAGCTGAAGTAAATGAAGAATTACTGGATGCACCAGAATCCATCAATAATGCACCTTATGATTCCTGGTTCATTAAGGTAGAAAATATTTCTGAAACAGAAGATTTGATGGATGCAGAGACTTATGAGAACTTTACACTTACGGAAGCAGAGTAGAGAAAACAGTGAAATAAGGAGGTGAATGACATGGGCTCATATCTTGGTAATACAGCCGAAGTACAAAAAGAAATGTTAAAAGAAATCGGTTTTGACAGCTTTGATGCCCTTTTTTCCAATATTCCCGATGAAGTAAAGGTAAAAGAACTAAACCTTCCATCCGGTTTAAGCGAGATGGAAGCATTGGGCAAGATGGAGGAAATAGCAGATAAAAATACAGTATTTAAACATATCTTTCGTGGTGCAGGCGCATACAACCACTATATCCCGGCCATTGTAGGCAGTGTTGTAAATAAGGAAGAGTTTTTAACGGCCTATACCCCATATCAGGCAGAAATCAGCCAGGGAATTTTACAGTCTATTTTTGAATATCAGACGATGATCTGTGAATTGACAGGAATGGCAGTATCGAATGCTTCGGTATATGACGGAGCGACTGCAGCGGCAGAGGCAGTTGCCATGTGTAGAGAAAGAAAAAGAAATGTGGCTTTTGTATCAGAAACGGTAAATCCACAGGTTCTCGAGGTAATCAAGACATATTGCTATGGCAGCGGCATGCAAGTAGAAGTTATTCCGGAAAAAGATGGGGTAACTGATATTGAGGCATTAAAAGCAGCAGTAAAAGAAGACAGCGCATGTTTATACATACAGCAGCCAAATTATTACGGAAACATGGAGGATGCAGATGCACTTGGTCAGATTGTGCATGAAGCAGGTGCAAAATATATCATGGGATGCAATCCGATTGCCCTGGCGATCATGAAAACTCCAGGGGAATGTGGCGCAGATGTTGCAGTAGGCGAAGGTCAGCCACTTGGTATGGAACTTGCATTCGGAGGCCCATATCTTGGATTTATGGCGGCTACTGAAAAAATGATGCGCAAGCTTCCAGGAAGAATCGTAGGAGAGACAGTAGATAAGGAAGGAAAGCGGGCTTATGTACTTACCCTTCAGGCAAGAGAACAGCATATCCGTAGGGAAAAAGCAAGCAGCAATATCTGTTCCAATCAGGCACTCTGTGCTCTGACAGCCAGTGTTTATATGGCAGCAATGGGTGAAAAGGGAATGACACAGGCAGCAAATCTTTGCTTATCCAAAGCGCATTATTTACAGAAGGAATTGGAAAAGGCAGGCTTACAGCCAAAATATAAACAGTCCTATTTTCATGAATTTGTCACTACCTCAGATGTGAAAGCAGAAGTTATTTTGGAAGCATTAGAGGAGAAAGGAATTTTAGGCGGATTGCCACTTAATGAATATGATATTCTATGGTGTGCAACAGAAAAGAATACAAAAGAAGAAATGAATCAGGTGGCAGCGATTGTGAAGGAGGTGTGTCAGAGATGAAATTAGTATTTGAAAGAGGAAGCGAAGGAAGTCAGTGTACAATACTGCCAGAATGCGATGTACCACAGGTAGAGCTGTCCGCACCAAAGAGAGAAAAGTCTCTGCATTTGCCACAGCTATCCGAAAATGAGCTGAGCAGACATTATACGGAGCTTGCAAAACAGGTACATGGTGTAAATGATGGATTTTATCCGCTTGGTTCATGTACGATGAAGTACAATCCAAAAGTAAATGAAGAAGCAGCGGCATTAAAAGGGTTTACCAAAGTTCATCCACTGCAGCCAGAACACACGATGCAAGGATGTATGGAAGTATTAAAAACCTCAGAAGAACTTCTGTGTGAGATTACAGGCATGGATGCTATGACCTTACAGCCAGCAGCCGGAGCACATGGAGAATTTACCGGTCTTTTGTTAATTAAGGCTTACCATGAAAGCAGAAATGATAAGAAACGTACCAAAATTATTGTTCCAGATTCGGCACACGGCACGAATCCAGCCAGTGCAGTGATGGCAGGCTTTACAGTGGTCAGCATTCCATCCAGAGAAGATGGCTGTGTGGATCTGGACAAATTACGGGAAGTGGTAGGAGAAGATACCGCAGGTCTGATGTTAACAAATCCTAACACGGTAGGTTTATTTGATAAAAATATATTAGAGATTACATCCATTATCCATGAGGCAGGCGGTCTTGCTTACTATGACGGTGCAAACTTAAATGCAGTCATGGGGGTTGTAAGACCTGGAGATATGGGATTTGACGTGGTACATATCAATCTGCATAAGACCTTTTCCACTCCGCACGGCGGTGGCGGTCCAGGAAGCGGTCCGGTGGGATGCAAAGCATTTTTACAAGAATTTCTGCCAGGCAAGCAGGTGATCGGAAACGATAAATTGACGTTTATGGTGCCAGAACACTCTATTGGTAGCGTAAAAGAGTTCTATGGAAATTTCCTTGTAGTAGTAAAAGCACTGACCTATGTGCTTACCTTAGGAAAAGAAGGAATTCCTGCAGCATCCAAAAATGCAGTACTTAATGCAAATTATATGATGGAAAAATTAAAGGATATTTATCCGATGGCATATTCAGGAACCTGTATGCATGAGTTTGTTATGACATTAGAGAAGATGAAACATGAAATCAATGTTTCGGCTATGGATATTGCAAAATCACTTTTAGATTATGGAATCCATCCGCCAACTATGTATTTCCCATTGATTGTACATGAAGCTCTGATGATTGAGCCAACGGAAACAGAGAGCAAAGAAACGTTAGATGAGGTGATTCAAGTCTTCCGGAAAGTTTATGAGAAAGCAAAAGCTGATCCGGGATCAATGCATGAGACTCCGCTAGCAACCTATATCACAAGACCGGACGAGGTACTTGCAGCAAGGCAGCCGGTACTGCGGTATGAGTTTTAGTTAGAAAGGAGGGCAGGAATGATGGAAAATACTTTTGATTTAGTTGTTATTGGCGCCGGACCAGGTGGCTATGTGGCAGCGATAGAAAGTGCCAAAAAAGGAATGAAGACAGCGCTGGTGGAAAGCAGGGAGCTTGGAGGCACCTGTTTAAACCGCGGCTGTATTCCGACGAAAACAATCATGCATTCCACAGAGCTTTTTGCAGAGCTAAAGGCATGTGAACATCTTGGTATCCATGTAGGAGAAGCTTCCTATAATATGGAGGAAATCCAGACAAGAAAAGAGGAAGTTTTAAATCAGCTAAGAGCAGGCATTGCCATGCTGATGAAAAAAAATAAAATTACGGTGTATGAAGGAATCGGAAGGATTACGTCTCCCCATGAAGTAACGGTGCTGGGAGAAGAAAACCAGAGTATAACGGCAGAAAAAATATTGATTGCCACAGGTTCTGTTCCTGCCATGCCACCAATCCCTGGAGCAGGGCTTCCAAATGTAGTGAACAGTGATACGCTTTTAAATAAGAAGGAAGTCTATCCACGTCTCGTGATTATTGGAGGCGGTGTCATAGGAATGGAATTTGCTTCTATTTATAGTGCCTTGGGATGTAAGGTAACGGTGATTGAGGCACTAGACCGCGTTCTTGCCAATATGGATAAGGAAATTGCTCAAAATCTGAAAATGATTTTAAAGAAACGTAATGTAGACATTCATACGAAAGCAAAGGTAGAAGAAATCGTAGAAGGGACAGAGAAAACTTTGATCTGTCGTTATACAGAGAAAGAGGCTTTGCAGGAAGTCGAAACAGACGGAATTCTAGTGGCAGTGGGAAGACGTGCGAATACAGAAGGGCTTCTTGGAACAGGCATGGAGATTGATATGGAGCGGGGCAGAATCCTCGTAAATGAAAACTATCAGACCAATTATCCGAATATTTATGCCATAGGAGACGTCATAGGAGGAATCCAACTGGCGCATGTAGCATCTGCCGAAGGAATCAATGCCGTAGCACATATGATGAACGAGAAGCCACTAATTAATATGGGGGCAATTCCGGGGTGTGTTTATACCAATCCAGAAATCGCAACGGTAGGGCTTTCCAAAGCGGAAGCAGAAGCAGCGGGAATAGCAGTTACCAGTCATAAATATGCGATGTCTGCAAACGGAAAGTCTGTTTTATCAAATCAGGAAAGAGGATTTATCAAGGTAGTTGCAGAGGAAGAAACAGGGAAAATCCTTGGGGCACAGATGATGTGTGCAAGAGCTACGGATATGATCAGTGAATTTGGTACAGCCATAACAGGCAGTATGACTTTAGCCGAAATGCGTTCTGTGATTCGTCCGCACCCAACGTTCAGTGAGGGAATTACAGAAGCGGTAACTCAGTAATAAGAAACAGGGAAAGGGACGAAAAGCTTTAGTTGCTGGAGCTTTGGGACTGTCGGCAGATGATGAGAGGATTGCAGACTCCTTTCGATTGGCAGAAAAACAGGGAATTACCTTTGATTTTAGTGAAGAAGAAATGGAAAATGTTCATGAAAATACTGTAAGAATGATATTTACCATGCGTGATGGAAGTAGTAACGAAGTGGTCGGTTCCTCAATTGGAGGCGGTCAAATTAAAATAACCGAAATCAATGGATTTGTAACAGATATGAATCTGCAGCTGCCAACAATCGTAATCGAACAATATGATAAAAAGGGCATTGTGACTGAGGTAAGCGGAATTTTGGCAGAGCATGGATTAAACATTGCAAATATGAAACTAGTGAGACGATCGAAGGGTGATGTTGCCTGCTGTATCATAGAAACGGATGATTTTATACCGGAGGAAATAGGGAAAAGGATTATGGAAAGTGAGAATGTCATTTCTGTCAGAGTGATTAATGTATGATGGCAGCTGCTCTTAAAAGGGATCTTTACAGTGCGGAGGTGAATTATGTATAACAGCATAAAAGAATTAGTGCAGGCTGCAGAGGAAAGACATCTGTTTTTGTGGCAGGTAATTCTGGAAAATGAATGCGATGTTAAGTGCTGATCTGGCACTGGCGGGAATGAAGTCTGTCATTCCTCCAGATGAAGTAGTTGAGGCAATGTACAAGGTAGGTAAAAAGCTTCCGGCAGAGTTTAAAGAAACAGCGCTTGGAGGACTTGCTGCTACACCGACCGGAAAGCAGATTAAAGCGAAGTTGTACCAGAGTGGACATAAAAAAGATAGGTAAACGGAAGGAGAACAAGAATGGTTACAGATATTATAAAGCTTTTAACAGAGAATGATAAAGAGATTGGAGAAGCGATTAATCTAGAGTTTGAGAGACAGAGCAACAACCTAGAATTAATTGCATCAGAGAATATTGTTTCCGAGACTTCCATGTTGGCAATGGGAACGGTATTGACCAATAAATATGCGGAGGGATATCCAGGTAAAAGATATTATGGCGGTTGTGAAGATGTGGACATTGTAGAAAAAATTGCCATTGAACGTGCAAAACAGTTATTTCATTGTGATTATGCGAATGTACAGCCTCATTCAGGCGCCCAAGCAAATATGGCAGTGTTCTTTGCGATGTTAGAGCCGGGAGATACCGTAATGGGAATGAACTTAGACCACGGCGGTCATCTGACACACGGAAGTCCAGTCAATATGTCCGGAAAATGGTTTCACGTTGTACCTTATGGTGTAAACAGCGAGGGCTTGATTGATTATGATGAATTAAGAAAAATCGCTTTGGAAGCAAAGCCAAAGTTAATTGTTGCAGGTGCCAGCGCTTATGCAAGAACCATTGATTTTAAGAAATTCCGTGAAGTGGCAGATGAAGTAGGTGCTTATCTAATGGTAGACATGGCTCATATTGCAGGTCTTGTGGCAGCAGGTCTTCATCCAAGCCCAATTCCATATGCAGATGTAGTCACTACAACCACTCATAAGACTTTAAGAGGCCCAAGAGGTGGTATGATTCTTGCAAATCAGGAGGCCGCAGACAAATTTAATTTCAATAAAGCGATTTTTCCTGGAATCCAGGGCGGTCCTCTGATGCACGTGATTGCAGGAAAGGCAGTCTGCTTTGGAGAGGCATTAAAACCTGAGTTTAAAACATATCAAGAACAGGTAGTAAAGAATGCAAAGGCATTATCACAGGCCTTAATTAAACAGGGCTTTGATATTTTGACGGGAGGAACAGACAATCATCTGATGCTTGTAGATTTACGGAATATGGATATCAGCGGAAAAGAATTGCAGATTCGTTGCGACAGCGCACATATTACGCTGAATAAAAATACGGTGCCAAATGATCCAAGAAGTCCATTTGTTACTTCCGGTGTCAGAATCGGAACACCAGCGGTTACTTCAAGAGGGTTGGTGGAAGAGGACATGGAAAAAATCGCAGAGCTTATTTATCTGGTGGCGACTGATTATGAGAATAAGTTGGAATATGTTCGTAGTGAAGTTATAAAAATATGTGAAAAATACCCGATTTATCAGTAGAGCATAGGGATAGCCGTTATTGAAAGAAATGGTCGGGGCATTAAAGAATTACATGCGGAGCAGGCAACTGCTCCGCATGTTTGATTGTTTGGCTTTTTTTACCATGATGAAGTGCAAAATAAAATCCGATAAATTAAATGAGATAATTTCATAGTTCATAAGCATTGCTTTTAGTGCATCTGCAAACTTTATGAAAGTTTGTTTATCCTGTTGTTACATAAATAAGGTGAAACGATCTGCTATATGTTTATTATAGTAATGATCTTGACGTCATCTGGTTATTATGCCTACATGTTTGTGGTAAATGTAGGTGTCCAAAGAGGGCTAACTGGTGTACCAGAACCAGGAGTGGCTATGTTGGAAACGTAAATAACAAGGATAACTCTAGATTTGTGATTGCACCATTTTGAGTTGAAAAAATGAAACGAGCAAAAGTTTTTATTGACCTATCTTGTATGTGTCTGTTGGTAAATCGAAAAGTTCTTCAGTAACAACAATGCAAACAGGAATGTTATCCATAATCACTGTACTATGAATTATGAAATATCATCAAATAAAGGGAGATGTTTATGTATAAATTAAAGGTTAATAAATCGGTAAAGGGGAAACTGCTTAGTATTATTTTACCTGTAGTCATTGTATTGATTACTGTACTTATATTAGCAGCTTATTATTTTTCTTCAGATAGCATCACTGATATATCGAAGAATCTTTTGCATACATCCAGTAAGAGTCAGCAACATCAGATTGAGGCTTGGCTAGATAAAAAATTATTGGAATTTGAGGCGGTAAAGGCAGTGATGGAGGAGATGGCATTTGATGATGATCAGCTTCAGAAGGTGTTAGATACCTATTATAATTATGATTCTGATTGGAGAAATGGTTTCTATATCGGAGATTCAGCTGGAAAGTTATTAAAGGCAGCGCAATCAGATAAAACAGAGAATGATGTAGTCAACTCTGTCTGGTACCAGCAAGGATTAACAAGAGTATCTATGGCTTATGGAAATCCGTATAAAAATAGTCAGGGGCAAGAGGTAATTACGGCATCTGGTATTCTATGTGATAAATCAGGTAAGATTCGAATCTTGGCAGTAGACCTCACCTTAGAAAACATCAGTATTATCGTAAATTCTAACGTAGAAATGAAAAATGCGGAAGCATTTTTAGTAGATACCTCCAATTGTACGATCTTAGCAAATCGAGATAGTGAAAAACTACTAAAATCATTAGACGAATTATCAGATGATAGATTTTTAAATGGTGTAAATCAAAAGATAAAAGCTAGGGAATATGAGTTTTCGCAAATTGGTTCTAATATGACATCATTTAGGGAAATTGAAGGAACAACATGGGTATTAGTAACATATGTACCAAAGAACACAGTCTTACAACCTATCAAATCATTAAGAAACGTTATGGTGATTTTTGGGCTATTTGCAGTTCTGATACTTGCTGTAATGATTGAGCGTGCAGTGCATATAATCATCCGTCCAGTAAAACAGCTTACGGAAGCTGTAACAAGAATGTCAGAAGGTGATTTTACTGTTGAAATCGAAGCAAAAGGAAAAGATGAAATCGCCATTATGTCAGGAAGCGTTAAAGAATTTATCGCAAGTATGAGAACTATGATTTCTAAAATAGATGAAATCTCTAGAAATCTAAAAGACCAGGCAGATTCTAGTAATGAAATATCCAATAGCATGCGTGAGGTATCAGTGACTCAGGCAGAATCGATGAACAGCTTAAATGATACGGTAGATCAGCTATCTATGTCGGTAACAGAGATTGCTGATAATGCCACAGTGCTTGCAATTGCGGTTTCGGAAACAAAGGATAATGGTAGCAGTGTAAAAGATAAGATGGTACAGACTGTAAAAGCTTCTGAACAGGGAAAACAGGATATGAGTAAAATTGATACAGCCATGATGGAAATTTCTTCTTCGGTTCAACAGCTTGGTCAGGCCATTGGACGTGTAGAAGAGGCTTCTAGTCAGATTACGACCATCGTTGATCTAATCCGTGATATTGCAGAAGAGACAAACTTATTGTCATTAAATGCTTCAATAGAGGCTGCCAGAGCTGGGGAAGAAGGCCGAGGATTTGCAGTAGTAGCAAGTGAAATTGGAAAGCTTGCACAGACAAGCCGAGAAGCGGTGGATGATATTGCTGAGTTAGTTGGTGGAATCAGTTCGTTAGTTGATAATGCAATCAGTCAGTCCAATGATAGTGTTCGAAACATTAATGCAAGCAGTGAGCTAATCGAACAGACTATTCAGTCCTTTGATAATATCTATGCAAATATTAATGAGACAGGGGATCATATCAACAATATGTTGACTAAGATCAATGAAGTAGATGAAGTAGCAACCGGTGTTGCAGCCATTGCAGAAGAACAGGCAGCAAGTGCAGAAATGATCTTAAGTACTTCACAGGATATGGTAAAACAGGCGATATGCATTGCGGAGAACAGCAAGCAAGTTGCAGAGGATGCAAAAAACTTACAAGTATCTTCACAGGCATTAAATACTGAGATGGATCAATTTCAGGTATAATTGTATAAAAGGGAGAATTTACTATGAAATATAAATCTATATATACCGTTATTTTTGTAGTTGCAATGCTATTTATAACATCTTGTGGAAAGAGCGAGGGTACTTCTTCTAGTGGAACAAAAGTATTATTTTCCTATTCCCCGCAAGAAGGGAATCCATTTCGCACCAATATTGCAGAAGCAGCCAAAAATCAGATTGAATCAGAAGGCGGAACTCTTGAAATTGTAGAATCCGAGCATTCTATTGAAAAGCAGGTAGAGCAGTTTAAGTCAGCAAAGAGCAAGGGATATGGGGCAATCATCTGTATTCCAGAGGATGCCGCTACTGCAAGACAGCTGATTGCAGCAGCCGATGGTCTTCCTGTTGTATTTATCAATGCTGCACCAGATGATGATGTGTTAGAGGCAGATCAATATATCTATGTTGGCTCGAATGAAGAAGTAGCAGGACAGTATCAGGCAGAATATGTACTTGAAAATAGTAAGGATAAGTCAGAGATCAACGTTGTAATTTTAAAAGGTGAACGTGGCCATTCCGCTACTAAGGGGAGAACTCAGGCAGCGAAGAAGGTTTTTGAGGAAAGTGGAAAGAACGTAACTATTGTTTTTGAAGATTATGCGGAATGGGATACCGCTCAGGCAAAAGCATTATTTCATACATTTCTTTCTACAGGGCGTAAGGCGGATTATGTTTTAGCCAATAATGATGCCATGGCACTTGGAGTTGTAGAGGCATACAAAGAGAATAACATTGATTTTGCCAGTGCTCCGATCCTTGGTGTAGATGCAACAGTAAATGGCTGTGAGTCCATTCAGGAAAATAAGATGCAGTTTACTGTATATCAGTCTGCCAATGTACAAGGAGAATATGCAGCAAAGGCAGCAGCTATACTTGCCGCAGGAGAGTCAATATCTGAACTTGAATATGCGGATAAAGATAAAAAACATGTTTGGATACCATTTGAAAAAGTAACAAGTGATAATGTAAGTAAATATATAAAATAGTAACAGAACGGGATACAGTCATAGCAGTATCCCGTTTTTACTTTGCGCATTCTAATAAATTATCACCAATGTGGCGAGTGGTCATTCTCTTTGATAATCTGTCGCAATTATTCCATAGAACTTTACATGACCTAAAAAAATGTCTAGTTTATTGTAACCTACCCAAGAAAATTATGTTAAAATATAGAAAAAACGCAGTCGGAGGGTTCACTAATGAAATTATTTGATAAAATACCAGATCGGCTTTTCACTGTCCTTACCTCTAAGAACAAAGAAGTGTACATTGAGGCAATGTTTATCGTTCGTGATGCATTCACAACAGAGTTAGTCATTAAGCGAAGCGATTTAGTTGCAATGCTAATTGATTCATTAGAAGATAGCCTAATAGAGGCTGATTTTTCAGAAGAATTAGAAGAAGAGGAAATATCAGAAAGTAATGAGAATATATCTGGGAAGGCACATTTTATTATACGTAAGTTGTTAGAGATTGGATGGATAGCAACTGAATATGAGCGCAACTCATTTGAGGAAAATATTACTGTACCAGATTATGCGATTCGAATAATCAATGTATTGTATGATTTGTGCGAAGACAGACAGAAGGAATATAACGGATATGTATTCTCGACTTATTCAACCTTATATAGTGCTAGTAGAGAACATCCTGAATATTTGTACAATGCACTTAATACGGCATATAGGAATACAACTGAACTGATAGGAGAACTGAAAGTATTATATAATAATATTCAAAAGTATTATCAACGTATATCAGATGAGCTTACTGTAAATGACTTGTTGGTGGCACATTTTGATGAATATAAGACTCAAATTATAGACGCTATATATTATCCGTTAAAAACGATTGATTCAGTTCCAAGATTTAAGAATACAATTGTTAACATATTGAATGAGATGCTTATGGATGAGACAAAACATGAGTCAATTATTCGACAGGGGATAGCAGCTAGAATGTATGTAGATGAGAGGGAAGGTAGCGATGATATACTAACAAAGGTAAACTACATTGTTGATACATATGAAGGATTAGAGGAATTAATAACTAACATTGATCACAAGCATAATTTATACATAAATGCAACAATTGATAAGATTCGATATAAGCTTAACTCGGATCAATCCATCAAAGGAAAAGTAGTGGAAATCTTAAAGGCATCAAATGAGGAGCAGGTATTAGGACTCATGGAAAAATCAATCATTGCATATAGACAATCATATATGGATGATAGGTCTTTATTTCAGCGAATAAAAAGGGATGGAAGGAAAGAGGGAAAGCCATTACCGATAGTAAATAGAACGAAGAATAGAGCTATTATTGATGGCTTTTTGGATACGGTAAAACAAAGTTACAGCGAAAAGAAGATAACGGACTTTATCCTTGGCTGTTTTGGACCAGGAGTAAATGAAATAACATCGATAGAAATACCAATACTTAGTGATGAAGATTTCATATTGCTGCTTTTAGGGACGATCCAAGGATATAGGAAAAGCGGAAAGTATCATGTAAAGTTTGAGTCAGAGTATATAGAGAACAATGGGTATGAGTTACCACTTGTTATTTACACAAAAGGGGAGAAATAAATATGTTTGATGAAGAATATGAAAAACTAACGATGAATGAAAAGAGTAAATTTCAGCAGATGACCAACTGGTTGCTCGCTCATACGTATCTTGTACAGAATACTTATGAGAAAGATGGAAGTATAGCTAATGCGAATATGGATTATATTTTTGTAGAAAGGAATTTCACACTGTTTAGTTCATATTTTTCCTTTGCAGGATTTAAACTGGAAAAGGATAGCAACTATGGAGTAATTAGTCTGAGCAGTGAATTTGAATATAATAGGGAGCATTTTGACAAGTTAACAACTCAAATTCTATACATATTACGATTAATATATGAAGAAGAAAGAGAGCACGTATCTCTTATAAAGGAAAGTGTTACAGAAGTAGGAAAAATAGTACATAAGATGATTACTCTTGGTGTCATTAAGAAAAAACCAGCAGATCGTGACTTACATAAATCTCTTGCTCTATTGAGTAAATTTCAGGTGATAATGAGGTTGGATGGTAAATGGGAGAGTGCAGAAACAAAATTGATTATATTACCTACGATCTTATTTATTGTTTCAAATGAAAGAATAAGCAGTTTATATAGCCTAGTGGGAGATGATAACGAAGAGGGGGAGGAAGAAGAATGAGAAAGTTAAATCGACTATTATTGCTCCATTGGTATAAATATGAAAAAGAGGTTGTGGAGTTTGATAATATCAACTTTCTGACAGGAAAAACAGCTGCCGGAAAATCAACAATTATTGATGCACTTCAGTTAGTCCTACTTGGAGATACAAATGGTGCATTTTTCAATAAAGCTGCAAATGATAAGTCAAATCGAACATTAAAGAGTTATCTGTTCGGAGAAAACGGTGATAAGGAAGAGGGTGGTTATCGTTACCTTAGAAATGATCGCTTTACTAGCTATGTCGCATTAGAGTTTGAGGATACACAAAATCACAAAAAGTTTGTGATTGGATTTATTGCAGATTGTTATAAGGACCAGACATTTGATTATAAATGGTTTGTTATAAATAATCAGGGATTTCCGAGTAACCTCTTTATTGATGAGAAAAAGGAAGTGCCATACGATATAAAGCAACTACGCTCCTTCCTAATGTCCTGGTTACGTAATAAGAGTGCGTTTGAATTTTGTGATACAAATAAGCGCTATCAAGAAGTAGTCCTGGGCAAATTTGGACAGATTAAAAACAAATACCGTGTTTTACTCAGAAAAGCTGTACCATTTACCCCAATTTCAGATATCGAAAAGTTTATTACAGAGTCAATCTGTGATGTAAAGAACGATATTGATGTAGATCAAATGCAAAATGATATTAGACAGTATCGGAGTTTGCAAAGTGATGCAAAGCAGATAGAAAAGAGAGTTGCACTGTTAGATGAGATATCCGAAATTAACAAGAAATACGAGGGGGAGAAGGAAAAAGAAAAAGTACAGAGCTATATTATCTGTAGAGCAGAAAAAGAAGTAGAGCAAGAAAAAGAAGCAAGGCTAAAAGAGGAGTTACAAGCTAATAACATAAAAATACAAGCAAACTGTGATTTGATGGATTCATTAATGGAGGAAATCAAAGAACTAAGAACACAAGCAGAGAAGCTTAATGAAGAGTATCGGACATCTGATATTACAAGAAAAGAAAAGGAATTAAGAGAACAACTAGAACGATTAAAGGACAAACAGAAAGATATAGAAGAAAAAATTAACCAAATGGTTGTCAAGTTAAATGGATATGGAGAACGATGGGAGAACGGATTAGAAAGCATTAAGGACATTCCAGAGATAAATATTGATAGCTCATTCCATAAATTAATAACTCAATTAAAGACGTTCTCTTGGGAGAATAGAAATGAGTTATCTATTCAAAGCTGTGTCGAAGTGATGCAAGAAGTAAAGGGACAATTGCAACAGAAAAGAATAATGTTAAAAGAAGAATGGAACGGTTTATATAAGCAAACTACCGAATTAGAAGATACAATAAAGAAACTAAAACAAGGAATAAAGCCATTTCCAGACAATGTAACCAAATTAATTGCTATTTTACAGAAACAAGGGATAGAAGCAAAGGTTTTTGCCAATCTATTAGAGATTAAGGAGGAACGTTGGAGAAATGCAATTGAAGGGTATTTAGGAAATCAAAGATTTTATTTAATTATAAAGCCTGAAGAATATAGACGGGCGGTACGAATGTATGATGCAGTCAAAAAGACAGAAAACATACATGATGTTGGTTTAGTGGATATAGGAAAACTTCAAAGAGAAAAGCATCCCCAGCCAATGAAAGGTTCTCTTGCAGAGGTAGTTATGTCAGAAAATGCATATGCTACAGCATATGCAAATTATTTGTTGGGAAATGTAATTCGTTGTGACAGTGTAGATGATCTGAATAAGTATAATATTGCAATTACGGATGAAGCAATGCTTTATAAAGGCTATGTTGTACGTAGTATTAACCCAAACAGATATAATACTCCTTATATAGGACAAGAGTCATTAAAAATGCAATTGGAAATTAAGCAACAACAATTATCTCTCCTTCAAGAGCAGTTAAATAGATTTGGTGAATACAATAGAAGAATTGATCCTGTGTCTAAATTGCAAACTATTGAAACATATGAAAGTAATGTATATGTCGTGTTAATAGACGGTGATAATGAGTATGAGCAACTTAAGGACAAAATAAAAGTAATCCAAGAGGAGTATGATGGTTTAGACTTGCTGTATTTAGAGCGAATTAAACAAAGGATAATGAAATTAGATAATACAATTAGCCAAAAAGAAAGTAGTCGTCATGATTTAGACAAGCAGAATGTTGAGTACTCCACAAATAACAAAAACATAAAATATGAAAAATTACCTGAAGTTATTAGTAAGATTACAGAGCAGCAGGCGCTAATTAATGAAACGTATGAGGAACATTGGATTATAACTGTAGGTGAACCGCGTTTTCAACAAGAGTTTGAGTCTGGAAGAAAGCCTGATGCTATTATAACTGGATTTAATGCAGCATTAGGAAAGACAACAAAAGCAAAAGAAGGTTTAGGAAAAGAAAGAATAGAAAAGAGGAATCAATATAACAAAGAGTTTAAAATGTCATATGAGGTAACAAGGGAAGATAATACGAAATATGATGAGGAACTACAGGAGTTGCAATCAATAAAGTTACCGGAGTATCTTGGAAAGATTGAAGATGCAAAAGAGAAAGCATACAATCAATTTAGAGATGATTTTATTGCAAAGTTGAAGTCAAATATCGAAACAGTACGACAACAGATTAATGAGTTAAATGATGCGTTAAGGCAGAGTGTCTTTGGCACAGATTCTTATCGATTTGAAATGAAACCAAGACCTGAATATAGACGTTATTATGATATGATTACAGATCAGCTTCTTATGGATATTGGTGGGTGGAATATAGCATCCCAATCATTTAATGAAAAATACCAAAGAGAAATTGCAGAATTATTTGATCAGCTTATTGTCATTGAGACAGAAATTTCAGCACAGAAAAAGGCTGAGTATGAGAAAAATGTTCGCAAGTTTACAGATTATAAGACGTACCTTCTATTTGATTTGATTGTAAAGGATGAAAATGGAGATGAACAGAGATTATCAAAGACTTTATTGAAGAAGTCAGGTGGAGAGACACAAATTCCATTCTATATATCCTTATTAGCATCATTTTCACAAGTATGCCGTGTTCGTAGTAGTAAGAATAATAATACCATTCGTTTGATTATTCTTGATGAGGCATTTAGTAAAATGGATGGAGAGCGAATCAAAGAGTGTATACGGCTATTAAGAAAATTTGAACTGCAGGCAATCTTTTCTGCACCACCAGAAAAAATAGCAGACATTGCACCTTTGGTAGACAGAAATATTGCGGTATTTAAAGATGGAGAGCAATCATTTACAAAGCATTTTGATCCAAAAGAATTTGAGGAGGAAGAAGGACGTGAATTATCAGAAATGGTTACTGAATGAGCTACTTACCAAGTATGAGAATAGCAAGGCGTTTCGTGAGGGCAGCAGTCAAAGGAGAGTTTTGTATTCCATATCAAAGGATCGACAGATTGCGAATAAGTTTGAAAATATTGATGAGAAGAGTGCGTTTTTATTCCAGCTTAAAAATCTATGTGAGAGGAATATCATTGGATACTCATGGATCAAATACGAAGAGAATAATTTAGTAGATCAGGTATGGTTAAACACAGAGGAAAAGGCACTAAAAGAGGCGTATAGAATAACAGAGAGAATACCTAAAGAGGAAAAGTTAAATCGATTAGTGCTTTTAATCGAGGAGTATGAGAAGAAGGCAAAAAAAGAATGGCTACTTCAATTTTTTATAAGAATAAAGGCATTGGCGAAAGAGAAAAAAACAATTCCAAGATATTTCACTGAAGATGTTAAGCTTAATTCGGATATATTGAAAGCAATTCATGAAATATCAATGATTCAGAACGAAGTTCTTGAAAGAGTTTTCAGTTCACAGGTTTTTGGAGATAGCAAGTATTTTGAAAGAGAGCTACGTGGAAAAGTAGTCTCAATATTAAAGGAAATCAGTAAAGAGGAAATTAGTAAAGAAACAGCAGATGACGAAATTCTAAATCGTTATGGAGTTGTAAAGTATCCTGAGGTAATGGAGTTTTGTGGAAAAGTTAGTCTAATTACAAATGATGAAAAAGTAGTGGATTATAGCACGCAAATTTTTGGAGCATATATAAATTCTTGGTTAGTAGAAGACACAAAGCAAGTGATGCTAAACGAAATAGAGAGAGTTCTCTTTATTGAGAATAAGGCAAATTACATATCATATATACAGCATCATTATGATGAAAAAGAACTAGTTATTTATCACGGAGGATTTTATAGTCCTGTAAAGCGTTTATGGTTTGAAAAGATACATGAGGCAGCAGGAAGTGAAAAAATTCGTTTCTTTCACTGGAGTGATATTGATTATGGTGGATTTCAGTTATTCTGTAGATTACGTGATAACATCATACCTGAGTTAAGACCTTTATATATGGATAAACAGACATTGGAGAAATATAAAAATCAGGCTAAACCAATAGAGAGTGATGAATATTGTAAGAAATTACAGGGCTTACTTGAGAACTCATCGTATAATTGCTTCTTTGATGTAATTGAATTTATGTTAGAGAATAAAATAAAGCTTGAGCAAGAAATCCTATTAGGCGAATAAACAATAGTAACATATAAAAGAATCTAGGTGATAACATGAATTAAAAAAAATATATGGAACAAGAATGTTTGAAAATGACATACATAATGCTTTGCTGAATTGTGAGCCTGAAAAGTTAGACTTGCCAAATCATCATGCAATTTTAACAGCATTGGAACATGGCGATGAGAATATGGTTGGGTATATTATTACAAAGGGAGCCAAGTTGAAAGTAAAGGATGATTGTAGAAATAATCCCTATGATTATGCATATATATTTTATGAAAGAACCGGAGATAAAAAATTTTTTGAAATCAGATGAACTAAAAATTATGCGAAGAAGGAATAAAGAAGAGTGGCAATCAACCATTAGATATATTGAATTTTTACAGATAAATATCGAATCTCGTAATAGAAGATAAAGGTAATTGTCTACTATATTCACTTACCATACAGAATAAAAACCATGACTAAAATTAAAAAATTATAAAGAACATTGTAAAAAAACAGAAAAAATGGTAAAATATTCATTGTACCAAAGATTACAAAAATTTTACGAAAAGAGAGGTAAATGCAAAATGAAAAATGTTGATTTGACTCAGTATGGTATTACCGGAGTAAAAGAAATTGTATATAATCCTTCTTATGAAGCATTATATGAAGAAGAAATGAAGCCTGAGCTGGAAGGGTATGAAAAAGGGCAGGAAAGCGAACTTGGTGCTGTTAATGTTATGACGGGTATTTACACTGGTCGTTCTCCTAAAGATAAATTCATTGTTATGGATGAAAATTCTAAAGACACTGTATGGTGGACTTCTGATGAATATAAAAATGACAACCATCCAGCTTCACAGGAAACTTGGGAAGCAGTTAAAAAAATTGCCAAAGACGAACTTTCTGGCAAAAAACTTTTTGTTGTAGATGCATTCTGCGGTGCAAACAAAGATACAAGAATGGCTGTTCGTTTCATTGTGGAAGTTGCTTGGCAGGCTCATTTCATTAGAAACATGTTCATCAAACCTACAGAGGAAGAACTTGAAAACTTCGAGCCAGATTTTGTTGTTTACAATGCTTCTAAAGCAAAGGTTGAGAACTACAAAGAGTTAGGTCTTAACTCAGAAACTGCTGTAGTATTCAATATTACTAGCCGTGAGCAAGTAATTATCAATACTTGGTATGGCGGTGAAATGAAGAAAGGTATGTTCTCTATGATGAACTACTACCTTCCTTTAAAAGGTATCGCTTCTATGCACTGTTCTGCAAATACAGATATGAACGGTGAAAACACTGCAATCTTCTTTGGTCTTTCTGGTACAGGAAAAACAACATTATCTACAGATCCAAAACGTCTTTTAATCGGTGATGACGAACATGGTTGGGATGACAACGGTGTATTCAACTTTGAAGGTGGATGCTATGCTAAGGTTATTAACCTTGATAAAGAATCTGAACCAGACATCTACAATGCAATCAAACGTAATGCACTTTTAGAGAACGTTACAATTGCTGAAGATGGCAAGATTGATTTTGATGATAAGAGCGTAACAGAAAATACTCGTGTTTCTTATCCAATTGACCATATTAAAAATATCGTTCGTCCAATTTCTTCTGCACCAGCTGCAAAGAACGTTATCTTCCTTTCTGCTGATGCATTTGGTGTACTTCCACCAGTATCTATTCTTACTCCAGAACAGACGAAATACTATTTCTTATCTGGTTTCACAGCTAAACTTGCTGGTACAGAACGTGGAATTACAGAACCAACACCTACATTCTCCGCTTGCTTTGGTCAGGCATTCCTTGAATTACATCCAACAAAGTATGCAGAAGAATTAGTTAAGAAGATGGAGAAAAACGGTGCGAAAGCATACTTAGTTAACACTGGATGGAATGGTACAGGAAAACGTATCTCTATTCGTGATACTCGTGGTATTATCGATGCAATCCTTGATGGTTCCATCACAACGGCACCTACTAAGAAGATTCCATACTTTGATTTTGAAGTGCCAACCGAACTTCCAGGCGTAGATTCTAACATTCTTGATCCTCGTGATACATATGCTGATGCTTCCGAATGGGAAACAAAGGCAAAAGATCTTGCAAGTCGTTTTAATAAGAACTTCAAAAAATATGAAGGCAATGAACTAGGCAAGTCATTAGTTGCTGCTGGTCCACAACTATAAACCTACAACTGAATAAAGAGTATATATTGCAATAAAATCCTCGTATAACATATAGGTGTCGAGGAGAAAAAAGGCAGTTATCTTGGTGATAGAAAAAATCTCAACAAGGTAACTGCTTTTTTGTTTATTGGAATTGCACTTAATTTACAATTATTTTAAATAAATGTAAAATAAACACAAAATATGTCGATAAAAATAGAGGGAAAATATTTGATGCCTAAATAAGGGGGAGAAAGTTATAATGAACAACAAGAGAAAACAGAACATTAAGAAACTAATGATTTTTCCGTTAATACTATTGGCAATCACTATATCAATAACCAATGCTTTATTAATCAACCGAATCAGAACAATTGGTAATAAGGCAACTAAGATCGTAGATGTGAATGTTAATACCGTATTGAGCTTAGATGAAATCTTGGATAATATTAATGATATCCAAGAGAATACGCTATATCATATCTTAGCTCCAGATGATGAAACCATGAAGAAATGTGAAGAAAATCTCGAACATTTATTTAAAGTCGTTCCAAATCAAATGGATTATTTTGATAAGTTTATTACTCAAGCATCAAAAGATCAGTATGAGATTTTTAAACAACAATATGAGATCGTTCAAAAATCTTCACAAGAAATTATAGTTTTAAGTGAAAAAAATGAGGACGATGCAGCTTATCAGTTATCAGAGGTTGGGTTAAAAGAGCCAATCGAAGTAATAAAAGATGCAATCTATGAAATTAATAATATTGAAAGCAAAGCAATCGAAAGAGAGAAGAAGGAAATTGAGAATACCTATATAGAGGCATGGATTGTGGTTGTAATGTGTTGTATCATAGGATTTAGTTTTTGGAGCTTTATCATCTTCCTTCTAATGAAGAGAATAATTAAGCCAACCATTGCTACGAATCAGGTGGTTACTACAATTATTGAGGAAATTGATGCAGGAAAAGGCGATTTAACAAAGAGAGTAGAAGTTTTGTATAACGATGAAATTGGTTCGCTAGGAGAGGGAATCAATCGCTTCATTGAAACGTTACAAGGAAGTTTAAAGACGATTGTAACAAGTTCTGAAAAAATGGATGAAGTAGTAACAGAAGTATTAAGTAGCGTTGCTTCATCTCAAGAGGGAGCAAATGAGTTATCAGCGTTATCAGAGGAGTTATCCGCTGGTATGGAAGAAGTATCTAGCAGTGTTAATGAAATCAACGATAATTCAGAAGCAGTTACAATAGAAGTAAATCAAATTGCCAATCGAACAAAAGAGATTGCTTCCTATACGAAAAAGATCAAGGAAAATGCAGAGGCTATGGAAGCTAATGCAAAAGAAAAATTGGCAAAGACAGAAGAAAAAGTAAATGAAATCCTTACTGTATTAAATCAAGCAATAGAGGATAGTAAGAGTGTAGAACAAATCAATAGTTTAACACAAGAGATTCTAGACATTGCGCAACAGACAAATCTACTTGCATTAAATGCAAACATTGAGGCGGCAAGAGCCGGTGAAGCCGGAAAAGGATTTGCAGTAGTTGCTAACGAGATTGGGCAATTAGCTAATTCTAGTAGCGTGACTGCAAACCGTATTCAAGAAATTAATTTACTTGTGACAGATGCAGTAACGAATCTTGCAAATAATGCAGAAGAATTAGTCACATATTTAGCTCAGGACATTATGCATGAGTTTGAAGTAAATGTGGAAAATGGCTTACGCTATAAAGATGGTTCTATTTATATCGAGGATGCAATGAATCATTTTACAGAACGGACACAGGAGTTACGAAACGTAATTGCTCAAATCAATGCATCCATCAGTGTAATTACAAACTCTGTAAATGAAGGTGTCGATGGAATTAATGGTGTGACAAATAGCATCCAAACATTAGTTGGAGAAATGGAGACAATTCGAGTAAGTATGGATGAAAACTCTGAAATCGTAGAAGAATTGAAAGAGCAGACTTCTATATTTGATCAATTATAGAAAAGGAAGAAGGAGCGTCGTAATTGGGCTTATGTAGCTTGGTTGCGACGCTCTTTTGGTTATGATAGCAAAAAAACGAGCGAACGCTAATTGATTCCTCACAAGCTTCCATAAATAAATTTGAAGTACATATATCATACTTAAAAGTGAGCACTATTTATGAATTTAAGAAAGAGGGCAAACTCATATGAAACCGGCTGTACTTAGAAGTGTTTCTAACTATTCTTATGTATACTATATAAATCAGGATAACTATTACATTGCTGACTTATCCACTATGTCACAGAAAGCAGTCTATTATTGTGATAGCATTACCTCCTGCATTGTAATTATTGTGGTTGGAAAGAGCTCAAAAGAGCAAAAAATGAAGATGATAATCAGTCATTTAAGCAAGCCTGGACGATTTGAATACTTCTTTAAACTAGTTGAGGAGCTATTTGAATTAAACCCCGTTGCAGTTTATGCATTTGGTGCCAATCCATCCATAATTTTAGACAGCACAGAGGAGAACGTTTCTCTTCGTAATGCATCTCAAGTCTTGCAGTGGCTTTCCTCCAATCGCCTAACTATTTCACAGTTGACTTTAAAGCTTGGGGAAGGCAATCCATCGGTTTACGACAATAATCTTGATTGTTGTTGTTTTACATGGGACGGGGTGTCTAAGTATGAAGTGAGTAACACAAGATACTATATAAATGATTTGGATAGAGATCCGACAAATGGCGTTCAGACAATGTTTAATATGTATGGAGATCCAAATTATGTACGACTACAAAGTGAGCCATTTACAAAAGAGGAGATTGCAAAGCTTGTACAAAAAGCTCGAGAGAAGGGGTTAGATAAGGCTGCAACAATGTCAAATGATGAAATACTAGAGAAATATTCTTCCACTCCGGAGTATGAGGTTTCATGGTTTTGTGAGGGAAACCGTCAAGCTGGTAAGTTTGTAAAGACATACAAATAATAGGAGAATTTGTTTTCGTGGAACGAGAAAAGTTGTACGAAACAAAAAACAGCCCGTTAGAGTACGGGCTGATTTTTTGTGTTATTTTGAGATTTTAAATCTTAAAAAAGAATCATTATAATACCAAGTGTACTTAAAACAACACCTGTTACACGGTTTAACGTTTTTATATTTGCACTATTTGCCCATTTTGCACCGACTCTAGCAAATAACAAGGTAAAAATCATGCATAGCAATAGAAGACCAAATCGTGGAAGTCCATCGATTACAAAGTGGGAAACTGCTCCTGTTAATGCAGTAAATGTCATTATGAAAACGCTAGTTCCGACTGCTGTCTTTAACTCATATCCTAATACGCTTGTTAAAACAAGAAGCAACATCATACCGCCGCCGGCGCCGACAAATCCGCAGATAAAACCAATTAAGGTACCGCAGAGTAGAGATTGTATTCGTTTCGTTGATTCACTTTTATGTTCCAAGTTCTCTTTTGTTGTCATAACCGGTTTGAAAATAAATTTAATACCTACAAGGATGGTTACCCATTTAGAAAAACTGCCCATCGCAGAATCTGGAAGTTTTGAGGAAATAAAGCTTCCTACAAGTGTAAAGACAAGAACAGATGCAAGCATGAGCAGGCCGTTCTTAAGGTCTATATTTTTATTTTTTCCATATGTGTAAGCATTGACACCGGAAGCAAGAACATCCGATGCTAACGCAATTCCAATTGCTTGATACGCCGGTATACCCAAAAATGTAATTAACATTGGGGAAATGACAGCGGCAGCAGAAAGTCCTGCTAAACCGGTTCCTAGCCCGGCGCCAAGCCCACCGATGAAACATACAAGAATCGTTAAAAAGTCCATTAGTTATTCATCCTTTCTATTTTGTCATCTAATTTTCCAAGCATCTGCTTGAACACTTCAATTTCTTCCGCAGTCACGTCTTCTAATAGTTCAATAAAAAACTCTTTTTGTATCTTCTGTGCTTGTTCGACAGTTTCGCTAGCTGCTTCGGTTATAAAGATTCGATTTATTCGTCGATCGTGTTCATCTACTTTTCTTTCCAGATACCCTTTTTTAATCAGTTTTTCGACTACAACAGAAGCAATTCCGCTTTTAATTCCTCGAACTTCACAGATATCTTTTGCTGTATTGTATTCAGGATTGTTGGCAAGAAACAGAAGGACATCCAGGCAATTCTGATTTATATTATTTGCTTTACATATAGAGGAACATCTTTCCTCATAAACATTCATTATTCTTCTTGTTAAATGAAAAACCTCTAATCCTTTCATATGACCTCCAAATGTTCTAAAATTAGAATATCTATTTTTAGTATTATATGTAACATAAGTTATTTTGTCAATGATATTTATTGACAGGTGAAAGGAAAAAGCGTAAAATGAAAAACGTTTTCAAATTGCATTTAATACATAGTAATCTTAACGTTCTTAGAAAACGGAAAAAGAAAGGGAGGAATAGTTGATATGAAAAATAAAATTCTACTAAAAAAAGCAATAGCTGTCCTTCTCGCATTTATCATCGTTTTTACAGCACAATATTATTTACACTACGAATCCAATCATTTTGTTCATGAATGTACAGGGATAGAATGTCCGATTTGTCATGAACTACAGGTTGCAGAAACAATGCTAAGCCAGATTGGTGGAGCAATTTTGGCTGTCATATGCAGTTTCTTATTGGCTACTACGATTCGAAAAGTAGTGGTTTTATTCTTAAACTCCTTTCAAAAGCGAACACTCATATTAGATAAAGTAAGGCTAGACGATTAAAATATATAGTTTGTAAATAATCCGGCGATTTATACATAAATACGCCATGTTACAAATCTTATATTTTGGAGGTCTAATAGAAATGAAAAAACTGAATAAAGTAATTTTGCTTGTTGTTATGTCCATTATGTCCATGGTAGCTTTCACTGCATGCGGGAATAAAACAGAAAGTAAAGAAACAGAGAGTACGCAAAATTCTTCGAATAAAATAAATGTGATTGCAACCATTTTCCCGGAATATGATTTCTTGCGTCAGATTGGAGGAGACCACATTAACCTAACGATGTTGTTAGCTCCAGGCGCAGAAAGTCATAGCTTTGAACCAACGCCACAAGATATTAAAAACGTGACCAATTCCGATATGTTTGTTTATGTAGGAGGAGAGTCCGATGCGTGGGTAGAAAAAATCCTTAGCTGTGTTGATACAAAAAAGACGGATGTAGTAACACTAATGGATTGCGTAAGTCTTGTGGAGGAAAAGACAGTAGAAGGAATGACAGCAGAGGAAGAGGAAGAAGAGGGCGACGAAGTTGAATACGATGAACATGTTTGGACATCTCCAAATAATGCAATGCTCATTGTACAGAAATTATGCGATCATCTTTGCCAGATTGATCCTGCCAATGCCGAGGACTATAAGAGCAACACAAACGCTTACATTGCAAAGCTTACAGAGCTTGATAAAAAGTTTCAGGATGTTATAAGCAATGCCAAAAGAAAAGAAATCATCGTAGGCGACCGCTTCCCATTTAGATATTTTGCAGATGCCTATGGTCTTACTTACTATGCAGCATTTCCGGGGTGTTCCACCGATACGGAAGCCAGTGCGGCAACCATTGCATTTCTAAATGATAAGGTGAAGAAGGATAAGATTCCTGTCGTGTTCCATATCGAGTTATCCAATGAACAAGTTTGTAATTCCATTTGTGAAGCAACCGGTGCGAAAAGTGAACTTTTAAATGCAGTTCACAATGTAACAAAAGATGATTTTGAAGCTGGTGCTACTTATATGAGTTTGATGGAACACAACGTAGAGGTACTAAAGGAGGCTTTAAATTGAGAACGAAAATTACATTAGAATGCACAGAATGTCATGACAGAAATTATACAACAACAAAGAATAAGCTTCCATAGAAAATAGAGTTAGGCTACCCCATTATGATGAGGTAGCCTATAATTCTACATAGATTGACTTTCTTTTTGGAGATGCTATAATAGGAAAAAACTTTAATCTACTGGAGGCGGAACCTATGGCTCGTAAAACACAATATCAAACAAAGCAAATGGCAGAGCTTAAGTCGTATTTGCAATCACTTCCAGTCGGCAGCCATGTCACAGTAAATGACATTTGTGCGTATTTTAAAGAGCAAGGCGTGACAATCGGTACGACGACCGTATACCGCCACTTGGAGCGTATGGTAGCAGAAGGTTTGGTTGCAAAATACACAGTCGATGGCACAACAAGCGCCTGCTTTGAATATCTAGGCAATCAAGAACAGTGCCACAAGCCAGCCTGCGTTCACTGCAAATGTGAAAAATGCGGAAAGCTCATTCACTTGCATTGTCACGAGATGGTGAGTCTTGAAGAACATGTGTTAGAGCATCATGGCTTTGAGATGAATCCTGTGCGAACGGTGTTGTATGGGATTTGTGAAGAGTGTAGGAAATAAATCATACTCCAACTTTTTATGCATAGATTCCACTAAAATTTCTCAAACTAATTAACATAATACTATGTTAGGGTGAGAAAATTGGGAAAGAAAGGCGATAACAATCTTATTTGGTTTATTCTTGGAATAGTGGCTTTTGTCACTGCACTTGAGAAGATTCCAAAATTTATGGGATTTTTCTTGAAAGAGTATGGGCTTATCCTTTTGCTTATTGTAAGCACCGTAGGCGTTGTATATTGGTTAATCAGGGAGAAGTCGGAGTTTGTGAAGCGTGAACTTGCAGAAATCGATCAAATGAGCGGTGAGGAATTCGAAGACTATTTGTATCATTATTTTTCAGAGTTAGGTTATCGAGTGGAGAAAACGCCAAAGTCTCATGATTATGGCGCTGATTTGGTCTTGCATAAGAAAGGGAAGACTACGGTGGTTCAGGCAAAATGCTACAGTGACAAGGTTGGAATTCAGGCAGTGCAGGAAGTGTATGCATCGAAACGAATGTATGGTGCGAAGACAGCACTTGTCGTTACGAACAACTATTTTACAAGCAGTGCCATTCAACTTGCGCAGGGAAACCAAGTGCAATTATGGAATCGAGATACATTGAGTCGCAATGAAATGGTAAAGAGCAGAAAACAATTGGTGGAACATG
This sequence comes from uncultured bacterium, assembly GCA_905214875.1. Classification (GTDB taxonomy): domain Bacteria; phylum Bacillota; class Clostridia; order Lachnospirales; family Lachnospiraceae; genus KM106-2. Next base: position 40,116 of record CAJMNR010000012.1, on the reverse strand, counting down.
AGAAAAATATTTCAGCAGTCCACAGCCAGCAATAGAGGTAAATAAAAGATAGAGAGAAAGGGCTTGCTACATGAAATTTATCATGTGACAAGCCCTTTTTCTAAAAGAAGAAGTAGTTACGCGGTGTTCATTTTTGTAAACATACTATGATTCATAAGTTTTAGCAAGTCCACCTTGAGAAGTCTCTTTATAGTGGGAATGCATATCTTTTCCTGTTTCGTACATTGTTTTGATAACCATATCAAGAGAAATTTTTCTTGTGTCGGTAAGGAAGTTGGCAATTGTGAGCGCGTTGATGGCACGCATTGCGGCAACGGCATTACGTTCGATACAAGGAATCTGTACCAATCCTTTAATTGGGTCGCAAGTAAGTCCAAGGTGATGTTCCATTGCAACTTCAGCAGCGTATTCGATTTGGTTAAGTCCAGCACCAAATAACTCACCAAGAGCAGCGGCAGCCATGGAACACGCGGATCCGACTTCGGCCTGACAACCACACTCTGCACCTGAAATAGAGGCATTCGTTTTGATCAGGTTACCAACAATACCTCCAGTTGCTAATGCATGGACTACTTCAATGTCCTCGAATCCGTGTTTTTCTTGCATATATCTTAAAACTGCAGGAACGACACCACAAGCGCCGCAGGTTGGAGCAGTAACTACAATACCATTATCCGCATTTTGTTCAGTAACGGCATAGGCATAGGAACATACAATGCGGTTTTCCCTTGTCTGTGGAGATTCGTCAATATGGCGTTGGTTATATAGAAAGTTTGCTTTTCTCTCTAGTCCAATTCCACCAGGTAATACACCAGTAGCGGCTAAGCCTTCGGCAATGGATGTCTTCATGACGAACCAAACATCGGATAGGTATTCCCATATTTCAGGTCCTTCCACTTCCTCTACATATTGCCAGATTCTAATATTATGTGAGCGACAATAATCAGAAATCTCTGCAAATGAATTTAGTTTGTAGATTTCAGGAAGTGTACCTCGTTCGCGGCCGACAATTTGAATTGCGCCTCCGCCGACACTTAGGACACGCCAGTATCCAACCTGTTCCTTGTTTTTATAAGCATAGAAGTCTAATGTATTTGGGTGTGGAAGACCGGTAGTTTCCTTGTCGAATATAATTTCAACTTCGTGAGGCTCAAACGTTTTGTAAAGAGCACGATCCGTACGATGCCCTTTACCTGTTTTAGCAAGAGAGTCATATAGAATTACTTTATAAGAGTCTGCATCTGGAAATTCCATTAGAAACATTCTGGCAGCGGTTGTTGGACCCATGGTATGAGAACTAGATGGACCGTTGCCTGCTTTGTATAAATCTCTTAAAGTTTTCATGTTTATCTCCTTTTTTCAACATTTTCTGCGCTCATTTTTAGTATGACAGTTATGAAGGGAAAATATGAATGGAGAAATTATGCTATTTTAAATTTAAAAAAATAAATTATATATTCTCTAATATTATGTTAAAATAATTTTATATTGACTATTAATCGACAAAAAAACACACAGGAGATCCCCATGCAAAGAACCCTAACCTATACCCTCCCACAAAATACCTCACCACAAACTATCTCAACCTTCCTAAAACACCACTCCTATTCCACTACCCTAATAAACGCCCTAAAAAAGACCCCAACAGGCATCCTAAAGAACCAGACTCACGCCTGTGTAAACGAGCTACTTCATCCCGGAGACACCTTACAAATCACCATCGAAGAAACTGTAGACCAGGAATCTATTCTTCCAGTTGAGAGCAATCTATCCATCCTCTACGAGGATGAGGACATCCTGGTAATAAACAAGCCCCATAACATGCCGGTGCATCAATCAATCAATAATTATCATAATACCCTTGCAAATGCGGTTGCATACTATTTTATGAAAAAAGGCGAAGCGTATGTGTTTCGCTGCATTAACCGTTTGGACCGAGATACGACAGGAGCAACAATCCTTGCAAAGAATGCGCTGAGTGCAGCAATTTTATCTGAGCAGGTGAAGAATCGAGCGATTCATCGAACGTATATGGCGCTTGTAGAGGGCGTGACGGAAGAAGAAGGCGTGGTGGATTTGCCGATTGGACGAAAAGAGGGAAGCGTGATTGAACGGCAGGTGGATTTGGTAAATGGAAAGAGAGCAGTTACACACTATCGACGATTGGCGGTGCTTCAGTACGAAGAAAAGGAAGTATCCTTACTTGCATTGAAGTTGGAAACGGGGCGTACTCATCAGATTCGTGTGCATATGTCTTATCTTGGTCATCCTCTGCTTGGTGATTTCTTATACAATGAAGGCTGTAAGAGCATGGAGCGGCAGGCACTGCATTCGGCCATGCTTTCCTTTAGTCATCCGATTACGGGTGAAATGATGAAAATAGAGGCACCATTGCCTGAAGATATGAAAAGAGTGTTGGTTGCCGGAGGCATAGAAATAATAGAAGAACCAACATATTGTATATAATGCGATGTATTAGGATTTTTCTTATTTTTGGGATTGGCAAATGTATTCTTACCATATTTGACATAAAGATGGAATGGAAGAAAAGAGTTTTCTATGATGGAATTGTAAGCATAGGAAGCTCTTTTTGCTTGATTTAGAAACTTCTCTTTGACAAGCCTCCAATCAAGTAAAAAAAGGATGGCACTCAACTGAGAGGCAGAATAGTTAAAAGAAACACTTGATAATGGTATAAAGTACCAAATGAATATCGCGTATTTTTTGCTAAAATCAGAAGTAAAAGTAAGGAATAGGAGAAGCTGAGTGTATGAGATACTTATTTATAGATATTGAATGGCATGAGATACAGGAATTAGGAAAAAAAGAAATAATACAAATAGGTTGTATAGATTCGAATGGACCTTCGTCAAAGAATGTTACCTTTTATCAAATAATTCAGCCTAGGGATATTCAACTTGTTCGAGTGGAAACACTAACGATCATGCATTTAACAGAAGAGAAATTAAAAAATGGGATGGGGCGAAAAGAAGCACTGAAGCGATTTTTGGAGTTTGGCTCCGAGATTGAGACATGGGTTGTTTGGAACCGTTATACATATGAAGTTTTAAAAGAGGCAATTCTAGATGAGAGATTACAATTGCCAAAACATAATGTGATCGTATTACAAGACATGGTTTCTTTCCTTTATCGACAAAAGAGAAAATTGGGATTTGAGTATATGATGAACCAATATGGCCTCTGCTATGAGCCTTATATGCTTCATAACGCCAAGAAGGATGCTGCCTACTTAAGAAATTTATTTTATAAAATAAAATATGTATATATCAAGAAATGTAAAAGGAATAACAGTCAATTGGTATCTTTAAAAAAATCTGTGGTCGTGCATACCCATACATGTAGGTATGTGATTAAAAAAGAAAGACAACAGTTAGAGTATCACTTGCTAAGCTGTTTGTTTGACGGATATCGATTATGTAAGAGTTGTGGTCATATGGTAAGAGTGATTAGGCTAAAACGAAACACACAAACCACGATTCAGGAGAATCATTTTTCTGAAAATACAGTACGAAATATTTGTAAGAATTATGAAATGAAGTGTGAATTTTGTGATGGCATCGTTTTTATTCAGACACCGATTTCTTCGTGGAGAATATATCATGAACAAGGTAAGATAAAAGAAATATTCCATAAAAATTTACGTATTGCTTCGATAAAAATAAGCCGTAAAAGTAATCATAACGTAAATGAAGGATTTCACATTCAAAAGTTAGACTTTGACAATATCTATGATGTGCTGCCTTATATCTTTCAACATGACAAAAGATATGCTAGAAATGTTCCTCATAAAAAGAATCGAATTGAGGAATTGATAGAGCAAGTAGCACAGGAACGTTTACAAAGAGAACAATTTGAACAGTCACCTTGACATTGTATCCTATACTGATATAATTGAATAAATGGCATATGCCAGAAATAAAAGGGGGAGTTCTATGCCAAGACCTAGCAAAATACGTCGCATTTGTACGGAGCCATCTTGTGATAGCTTTGGTCCCAAAGGGAATCAAAGGACAAGAAGGCAAAAGATTATAATGACAGTGGATGAGTACGAGAGTATTCGATTGATTGACTTAGAAGGAAGTTCGCAGGAAGAATGTGCGGTTCGTATGAACGTAGCAAGGACAACTGCGCAGGCAATTTATAATAGTGCTAGAGTTAAAATTGCAGAATGTTTGGTCAATGGGCTGGAGTTACAGATTGCTGGCGGAAATTATGAAATATGTGATGGAAGTGCAGCATGTTTTGGGTATGGCAGGTGTCATTTCAGAACTGAAATAATAAAAATAGCAGAGAAAAAGGAGAATATGATGAGAGTAGCAGTAACATACGACAACGGACAAATTTTTCAACACTTTGGAAAGACAGAAGCATTTAAAGTATATGATGTGGAAGAGAAAAAAATCGTGAACAGCCAAGTAGTAGAAACTAATGGGAAAGGCCATGGAGCGCTTGCTGGATTCCTTGTGGAAAACGGCGTTGATGTTTTAATCTGCGGCGGTATCGGCGGTGGAGCTATGGACGCAATGGCGCAAGCAGGAATCAAATTATATGGCGGTGTAACAGGAGATGCAGACGAAGCAGTAAATCAATTGTTACAAGATGCTTTAGTATATAATCCTGATGTACAATGTAATCACCATCACCATGGGGAACATCATGAAGGTGGATGCGGAAGTCACGGTTGTGGACACCACGAATAAGAAAAGCCACTTAATATTAGGTATAATAGCGCATGTAACTATTTTAGACACTAGATAAGAGGGCAAGATGAAAAAATTTATAGGAAACAAGAAGTTTTATATGACAGTCCTTGCGCTGGCCATTCCAATTATGATTCAAAATGGAATTACCAATCTGTTAAGTCTTGCAGATAACATTATGATCGGCCAGGTAGGAACGGAACAGATGTCTGGAGTTGCGATTGTCAATCAGCTGATGCTAGTCTTCAATGTTAGTATCTTCGGTGTAATTTCAGGAGCAGGAATCTTTGGTGCCCAGTTTTGGGGAGAGAAGAATTACGAAGGCGTCCGTCATACATTCCGTTTTAAAATAATGACAAGCATGATTGCGAGTGCTCTTGCAATCGCTGTATTCTGGATATTTCGGATAGAATTAATCTCCTTTTATTTAAAAGGAAGTGGAGATGTTGGAAGCATTGATGAGACACTAAATTATGGAAAACAGTTTTTATTTATCATGTTATTTGGGCTGATTCCTTATGCCGTATCTCAAACGTATGCGAGTACTCTTCGAGAAGGTGGAAAGACGTTACCTCCTATGGTTGCATCCATTTCGGCCGTTGTACTTAACTGTATCTTAAACTATATTTTGATCTTTGGAAAGTTTGGCGCACCGGAACTTGGAGTTCGTGGTGCAGCGCTTGCTACGGTGATTTCCCGTTATGTAGAATGTGCTTTGATTATCGCATGGACACATGTAAATCATGAGAAAAATCCATTTATTGAAAAGGCATATCGCTCGATGCATATTCCAAGAAATTTAGTTGGACATATCTTTGTAAAAGGTGCCCCTTTGATTGTAAATGAATTTTTATGGTCGGCAGGGATGGCAACAATCATGCAATGTTACTCGGTAAGAGGACTATCGGTTGTTGCAGGAATGAACATATCCAATACGATTAATAATGTATTTACCATCGTATTTATTGCGCTTGGAAATTCTGTGGCAATTATTGTTGGACAGCAGCTAGGTGCAGAAAAGTTTGAAGAAGCAAAGGATTCTGCTTACAAAATGATGTTTTTCTCATTTATGAGCTGCGTAGTCGTTGGGGCAATCATGGTAGTGGTAGCGCCATTTTTCCCGGAACTATACAATACATCCGCTCAGATTAAGGAACTTGCAAAACAATTTATTGTAGTTGCTGCAGTCTGCATGCCGCTACAGGCATTGACACATTGTACGTATTTTACGCTACGTTCCGGTGGAAAAACAGTTATCACGTTTATCTTTGACAGTTTCTTTGTATGGACAGTTACCATACCGCTTGCATTTTGTTTGACTCGTTTTACGTCAATTTCCATTGTAATGGTGTATTTTATTTGTCAGTCAATCGAAATTGTAAAATGCGTGATTGGGTTTGTTTTAGTGAAGAAAGGTGTTTGGATTCAAAAAATCGTAGAGTAAAAGGTCGCCTATTTTTGTAATAATATTAAGCGAGCTAATGATCAAAGTTTCTACAAACAATTATGTTGGAACACTTACTAGTGGACCATTTGTAAAATGGACTCCAGTAGATAGTTCGGCAGTAGATGCTAGCGCTAATATGATCAATGGGGTTATCTACAAGAATAATGTAAATCCAGGAACTGCAAAGATTATAATTACAGGAATCAGTGTATCCACTGGAAAAAAATAACATTCAATATCGTTCCTAAGAAGGTAACAGTGAAATATCAGGAAAATTGGAGGACGTGCATTTTATTAGTGCACATACCTCCTTTTTTACGCAAGTTGTTTTCAAATACCTCCTTATAGTAAAATGGTCACAATTTCGCCTAAAAAATTACATATTTATTGATACTGCTGTTAATTAATGGTAGACTGTTTGACGGAAAAAGTAATAAGGAGGATGAAAATGAAAGAATTAAAGAAAGTAATCGGTGCAATATGTGTATTTGCTATGGCATTAATTTTTGCACCAGCATTAGTAACGAATGCGGAAGGGAGCTCATCTGTATTTTATAGTACAATAACAAGCCCTAATCAGTTTCAACAGAAAATTGATGCAGATGTCAAGGCCTCTAGCGTGGACGTGATTAATACTGCATGGACAGGAAAGGCAGGAGCACATAAAATCGTCGTTAATCAATCAGGATGGTTATTTATTAAGGGATTTAGTAATGAAGAAGGATATGGAAACATTACACTTTATACAAATGCTGCATTAACAAGCCAACTAAAAAAAGGTTATACGAATGAATTAATTGCCTGCTATGTAAATCCAGGAACATATTATTATCAAGTGTCTCGTTGGAATGGTTTTGAAGAAGGTTTTACAACAACTACATATGTTGGATTTATGCCATCTTCTGCAAGAATCAAGGTTCAGTCAATTACTTACAATAGCGCAAAGACAGCAGCAAAAGTAACATTTGTGTATGACAAAAATTATGTGACTGATTTATTATCAGGAGGTACAATTCGTGTACTTCAAGGAACATCTGTATATCAGAACATTGCAGACGAGGACTTCTGGAAGACCGAAGATAGAAAGAATGCATTAAACACTAGCTCCATTACGATCACAAAGAACGGAAACTATTCTGCACGAATTGCAGGTTATTCTGATGATTATTACTGTGATACGCATTTTACTATTAAAGGTCTTACTAAGGCACCAGCTGTTGTAACGTATAAGATTACATATAAGACAAACGGAGGAAATAATTCTTCTAAGAATGTCAAAACGTATAAATCAAATAAAGGGACAATAAAACTGTATAACCCTACAAGAAAAAATTATGTATTTAAAGGCTGGTATACAGAGAAAAACTTTAAACATAAAGTGACTTCAATTAAAGCATCTAGCAAAAAGAACTATACTTTATATGCAAAATGGCAAAAGGTAAGCGTGTCAAAGGTAAGCGGCGTTTCAGCAAAACGTACAAGCAAGTCCAGTATGAAAGTAAGCTTTAAAGCAGTATCTGGTGCAAAGGGCTACCAGATTGTTTATGCAAAGAATTCCAAATTCAAGAGTTCTAAAACGGTGAATTTAAGTGGTAAGTCCAAGAAAATCACTTCTCTTAAGAAGGGGACTTATTATGTGAAGGTAAGAGCATATAAGACAGATTCAACAGGAAAGAAAGTATATGGAAAATATTCCACAACAAAGAAAGTAAAAGTGAAATAGTTGGATTAGTAAAAAGATGTCTTCGTTTCGAAGGCATCTTTTTTGTATGATTATAAGAAAGGAGAAACGGCAGGCAATCTATTTTACGACATTGCATTTGGACCGAACCGTTATTATAAGCATCAAGGCTGGCTATCTGGAAGAATTACGACAGATGATAACTTTACATTTTATGAAACGCCTGCATTAGATGAAAATGCGCCTATAGTAGAAGCAGGAGATTATATCGCAAATGCAGAGGCAACTATGTATTATGTATCCGTAGATCCTTGGCGAATGTAACACTCTTGACTCTGACGTTACGCAATAGTGTATCGTGAAAGGGAAAGGAGTGATTTGTATATGAAAATAAAAGCAGTACGGTCAGATATTGTATACAACAAAATCTTAAATGCCAAACAAGAGAAAAAGGAAGATATCTACCGTTATGATCTGATGAAGGAGTTCCAAGATAAATGGGACTGCTATCATGTGCCAATAAAGGCAAAGTATGAAGGCGGCTATGATGTAGTAATGGCAAGTTCCATGCTAGGCTATCTAGAACCAAAGAAGGTTGATGGTAGTGTTATAGAAGAGGTTACTAAAATAAGTAACGAATCGATTTGGGAAAGTTGTACCGAATCAATAAAAAAAGCAATTGCGCCATTTGAAAAAGCAAAGGTTCCCTTGGCGGTGGAAGAGTATAAATATACGATTCTGTTACTGGATCCAGAAAGCATCTATACGCAATTAAGCAAAGGCTGTTGCGGAGACGGCGGTATTCCAGGAAGCATTTTCATATCGCTATTGCCAAGTGAAGAAAATATACAAAGGATTCCAGCCGTATTGGCACATGAATGTAATCATAATGTAAGATTTCAATTTATCAAATGGAGCAACTCTATTACATTAGAAGAGATGATGATCAATGAAGGGTTGGCAGAAAACTATGCAACCTGGATGTATGGTGAGGAAGCAGTAGGTCCTTGGGTAACGGCAGTGGATCAGGAGACAATTCTTGGTCCATGTAAGCCTATTTTAAAAGAGGGGCGAAATGTTCAAGGCCTGGAAGGCATAACGGCCTATTTATACGGAGATGAGATTGCCAAGCAACGCGGGTACTTCCCTGTGGGATTACCATTTTGTGCAGGATATGCCCTTGGCTATTTTTTGATAAAGTATTTCCTTGAAAAGACGAAACTATCAATTGTAGAGGCAACATTGTTACCATACGAGGAAATAAAAAAAGAGAGCAAGGAGTTTTGGTAGTAACTTCAGAAATAAGATGCTCTTAAAACATATAAAGTATTATTTAAAAGGTATAGAGAACAAGGTGTCCCAGTAATGCATGTGGCATCTTGTTTTTCGTTTGTAGAATATTTACTTATGGCTGAAATGATTCTAAAAGAGGGGTATAATATTCGGTAGCAGACAAATGGGAAGTGACATAGGAAAATCAATAGAAAAAGGTGTTTTAGGAGGTAAGAAACAGTATGGACAAGAATGCATGTGCAATGACTCCACCGATGGGATGGAACAGCTGGGATTGTTACGGGGCTTCCGTGACGGAGGAGCAGTTAAAGGGAAATGCGGATTATATGGCCAAGTATTTAAAGAAATATGGGTGGGAATATATCGTTTGCGATATCCAGTGGTATGAACCAAAGGCGAAATCAACAGAATATAATCATTTTTATCCACTGGAAATGGATGAGTATTCTAGGCTTATTCCAGCAGTAAATCGTTTTCCTTCTGCTAAAGACGGCAAAGGATTTAAAGAAATTTGTGATTATGTACATAACCTCGGATTAAAATTCGGAATTCATATTATGCGTGGCATCCCAAGACAGGCGGTTCACGCAGCTACAAAGATTAAAGGAAGCAGCCAGACAGCAAGAGACATTGCACAAAGCTATTCCATCTGTTCTTGGAATACGGATATGTATGGCATTAATCCAAAGGCAGAAGGAGCACAAAGTTATTATAATTCCTTATTTGAGCTATATGCAGAATGGGGGATCGATTTTGTTAAAGTAGATGATATCTGTAATACAGAGTTTAAGCCACAGGAGCCATACTCAGCAAAATTGGAGATCGAGATGATTCGTAAGGCAATTGACAATTGTGGACGTGACATTGTCTTAAGTCTGTCACCAGGACCAGCAGTCGTTGAGGAAGCAAACCATCTTTGCAAGAATGCGAATATGTGGAGAATTACCGGAGACTTTTGGGATAACTGGCCACAACTATATCATATGTTTGAACGTTGTAATGTTTGGAGTCCGTTTGTAAAAGAGGGATGCTGGCCAGACTGTGATATGCTTCCACTTGGCCATATCGCCATTAATAAGGAAGGCTACAATCAAAACGAGCGCTTTACCAATTTTACAAAAAATGAGCAAGTCACCATGATGACTTTGTGGTGTATGTTCCGTTCCCCTTTGATGGTAGGAGCAGAGCTAAGGGATAATGATGAGTGGACCTTATCGTTATTAACAAACGAAGAAGTCTTACGCCTCTTAAAGCACTCTTTTGGTGCAAGACAGATTATGCGTACACAAGATACTGTCATTTGGTCAAGTGACGATGAAGATGGCAGCAAATATATCGCTATCTTTAATACCTCAAACAGCAAGATAAACGTAGAGTTTTCCTTTGGAACTTTTGGCTTGTATGGAGGTTATCAAGTAAAAGACTTATGGACACATAGGGAGCTTGGAACATTTAAACAGACAATGTCAGTAAATGTTCCGAACCATGGAGCACGTCTGTTAAAGTTATATGAATAAGATGAATATCAGCCACCAAAATTGTTATCCTATTAGTAGATTATTTGGGAGACGGGTGGCTTTATGTTTTGGATAATAAATGGAACTATTCATACAATGGATCATGGCCGAGTGATAAATAACGGCTGCATTAAGGTTGATGGAAAGAAAATCGCTTATGTAGGTGAAATGATAGAAATCCCAGAAGGAGAGCCAGTGATTGACGCCAAAGGTGGATTTATCATGCCGGGAATCATAGAGGCGCATTGCCATGTTGGAATCACTGAAGAAAAGAAAGGGAAAGAGGGCGACGACTGTAACGAACTAACGGATCCGCTGACACCATATCTTCGGGCGATTGATGGAATTAATCCTTTAGATCCAGCATTTCATAACGCAATTCAGGCAGGTATCACTTCCATTATGGCAGGACCAGGCAGCTCCAATGTCGTGGGAGGGCAGTTTGCATTCCTTAAGACTCATGGACGCTCGGTGGATGATATGGTACTGAAGGCACCAGCAGCCATGAAAATCGCATTTGGAGAAAATCCTAAGACGGAGTATGGAAATCAGAATAAAATGCCGGCAACAAGGATGGCAATTGCAGGCTTACTGCGTGAAGAACTGTTTAAGGCAAAGCAGTATGAGAAAAAGAAGAAAAAGACAAAGCCGGAAGAATTTGAGGAAGATTTTCGCATGGAATCGTGGCTTCCCGTGCTTGAGAAAAAGATTCCTTTAAAGGCGCATGTTCACCGCACCGATGATATCTTGACCGCAATCCGGATTGCCAAAGAGTTTGATCTTGATTTGACATTGGACCATTGTACGGAAGGACATATCATTGCAGAGGAGATAAAGAAAAGTGGATTTCCAGTAATCTGCGGACCGCATCTTACAAGCCGCAATAAGTTAGAGGTGCAGAATTCGGATTTAAAGAGTCCAGGTGTTTTGTCAAATGCGGGAATCCTCGTAGCAATTATGACAGATCATCCAGTTTCTTTAATTCAATATCTTCCGATATGCGCAGGATTTGCAGCAAAGATGGGAATGGGAGAGGACGAAGCACTTTGTGCCATTACATGTAATGCTGCTAAAATCTGCAAGGTAGATGATCGGGTTGGACGAATTAAGGAAGGAATGGATGCAGATATTGCAATCTTTACGGGAAGTCCATTTGAAATACAATCGAACACATTATATACCATTATTGATGGTCAGGTTGTTTATGACCGAATCGAAGATGACAAGCATCTAAAACAAGAAAAATAAGTTTGCGAGACAGTCGCCAAGGGAATGCAAGCCTCACTTTGGCTCGTTGTTCGCGTAAATAAAAAGGAGATACCGCATAATCGTTACTAATTATGCGGTATCTCCTTTTGTTAAACGCGTACCTTATTAGTTGGTACTTGTAATGGATCAAGCTTATTTGCTAGTTTTCGTAAGCTATCTGCAATGTTTCGCTTTACGAATGTGAAATGTACCTGTTGATGAGTGTTAGTTGCGTTCCTTTTTGAAGGAATTTCGCAATAAAGAAGGCGCTCAGCTCGTGCCCATGCAGGAAGCTGCTCAACTTCATTCCTGCTGTTATTCATAATCATGTTAATAAAAATTAAATCTCTATTCATACATATTCCTACTTTCTAATTATGTGGGTTCGAGTATGAATAGCTCGGTAATTCGGACGCTGCAGGGCAGGCTTTTTACAAGAAACAGCGTAGCAGGAGTTGCTGTTTCATTTATGACAAAAAAATGCCGTAGCAGACGCCACGGCAAATAAATGCATTATAATTTCTAATACTATCTACATATTACCGAGGTAATCTTACTCGAGTATTCAGTTGACATGTTTCTGTTACTTAATCTGTTCATAGTATTACCTCTCTTTCTTAATATTTTATGGAGTGTATGTAGTAACCTCACTCACAATTGGTATTATATACCATTGACAAAAATAGTGCAACCCCCTATTTGGGAAAAGATGAAAAAAGTTTACAGTAGTACCAATGCTACTTCAGCAACATTGAAAAAACCACACAATGTAAAATGCTGGATTTTATTGACTTTGCTTTCGCGTACATTATAGAATAAATTATACATCTAATAGAGCGTGTATGTAAAAAGCTTAGGGAGAGGAAGAAAATGAACCAAAGATTAAAAAATTTAATTGAAATGATACCATTATTCAAACAAATGAGTTCGGTAGACGCAGCAGTGTGTGTGTTTAATACAGAGGGAGTTGTAGAAGCATTCTTTAAAGACAAAGATATTGGTATTGATTTTGAAGTGGGGTTTCAAATAGAAGATAAAAATGATAAGATATTTGAGGTGATTCGAACAGGAATACCTTCATATAACAAAGTGCCAAAAGAAGTATTTGGTATAGCATTTGAAGGAACAATTACTCCAATCTTTGATGGGAAAGAAGTTGTTGGAGTTGTTACGTATACATTTTCTTCTGAAAAAAGAGAAGAAATCATTACAAGTGCAAATGAACTTACTACTTCTATTTCCAAAACGGACGAATCTATTGAAGAGATTCGTTCAGGTTCTATAAAATTAGCGGAAACAATGCAAAAGATACAGGAAATTACGGATAAGGTTAAGGGACATGTTGATGAAACGACGACTGTAATCGCATCCATTCAACAAAATGCAAAATATTCTAATATTCTTGCATTAAATGCATCCATTGAATCTGCAAGAGTAGGACAGGCAGGACAAGGGTTTGCCGTTGTAGCCGAAGAAATGAGAAAATTCTCTAAGATGAGTGGTGATTCTGCAATGAAAATCAGTGAAAACTTAGAAGGAATCATTAAATCACTTGATGAAGTAAGAGAAAGTATTGATACCTCTACTAAGGTTGCAAATGAACAAAAGCATTCAGCTCATGAGTTAACAGAAGTATTCGGTCTCGTTACAAAGACAGCCGAAAAGGTAACTGATATCTGCAAAAAAGTAAGCAATATATAGTATAGACGAAAGGCACTGCAAAAAAGCGGTGCCTTTCGTCTTTGATACTTTCTTTTTCAAGAGAAAAAAATCACTTAATATAAAAATAGGTCTAGATTTTTTAAAATAGATAATATATAATGATAACTTAATTTTTGAAAGCTGAGTGAATCATTATAAATAGAAGTGGGCGCAAAACATATAATAAATAAAGGTCCAGAACTATGTTCTGTTTCGTGAGGCATACAAAAGTAGTAAGTACATTAGAGTGAGGTAATTAGAAGTGAAAATCGGATTTGATAACGACAAGTATTTGAAAATGCAATCAGAGCATATTCGAGAAAGAATTTCTCAATATGACAACAAATTATATCTAGAGTTTGGAGGAAAGTTATTTGATGACTACCATGCCTCTAGAGTGTTACCAGGTTTCGAGCCAGACAGTAAGCTAAGAATGTTATTAGAATTGAAAGATCAGGCAGAAATCGTTATTGTTATCGGCGCAGATGCTATCGAAGAAAATAAGGTTCGTGGCGATTTAGGAATTACTTATGATCTGGATGTATTAAGACTTGTAGAGATGTTTGAAGGATGCGGCCTTATGGTAGGAAGCGTTGTAATAACAAAATATGCTGGACAGCCATCTGCAGATAAGTTCCGTGAACGTTTAACTCGTCTTGGAATTAAGTCATATCTTCACTATCCAATTGAAGGATACCCAAGCAATGTTCCATTTATCTTAAGTGAAAATGGATTTGGAAAAAATGAATACGTAGAAACAAGCCGTCCATTAGTTGTTGTTACAGCACCAGGACCTGGTAGCGGTAAGATGGCAACTTGCTTAAGCCAGCTTTACCATGAAAATAAACGTGGAGTAAAAGCAGGATATGCGAAGTTTGAAACATTCCCAATCTGGAATCTTCCATTAAAACATCCGGTAAACCTTGCGTATGAAGCAGCGACTGCAGATTTAAATGACGTTAATATGATAGATCCATTCCATTTAGAAGCATATGGAAAAGCAACTGTAAACTACAACCGTGATATCGAAATCTTCCCTGTATTAAACGCTATGTTTGAACAAATCATGGAAGTAAGCCCATATAAATCCCCAACAGACATGGGTGTTAATATGGCAGGATATTGTATCGTTGACGATGAAGTATGCGTAGAAGCTTCTACACAGGAAATCATACGTCGTTACTATCAAGCGTTATGTGATCAGAAAAAAGGCTTAGGATCGAAAGAAATCGTTTATAAATTACAATTACTAATGAAACAAGCTGGAATCGCTCCAGAAGATCGAAAAGTAATTTCTGCAGCATTAGAAAAAAGTGAGCTTACAAATGGACCAGCAGCGGCAATCAGTCTTCCTGATGGACAAATCATTACAGGTAAGACAGGCAGCCTATTAGGTGCTACAGCAGCAACAATCTTAAATGCTTTAAAAGTATTAGCAGGAATTGACCACGATGTGCATTTAGTTTCTCCAGATGCCATTGAGCCAATCCAAACATTAAAGACACAATATCTTGGAAGTAAAAACCCAAGACTTCATGGGGATGAAATCTTAATCGCATTATCCGCAAGTGCTGCGACTGATGCAACAGCAAGATTAGCATTAGAACAACTCCCAAAATTAAGAGGCTGTGAAGCGCACGCTTCTGTTATGTTAAGTGCAGTAGATATTAAGTTATTAAAGAAACTAGGAATCCATGTAACATGTGAACCAGTGATTGAAGAAAAAGTAACTGAAAAATAGATGTATAAAAAGCAGGAAACGTAAATAGCGTCGTTTCCTGCTTTTTTAGTAGATGCATATTTTATGCAGTTGGGGAAGAGGATGTGGTTGGTGCTGGTTGGAAACTTCCGTCAGGTTGGAAGCTGCCTTTTGGCATTTCACCATTTGGAGCCTCTGGAATTTCACCGTTTGGGGTTTCTGGCATCTCGCCATTTGGAGCTGCTTGGCCTTGGCCGCCTTTCATGCCATTACCACGTCCGCCGCCTTGGGCATTTTCAGAGATTGTAGTTTGTTCTCCGCTGTCAGTGACACAGGTAAGGGAGCTTGTTGGAGTGATTGTACATAATTTTGTTGCTCCGTTGTATAGCGTATACGTTTCATTTTGCTTAATATCTGCGGAGCTTAAGACTACAGTTGTAAAGTTTTTCGTACTTGTATAGGAAAGTACAGTTGCACCTTTGGAATCAGCAAGTTTGATTTCGCTTCCAGCGTTCATCGTATTGGAATATTGGATGAACATGGAGTTTTGAGTAGAATCTGTGGAAGGAGCTTGGGCCATTTCGGAGGAACCTGTAGTGATTAAAACACCGCCTGTTATGATATAGGAATTATCATAATCAAGACTTCCGTTTCCACCCATCGTCGTACCATTTACATAGATTGTACCACCATTTTGATAAATGGATCCGTTTGCATCGAGTCCGTCACCTTCACTGTTTACGGTAATCGTACCACCATTAAATGTAATGGAATAGTCGGTACCTTCTTTAAAGTTGTCGCCACCAAATGGAGCATTTCCTTGGGAACTATCAGCACCACCAGCTGCATTCATACCATCATCAGATGCTGTGATATTGATTGTTCCATCGTTAATTGTAAGGGCAGCAGCTTCTAAACCATCATAGCTGGAAACAACATCAATGGTTCCGTTATTAATAGTTAACGCATTGTCGGCATGCATACCGTCGTCACCAGTTGTTATAGTAAAGGTACCTTGATCGATGTTTACTGTATTATTGGAATGGATGGCATCATCGCAACTGTCAATGGTAAAAGTTCCACCTGTAATATAAATGTTATTTCCAGCTTTTACAGCCTTATAGCTTGTACTCACCGATTCAGTAGTGGTAGCTTCTGGAGTTGCAGTAGCAGTAGCTTCTTGTTGGAATTGGCCTCTTCGGTCAAATTCATTTTCTGTTTTTTGAACAGCATTCTTACTTCCACCATTTGTTGTAATGGTAAATGCACCATCTTTGATACAAAGGCTCTTTTCTGCCTGGATACCATCGTTTACAGCGGTAATATGAAACGTACCATTTTCAATATAAATGTAGCCGTTCTCGTCTTCTGTTGTATTCGTAGACTTGATACCATCTCCGGAAGCTGTAATTGTAATCGTTCCGTTTTGAATCGCTACAGAGTCTTTTCCACGAATACCATCGTCTTTGGCATTAACGGTAATCGTACCACTTACGATTTTAATATCATTTTTGGAAGAGATGCCGTCAGCACTATTACTTGTTACGGTTAATTGTCCACTACCATTAATAGAAAGATCATCATTACTAAAGAGGCAAGCAGTAGGTGCTTTTTCTTCTCCTTCATACGAATAAGTTTCGCCATCGGTTAGTGTGTTTTTAGAATTCTCTGCAAGTGTAACCGTCACTTTATCAGATTGTTTTGCATAGATGGCGGCACCTTTTGTATTAGTAATAGAAGCATTATCAAGTACAATCCAGACAAAATCAGTTTTTGCTGCATTTACAATAACCTGGCCGTCTGTTAAATCGCCTGTGATATGGTAAACACCGCCTGCAGTAATCGTAATCGTACTATTAGAAACGGTTGCGTTCTTTCCATCATATTGAATGGAATCTCCATTTAATGTGATTGTTTCATAAGATTCTTCTTTCCAATTAGAATTAGTATCTTTTGTTTTAAATTCAACGGAAAGTTCTTTTCCTGTTGGCGTATTGGAATAGTCCACTTCAGCAGAATCTGTTGCAGATGTTGTAGCTGTTGGATTAGGATCGGTATTCTTATTAGAAGAACTGCAGCCAACAAGTGTACTTGAAACAAGTAAAGCAGTCATCATCGTTACTGTAACTTTTTTCCCTAAAAATCGTTTTATATTATGCATTTTTCTATCTCCTATAGTTTAGCGTTGTTTTTTTGATAGTATTATCCTAATGAAAAAATATGAAAAGTTCGTGAATACATTGTGATTATTTTGTTGTTTTTGTAAGTTTACATGCAAAATATTGAGTTCACGATTCCGTCACAAATCGTACAAATTTGAAACATATTTACTTGGTTTAATAGAGACATGAAAACAAGAGAGGAGTGATGACGTTGTCAAATATCAAGTCAGTGTTTCAACGTGTAGAGGTAAAATATATGGTTGAGGAAGCAACCTACCCCATATTAATGGAACGCTTGAAAGAACATATGGATATCGATTCGTATGGCCTTCATACAATTTGTAATATTTATTATGATACTGAACATGACGAATTGATTCGAACTTCCCTTGAAAAACCAATATATAAGGAAAAGCTTCGTTTACGAAGTTATGGTGTGCCAACCGAGTCGAGCAAAGTATTTTTAGAAATTAAGAAAAAATACAAAGGAATCGTATATAAGAGAAGGATGGACTTAGACTTAGCATCAGCAAAGGAATTTACCCTTCATAATATTCCACCAGAGGGGGAAAGCCAGATTCAAAAGGAAGTTGAATACTTTTTAAAGTTTTATAAACCGGTACCTAAGGTATACATAGCGTATGACCGTATAGCAATGTTTGGCAAGGAAGATCCGGAATTAAGAATCACGTTTGATCAGAATATCAGAAGCCGTGATTATGACTTGAACTTAGAAGATGGGGATCATGGGGAACTTCTATTAAAAGAAGGATTTCGCTTGATGGAAATCAAGATTGCAGGCGCAATGCCGTTATGGCTATCAGCCATTTTAAATGAGTTAGCAATTTATCCGACTTCTTTTTCGAAGTATGGAAATGTATATAAAAAGAAATTAAGAGAAACAATTGGAGGAAATTAAAATGTTTGATTCAATAATTACTACGATGGGATCGGTAACGACACTAGAACTATTAACTTGTATGGGGGCATCGATCTTGCTAGGATTTATTATCGCAGCAACCTATATGATGACAACAGAGTATTCAAAGAACTTTGTAATTACATTGACAATTTTACCAGTAGTCGTACAAGCAGTCATTATTTTAGTAAATGGTAACTTAGGAACAAGTGTTGCTATCTTAGGTGCATTCAGTCTTGTCCGTTTCCGTTCCGTACCTGGAACTTCAAAAGAAATCAGTGCTGTATTCTTAGCAATGGCAGCCGGTCTTGCAGCCGGTGTTGGCTTATTATTCTATGCAGCAGTATTTACAGTTGTCGTTTGTGTATTAATGATTGTATTAACTAAAACAAGTTTCGGAGAGAAAAAGGTTACAGAACGTTCTCTTAAAGTAACAATTCCAGAATCCTTAGATTATACAGAAATCTTTGATGATATTTTTGAGGAATATACAAAAAAGGTAACATTACAACGTGTTAAGACAACAAATATGGGAAGCTTATTTGAACTTATGTATCTTGTGACATTAAAAGATATCAAGAGTGAGAAAGCCATGATTGATGCAATTCGTTGCAGAAACGGAAACTTAACAGTTGTAGCAGGAAGACCAACAATTACAAGAGACGAGTTATAAAATGAAAAAAAGCATGCAGAGCAAAATCTGTATGCTCAGCTTGTCGACACAGTCGACAAGCTTTGGATGAAATCAGGATTTCATCCAGTGCTGAAGGTGATGATTGGTGCACCTTCGTGCAAGTCCTTGAGAAACAGGACCTATGTGCACCAATCCGATATCCGAAAAGCGCGGTTTCCGGATATCGATTCCAATGAAAACCGAAGGTTTTCAAACTTTCCCCCAAGCAAGTCACTGCAGAAAGCATATGATTTCATTTGGCTACAGTCTGAGCATGCAGAGTAAAATCTGCATGCTTTTTTTAATTGTTACGAGGAAATTTGTCTGTCGAGCTCTTTCCTAACAATAAAAAATGTCCCAAAAAGCGGGGCGTGTGATGCACACTCACCTGAAAGGAAGAAAAAGTAAATTTAACTTGACAACAACTATATCATTTAATAATATACTATTAAATGATATATCATTAAATGATACATGCGGTTGATGAAGGGAGCAGGAACATGGCACGTAGAAAAACATTGGATGAGGAGCAACTAACAGATACCAATTATTATATTTTGCTATCGATGGTAGAACCAATCCATGGATATGGAATTATGCAAAAGGTAAAAGAACTTTCTAATCAGACATTTGAGATTGGTCCAGCAAGCCTTTATACATCCTTAAAGAAAATGGTGGATGCAAGCGTAATTGAGTTAATTTTAGATGGAGAAAAAAAGGTATACACAATTACTTCTTATGGAAAAAAGATCTTAGTAAAAGATTATGAGCGTAGACGCAATATGGTAGAGCAGAGTAAGAAAATAATGGAGGGTATCAAAGATGAAGAATGTTAAGTATATGACTAATTATGGCTGGGATATTTGCGAAAAGAAGATGTTGAAGAAATTATCGGAGTTTGCAAATGAGGGGTGGATCCTAGACAGCATGTCTCCCTTACGATTTAAACTAATAAAAGGAGAGCCGCAGTCCTTAGTGTATGAGATGGATTACCAAAAGGATGTGGAAGATAAAGAAGAGTATCGGAGAATCTTTCAAGAAGCTGGTTGGAACTTGGTATGTGAATTGGATGGTTTTTCAATTTTCTCTGCACCAAAAGGAACGGTATCTTTATATACGGACAAAACTAATTTATATGAAGGAATAAAGAAAAGAAGACAAAAGGTCATGCTTGCATGGATTATCAGCATTCTGATGATCTGTTTTGGCCTATGCGTAAATATTACAAATGTAAGCCTCATTGTAGGATTACTAGGAGCAATGCTGTTTGGCAGTACAACAGTTTGGCTAGGCGGATTGCTTATTAATAAAAGAAATGTGAAAAAAGAATGTATGTAGTACAGTACTTATAATAGTCTGACCCATTCAAAAAAGTGTGAATGGGTCAGCTTGTTAACCAATTACATTTATAAAAATTGTAACGATTGCGGAGTTTACAAAGTCTACAAATAGACCGCCAACGATTGGAACTACGAAATCTTAAGTATAGGGTTTCCATCTTTACTATATAATATAGAAAAAAATGAAAAACAGAAAAGAAAGATACCAAAAACTGGAGAGTAATATGATAAGAAAGAAAATCGAAGAATACTGTTATTCGTTAGGGCTTACAACGGTTGGAATGATTCCGTGCAGAGTGTTTGGGGAATTGACAGACTATTATAAAGAAAGAAAAGAAAAAAGCATAGAAAATGAATTTGAAGAGTCTGACATAGAAAAGCGAATCAATCCGTTTCATTATATGGAAGATGCGAAGACAATCATTTCAATCGCTTTTCCTTATGAGCAGGAAGAAGAACGTATCGAGAACGGATTTTCCACCTATACAAAACGCCCTGATTATCACAAGGTCGTAATGAACTATCTTACAAAAATCTGCGAGTATATCGAAGGTTTAGGGGGAGCTGCAATTGGACTTGTTGACAGTAACACCTTACCAGAGCGTTATATTGCGTATTTATCCGGAGTCGGTTTTATTGGGCGAAATAATATGATCATTACGAAAGAATATGGCTCCTATGTCTTTCTAGGGGAAATCATTACAAATCTTGAAATCCCTTGTGAAGACCAACGTAAGTTTGAACAAGTAAAGCAACATGCGGAGTGTGGAGAGTGTAAAAGATGCTATACAGAGTGTCCGACGAAATCTATCAATGCGGGCCGTGTGAATCCAAATATCTGCTTGTCTTATTTGACACAGAAAAAGGAATTAACAGATAAAGAGCTGTCGCTTCTAAAAGAAAATATCTTTGGGTGTGACTACTGTCAGTTAAAATGCCCTTACAATGAGAAGGCGAAGAAAGGTGCATTACCGGAGTTTCAGACGATTCCATATATGAATGAGTCAGCGGAGGTATTTGCTTCCATGGATAATAAGTATTTTAAAGAAAACATTAGTAAGACGTCCTGTGGCTGGAGAGGAAAGAATGTAATTCGAAGAAATGCCATCATTCACCTTAGTAAGCAAGGAAAAGAGATTGAACAATATAAAGGGGATTCCCCTTATATTAACGGATATATTGAACGGTTAAATTAGTTTTATTTGACAGAACACCACTTTGGTGCTATAGTAACAGAAAATATTATAAAATGTTAGACGAGGACGTCAGATTCGTATTCGAATTCTGGCGTTTTTTGTTTACGCGAACAACTCAAAGAGCGTGTTTCTTCTGGTTGTTTGGCAACTTCTCAGTGAGAAGTTTATGTAACCTATAGTTTGATTGTTAAGATAAGGAGTGGATTGTTATGGCTAAGTCGGAAACAAGAAATGATTCGTATCGATGGGTAATCCTTTTATGTATGGTGCCAATCTGTGCGATTACACAGATCTTTTGGTTGACATTTGCGTCGATTTCAGATTATGTAGCCGAATATTATCATGTGTCAAGTTTTGCAATTGCCCTGTTGTCAATGAGTTATATGATTACGTATATTGTACTATCCATACCGGTGTCTATATTTGTAGATAAGAAAGGGGTTCGAGCTTCCTTGTTAGTTGGAGCACTGTTAACGGCAGTGTTTGGAACCATGCGAGCGCTAGTTAGTTCCAATTTTTATTTAGTCGTGATTGCCCAGTTTGGACTCGCAGTAGCACAGCCCTTTATTGTAAATAATACAACAAAGATAGCAGCTACCTGGTTTCCCATGAACCAAAGGTCTACCGCTACTGGCATCATATCTATGGCAGGTTATGTTGGAATGATTGTTGCAATGGTGCTTATGCCAGTTATGGTAACAAAAATGGGAATGACAAAGAGTTTACTTGCCTTAGCAGGAGCTGGAATCGTTACGGCATTGCTTGTAATCATTTTCTTAAAAGAGAAAACAGACAATACATATAAAGAAAGTTCACGGTCAGACGAAACATTTTCCTTTTCCAAACTGGAACAGATTAAAGAGAATAAGCCATTTGTATTAATGCTAATGATCATGCTAATTGCATTAGGAATCTTTAATGCGCTTATGACTTGTATCGGAGACATGTTCGTATCAAGGAGAATCACAGCAGAACAGTCAGGCATACTTGGCGGAGTCATAATAATAGCTGGATTAGTTGGTGCAGTCTTAATTCCTATGTATGCTGACAAATATGGAAAGCGCCAGTCGGTAATTACGTTCTCCTTAGTGGTATCCGTCGTTGGCATGTGTGTGTTATTTTATGCAAAAGACTATAACGTCTTAAGAATTGCATCAGCACTTACTGGTTTCTTTATGATGGGAGTTGCACCCGTAGCGTTTGAG
This sequence comes from uncultured bacterium, assembly GCA_905214875.1. GTDB lineage: Bacteria > Bacillota > Clostridia > Lachnospirales > Lachnospiraceae > KM106-2. The sequence goes on along the minus strand of CAJMNR010000012.1, from coordinate 17,314 downwards.
TTAGGAACCGAGCTTGCTTATCCAGTGCCAGAAGCCTCTTCCTATGGCTTGCTTATGCAGTCAGGCAATTTATCAAGTATTTTATTCTTAGTGTTATTATATGGATTACAATCGGAATCGGGCTCCATGGCCATTCCACTTACAATCCTAATTAGCCTTATGATGGTGGGAACAATTTTGTCCTTGCGTTTACGAGAAGAAAAAATACAGCAATTGGCAAGGTAGTGTTCAAAACGTATAAAAAAAGCAGAAACTGAATAATCTCTTTATTAGTAGACTACCTGTGCATGTGGAGAGGAAAGAATGACGATAAAAAGTTTCAAAGCATTATTTAGTTCACCACTGGCCTGCTTTCTTTTATATGTGACAGTGATTATTGTATTTGCAGTATGCTACTGCATGCTGCCCAATCAGTTTTATCATATGAATATAATGAAGGAACAGGAATTTAACGATTTACAAAATGTCGTAAAGGGACAGTTTAAGCAGCTCTTATCTTCGGCAATTCAAAATGATGATAAAGAGAAATATATAATGATTGACGATAATAAGAAATATAGGTTGAAAGTGGATAGTATTGCGGTAGAGCGTTATAACTACAAAGAGCCAAGTTTTGATATTACAGTACATGTCTTATCAAATGAAGCCTACGTTTATCAAGAGGAGCATGCTTATATGGAATATGCAATCTCCTATAATGTAAAGCTTGTTGGCACACGAATCATTATGGCGGATAAATCTGTCTTGCAGACCGCTAAGTTAGAGCAGACGAACCGAGTGTATGATCCAATCAAATCAGAAGAAACCAATGACTTAATCGATATCAGTCCGGTATTCAAAGGAAAAAACTGGAGCTTCGCAATTAAAGTTTCAAGAGCGTTAGATGAAAACTTACGTAAGATCGAAAATGCCCAAGATGGCTATGCATCCTATGTTGAAAATAATTTCTTTCGTATGTTATATCTTAGCGTTGTTACCATTACGACGCTTGGATTTGGAGATATTGTACCGATTACCGACATGGCAAGGTTAGGAATTGGTATTGAAGCATTTCTAGGAGTTATGATTGCTGGATTGTTTGTTAATGCCATCATTCAAAAAACATGCAGCGAGAAGTGAATGGACAATAAAAAAGCTTCACAAGGAGGTAAAAAATAGCCTTGTGAAGCTTTCCTTTGTGTTAAGCATTGTGCTAATGCAATACAATTGGAATATTAAGATGTAAAAAAAAAGTGCGTACTAGTATAAAAAGGCGCACAAAAATGAAGCCAGCTGGTATAAAATAGTAGTAGATGTTGAAACTGTGTAAACAAGGCCAAATAAGGGGGAAAATAAGGATTGTATGGTACGTTAGAATTGGCTAGAAGCATACTTTCCGTAGTTGGCATTTTCAGCATTGCTGGAAATATAGGCTTAATAGTGCTTTTAGTGAGAGTAAATAAGAAAAGGAAAGAACAAAAACGGCTAAAAAAAGAAGCAGAGTTAGAGGAGGAGCGATATCGGGTAGCAACGGAATTGGCTAATGACGTTATATTTGAGTATGATATTAAAACGGATTTAATGCGGGCGGCAGACAAATACAAGACGATTTTTGGACGGAATTCGGCAATTTATAATTATACAGAATCCTATGTGAATCTGAAGTACGTACATATGGAGGATCGTTCGGTTTTTATCGAGTTTTGTAATTCTTTACATATTGGAAAATCTAAAATAGAATATGAATTTCGAATCCAGGATGCCAATGGCGATTATAAGTGGTGCCATATCCGGGCAAAAACCATTTGTGGAAGTGATAATCTACCTGCCAGAGTAATCGGTAAATTTGTTAATATTGATATTCAGAAGAGAGAGTTGGAAAAATTACAGTTCAAAGCACAGCGAGATCCATTAACAAATGTATATAACAAAGGTGTTACGGCAGAAAAGATAAAACAGCTGATTCACACGAGCAGGCTATATGAAAAACATGCATTGTTTGTCATTGATATTGATGACTTTAAACATGTAAATGACACGTATGGACATCTAGAGGGCGATCATGTCTTAGTAACCCTTGTAAAAAGAGTGGAAAGCATGTTCCGTTCTAAAGATATCATCGGGAGAATTGGTGGAGATGAATTTGTTGTAATGATGAGAGATGTAACAAGCCTTAAGCAAGTGGAAAATAAAGCAGCAGAATTAGGACAGGCGCTTTCCCATCAGTTTAGAAAAGACGAAGAGAAAATCGAAGTGAGCGGAAGTGTTGGAATTGCGCTCTACCCAATGGATGGGAGAGAATATGAGGAACTTTTAGAACGAGCAGATCTAGCATTATATCAGGTAAAAGGAACAGGAAAGAATCATTATATGCTTTACTCTAAAATCAAGCAAAAGAGCGGTATGATGTAAAAGATATGGTAAATTGTGTTATTTATTGAAGCCTTTTTATTGACATAGTATTCCAATTATGCTAGACTATCACTAACCAAAACATAAAGAAATGCAATGATGAGGAGAAGTACATACATACTAAGAGCTCAGAGAGAAGATGGTTGGTGAAAATCTTTGTCAAAGATGTATGGAAGTAGCCTTTGAGCAGTGGACCGAACGAGAGCAATCTTTAGTAGACTTCAACGGATTTTTCCACCGTTACAGGGAAAGCGGTATCGATGTATATTCTGTACTGACAAGGATAAAGAATGATTAGGTACCGAACGAGAGCAGAAAGTTTTCTGAAGTTAGGTGGTAACACGGATATAATATTCGCCCTAAGCTAATATATTAGCTTAAGGGCGTTTTTTTAATTGTTAGGAAATTAGAAACGTTCAACCACGAAAGACGATTTGGGGAAAGTATTTAATTTTGGAAACTAGATTAGGAGGAATAACTCATGGAAATCAAAGGGACAGAATTATTTGTGAAAGCACTAAAAGAAGAAGGGGTAACTACGTTGTTTGGATATCCTGGGGGTATGGCAATTGATCTATTTGATGCGCTATATGATCAGGATGACATCGATGTAATCTTGCCAAGGCATGAGCAGGCGCTGATTCATGCAGCAGACGGTTATGCAAGAAGCACAGGAAAGGTTGGGGTATGCCTTGTAACTAGCGGCCCTGGTGCAACAAACCTTGTAACAGGAATTGCAACAGCCAATTATGATAGCGTACCGCTTGTTTGCTTTACAGGTCAAGTCATGACAAGCCTGATTGGAAATGATGCCTTTCAAGAAGTCGATATTGTGGGGATTACCCGAAGCATCTGTAAATGGGCAGTTACAGTACGGAATCGAAAAGATCTCGGACGTATTATAAAAGAAGCATTTTACATAGCAAGAACAGGAAAGCCAGGACCAGTTGTTGTAGATATTCCAAAAGACATTCAAATTGAGCTAGGCTCCGATGAATATCCAAAAGACGTATCCATCAGAGGATACAAGCCTACGACTACAGCACATCCAGGACAAATTAAAAAAGCAATGAGTGTACTTTCCCATGCAAAGAAACCAGTATTTTTAGTTGGCGGAGGTGTAAATATCTCTAATGCCTCTAAAGAGATGACAGAGCTTGCTGAATTAACAGGAGTACCAGTTATTACAACGATTATGGGAAAAGGTGCAATCGATACGAAGCATCCATTATATGTTGGAAATATCGGAATGCATGGTAATTATGCAAGTAATCGTGCAATCAGCGAATGTGATGTATTATTCTCCATAGGAACAAGGTTTAATGACCGAATCACAGGAAAAATCAGCGAGTTTGCAAAAGGGGCAACGATTATCCATGTCGATATCGATTCGGCTTCCATTTCTCGTAACATCGTCGTAGACATTCCAATCGTAGCAGATGCAAAAAATGCAATTAATATGATGCTTGAACACGGTAAGAAGCTTCGCATCGAACATTGGGTAGAAGAAATTCAACAGTGGAAAAAGGAATATCCTATCAATATGAAGCAGTACAGTGGCCTTACGCCAGAAAAAATCATTCGTACCATCAATGACATGTTCCCTAATGCAGTCATTACGACTGATGTTGGACAGAATCAGTTATGGACTACACAGTATCTTGAACTTGGGCCAGACCGTAAGTTATGTACGTCAGGTGGACTTGGAACGATGGGATATGGATTCCCAGCAGCAATTGGTGCAGCCATAGCCTGTCCGGATAAGGCTATCATTTGTATTTCGGGAGATGGCGGAGTGCAGATGAACATTCAGGAGATGGCCACAGCAGTAGCCAATGAACTGCCTGTAATCCTTTGTGTATTCAATAATGGTTATCTGGGGAATGTACGTCAATGGCAGGAGATGTTCTTTAATAAGAGATATTCCAGTACTTGTCTTCGTTATCGAAAACATTGTGAACAAGACTGTAAGGATAAGACGAAATGTTGTCCAAAGTATACGCCTGATTTTGTAAAACTGGCAGAGAGTTACGAAGCACAGGGAATCCGCGTAACGAAAGAAGAAGAAATCAAAGAAGCATTTGAAAAGGCAATGGAGAAGAAAGATGGTCCTACCTTGATTGAGTTTATTATCGAACGTGAGGCCAATGTTCTTCCAATTGTACCAGGTGGAAAACCATTAAATGAGATGATTATGGATTACTAGGAGGACGAAAGCATGAAGAAGAGATGGATATCATTATTTGTGGAAAATGAGATCGGTGTACTTGCTAGAATCTCAGGACTTTTTTCCAGCAAGGCATATAACGTAGACAGCCTGACGGTTGGTGAGACGGAAGATAAGACGGTTTCTAGAATGACAATTAGCATGACCAGTGATGACAAGACGTTTGAGCAGATCAAGAAACAGTTAAACCGCAGCGTCGAGGTAATCAAAGTAGTCGACATTACAGAGATGGCAATTCATATGAAAGAAATCTTATTTGTAAAGGTCAACCACTGTACCGAGCGGGAAAAAGACGAAGTATTCCGTATCGCCCAAGTCTTTGATTTTAAGGTAATCGATTATAATAAGAATACCGTATTGCTGCAGAGTGTGCAGACAGCGGAAAAGAATGATGACATCATTACGTTGTTCAATAAGATGTTTATCAATCGAATCGAGGTCGTAAGAGGCGGAAGTGTAGCAATCGAGTCAATCAGTATGAAAGATAGATAAGCAAAAGGAGTATCGTAACATAGTGCGTTAGAGCTATGTTACGATACTCCTTTTTTTTATTGACTTATGTATTGTTTGTATTATAATTAGTAATACAAATAATACATAACTAGACTTGGGGTGAAAATATGATATTAGCTTTGGATTTTAGCAGTGAGACACCGATTTATCAGCAAATCAGGAATGAAATCGTAATCGGAATTTCGAATGGAAGTCTTGCAGAAGGAGAGCGCCTTCCAACGATACGTGCATTGGCAGCTGAAATAGGTGTAAATACGATGACAGTGAATAAAGCGTATGACCTACTAAAAAAGGAAGGATATATCAGCGCAGATCGTAGAAGTGGAGCTAGAGTAATGCCAAGAAACCATGACAATAAGGAAGTCTCTAAGGAGATAGGAGAGAGACTAAAGCTGCTAATCAGCGAAGCAAAGCTAAATGGAGTAAAAAAAGAGACATTTATAACATTATGTGAGCAGTTATATAAGGAGGAATAGATATGGTGGTAAATATCATTTTATTTGTAAGCCTTTACATGATTCATCCAATTCTTTATTTTGTCATGAGACATGAAGGCAAGAAAAAAGAGGATATGTTATTTGGAATAAAGATTGATTCGGAACAAGGAAAAGATGAGAGAGTAGAAAAGATTCAAAAGAGCTTTTATAAAGAGATGAACTGGTATGGGCTCATTCTGGGAATCCTTCCATTCGCCGTATTCTTTACAAAGTATTTTTCAATTTTATATACGGTATTAATTGTTTGGTTTATTGCGGATATGATTCTTATGGAAATACCATACATACATGCAAATAAAAATTTAAAGAGATTAAAAAGAGAAGCAGGCTGGTCTTTTAAAGAAGCGCAAATGACATATATTGATATGGAAGCTGCAAAGATACAAGAAAAGCTGATTGGGAAAGCATGGCTTGTACTTTCTTGTGTAATCAGTACGGTGCCATTTATTTATTATGTATGGCTGTTCATGGAGAAAAAGACAGAAGCAGCCCAGCTTATTTCTGTGTTAAGCGTTGCAGTCACGACATATGTGTTAGTGATGATGGCTTATTTGATTCAAAGAAGACGTGGTACTGCACGAAGCACTGACAGTAAATTAAATCAAGCAATCAGCAGAATGAAAAAATACCATTGGGCGAAAGCAATGAACACAGTAGCATTTATGAATGCATTATTTACGGTATATATGGCTTACGTGCTCTATGGCGGCATCAACAATATGTTAGTATTTCTAGTGATTACATGCTCCTATGCGTTGCTTACTGTATTTGCCCTACTGTATGCAGCAGTAGTGGCTAGCAATGTGGAGAAAAAGTATCTGCTAGATGCAAATATCGTGAATTCTGTAGATGATGACGATTATTGGATTTATGGCATGTTCTATTATAACAAGAAAGATACCTCTGTCTTAGTGGATAAGCGGGTAGGAACAGGCTTTACATTTAATATGGCAAAGAAGTCTTCACAAATCTTTATGGGATTCATAGCGTTAATGATCTTAGCACTTCCATTGTCAGCTGTGTGGATTATTGCCGATGAATTTGTCCCAATTCAGTGCTATGTGGAAGAAAATCAAGTAATCAGTAGACAGTATAAAGAAGAGTACAGCATAAGGATCGAAGATATCAAAAGTGTGGAAATGATTACAGAGCGTCCACGCTTAAGAAAGATAAATGGATCTAGTTTGGATGATTTAATGAAGGGAAGTTTTGAGAGTAGCGAATACGGAAAGATGAAAGTGTGCATCAGACCAGAAAATGAATACTTTCTTCTAATTAAGACGGATAACATTTATTTGCTAGCGGATCAGGAGGATGAGGATACAAAAGCAATCTATGAACAATTAAAGACGCTTGTAAAATAAGAAGAGCCAAGACTTGTAAAATAAGTCTTGGCTCTTCTTGTTTTGTAGCAAAGCGCAGGTTTTTGCATATACTATAGTAGCAGAAGTCTAGCTATACGACAGGGGTTATGATTTAATCTCCTTGATATTAAATAACTTAGCGAGGTATAAAATAATTAAGTAAACTGCGCAAAAACCAACAACACAGCCAAATAATATAATTGCATTGTTAAATGGCAATGTAATCATCAGTCTTGAATAAAGTTCGAAGGAAACAATGCTTAGGGCCAAAGTAATCAGTCCTGGTTTTACGACCCAGTCGGTTAGGTTTGCTTTAAACTTTATATTTTTTACAATCGCAGTAAGGTCTAACGTGGAAATGACAAGCTGGCTAATCAGGGCTCCAACCAAATAGCCAGTAATTCCAAACTTAGGAATTGCAAAGACTACGAATAGGATTCGAATGGAAAGCCCGACAATGGAATTAACAAAAGTAATATAAGCTTTACCAAGTCCGTTGATTACGCTTCCAAGTGTGGAAGTCAGGTAGAGGAACGGGCATAACCAGGCTAAGATTACAATAAAGTTTCCAGCCATTTTGTTGTTGTAAATCGTGACGCCTAAAGCATCACCAAAAGTAATAAATATGCCAGTGCATAAGATTCCAATCATCAAGCAATATTTTATGGTAAGGGCAGTTGCTTTAGAAATCATGGAGTTATTTTCATTTGCCTGTGCTTCTGAAATTGTAGGAAGCAATAAGACAGAAAATGAATTCGTAATTGCAGAAGGAAACATTAAAAATGGCATTGCCATACCGGTCAGAATACCATAGATGCTCAATGCTTGGCTTGTTGATAAACCGGCGCTTCGTAACATAATAGGAATCATAACAGATTCCACGCTGTTTAAGATGCTGATTAACAAACGGTTACTTGTAAGCGGAACAGCAAGCTTCATCAATTCACGAAAGATATGTTTGGTACGTGGTGTCCTGATTTCGCATGCTTTGGCGTCTTCTTTTTTTAGTACCATCGATAAAATATTAAATATGTTACTTGTGATCTCGCCTGCAACCAAACCAAGGACAGCGATTTCGCAGGTGATTTTACCATCTCCATTTCCAGCATAGGAAGCAAATAATAAAACCACGATGACGCGGACACACTGCTCGATTAATTGTGTAGTAGCAGGTACCCCGGTCTTTTTAGTTCCGTAGTAATAGCCATTAATACAGGAAGTAATGCCACAAAACGGAAAGGCAAGTGCTAGTATTTTTAAAAGATCTCCGCAGGCAGCTTCTGATAGAAGTCTTTGAGCGATGAAGTCACTATTAAAAAAGACTAGTAAGCTCAAGGTACATGCGATGGATAAGGAACAGGTAAGGCCGACACGCATGATCCTGGAGATATTCTTTTTGTCGATACATCCATATTTCCCAATCTGTGCAGCTACAAGTCTGGAAATCGATGTTTGGATTCCAGAAGCAAATAATGTAAAACAGATGCTGTAGACAGGGAAGACTAATTGGTAAATTCCCATCTTCTCAGCACCCAATGAGTTGGATAAAAGGATTCTATAGAAAAAACCAATTATTCTTGTTATGAAACCGGCGGCGGTCAATATTAATGTACCCTTTAAAATAGAGCGTTTAGAGCTGTTACTCATAAGTTTCGTCCTAGCGTTAATTCGTTATTTAATTATATTCGTCCCAAGCTATTTCATGCGACAAACATTGTTTTTGATAAAAAACATCATTAAAGGCTTGACGAAAAAAATTGTAAATGATAAACTGTTAAAAGTAAATCCAATTAAAATACTCGGAATTAAATTACTCGGAATTAAACTAGTAGGAATTAATGAATGAGGACTAGGATTTATGGATAAGTACCAAATAGATACAGAGAGTGAGGGAGGCTTATGAAGCTTTCGACTAAAGGTAGATATGGGTTACGCGCTGTATTGGATTTGGCGTTACACTGTGAAGAAGAAGCAATAGCTCTTAGCAGTATTGCAGAACGTCAAGGAATTTCAATCAGCTATTTAGAACAATTAATTGCCAAATTAAAAAAAGCAGGAATCGTAGAAAGTAAGCGTGGCGCACAAGGCGGCTATATATTAGCAAGACCGGCGGAAGAGATTTCAGTAGGAGATATCTTACGCGCGTGCGAGGGGGACCTTCATCCGGTAGACTGTGCAGAGGTTTATGGCGGCAAAAGCAGCTGTAAAAGTGCCGATCTTTGCGTTACAAAATATGTTTGGAAACGTATTAGTGACAGCATTAACAGTGCGGTCGACGCATTAATGCTTTCAGAGCTTGTCGAAGAGGGCAAAGCCCTTCAAGCAAGTCATGCTAAGGATGAGCATACGACATATCCTTGCTAAGAATATAGAGAACTTGACAATTTGATTATTTGTAGGAGATGAATAATATGGAAAAGAAAATTTACTTAGATAATGCTGCAACGACAGCAACTAGACCAGAAGTAGTTGAAGCTATGTTACCATATTTCACAGAGAAATTCGGTAATCCTTCAAGTGTATATGAATTTGCATCACAAAATAAAATCGCAGTAAGCAAATCAAGAGAAATTATCGCGAAAGCATTAAAAGCAAAACCAGAAGAAATCTATTTCACTGGTGGTGGTTCTGAATCTGATAACTGGGCTTTAAAATGTACAGCGGAAGCTTATAAAGAAAAAGGAAATCACATCATCACTTCCAAAATCGAACACCATGCAATTCTTCATACATGTGAATGGCTTGAAAAACAAGGTTTTGAAGTAACTTATGTTGGTGTTGATGAAAACGGTAAATTAAAACTTGATGAATTAAAAGCAGCAATCCGTCCAACAACAATTTTAATTTCAGTTATGTTTGCCAATAATGAAATTGGTACAATTCAACCAATCAAAGAAATTGGTGAAATTGCAAAAGAAAACGGAATCTTATTCCACACAGATGCAGTTCAAGCATTTGGTCAAGTTGACATCGATGTAGATGAATTACACATCGATATGTTAAGTGCATCTGGTCATAAATTAAACGGACCAAAAGGAATTGGTATGTTATATATCCGCAAAGGATTAAAATTACGTTCCTTCATCCATGGTGGTGCTCAAGAAAGACACCGTAGAGCAGGTACAGAAAATGTTCCAGCAATCGTTGGTTTCGGTAAAGCAGTAGAAATCGCAATGGAAACATTAGATGCTCGTGTGGAGAAAGAAACTGAAACAAGAAATTATTTAATTGAACGCGTATTAAAAGAAGTTCCATATACAAGACTAAACGGAGATCGTAATAACCGTTTACCAAATAATGCAAACTTCAGCTTCCAATTTATCGAAGGTGAATCCCTTCTTATCATGCTTGATATGAAAGGTATCTGCGCTTCTTCAGGATCAGCTTGTACATCAGGCTCTTTAGATCCAAGCCACGTATTATTAGCAATCGGTTTACCTCATGAAATTGCTCATGGATCATTACGTTTAACATTAAGCGAAGATACAAGCAAAGAAGATATCGATTACACAGTAGATGCAATCATTGAGATCGTAAACAAATTACGTTCCATGTCTCCATTATACGAAGATTTCGTAAAATCAATGGAAAGAAAATAAATAACAACAAATCTAAATTAAAATAAAGAAAACAATTATATAGAAGTCATTCCAATTTCAAAATCAGAAGATATCAAAAGGCATTTGTGAGCATCATCTGATTATGAAGGCGGAAAGGCTGAGTAATTAGGAGGAAAAATATATGTATAGCGAAAAAGTAATGGACCATTTCCAAAACCCAAGAAATGTAGGAGAAATCGAAAATGCAAGCGGCGTTGGTACAGTAGGTAACGCAAAATGTGGAGATATCATGAGAATGTATCTTGATATTGATGATAATGGAATCATCCAAGATGTAAAATTCAAGACATTCGGATGTGGTGCTGCAGTAGCAACAAGTAGTATGGCAACAGAATTAGTAAAAGGCCTTACAGTTCAAGAAGCATTAAAAGTAACAAACAAAGCGGTTATGGATGCACTTGACGGACTACCACCAGTTAAGGTACACTGTTCATTACTTGCTGAAGAAGCAATCCACGCTGCTCTTTGGGATTATGCAGAAAAGAACGGTATTAAAATCGAAGGATTAGAAAAACCAAAGAGTGATATTCATGAAGATGAAGAAGAAGTGGTAGAAGAATACTAATCACAAAGTAGGAGGGTATCACCTCATGGAAAAGAAAAAAGTAGTAATCGGTATGTCAGGAGGCGTTGATTCTTCTGTAGGAGCTTATCTTTTAAAGAAGGCAGGATATGATGTAGTTGGTGTAACGATGCAGATCTGGCAGACAGAAGATACTTGTTCGCTAGAAGAAAATGGCGGATGCTGCGGACTTAGCGCAGTGGAAGATGCAAGAAGAGTTGCTTCTGACCTTGAAATTCCATACTACGTTATGAATTTTAGAGAAGAATTCAAATGTAATGTAATGGATTATTTTGTAGACGAATATTTACAAGGAAGAACTCCAAATCCTTGCATTGCCTGCAACCGTTATGTAAAATGGGAATCTCTTTTAAAGAGATCTCTTGATATCGGTGCAGATTATATTGCAACTGGTCATTATGCTCGTATTGAGAAACTTGAAAACGGCCGTTACACATTAAAGAAGTCTGCTACAGCGGCAAAAGATCAAACCTATGCGTTATATAATCTTACTCAGCATCAACTTAAGCACACGTTAATGCCTGTAGGAGAATATACGAAAGATGAGATTCGTAAAATTGCTGAAGAAATCGGACTTCAAGTAGCGAATAAGCCAGATAGCCAGGAAATCTGTTTCGTACCTGATAATGATTATGCAAAGTTTATTGAAGAGACTACAGGAGAGAAGTGCAAACCAGGTAACTTCGTAACTCCTGATGGTAAAGTAATCGGTAAGCATAAAGGAATTATCCATTATACAGTAGGACAAAGAAAAGGCTTAAACTTAAGTATGGGACATCCTGTATTTGTCGTAGCCATTCGTCCGGAAACAAATGAAGTTGTAATCGGTAACTCCGAAGACGTCTTCGCAAGTACACTTCGTTGCAACAACGTTAACTTCATGTCGATTCCAGACTTAGAAGGTGAAATGGAAGTTGTAGCAAAGATCCGTTATAGCCATAGCGGTTCCAAATGTACAATTAAAAAGATTGAAGAGGATCTTGTGGAAGTCGTATTCGATGAACCACAAAGAGCAATCACACCAGGACAAGCTGTTGTATTTTACGATGGTGACTATGTTGTTGGTGGCGGAACGATCCTTTAGTAAAAAAGGCCCTTAGGGGCCTTTTAGCTTGTCGACAAAGTCGACAAGCTTTGGATGAAATCAGGATTTCATCCATTCCCTGTGAGGAATCAATTAGCGCTCGCTCGTGCAAGCCTAAAAAACAGGCCTACTCGCGCTAATTCGGCAGACGAAAAGCGCGGTTTCCGCCTGCCGATTAAATTTCCCCCCAAGAAAAACTACGTAGAATAAAAGTTTTATTTGTCTACAGTCTGAAAGGCCCTTAGGGGCCTTTTTTTTCGTTTTGGCCAAAGAAATATATAAAGATTGTGTTGAAACTCCCTTAAAATCAAATATAATAAAGAAAAAGAGAAATACTAATGAGAGTAGACAAAAGGAGACAATAGTATGAAATTTATGTTTGCATCCGACCTTCATGGGTCTTCCATTTACTGTGAAAAGATGTTTGAAATTTATAGAAAAGAAAACGCCGAAAAATTAATTCTGCTTGGAGATTTATTATATCATGGACCAAGAAATGACCTCCCAGAAGGTTATGCACCAAAAGAAGTAATCAAGATGTTAAATGACAATAAGAAAGAATTATTATGCGTTAGAGGTAACTGTGAAGCAGAAGTTGACCAGATGGTGTTAGAATTCCCAGTGCTAGCCGATTATATGATCATGTATTTAGAAGGAAGAATGGCGTTTATCACACATGGCCATAAGTACAATGTAGAGAATCTTCCACCAATGAACGAAGGAGATTTATTAATCCATGGTCATACACACGTATTAACAGCCGAAGAAATAAATGGCATCGTGTATATCAATCCAGGTTCCATGACAATTCCGAAAAACGGTAATAAACATAGCTATATGATTTATGAGGATGGAGTCTTTACAATTAAGGATTTAGAAGGAAATCAAATCCTATCTTATTCTTTGAAAAAATAACAATACTTGGAATAATTGGAAAAGGTATGTTATACTGAATGGGAGATAAGAATAATGGGGAGGGAACTCAATGTTTTGTCCATGTTGTAAAGCAGAATATAAAAAAGGTGATGTCGAACTATTACTATCTGTGACAGATACCGTAGAAGCAGATCTGATTATTAATACGTTGAAGAATAACAATATTGAATGCTTTAAAAAAGACAAAGGAACAGGGAGCTACATGAATCTCTACATGGGATACTCCATTTATGGACAAGAAATTTATGTAAATCAAGAAGATTATGAGCAAGCAAAACAAATCTGTGAAGAGATTTTTCTAAAACATTGTTCTGAAGAAGAGGCTGTTGAAGAAGAACAGCAAAAGGTTCCAGCATATCGTAATATAAAGATTGTATCAAGAATTATTTTAGGACTTGCAGTTGGCATGGTTGTCCTAACATGGGCGGTCAATTTGCTTGTAAGTTAACTTATTAAAAGGAATGGGAGTATTATACGTCTTAAGTTGTGTAGTATTCCCTTTCATATTACATAGAAAAAAAGGTATACTTAAGGAGGATAGAATGATTCGATATAGTATTGCAACAGAACAAGATATGGAACTGCTTATGGAAAGCAGATTAGAAATGTTACGTGTAGTGAATGACTTGCCAGAGGATTATGAGTATAGCAACGAGCTGATAGAAAGCAGCAGAGAATATTTTGAAAAAGGAAATCAAACGACAGTATTAGCGATCGATGAGAAAGTCATAGGTTGTGCCACACTTTCATACATAGACATAATGCCGACATTTTCCCATCCTTCAGGAAAACGGGCACATTTAATGAATGTATACACCAATAGTCAGTATCGAAGACAGGGGATTGCATTAAAAATGCTTGATTTGTTAGTAGACGAGGCAAGGAAAAAGGGTGTTACAGAAATTAGTTTAGATGCAACTGAAATGGGAAGGCCATTATATAAAAGATATGGTTTTGTAGAATCTAACGAGTGTATGGTTATGAACCTGTAATAATAGAAAGGGAGAAACTCATAAAGTTTGAGTTTCTCCCTTTGTTTTTATAAATCGATAAAAATAGGTTTTCGGTTTTCGAATACAGTGTATTGACGAACACCGATGGATTTTAACATTTGACAGGCTTTTTCAAAGTCATAGGCAAAATGTTCTGGTTTGTGTCCATCAGAACCAATTGTAAGAATTTTGCCTCCAAGTTCAAAATAACGTTTGATTAAGTCTTCCTTTGGATTCGTCGTTCCAAGGCCATATTTGTAGCCAGCCGTATTTACTTCAATCCCTTTTCCTTTCGCGATTAATGTAGAAAGGATTAAATCAATCTTGTCTTTATAGTCTTCATACCGATACGTACAGTTATGATCAGGAACGTAACGAACAATATAGTCCAGATGACCATATACATCAAAATTATCAAAGGCATTTATATTATCAAGAATGGAATCTAGATAAAGAGAAATCCCTTCCTTCTTAGTCATACCTTCCCAGAACTCTTTGTAATAAGGATCTTGACCGTTTACGATATGGCTAGAGCAAATGACAAAATCAAAAGGATAAGAAGTAATGAGAGCTTGAAAACGATCTGCTAGATGGGGCTGCATACCACATTCAACTCCAAAAAGTACCTTGATTTTGTCTTGATACTGTTCTTTCATCAAGTTCAGTGTTTGAAAATAGCTTTCTGGATCAAACTCAAAGTTGTGAGTGTACTGTTTCGGAAAATCATAATCCATATGGTCGGTAAAGCAAATACGTTCAAAGTTTAATTCAATGGCTCTTTCTATCATAGATTCCATGGAAGCCTCGGAGTCTGAGGAGAAGAAGGAGTGTACATGATAATCTGATCTAATCAAACGAAAATCCCCTTTCTTATAACACGTATTTAATAAGCATTAGTCTACTTTTGTGATTTCGGAAATATCAGGCTCGATCATAAGAGAGTAGTTTGTATAGTAAACTACAAATCCTGGTTTTCCACCACTTGGCTTTTTAACATTTTTCTTTTGCGTATAATCGATTTCAACTTTTTCAGCATCACAGCCTTTGGAGAAGTGAGCAGCTAAACGGCCAGCTTCTTCAAATGTACGATCAGGAAGCTCATCCCCTTCCGATTTCACGATAACATGGCTGCCAGGCATGCCTTTTGCATGGAACCACCAATCATTGCCGGTAGCAAACTTAAATGTCAATTCTTCATTCTGATAGTTATTCTTTCCAACATACATGTGGTACCCGTCAGAAGAGATGAAATGGAATGGCTTGCTTGTAATTTTAATTTTCTTTCCAGCTTTCTTGCCAAGATACTTACGCTTCATATAACCAAATTCCATTAATTCCTCTTTGATTTGTACTAAGTCATCTTCATTTTGTGCAAAACTAAGAGAAGTATGGATTTCATCTAAATGAACAATTTCCTCTTTGGTCTCAGCTGTCTGCATGGTAAGTGCTTCGAAGGTACGTTTTAACTTATTATATCGGTCAAAATATTTCTTTGCATTTTCCGAAGGTGTAAGTGTAGGATCAAGAGGAACGGTAATGTCTTCGTTTGTATAGTAGTTTAAGCATTTTAATTCTTTGGCGCCTTCTTCTAATTCGTAACCATACGTATTGATCATTTCACCATAGATTCTATACTTGTCACGCTTTTCTGTATCTTTTAGTTGTTTTAACTGTAAATCATATTTTTTATGATTACGTTCTAATGCATTGGAGATAATTTTACGTAAATCAACAGATTTTTGCTTGATTCTTGTGATCGCATTTTTATCTGCATAGTAAGTTTCAAGAACAGGAGAAATGGAATCAAACTCTTTGGCAGTATACTCCTTGTAACAGCAAAGTGAAACACTCCCGAATTCGATTGGCTCTTTTCCTTTATATATAATGTTTGGTGTATAGGACTTATTGTTAATATCCTCTACAAGGTGTGCAACCTGTGTATATAAATGAAGTCGTTCATTTTCGCTAAGAGAAGCAGTGGGAGCACTTGCGTCGATAGAAGCACGCTCGCATAATTCTGTTGCAATAATAGGGCTGAATCCTGTAATGGAATTGTAGATTGCTTTTTGAACCGTCATAGGTTTGGCAAGAACGATTGTTTCGAATTGTTCTGCAGTAAGTGTAAGTGGATCTAACTTGTCCATTGTGTGAGGAATGAAATAAGGACGACCAGGAAGTACTTCACGAACGCTGCTGACTAAGCCAGAGATATGTTTGATACTGTCGATGATCACTTTTTCATCATCACAGAAAATGATATTAGAGTGCTTGCCCATGATTTCAACAATCAGATGTTTCGTACACACATCTCCAAGCTCATTTAAATGTTCGATTTCCATATTAATAATACGTTCCAGACCAGGCTGGGTGATGCTTAAGATTTTTGCGCTGTTTAAATGCTTTCTAAGAAGCATACAGAAGTTTGGAGCAGTAAGTGGACTCTGTTTATTATCTGAAGTCAAGTACATGAGCGGTAAGCTTGCACTTGCAGATATGAGTAAACGATACTGCTGTCTATTATTCTTTATTGTTAAAAGAAGCTCATCTTTTTCTGGTTGAGCGATCTTATTGATTCGTCCGCCAACTAAAGCGTCGCTTAAGTCAGAAACTAAATTATTTATTACAATGCCATCTAAAGCCATAGTGACATCTCCTTTGCTGTGTATTTCTATTGCTGTATTCTAGCACATTTTAGCATAAGTAGATAGGTGTTTCAACAAAAATGAGATGCTTGTAATCGTCGAGAGTTTATAATCTTTTCACTTTATTTTTCTTGACGAAACTCAAAAATACGATATCATTATAGTTATATTAGGAGGAATATACATGAGTGAAGATTTAAAACAACATGATAGTGAACTTGAACAAAATAATATAGATCAATCCTCAGAGGAGATACAATCCAAGAATCAACAAGAAGGATCGCCATTTGATCAGGCACAAGTAAATCAAGATGAGCCAGTGAATGCATTTGATAATAGAAATGTACAGCAAGGGCAAAACAATCCGCAGGGGTATAACCAACAAGGTTACTATAATCAACAAGGATATAATCAACAAGGATATAACCAACAAGGATATAACCAACAAGGATATAACCAACAAGG
>CAJMNR010000011.1 GCA_905214875.1 uncultured bacterium | reverse complement strand
GAAAAAAGACAACTAACCACACCAAAACGGTGTGGTTAGTTGTCTACAGTCTGAACCGAGCCAAGAATTTGGCTCGGTTTTTGTTATTAAAATAGTTGAAGAATATGTAATTGTCCAATCACTGGAAGTTCTTTTGCTTTTCCTTGGGCTGCATTCGCAATTCCTAGTATAGTCAATACAAATGTAGCTAAGCTTAATAAGCCACAAATAAGTCTCCAAATTCTGCCCAATGTTGAAAACGCAAATAACACAGTACCAATAACATTTAAGAAACTAACAGCTAATTCAATTAAAAATAAGGTAAATCCTTGCACTGTATGGAAACGTGCAAATCTTGATGTATGATTTGCAAACATTGGAATCAAACATAATATCCACAAATAGGACAATATAGCCATTGCCTTATTCTGTTGAATATCCATTGGATCATACATATAAGTGCTATCTACGCCGCTTAAATTAGGATTGGTATATACCTGGTTTTGATAGTTTGGATTTTGATAGGCTTGATTCTGATAGGCTTGATTCTGATTATTAGAATTTTGATAAAATTGATTTTGATAAGCCTGATTCTGATTCATTGCACCTTGATAGGTCTGATAATTCGGATTCTGATTCGTGGCACCTTGGTAGGTTTGATAGTTCGGATTCTGATTTGTTGCACCTTGGTAGGTTTGATAGTTCGGATTCTGATTTGTTGCACGCGAATAAGTCTGATTAGAATAGTTCTGGTTTGCTGTAGTATTCATAACTGCACCACATACAGGGCAGCTTTGTCGTCCATCTGGTACTACATTGCCACAGTTTACGCATTTAACCATAAGTAAATCTCCTTCCACAAATAATAGATTAAATCTTACTGAATCTATTATAAAGGTAATATGCACTAATCACAATGAATTTTCCTTATTTTTACATTTTGTTGTCAAAAAAAATGACTATCAAGATATTTTCTATCTAATAGTCATTTTCCAATATTAAAATGGTAATAGGTTTAAATGCTCTAGTAAAATCTTTAATCCCATACCAATAAGGATGATACCACCAACAATTTCTGCCTTTGATTTGTACTTAGCACCGAATACATTTCCAATCTTAACGCCAATAATCGAGATGACAAATGTAGTAATACCGATAATTATAACACTTGGCAATATTTTCACTTCAAAGAATGCTAAGGAAACGCCTACTGCCAACGCATCTATACTTGTTGCGATTGCCAACAGTGTCATCGTCTTAACACCTAATGATTCATCTGCTTCTACGTCATCATCGTCACCAAACGCTTCCTTTATCATATTCGCGCCAATGAGTGCCAATAGGATAAATGCAACATAACTAGAAACGCTTTGGATCTTTGACTCAAAACTTGTACCAAGGAAATATCCGATTAAAGGCATGAGTGCCTGAAATCCACCGAAATAAAGTGCAACAATTAATGCCTGTTTAATTGCTAATTTCTTCATTGAAAGTCCCTTGCAGATTGATACTGCAAATGCATCCATTGATAATCCAACTCCGATAATAAATACACTTAAATAACTCATTTCAACCTTCCTTTCAACGGTATAGTTTATGTTTCTTTTGTTCTCTCCATGCTAATAATCCTAAAGTTTTCCACACTATCTTCTAAAAACATAAACGTAGTGTAACCCAAACTTATTCTGTATAGTCATAGTACTTTATTATAGCTAGCTTATTGACCTCGGTCAATAATTTTCCACACAAAACAATTTTTTGTAATGTTTGCATATTTTCATTTTTTCACTGACATACTAACCTAGTAATATTTATATAGTATGGAGGTTTAATAATGAAACAAGTCAGAAAAATCCTTGTAGCCATACTCGGAACAATCATGCTAATGACCATTGTTATTGGATGTGGTTCCAGTGATGACAATACTAATTCTGCTACAGATGCGCCTTCTGTAAATCCTACTGAGGACACTGCAGCCGCTACAGACAATGCAGGTAATACAGACAATGCTCAAGCTTCTGCACAGCCAACAGCAAATGCCAATGCTGAAAAAGTAACTGGTGCAAAAGAAGGTACTTACACTGCAACTGCAAAAGGATATGCTAGTGATGTTACTGTTACTGTTACAATTGACAAAGATGGTGCAATCGACACAGTACAAATTGATGCTTCTGGTGAAACAGAAACAATCGGACAAGCTGCAGCTCCAAAACTAGCTGAAGCAATTGAAACAAATCAAAACCTAGCAGTTGATACTGTCTCTGGTGCTACCTTCACATGTAGCGCAGTCCTTACAGCTGTTGATGATGCTCTTCAACAAGCAGGTGTCGATACAACTAAGATTAAATAACAAAAAAAGAAAGCGCATTCATCTTACGATTGATTACGCTTTCTTTTTTATTAATAATTTTCGATACTGTAGCGGTGTCATTTTATATTGGCGTTTGAACACTTTATAAAAATAGCTTTTCTCTGTAAATCCAACCAATTCAATGATTTCTTGAATGGAAGTATCCGTTGTCGCTAATAACCTTCTAGCCTGTTCTAAGCGAATTTGCAGTATTTTTTCAGAAAAAGAACATTCAGCAATTTTCTTAAATAGGCTAGAAAAGTAAGCCGGATGGAAGTTAAAGTGTTTTGCTACGCTGGAGAGCGTTGCTGTTCGATAATTCTCAGCCATATATTTTAAAATCCGTCCAACATCATAGTCATCCATCATAGTTGATTCACTGATTATAAGACTCTGCTGATGATTCTTATGCAAGTTTGTTAAAAATAAAATCAATGCACAACGTACGCTTTTTTCATATGTGCTATGGGACCCATCTTCGATTATTTTAGAGGCTTCATAAAACAACAGTTCTAAATACACTTGTACCAGGGGATCAAAAGAAAGATCAAATAGTAAGTACTCCTCTTTCTTTGCCTTAAGACGTAAAAAGTCATAAAAGATTTGGCAATCTGACATCTGACTCTTTAAATAATCGTCCAATGCTTCCTCATTAATACGCATTGCATAAATTTTGCTGTCTTCCATAAGCATTTTTATATTTTTTATATTACCATTTTTAAGCAATAGCACATTATTAGAGGTCAGCTTTATCTTTCTCTGTTCAAGTTCTACTTCAACGAGTCCGTTGATCCTAATAATTCCAACACAATCCTGATTCAATATAAAGTCAGAACTACTTTCCTGAATAATTTCGATTGAAAACAGGTGGTCTAAATATTTGTTAGTTCTTGTAACAATGTTTTCATGTATTTTGTTATTAATTTCATTATCTTTCACACATATATATCCTTATCTCTTTTGTTTTAAGTCATAATATAATCGTTTTTTCAGAATGTCAAACAAATATTACTGGTAAATATATGAATGTTTTTACAAAATATTAAAATAAACCACTATTTAGATTAAAACCTCATTCTTATTCACAAACAAAGTTTCTGATATACTAAATTTGTTCGTTAATAAAATAACAACAATATGGAGGAAAATATGAAAAAATTATCATTAAGAAGACTTTTTTCATTAGTATTAGTTCTTAGTATGGTAATGTCCATGTTTACTGGATGTTCATCTGATAAGTCAAAAGATAATACTAATAACAATTCCACAAACATCAACGTTGGTGGAAAAGCAGGTGAATACAAAGCTTCTGCAAAAGGTTACGGCGGTGACGTTACAGTTACTGTTACAATCGCAGAAGATGGCTCAATTGCAAAGGCTGAAGTTGATTGTCCAAATGAAACAGAATCAATCGGACAAGTTGCAGCCCCTAAAATTTGTGAAACTGTAGCAACTAATCAAACATTAGCTGTTGATGTAGTTTCTGGTGCTACTTTAACAAGTAATGCAACTTTAACTGCTTTAGAAGATGCTTTAACACAAGCTGGAGCAGATATCGATGCTTTAAAAAACAACAAAGTAACTGCCCAAAAAGGTGAAGACGAAGAAGTAACTTACGATGTAGTAGTAGCTGGTGCTGGTGGTTCCGGTGTTGCTTCTGCATTAGCTACAGCTGAAAAAGGTCATAAAGTTCTCGTTATTGAACAAAACCCTGCTGCTGGCGGTAACTCTATGATCGCATCCGGTTTCTTTGCAATCGGAACACAATTATTAAAAGATGAAGGAATCGATTTATCTGTAGATGAAGCGGTACAATCCTTAATCGAATTCAACGACTACCTTGCAAATGGTACTATCATCCGTAAAATCGTTGAAAACGCAGGAAGCACAGTAGAATGGTTACAAGACTATGGTGTTGAGTTCTACATTCCTGAAACAACAACTCAATTAGCTCACCAAGATGATTTATACAAATGGAAAACTTACCACAAATTTGTTGATCAAGCAGCTGCATTCAAATCTATGGTTGGTGCTCTTGAAAAAATGGGCGTAGATATCCGTTACAACACATCTCTTGAAACAGTTCGTACTAACGACAAAGGAGATGCAATCGGTATCACAGCTAAAAAAGAAGACGGCTCTACTTTAACTGTTAACGCTACTTCTACAATCATCTGTACAGGTGGTTTCGGTGCTGATACTGAAAAAACTGCTGAAATTTTAAAATCTAAAGATTTCAACTCTTTAGGTGTTAACAATAACGGTGAAGGTATTAAAGCTATTACAGAAGCTGGTGGTTTTGATCTTGATGCTACTCCACTTCTTCATGCATGTCAATTTGCTGCAAGTACAGTAAAACAAGACTCTGCTGGCGAAGAATTAGCTGGATACTCTGATTCACCATTAACTCAACTTCTTAACTCTCCATTATTATGGGTAGATTCCACTGGTAGCCGTTTCACAAATGAAGATGTTGTATACGATACTGCTTTCTGGGCAAACGCTGCTTATTCTGTAGGTGGTAAGTACTACATCATCGTTGATGAAGCTACTTTAAAGGCTTACTCTAAAGGTACAAAAATGACAATTTCTCAAGCTGGTCCTGGTGCAAACATGGATAAAGGTGACTTTGTAGCATTAGCAGACCAAGCTGTAGAAGGTAAAACTGCTTGGAAATCAGATTCTTTATCTGGCCTTGCTGACCAACTTGATATGAACGCTTCTGATTTAGAAGCAACTGTAGCTCGCTACAACAAAATGGTTTCTAACGGAAAAGATACTGACTATGGAAAAGATGCTAAATCTTTATTATACACAGTAGAATCCGGAAACTACTATGCATTCGATGTTCGTGGTGTATACCTTGGAACAATCGGTGGTGTAAAAGTAGATGATAACATGCAAGTATTTAACACTGATTACAAATTAATCAACGGTTTATATGCTGCTGGTACAACTGCTGGTGGTTACTACACAGGTCTTGGTTATCCTCCATACGAGGGCTTAGCTTGTGGATTTGCTTACACATCAGGACGTATCGCTGGTACAAGCGCTGCAGAATATGTTGAAAGTGTTAAGAAATAATAAAACCAATAAGTAAATTCTCTCCCCTAATAAATATAAAAAATGTTGGTAGAAAGACACTTAGTCTCTCTACCAACATTTTTCTTATATAGCGATATGGTCAAGGATTCCAGATATATAGGCAATTACAACACCATAATTGGACATTGCAACTTGCTGTCTCTTTGCCCGGTCGATCCTTGAAAGGATATATTTTCGATTAAACATACACCCGCCACACTGAATGATCAAGTCATATTTCGTTAAGTCTTCTGGAAAGTCTGTTCCGCTTACGATATCAACTTGTAAGCCTTCTCCTATCCTCTTTCTTAACATCTTTGGAATCTTCTCACGTCCGATATCTTCGGTAAGAGGAGCATGTGTACAACACTCCGCAATTAATACTTTGGATTCTTCGGTAAGCCCATCAATTGCCTTTGCACCTTCTACATAATAAGATAAGTCTCCTTTATATCCAGCAAACAGTGTTGAAAACGAAGTAATCTTACTTTCCGCTGGCTTTTTCTCATATACATGCTTAAATACTTGAGAATCTGTAATAATCAGAGTCGGAGGCTGTTTTAGCATCGAAAGGGCCGTCTCATACTGATCTGTTGTCACGCTCATCACAAGACATTTCTTATCTAGTAAGTCTCGAAGCGTCTGCACCTGTGGAAGAATTAGTCGCCCCTTGGGAGCCTGAATATCCTGCGGCATTACTAAAAGCACTAACTCCTTCTCTCCAACTAGGGAGCCAGTAATGCTACTCATCTCATAATCTTCTGGCGTATTACGGATGATTGTATCTTTTAACTTGTTAATTCCAGTCTTGTTAAATGAACTAATTAGAATTGGCTCTTCCTTGACCTCTTTTCTTACTGCATCTACCAATTGTTCAAGTTGTTGTTGAGTATCACTCTTGCTTACAACAAAGATTGTCTTCGTCTTATTTGTCTTAAAATAGCGATACCATTCCAGTTCCTTTTCCATCTCCATTGTTGAAAATAACAACACCGCAATATCAGTCTTCTCTGCTGCCAGTCTAGTCTTCTCAACACGGATTTCTCCAAGTTCTCCGATATCATCAAAGCCAGCAGTATCAATTAACGTACATGGTCCAAGAGGAGCAATCTCCATAGGCTTGTATACAGGATCTGTGGTTGTTCCTGCCACATCCGATACAATAGAAATTTCCTGCCCTACAAATGCATTAATCAAAGAAGATTTTCCACTATTTCTCTTTCCAAAAAATCCAATATGAAGACGATTTCCTGTTGGTGTCTCATTGAGCGTTGGTGGCATAGTATTTTGTTTTGTCCCCATCTAAGCACCATCCTTATTCTATTTATTAAAATCTAAAATCACGTTTTCCGCCTGCAATATCAAATACATGCTCTGTCGCAATCTTTCTTACTTTTTCATTTGGAATCTTTGTTAACTGCTCGCGAATTAATTCTTCGCCTTTTTCATACGTCTCTTTGGATGCATAATCCTCTAAATATTCTTTTAATGTCATCAGTGCATTTGGCTGACAGCAATTACTGATTTGCCCTGATTTACAAAGCGACATAAAACGGTCACCCGTACGTCCTTCACGATAGCATGCCGTACAGAAACTTGGGATATATCCAAGATCAATCAACCAGCTTACAACTTCATCGAGTCCTCTAGTATCACTAACATCAAATTGTGAGGAATTGTCTTCTTCCTTTTCCTCTTCTACATAGCCGCCAACGCTTGTCCTAGATCCTCCGCTAATTTGAGAAACACCTAATTTTAATACTTTTTCTCTGCATTTTTGTGATTCTCTTGTAGAGATGATCATTCCCGTATAAGGAACTGCGATACGAATAATAGCTACGATTTTTTCAAAGATTTCATCACTTATGGCATTTTCAAATTCCTTTGTATCAATATCATCAGCCGGACGGATTCTTGGAACACTGATTGTATGTGGACCAACCCCTTTGGCTGCTTCAAGATGTTCCGCATGCATTAATAAGCCAACCAAGTCATAGCGATACTTCTCAAGACCAAATAATACTCCAATGCCAACATCATCTATCCCAGCATCCATTGCACGGTCCATTGCTTCTGTATGCCATTCGTAATTATGCTTTGGTCCTGTTGGATGAAGCTTTTCATAATCTTCTTTATGATACGTTTCCTGGAATAAGATATACGTTCCTATTTCTGCTTCTTTTAACTTCTTATAATTTTCCACTGTCGTTGCAGCAATGTTGACATTCACACGGCGAATTGCACCATTTTTGTGTTTAATGCTGTAGATTGTCTTGATGCTTTCAAGAATATACTCAATTGGATTATTTACAGGATCTTCACCAGACTCAATGGCAAGTCTCTTATGGCCCATGTCTTGAAGCGCAATTACTTCACGTTTGATTTCTTCCTGTGTAAGCTTACTGCGTCTTATATGCTTATTGTGATAGTGATATGGACAGTACGTACATCCATTTACACAATAATTGGATAAATATAACGGAGCAAACATTACGATTCGGTCTCCATATAATTTCTGTTTAATATGGACTGCCAGTTCCTTCATCGCCTCAATCGCTTCGGGAATCTCACATTCTAATAAAACTGCAGCCTCTCTATGAGTAAGGCCTTTGCAATCTTTCGCACGCTCTATCAATGAAAAAACAAGTTCCTTGTTGTCTTTGTTTTCTTTTGCATATTGGATTGTCTCGAGAATCTCTTCATGATTAATAAATTCTCCAGCTTTACTCGAATATTTATCATACTTCATATAATCTACCTCTTCTAATCATTTATTTTTTTTGAAATTCGACTCTGGAATCCCCTCTTGCAACAGCTACCTTATATCCGATGGAATCCATACGTTTATTTAAACACTGTCTGCATTCTGCAGCTTCATCTCCAGTACAAATCTTATTATCGTATAACATATATTTCTTACGTACTTCTACTGGTGATAGATTCGGCATCACGACGTTTCCACCAGCTAAAATTCCATATTCTCTTCCTTTTGGATGAATCGTTCCAAGAGCTGTCGTCGCTGGCAATAATAATGCCTTCTGCATGATTCTAATTAGACTCAGCATAAACAAAGTAAGTTCTAAGCTACCTTTTTCATTATCACGAAATGGAGTATCCTTGTGCGGAAGAAATGGTCCAATTCCAACCATATGAGGCTCTAATTCATGAATAAACATCATATCCTCTGCTAATGTCTCTGGTGTCTGATTCGGTGAACCTACCATAAAGCCACATCCAACCTGATAGCCGATTTCTTTTAACTCTTTTAAACATTGTTTTCGATTCGATAACAGCATATCTTTTGGATGAAGCGTATTGTAGTGTTCCTCATTCGCCGTCTCATGTCTTAGCAGATATCGATCTGCACCTGCTTCATACAATCTCTTGTATGACTCATAACTTCTTTCTCCAAGTGATAATGTAATCGCACAATCAGGAAATCGTTCTTTTATAGTACGAATGATTGTTTCAAAACGTTCATCTGTAAAATATGCATCTTCTCCACCCTGTAATACGAAGGTACGGAATCCTAACTCATATCCTACTTCACAGCTATGATAGATTTCTTCCTCTGTCAAACGATAACGTTGTGCATTCTTGTTGCTTCTTCTTAAGCCACAGTAATAACAATCGTTTTTGCAATAACTTGAAAATTCTATTAAGCCACGAATATATATTTCATTGCCATAATAAGAAGTCGAGATTTCTCTTGCAAGTTCTGCCGCATACTCTGCGTCTTCCTTTGTATATTCGGATATCAATGTAATCCAATCTTGCTTGCTTAATTCACCGTTCTTATTCAGCAAATCTATACGTTCCTTATTTGTAATATTTTTTCCCATATTAACTTATACTCCTACTTTTGAATAAACAGTCTTTACCGTTATGTCTTTAATTCTTCCAAGCTTGCCTGATAATGCTCCAATTGTATCATTGGGTGCATCCATCACAACTGAAATCACCGAAAGATCTTTTTCACGGTATGGTAGCCCCATTCGGCCAATAATATACTCCCCATATTCATGAAGGAGGCCATTGATCCTTTCAGCTGCATCTTTGTTGTAGACGATAATTCCTACTATCGCAATTCTTGTTTCCATAAACCATCCTTTCAGATCCACAGTCCCAAGAAACCTCGTTTCGTTATGTAAGTCCATTTTGAGTTATGTTATTTATAAAAAATACCCTTATAAATAAAAAAATCCCTTTTTTGCGCAAAGGGACCCATTCCTCTCATCCTACGACTTAGAACGAATCCTTGTCTCTTAGATTTGATACTCATAACATAATTATTTTTTACCCATGCTCATAGTCAGATTTTTACTCTTCCTACTTACAACAATAATAGTAACAATTTGTAATTTGTCTGTCAATCAAACTTTTGTGGAAATATTAGCTTTACAATTTCTCTTATTATTCGCGTGTTATTTCACAAATATACGACATAATTTTCCGTTTTTTAGAAACTCTTTTTTATTCATAGGGGTAAGTCCTATGAACTAAAAAAGGTAGGTAAACGCATATTACGTATACCTACCTTTTTATGATAATCATTTAAGAATTTATACTTCGAATAAAAGATCTCCGTAAGTTGGTACTGGCCAGAATTTCTTATCAACGATTACTTCTAACTCATCAATTGGAGCTCTAAGTTCGTTCATTCCTGCGAATACAACATCTTTGAAGAATACGGCTTTATCTTTTCCGTCTTCCATCTCTCCGCCTTCATCTACTGCTTTTTGTAAGTTAGCTAATGCTGCTTGAGCTTTAGTTAAAAGACTAGATGTTTTTACTAATAAATCAGACTGTACAGTTACATCAGCTGTTGGAACTGCTGCTTTTACAGAGTTAATGCTGTCTGCAAGTGATTTAACGTAACCAATGATTGCTGGAATGTATTTCTTAGCTGCCATTTCGATCATTGTCTTAGCTTCGATGTTGATAGCTTTTGAATATAATTCATAGTTAATTTCAACACGTGAACGAAGTTCTGTTTCAGTAAGAACACCAAGACGTTCAAACATTTCGATAGATTTGTCAGTTACTAAAGAAGGAATAGCATCTACCATAGATTTTAAGTTTGGAAGGCCTCTTCTTTCAGCTTCAGCTACCCATTCGTCAGAATAGCCATTTCCGTTGAAGATTACTCTTTGATGTTCTGTAAATGTCTTCTTAATTAAATCATGTACTGCTTGATCGAAATCATCTGCTTTTTCAAGTTCATCAGCCATCTGAGATAATACGTCAGCAACGATTGTATTAAGAACTGTGTTTGCTCCTGCAATTGACATGCTGGATGCAACCATACGGAATTCGAATTTGTTACCTGTGAATGCGAAAGGTGATGTTCTATTACGGTCAGTAGCATCTTTCACTAATTCAGGAATTGTATGAACGCCTGTATTTAATTTACCACCTTGTTTAGAAGATGTAGCTTCTCCAGTGTCTACTAATTGTTTTACAACGTCTTCTAATTGTTCTCCAAGGAAGATAGAAACGATTGCTGGAGGTGCTTCGTTAGCTCCTAATCTGTGGTCATTACCTGGATTAGATGCAGACAATCTAAGTAATGCGGCATTTTCATCTACTGCACGGATTACAGCGGATAAGAATAATAAGAATTGGATGTTCTCATGAGGAGTTTTTCCTGGTTCTAATAAGTTCTTTCCTGTGTTTGTACAGATAGACCAGTTATTATGTTTACCAGATCCATTAACACCAGCGAATGGTTTTTCATGAAGTAAGCATTCAAGACCATGACGTTTTGCAACTTTTTTCATAGTTTCCATAACTAATTGGTTGTGGTCTGTAGCGATATTTGCAGTAGAGAAGATTGGTGCCATCTCATGTTGAGCTGGAGCAACTTCATTATGTTGAGTCTTAGCTAAGATACCAAGTTTCCAACATTCTTCGTTTAATTCTTTCATGAAAGCAGCGATTCTTTCTTTGATTGTACCGAAATAATGATCATCTAATTCTTGACCTTTTGGAGGCATTGCACCAAATAATGTACGACCAGTGAAGATTAAATCTTCTCTTTGTAAATATTTTTCTCTATCTACTAAGAAATACTCTTGTTCTGGACCAACGGAACATTCAACTTTTGTTACGTCATCATGTCCGAATAATTTTACGATACGAACTGCTTGTTTGCTGATAGCTTCCATAGAACGAAGTAATGGAGTCTTTTTATCAAGAGCTTCTCCTGTATAAGAACAGAATGCTGTTGGAATACAAAGTGTTACGCCTGCAGCATCTTCTTTTAAGAAGGCTGGTGATGTACAATCCCAAGCTGTATAACCTCTTGCTTCAAAAGTTGCTCTTAATCCGCCTGATGGGAATGAAGAAGCATCTGGTTCACCTTTTACTAATTCTTTACCGGAGAATTCCATGATTACTTTTCCATCACCAACTGGTTTGATAAATGAATCATGTTTTTCAGCAGTTACACCAGTCATAGGTTGGAACCAATGAGTATAATGAGTAGCCCCTTTTTCTAATGCCCATTCTTTCATTGCATGAGCAACTACATTAGCAACCTCAGGATTTAATTCTGTACCCTCTTTGATTGTTGCTTTTAAAGCTTCATATGTTTTCTTTGGAAGACGTTCTTGCATTACTGCATCATCAAAAACATCAATTGCAAATAAACTATCGATTACATTCTTTCCTGCCATACTTATATCCTTCCTTCCATATCATTATCATTTTTATTATATATATAAAGTGGATAATCCACCTTAACTACCTGTATCTTTAGGTAACTCACCCTTTACTCTCTTCCTCAAATATCAAGGAAAAATGTAAAAAAAGAGGGTGGTCTCGTATCTCACGAGAACACCCTTGTTCTTAATCTAATTAATTAAATATTGCTTACAAGTAAAATACCACTTTTAATCAAAAAATAAAAGCATTTTTTTTAATTTTTTTATCTTTTTTAAAGATTTTTATTTTTTAGTATCAAATAACAACCTTATACAATCGTATGTATTTCCGAGTGGGTGTCGTTTTTTCCTACTCCTCTATTTATACTTAATTATATTAACAATGTCAATAAAAACGTCCACTTCATCCCAAATGCCACTTAATTAAATAAATGCCGCTCAACCCCTTGTCTTTCAAGGGTTTCTTGGCCTTTTTTAAGCTCTTATCACATAATTCGCCAAAACATTCTCTTTCTTTCTAAAGTAAAACATCATTTTCACTTAATAATCTTAACCCGCTAAAAATAAGTATCGATTAATACCACACACTCTCTCAACCCCCTGCTTGGGGAAGGATATCCGAAACTTCGTGTCCGATTGGAATCATGTTTCGAGGATTCACTCCTCGAAACATGGAAAGGACCAGAACCGCTTTACGGTCCTGGTCCTTTCGTTACCTTCAGCACTGGATAAAAGCCTGCTTTTATCCAAAGGAGGCGTCCTCGCCTCCGCTACTTCATTTTCACTTCTATCTGATTAAATGGAATCTCAATTCCAGCTTCATCAAGTACTTTCTTAATCTCTTCTTGTAATGACCATTTTAAAGGCCAATAATTGTCTGTCTCTGTCCAAACACGGACGGATATATTTAATGCACTATCGCCAAATTCAAATAAATGAACTTCCATAGGCTCTTCTTTTAAAACGTACTCATTTTGTTCACATGCCTTTAAAATTACGCTACGAACTTGATCCATATCTGAGCTGTATGCCACTGGAACAAAGATATCTAAACGTCTCTTTTCCTCATTTGTCGCATTTGTAAGCTGCATATTGGATAAATCACCATTTGGCAAAACAATCGACTGATTGTCTGCTGTAACCATATGAGTATAAAAAAGATCAATCTTTATAACACGACCTTCATTTCCTGCTGCTAAGATATAATCTCCCACCTTAAACGGCTTAGTAAATAAAATTAAAAGACCGCCTGCGAAGTTGCTCATTGTTCCCTTTAATGCAAGACCAACTGTTAAACCTGCAGAACCTAATAGTGCAACAAACGAAGTTGTATCAATTCCTAATATTCCAGCTACTATCATAATCAATACTGTGTATGATGTGTACTTAATCAACGTACAGATAAAACCAACTGCCCCTTCTTCAACACTGGAACGGTCAAGGGCACGTTTTGTAAATCTCAACGTCCATTTAATTAACTTACTTCCTACAAAGTACACGACGAATGCTAAAACGACTGCTAATATCACTGAAATCGCATGCTCATCAATCCATTGCTTTCCGGTGGATACCATCTTATTCATAGCCTGCTGGAACAAAGTCAGCTGTTTTTCAATATCTGCTTTCGGATCCGGACTCGCCGTTACTTGGCTAAGTATCGTACTTCCATAAATCATTTATCTATCCCTCAATCTATTGTTTTCGGTTATTCACATGTTACGGGTACTATTTTATAATATAATTCCCATTCTGTCTATTATGATACTAACAGACAATTTTTGCTATTCATTGCAGAAAAGTTTCCAAACGATTGAAAAAAGAGACCTTATTCAAGTCATACTTGTACAAGGTCTCTTACTTGCTTAATTCGTCTTCTTAGCTGAAGATAATTCAATCACATCAGCAACTTTCGATGCTTCTTGATCCTCTGTCACAGTAAACTCCGCAACTGTCTGCTTTACAACTTCATTATCGCTGTTCTTTTCAGCTGTCTTAGTTTTAGAGTTTCTTGGTTTTTTATTCGTAGAAGGCTTCTTCGGTCTTGTCTTTTTAGCAGGCGCCTTTTCAGCTACCGTAGTTGCTGCTGATTCTTGTTTTACTGTCTCTTCTTTATTGACTTCTGCTACCTTAGGCGTTTCTTCCTTCACGGCCTTTTCTTCTTTTTTAGCTGCAACCTTTTTAGCTGCTTGCGCTTCCTTTGCCTGCTGTTTCTGTTTTTGCAATTCTTTCTGCTTTGCTACCTGCTTAGCACGTTCCTTTTCCTTAGCAATCTCTTCCGTGCTCTTACAGCTAAATACTGACATACCTAAAGGTGGGACTGCGATATCAATTGAATTCTCACGGCCATCCCAAGGTTCTTCTAAGGAAGTCTTTGTACGATTATTCAAATGATTAGAACCGCCAAATTTGGCAGCATCACTATTGAATATTTCCTTAAACTTGCCGCTAAATGGTACACCGACCTTAAAGCTGTCATAGAATACTGGCGTAAAGTTAAATACAAATAATAATTTTTCTTTTCCATCTGCAGATTTTCTTACAAATGCAATTATGCTATGGTCTGCATCTAGATTACTAATCCACTCGAATCCATCCACATCACAATCCGTTCCATATAATGCTGGATGAGATTGATAAAACTTATTCAATGCCTTTACATACTCATGAATCTGTTTATGCGCATCTACCTCAAGAAGATTCCACTCTAAACTCTTCTTCTCGCTCCATTCAGTAAATTGTGCGAAGTCTTGTCCCATAAATAATAATTTCTTTCCTGGATGTGCCATCATGAATCCATAAGCAACACGTAAGTTTTCAAACTTCTTTTCATAGTCGCCAGGCATCTTATTAATCATAGAACCCTTACCATGAACTACTTCATCATGGGATAATACTAAGACATAGCTTTCACTAAATGTATAGGTTAAGCTAAACGTAAGCTCACCATGTTTTCCTTTTCTAAATAAAGGATCTGTTTTCATATAATCAAGGAAATCATTCATCCATCCCATGTTCCATTTGAAATCAAATCCAAGTCCGCCTTCGTCTGCTGACTTAGTTACCATTGGCCATGCCGTTGATTCTTCTGCCATGATGACAGCACCTTTACAACGTTTCTTGAATACGGTATTCAAATGTTTAAATAATGCGATAGCATCTAAATTCTCATTTCCTCCGTATGGGTTAGCAACCCACTCGCCATCTTCTTTACCATAGTCTAAGTAAAGCATAGATGCTACAGCATCCATACGAATACCATCTGCATGGAATTTTTCCACCCAGAATAAAGCATTGGCAATTAAGAAGTTTGCTACTTGTGGTCTTCCGTAATTATATATTAAGGTTCCCCAATGAGGATGGTATCCCTGTCTTGGGTCTAGATGTTCATATAGGCATGTTCCATCAAAATTAGCTAAGCCATGCGTATCTCTTGGAAAATGTGCTGGAACCCAGTCTAAGATTACACCGATTCCTTTCTGATGCATATAATCCATAAAATACATAAAATCATCTGGTGTACCAAATCTTGATGTTACTGAATAATAACCAATTACTTGGTATCCCCAGGAAGCATCTAATGGATGTTCCATAATCGGAAGTAATTCTACATGGGTATATCCCATCTCCGTTACGTACTCTGCTAACATATGTGCAATTTCACGATAATTGTAAAATGCATTATCGCCTTCGATATCTGGTTTTCTCCAAGATCCCAAATGTACCTCATAAATGGACATTGGCTCTTTCTTCATATCTTTTCTCTTCCTACTTGCTACCCAAGCATCATCATGC
This sequence comes from uncultured bacterium, assembly GCA_905214875.1. Classification (GTDB taxonomy): domain Bacteria; phylum Bacillota; class Clostridia; order Lachnospirales; family Lachnospiraceae; genus KM106-2. The sequence continues at coordinate 61,881 of CAJMNR010000011.1, read as the reverse complement.
CACTTATAGGAATTCAAATCATAAACAATACTTGCTGTTGCCGGTCTTAATTCAGAACGATATCCATAAGGATCTGACTTTAATGTCGTCAATCCGCCCTTAATCTTTAATTCATATTTATATACTTCTCCTTGTTTGATTCCTGGAATAAACAATTCAAAGATACCGGAATCTCCAAGACGTCTCATCGGATGTCTTCTTCCATCCCAAATATTAAAATCACCAACTACGCTTACACGTATTGCATTTGGTGCCCATACTGCAAATAGTACACCTTCAACCCCATTAATCGTCATCTTGTGTGCGCCCAATTTTTCATAAACTGTATAGTGAACGCCTTTTGAAAACATATCCATATCTCTTTGTGTAATCACAGGTTTAAAGTTATATGGATCTACTACTTCCTGTTGTTTGCCATTATCATACGTAACCAAATATGTATATTCTGGTTTATTTCTCTTTGGGATAATTACAGAATAAAATCCGGCCTCATCTGTAAGTTCCATCGTATAATTTTTTCCGCCCTTTAGCACAACTTCAACGCTAACTGCATTTGGAAAAAATGCATTTATTAAATATCCTTCCTCTATCTTGGAATAGCCAAGAATATTATGAGGATTATCATGTTCAGAATAAACAATTGCTTCTATCTCTGGCCAGTTCATTACATTATAAAGTGCGTCATCCATGGAAGTACCTCCCTATTTTTTTCTTTTGCCATTATACCATATTTTAGCAATTTTCTCAAGCTAAAGTCATTTCTCATCATTCTCTTCAAATCCTCTATAATACCTTATTTTTCAACATATTCTGCTATCAATTTGATAGTGAATTAGGTCAAAAAATGTATAAAAAAGAAGACCATCGTATAAGTGACTTAACTTTTCAAAAAGAAAAGTTATATTTTTATACAATAGTCCTCTTATTTATATATTTCAATTGTAAATTTTTGTTAATTAGTACTAAAACGTGTAATACCATTCCAGCTCATCTTCTGGAATATTTTCATCTGGCTTTGGAAGATATTTTTTAAATACTTTTTCCAATCTAAGGGAACAAAGTAAACAACTTACCCCTGGTATAAAGCTTGTAACTATAGGAACAGAATACATAAGTAATCCTGCCAATACTGTTATTAGCAATACTACGAGTGTGTTAGGAAGGTTCTTCATTGATACAAATAATGCCATCTTCACTAACTCAAAACGTTTTAGGTTAAATCTTGATAGTAATGGGAATAGGTACACTACTGCAGATCCGATTACAAACATAAACATCCAATAAATATAAAATAATATTAGATTCACTGTCGTATCCTTCACATTGATAACATTGAAGTTAAAGTAAAATACGAACGCAATCGCTAAACAAATTGCAGTATAAATGATACCTGTTACGAAATTCTGCTTAAAGCATTTCCAGAACTCCTGCCATATGTATCCTCTTTCTTTTCTAATAACTTTGGCTACTACATAATACAACGCTGTTGTTGCTGGGCCAATTGTAATGATTGGCATACAAAAGAATGTCCAAAGCATGCTGACAAGAATGATGTCAACAATCTTTCCCATGCCGCTAAACAATCCACCTTCTAAACTAAATAATCCACGCATTGTTATTTCTCCTTTACAAACTTGATACTATTAGTTGCATATTTCCTTGAAGCGTATACGACTCATAAGTGCTAGGGATGATAAAATGATCTCCCTTCTTGAGTGGATACTCTTCGATTGCACCACTTCCATTAATTACGCTTACTAACTGGAATGGCTTCTCAAGATGAAAAAGAGCCTTGCCAAAGATATCTACTTTATGTACGGTATAAAACTCGCAGGATACGAGCTCTTTTACTTTATAAGTACGGTCTTCTATTTCCTTGGATGCCGCAATTTCATCTATGTACGGACAATTAATCACATCGATACTTTGTTGTATATGAAGATCTCTCTTTTTGCCATTTGACAAGCGATCATAGTCATATAATCGATATGTAATGTCACTGCTTTGTTGTGTTTCCAGAATCAAAGTTCCGGATTTGATGGCATGTACGGTACCAGGCGTTATCTGAAAAAAATCATCCTTTTTTATTTTACGAACATTGATTAAATCATTCCATCTATGTTCGTTTATCATCTGAATTAATTCCTTTTTATTCTTTGCATGGTGGCCTACTACTATATCTGCCTCTGGTTCACAGTCTAGTATATACCAACACTCTGTCTTTCCTAGTGAGCCATGTTCATGTGTCTTTGCATAAAAGTCATCTGGATGTACTTGAATACTTAAATCATCTTTTGCATCGATAATCTTGACGAGCAATGGAAATGTATCTCCTTCGATGTTGCCAAATAATTCTTTATGCTCGTGAAAAAGATTACTTAATTTATGTCCCGCGTATGTTCCGTTCTTTATCGTGCAATCACCGTTGTGATGAGCACTGATTGCCCAACACTCTCCGGTATGGTTACTTGGAATATCATAATGATATTCTTTCTCTAAACGTTCTCCGCCCCAGATTGCTTCTTTAAACACTGGGTCCATAAATAAGATTTCTTTCACTTTTATACACTCCTACTAAAGAAAGCAGGCATATTCACTTTCAGAAGTAGAACTGCACAGTTCTACTTCCATAATATAAGAATATGTCTAAAAAAGCAATGTAACAAAAAGTAATTTTTTAAAGAATTTAGACTTTTTTCACATTATTCAGTTGTCAAAGTTCCTTTCTTGCCGTTTTTTAAAACATATACTGCATTTTAAATCTGATGAATAAATAACCCACTTCGAAGTTTTGGCTCAAACCAAGTTGACTTTGGCGGCATTAACAGATTAGCATCTGCGACAGCAAATAACTCATGGATAGACGTTGGATACATGCTAAATGCAACCTGGCAATCCACATTTACTCTTCGCTCTAACTCTTTTAATCCACGGATTCCTCCAATAAAATCAATTCGTTTGTCCGTTCTAGGATCATTGATTCCTAAGATTGGATGTAATAAATGGTCCTGTAAAATAGCAACATCTAAGTTCTTTACGGGATCTTTTTCATTTTGGATTCTGTTTCTCGCTTCCAAAAGATACCACTGTCCATCAAGAAACATTCCAAACGTAGCTTTTCTTTCAGGCCAGAATGGCTTTTCTCCTAACAATGTCACTTTGAATTTTCTTGATATAAGCTCTAAATATTCCATCTTTGAATGACCATTCAAATCTTTTACAACACGGTTGTATGGAAGAATCTTTAGCTCTTCATCTGGAAACAATACCGACAAGAAGTAATTGAATTCTTCCTCACCTGTATATTCCTTATGTTGTTCTCTTCTCTTTAGGCCAACTTTTACTGCACTTGCGGCTCTATGATGTCCATCGGCTATGTAAATCTCTTGGATTCCAAGAAACGCTTTATGGATTGCATCAATCTCCTCTTTATCTGCGATCTTCCAGACATTGTGTTCAATACCGTCTTCTGCCACAAAATGATATAATGATTCTCCCTTCATTGTCTTTTGAACAATGTCATTAATCACTTGGTTAGAACGATACGCTAAGAAAATTGGTCCTGTCTGAGCATTACAAGTATCTACATGATGAATTCGATCGATTTCCTTATCCTCTCTTGTCTTCTCATGTTTCTTGATAATGTTATTCTGATAGTCATCTATGGATGAGCATGCTACGATTCCAGTTTGGGAACGGCCTTCCATAATAAGCTGGTATACATAATAACATTGCTCCTCATCTTTGATAAATGTCCCATCTGCAATCCTACCGTCAAGCAGCTCTTTTGCCTTCTCATAGACTTCAGGTGCATAGGTATCCACAGAATCATCGAATTGCGTCTCTGCACGATCGATATTCAAAAAGGATAGTGGTTCACGGCTTACGACATCTTTTGCTTCCTCTCGATTATAGACATCATAAGGCAGCGCTGCCACTTTTTCTGCTACTTTCTGATTGGGACGTACACATGCAAATGGTCTTATATTTGCCATCAGTTCTCCCTCCTTATTGTAATAAATTGTAAATATTTGTTTAATGAAGCTAAAAACAGATACTAATATTATAGCATTTTCTTATGTCACGTGCAAATAATTGTATAAATTTCAGTACAATTTCATGACAAAAAGCATATAAGTATTGTTTATTCTTGTTATAAAAGACAAAAAAGCCCTAGGCAATTTTCCTATACCTAGAACTTTTTCTTACATACCATATTTATTTAAAAATCCATTTAATTTCACTTTATAGACTGCTGGTGCAATTACAAAGCTCTGGCAATGTCCTGCCCCTTTCACTATCATGAGGTCTTTTTCTGCGGTGCAGGCATCATATAGCTGTTGTACCATATATGACGGTACAAACGTGTCACTGTCTCCATGAATGAATAATGTTGGTGTCTTAGACTTTCGTACTTGCTTTATTACATCGGCTTCCTTAAATTCGTATCCTGCCCTATGCTTGGTAAGCAAACTGGTCACCGGAAGGATTGGAAACTCCGGCAGATGAAAAAGGTGTGACAGTTCATAAGAGAACTCCTCCCATACCGATGTATAGGAGCTGTCTTCAATGACTGCAACAACGTTTTCTGAAAGCTCTTCTCCTGAAGTCATAAGAACCGCCCCGGCTCCCATGGAAACTCCGGCAAGAACAATCCTTGCTTCTTTCTCCTGACTCACAACATATTCAATGAGTGCCATAAGATCAAACCTATCATGCCATCCCATTCCTATATAGTCTCCTTGGCTTTCTCCATGACCTCTTAAATCAGGCAGAATCACATGATATCCGCGGTCATAAAAATACTTTGCAAGAAACCCCATATTCTTAGCCGAAGAGTTATATCCATGTACAACAATCGCATACTTATCTGATTTACTCTTCGCATTGATTTGATAATTATGAAGCTGCAATCCATCATAAGAAGTCAGATAAAATTCAAAATACCCGCTTTCCTGAAGCAGCCATTTTTTATAATTATAGTTCTCGCTCCTATTTGCCTCTACGTCGGTAACTACATTTCCTGAATCCACGATTTTTTTATTCGAACTCGGGCTAATCGCCAGTTGATAGAAATAATTTGATGCTATGAATGTACCAATAATGCAAACCGTTAAAACAATGCAACTAATGATTACCATAATTTTTTCTATTAAAATTCCTGTTTTAATCTTCTTTGTAATAAGGCATCAAGACCTTCTTTTACATCTTTTCCATTGTACAGTACTTCATAGACTGCTCTGCAGATTGGAAGTTCTACCTGGTACTTGTCTGCAAGTGCCACAATTGCTTTTACTGTATAGTAGCCTTCTGCCAATTGATCATAGGCTGTTCCTTTTACAAAGTTTTCTCCAAACTGTCTGTTATGGCTAAACTTCGAAAATACAGTTGCCTCATAATCTCCAAGATGGCATAAGCCATATGCGGAAAGTTCATTACCGCCCATTGCCTTAATTAATCTGGCAACTTCAATCGTTCCTCTTGACATTAAGGCTCCCTTTAATGAGGAAAGTCCCATTCCATCAAGAATTCCTGCTGCAATTCCAATGACATTCTTTGTCGCTGCACCGATTTCATTTCCAATTAAGTCCCTTCCATAATAAAAGCGGATCAGTGGACTGGAAAATGAATGAATCAGCTTGTCCTTTACCTCTTCATTGTCACTATCGATTACCATACAGTTTGGTATGCCATGATAAAACTCCTGTACATGGCCAGGGCCTAGCCATACAGCCACTTTATTGGATTCATCCATATTATCCTCAACGACTTCGCTTAAACGTCTTCCTGTGGCAATTTCGATGCCTTTCATACATAACACAAATATTTTATCTTTTAACTCATATTGTTTCAGTTCATCCATCAGTCTTTGTAATCCTTGTGCTCCAATTGAAATTACAATGACTTCTGCCTCTTTCACACAGGATAAATCTGTGCTTAATGTAATAGTCTCTGGAAGTTCTAATAAATCATTCTTTCTCTCTTTTATAAAACGTTGCATATTATCTGAAGATTCACGCCCATATAGCGTTACCTCTTGTCCAATCTTATCTAAATACCAAGTGATTAATGAACCCCAGCGTCCACAACCGATTACTGTAATTTTCATAGTAGTTCCCCTTTCGTATGTGTTCGCCCATTAATGTATTATACGACATATTTTTTATTCCTTATACCCTTAATCCTCTTTTTCTTTCCAATTTGTAAATTTTTTGAATAACAAAATAGAAATCAGTAGAAAATCCACTACACCCTTCACAGAGCATGACTTTGTCTCGTTGCTCGCTAAACAGCAAAAAGGACTCCTATCTACCATGGAGTCCTTTTTTCTAGTACACTATTTATTTAATAACACGTACTCTTAATACACCGTCAATTGCATTTAATGATGCTACAACATCATCTGTTGCTGTTGCTGAAATATCAAATACTGAGTAAGCATAATCTTTACGAGATTTGTTAATCATGTTTTCGATATTGATTCCTTTATCAGAGAATACAGCAGTTAACTGGCTGATCATGCTAGGGATGTTCTTATGGTTTACCGTGATACGGCTTTCTGCAGCACATACACCGGCATCACATGCTGGGTAGTTTACAGAATTCTTAATGTTACCGTTTTCTATATAATCCATAATCTCTCTAACTGCCATGCTTGCACAGTTATCTTCTGATTCTGCTGTGGATGCACCAAGGTGAGGAGTTGCAATAACGCCTTCCATATTAGCTGTCTTCGCATTTGGGAAGTCTGTTACGTATTTCTTAACCTTACCACTTTCAAGTGCTTCCTTCATTGCATCATCATTTACAAGTACATCTCTTGCAAAGTTAAGGATGACTACGCCATCTTTCATCATTGCTAATGTTTCTTTATTAATCATTTCTCTTGTATCATCTACCAATGGTACATGAACTGTTATGTAATCACATTCTTTAAAGATTTCTTCTCTTGTCTTTACACAATGGATATCATGGGATAAGTCAAGGGCATGTTCTACAGAAAGGAATGGATCGCATCCGTAAACTTCCATGCCAAGTTTCTTACCTGCATTTGCAACTAATACACCGATTGCTCCAAGACCGATAACGCCTAATTTCTTTCCTTGGATTTCAGTTCCGGCGAATTTGGATTTTGCTTTTTCCATTGACTTGTTGATGTTTGCATCGCCTTTATTGTCTTCTACCCATTTCATACCACCTACAACGTCACGGGCAGCCATCATAAGACCTGCTACTACTAATTCTTTTACACCGTTTGCATTTGCACCTGGAGTATTGAATACTACGATTCCTTGCTCTGCACATTTATCAAGTGGAATATTATTTACTCCTGCGCCTGCTCTTGCGATTGCTACTAAGTCTTTTGGCATCTCCATCTCATGCATTGCTGCACTACGTACTAACACTGCTTCAGCTTCATTAAAGTCTTCTACAAGTTCATATTTATCAGAGAACATATCTAAGCCGACTTTACTGATTTTATTTAAACAATTTACTTTTACCATGTTGCGATCTCCTTTATTTATTAATTCTTAAACTCTATCTTTTGCATTTGTATACAGCAAGAGACGTTTCCCGAATTCATCCATACATTCTAGACAATTACAGTTAACGTCTCTTCCATAAGCAATTTATTTATTCTCAGCTTCGAATTTCTTCATGAATTCAACTAACTTAACAACGCCTTCTTTTGGCATTGCATTATAAATACTTGCTCTCATTCCGCCTACTGTTCTGTGTCCTTTTAAGTTAACAAAACCAGCAGCTTTTGCTTCTTTTACAAACTTAGCATCGAGTTCTTCATTACCTGTTACAAATGGAACATTCATTAAGGAACGATATTCTTTTTCAACAGTACCTTTGAATAATTCGCTTTGATCTAAGAAATCGTAAAGAATCTTTGCTTTCTCTTCATTTCTTTGTTTCATTACATCTAAGCCGCCCATTTTCTTAAGCCACTTAAATACTTTTCCACAAATATAAATTCCATATGCTGGTGGAGTATTATATAAAGATTTTGCATCTGCTTGTGTTTTATATTTTAACATCGTAGGTGTTTCTGGTAATACATCATCTGTGATTAAGTCTTCACGGATAATTACGATTACTACACCTGCTGGTCCAATATTCTTTTGAACACCGCCGTAGATGACACCGTACTTGGATACATCAACTGGTTCTGATAAGAAACAGGAGGATACGTCAGCAACTAATGTTTTGCCTTTCGTATTAGGCAGTTCTTTATATTTTGTACCGTAAATTGTATTGTTTTCACAAATATATACGTAATCTGCGTCTTCGCTGATTGGAAGATCCGAACAATCTGGAATATATGTAAATGTCTTATCTGCTGAAGATGCAATTGCATTTACTTTACCGTATCTGCTAGCTTCTTGATAAGCTTTTTTAGCCCATTGGCCTGTAATTATGTAATCAGCTACTTTGTTTTTCATAAGGTTCATTGGAATCGCTGCAAACTGCTGTGATGCTCCACCTTGTAAAAATAACACCTTATAGTTATCTGGAATCTTCATTAAGTCTCTTAAATCTTGTTCTGCTGTCTCAATAATTTCTTGATATTCCTTCGATCTGTGACTCATCTCCATAACACTCATTCCAGTGCCATTATAGTCAAGCATTTCATCTGCAGCTTCTTGTAATACCTCTTCTGGTAATACAGCTGGGCCTGCTGAAAAATTAAATACACGTCCCACGTAAATCTCCTCCTTTATTTAAGCATTGGTATTATCTACCATTGGCAATAATTATAAGACTTTGATAAATTTTAGTCAATTGCTTCTGAAAATTAGATCAATTTTTTGTGTTTTTTAGGTCTTCTTCTGTGAATACCTCTTCGATAGGTGCGCCTGGTGCAACCATTGGCCAAACCTTATCATCACTATCAATAATGCAATCAATGACAACAGGGGCGTTTAATTCGATTGCTTTCCTTAAAGTTTCTTCAACTTCTTCTTTTTTCGTAATTCTAAACGCTTTTGCTCCCATTGCTTCGGCAACTTTCACATAATCAACTTGGTCATTTAATATAGTATGTGAATAACGTCTTCCATAGAACAACGTTTGCCATTGTCTTACCATGCCTAGTACATGATTGTTAAATATTATTTCAATAATTGGTACGTTATAGCGAGCTGCTGTTGCAATCTCGTTCATATTCATACGGAAGCATCCGTCACCAGCGATATTTACCACTGTCTTTTCCGGTCTGCCGTATTTTGCTCCGATACATGCTCCTAGTCCATATCCCATCGTTCCAAGACCACCAGATGTTAACAATGTTCTTGGAGAACGATATTTAAAATATTGGGCTGCCCACATCTGATGCTGTCCTACCTCAGTAGTGATAATCGCATCTCCTTTTGTAATCTCATATAATTTTTCGATTACATAAGGACCGGAAAGTACCTCTTTATTATAAGTTAAAGGCTTTGCTTCCTTTAATTCTAATACCTCTTTGATCCACTCACTATGATCTTGTTTTTCAAGTTTTTCATTTAAGATTTCTAATACGGATTTGACATCTCCGATAATGTATTCATCCACATCGATGTTCTTATTGATTTCTGCTGGATCTACATCTATATGAATAATATTTGCGTTATATGCAAACTTCTTAGCATTTCCTGTAACACGGTCAGAAAATCTTGCTCCAATTGCAATCAATAAATCACACTTCGTAACGCTTAAGTTGGCTGTCTTTGTTCCATGCATGCCAAGCATTCCTGTGTAATATGGGTCTTCACCGTCAAATGCGCCTTTTCCCATCAACGTATCTGTAACAGGTGCATCTACCTTTTTCACAAATTCTTTTAATTCATTATTTGCACCTGAGATTACTGCGCCACCGCCAACAAAGATCATTGGTTTCTTTGCATTACGAATTAACTCTAGTGCGCCTTCAATTGCCTCTTCCTTAATTGTAGCAGTCTGTCTTACGACAACTTTTGGAGTCATTTTCGTATACTCTGCCTTGTTAGCCGTTACATCCTTTGCTATATCGATCAGGACAGGACCTGGACGTCCTGTCTTGGCGATTGTAAATGCTCTTCTTATTGTATCAGCAAGTTCGTTTACATCTTTTACAATAAAGTTGTGTTTTGTAATCGGCATCGTGATACCTTTGATATCTACTTCTTGAAAACTATCTTTTCCTAGTAAGGGAACGGAAACGTTACCTGTAATCGCCACTAATGGAACACTGTCCATATATGCAGTGGCGATTCCTGTTACTAAGTTTGTTGCACCAGGACCTGAAGTCGCAATGCAGACGCCTACTTTTCCAGTCGCTCTTGCATAACCGTCTGCTGCATGTGAAGCTCCTTGTTCATGACTTGTTAAGACATGATTGATTTCATCCTGGTGACGATATAATTCATCATATATATTTAATACAGCACCGCCTGGATAGCCAAATACGGTGTCTACACCTTGTTCTTTTAAACATTCAACTAAGATTTGTGATCCCGTTAACAACATAACCCGTACCTCTTTCTAGACTCTCGTCTGATTTTTCTTATCTTTCGCCGTGAAAATTTATTTTGCTTTTGGTACTTCAAGTACTGCACCACGGTTACCGCTTGTTACCATGGCAGTATATCTTGCAAGATATCCTGTCGTAATCTTTGGCTCTCTTGGTTGCCATTTTGCACGACGAGCAGCTAATTCTTCGTCAGAGACTTCTACATTTATCGTATTTTCTGGAATATTGATGTTGATGATGTCTCCCTCTTCAATTAAGGCAATTGGTCCGCCAACTGCTGCTTCTGGAGATACATGGCCAATAGAAGCTCCACGGGATGCTCCTGAGAAACGTCCGTCTGTAATAAGGGCTACGCTGGAGCCAAGTCCCATACCTGCGATTGCACTTGTTGGATTTAACATTTCTCTCATACCAGGGCCGCCTTTTGGACCTTCATAACGAATGACAACAACATCGCCCGCTACGATTTTTCCACCTTTGATTGCTTCAATTGCATCTTCTTCACAATCGAATACTCTTGCTGGTCCTGAGTGAACCATCATTTCAGGTACAACTGCAGAACGTTTTACAACACCTGAATCTGGAGCAATATTACCTTTTAATACGGCAATACCACCAGTCTCAGAATATGGATTGTCGATTGGACGGATTGTCTCAGGATCTCTATTTACAACACCTTTGATATTCTCTCCTACTGTCTTTCCTGTTACGGTCATACAATCAAGGTTTAATAAATCTTTCTTAGCAAGCTCGTTCATAACTGCATATACACCGCCTGCTTCATTTAAATCTTCCATATATGTATGTCCTGCTGGTGCAAGGTGGCAAAGGTTTGGTGTCTTTGCACTGATTGCATTTGCAATATCCACGTCTAACTCAATGCCTGCTTCATGTGCGATTGCTGGTAAATGAAGCATAGAGTTTGTGGAACATCCAAGTGCCATATCAAGAGTAAGTGCATTGGTAAATGCTTCTTTTGTCATGATATCTCTTGGACAAATATTATTTCTTACAAGTTCCATGATCTGCATACCTGCATGTTTTGCAAGCTTGATTCTTTCGGAGTATACCGCTGGGATCGTACCGTTTCCTCTAAGTCCCATACCGATTCCTTCTGTTAAGCAGTTCATAGAGTTTGCTGTGTACATACCGGAGCATGATCCACAAGTTGGACAAACTTTATTTTCGAATTCTTCTACGTCTTCTAATGACATCTTTCCTGCTGCATAGGAACCTACTGCTTCAAACATGGAAGATAAGCTTCTCTTTTCCCCATGTACTCGTCCTGCAAGCATTGGTCCACCGCTTACAAAGATTGAAGGGATATTTAATCTTGCTGCTGCCATCAATAATCCTGGTACATTCTTATCGCAGTTTGGAACCATTACCAAACCATCGAATTGATGTGCCATCGCCATTGCTTCTGTTGAGTCAGCAATCAAATCTCTTGTTACAAGGGAATATTTCATTCCTGTATGTCCCATGGCGATACCGTCACAGACTGCAATTGCTGGGAATACGATTGGAGTTCCCCCTGCCATTGCAACACCCATCTTTACTGCATTTACAATTTTATCAAGATTCATATGACCTGGTACAATTTCATTATATGAACTTACGATACCGATTAATGGTCGTTCCATCTCTTCTTTTGTCAAACCTAATGCATTAAATAATGATCTGTGAGGTGCTTGCTGCATCCCTTTTGTTACTTGATCACTTCTCATATTATTCCTTCCTTTCTATGTATAAGAATATAGATGCTTCGTTAGATTCGCTTAACGATTTCGTCACCCATTTCTTTTGTTCCTACTAACTGTTTTCCATCCGCATAGATATCGATCGTACGGATTCCATCTTTTAATACTTTCTTTACTGCATTTTCAATTGCATCTGCTTCCTCAGTTAAATCAAAGCTGTAACGTAACATCATTGCTGCGGAAAGGATTGTTGCAATTGGATTTGCCTTATTCTGTCCTGCGATATCTGGTGCGGAACCATGGCTTGGTTCATATAATCCTAATGTTCCTTCACCTAGTGATGCGCTTGCAAGCATTCCGATTGAGCCTGTTACCATGCTTGCTTCGTCAGATAAGATATCACCAAACATATTCTCTGTCAGGATGACATCAAATTGTGTTGGATCTTTTACTAACTGCATTGCACAGTTATCGACTAACATGTCGGATAACTCAACTTCTGGATAATCTTTTGCAACTTCTTTTACGACTTTTCTCCAAAGTCTTGAAGAATCTAAAACGTTAGCCTTATCTACGCTGCAAACTTTCTTGTTACGTTTCATAGCGATATCAAAGCCCCATTTTGCAATTCTTCTGATTTCATTTTCATCATATGTAAGGGTATCTGTTGCCTTTAAGACTCCGTTTTCTTCCTCGGTCTTACGAGCTCCAAAGTATAATCCACCGGTTAACTCTCTCATTACGACAAAGTCAAATCCATTCTCTACAATCGTATCTTTTAATGGACATGCTGCTTTTAGTTCATCAAATAATACTGCTGGTCGAATATTGGCAAATAAGTTCAGCGCCTTACGCATTTGTAATAATCCTGCTTCTGGTCTTCTGTCTGGTGGTAACTGATACCAGTTTGATTGACCTACATTTCCACCTACTGCACCAAGAAGGACACTATCACTTGCTTTTGCTGTTGCAATAGCTTCTTCTGTTAGTGGATATCCAGTTGCATCAATACTTACGCCTCCCATTAACACTTCTGTGTAATTAAAGTTGTGTCCGTATTTCTTGCCAATGGCATCAAGCACTTTCTTTGCCTCAGTTGTGATTTCTGGTCCAATTCCATCTCCAGGTATTACTGCGATATTATAATTCATATTCTATTCTCCCTTTCCCTCTAATATTAAGTACAAAGGCAATAATCATTATATAGTAAAATCGCCCTAAGTAACGTTTCTTACTTAGGGCGACAATTCGTCCGCTGTATCGACATTATAAATGATTACTTTCACCATGTCAATACGACAGCGTGATGAAGTGTTTTTTCCTATTCCTCGTACTCGTTTGCTAAGAAATCCTCATACTCGTCGTCTTCATCTTCAAAGTCATACTCATCATCATAAGCATTTCTCATTTCATCGTCATCTTCATAATTGAATCGATTTTTTCGATAGCTTGAAGTTTTCTTTTTCATTTCCTAGTTCCTTTCTAATCATAATATAAAAATCAATAATAACTATACAGCCACTATTTTTACCTCATAGAAAGAAAATATTCATGATTCACGTCAACTTACTGCCATCCATTTATTTTTGATTTATGTAATTTATAAGCCCCTCAGCTTTAATAATTCTCTGCATGAATTCTGGGAATGCCTGACCTTTGAATTCAGTTTTCTTTGTCTTATTATAAATCATTCCAGAATCAAAATCGATTTCTACTTCATCGCCTGCTTCAATTCCTTGTGCAGCTTCTTTACACTCAATGATTGGTAGCCCAATATTGATTGCATTGCGATAAAAGATTCTTGCAAATGTTTCTGCAATTACACAGCTTACGCCTGCTGCCTTGATTGCAATTGGTGCATGTTCTCTTGATGAACCGCATCCAAAGTTCTTATTTGCAACAATGATATCACCCGGCTTTACACGTTTTACAAAGTCAGGATCAATATCTTCCATACAGCTTTTTGCAAGTTCCTTTGGATCGGATGAATTTAAATATCTTGCAGGAATGATAACGTCTGTATCTACATTATCTCCATATTTATGAACGGTTCCATGTGCTCTCATCTATATTCCTCCTTTTATAATCCTAATTCACTAGGTTCGCTGATCTTACCTGTAACGGCGCTTGCTGCTGCAACTGCTGGACTTACAAGGTATACTTCGCTTTCAACATGACCCATACGACCAACGAAATTACGGTTTGTAGTAGAAACGGCACGTTCACCGGCTGCAAGAATTCCCATATGCCCTCCAAGGCATGGTCCGCATGTTGGTGTGCTTACTACTGCTCCTGCTTTGATAAATGTCTGAATAAGTCCTTCTTCCATTGCTTGAAGGTAGATGGCCTGTGTTGCTGGGAATACGATTGCTCTCATTCCTTTTTTCACGTGTCTTCCTTCTAATACCTTTGCAGCAATTCGTAAGTCTCCGATACGTCCATTTGTACAGGATCCAATAACAACTTGATCGATTTCTACTTCTCCGGCTTCTTTTACTGTTCTTGTATTCTCTGGCAAATGAGGAAATGCTACGGTTGGTTCAAGTGTTGATAAATCAATTGTGATTTCTTCATCATACTCGGCATCTTCATCTGCTTCGTATACTTTATATTCCTTTTTAGAATGCTCTTTCATGTATTCGACTGTTAACTCATCTACTGGGAAGATACCATTTTTTGCGCCTGCTTCAATGGCCATATTGGCAATTGAAAAACGGTCATCCATTGTAAGATTCTTAATTCCGTCTCCTACGAATTCTAATGATTTGTAAAGTGCTCCATCTACACCAATCATTCCGATTAAATGTAAGATAATATCTTTACCACTTACCCATTTTTGTGGTTTTCCTGTTAATATAACTTTAATTGCACTAGGTACTTTAAACCATGCTTTTCCTGTCATCATGCCAGCGCCCATGTCTGTGCTTCCAACACCTGTAGAAAATGCTCCTAATGCTCCATATGTACATGTATGTGAATCTGCTCCGATGCATGTTTCTCCTGCTACGATTAATCCTTTTTCAGGAAGTAGTGCATGCTCGATTCCCATTTCGCCAATTTCAAAGTAATTGGTAATGTCATGATCTTTTGCAAAATTACGTACGCATTTACAATGCTCTGCAGATTTAATATCTTTATTTGGGGTAAAATGATCTGGTACTAGGGCAATCTTATCCTTATCAAATACTGTTTTATTATTCAGCTTTTCTACCTCATGGATTGCAACAGGACCAGTAATGTCATTTGCCAATACTAAGTCAAGATCTGCTTCAATCAACTGACCAGCTACAACAGAATCTAATCCGGCATGAGCTGCCAATATCTTTTGGGTCATAGTCATTCCCATAAAGCACTCCTCCTTCAATTTCTTATCTTGATGTTTGAAGTATAGCATACTATTTGTTATAATAAAAATACATAATATGAATACATACTATAACTTTCAGTTATAGGGAACAATAACGAGAAGGAGATGATACCTCTATGGACCAAAACTTATCCTCTTACCGCATCTTTTATACGGTAGCCAAAACCGGCAATATATCAAAAGCCTCCAAGGAACTATTTATCAGTCAGCCTGCCATTAGTAAATCGATCAGCAAACTGGAAGCCGCTCTTGATGTCAAATTGTTCTACCGTAATTCGAGAGGTGTCGTCTTAACGGATGAAGGAAAAATCCTTTATGAAGCAACTGCAAGCGCATTTGATACATTAAAGCTTGCCAACCAAAGAATTGATAAGATTAAGACCTTAGGAATCGGACATATTCGCATCGGCGTAAGCACGACCTTATGTAAATACATATTACTTCCCTACTTAAAGAGATTCCTTTCCGAATATCCACATATCAAGATTACAATTGAATGCCATTCTACGTTTGAAACAATTAAGGCACTAGAAGAAAACAAAATTGATATTGGACTAATTGGTCATCCTAATGACCTTAAGGATATGCATTTTTATTCTATTAAGCAGATTCATGACTGTTTTGTCACAACGAAAAGCTACCTTGAGAACCTTGCAATACGACAAGACGGATTTGATGAAGAAACCATCTTTAGTACGGCAAATCTCATGCTATTAAATGAGAAAAACATAACGCGTATGTTTATTGAAAAATATTTTGAAGAAAACGGCATTGTCACGAATCAGGTATTGGAAGTTACCAGTATGGACCTGCTAATTGACTTTGCTAAAATCGGCCTCGGCGTTGCATGCGTCATCGGAGAATTCGTTGAAGATGAACTTTCCTCCGGCGCCCTCATCGAGATTCCGCTTAAGAATGCCATTGAAAAACGTCAAGTTGGATTTGCTTATTCCACTAAGTTTCCAATTACGGAAGCAATGGCCAAATTTATTGAATTCTATGAAACAAAGGAAATAGAGTAATCCATGTATGACTTGCTTTTCCTTGTTATAATTGTCTGAGATATCTTCTGTATTCTCGTACACAAAAAAGGGTTTACTATTTACTTTTACCATAAATAATAAACCCTTTATATTTATTCCATTTCTGGGCTAACGATAGCAATTCTGCTGCTTTTCAATCCATAATAATACCCTACTCCCATGATTCCATAACAGATCATAAGATAGATTGGGAAATATGGATGAGTTACACAGCCAAGAAGAATTACGCCTGAGCCTACCATCGCTAATACTGGAACGACATATCCCATAAACTTGTTCTTGATTTCACCTTTTCTAGTAAGCTTGATTACTACATAATAAAGGACGCAGTAATTTAAGTAGCTTACACTGATTGCGATTTCAGAAACATCTCCTTGCATTCCTGCCTCTAGGGTAAAATAGTGAATCACTAACCATACCATAGAAATGACGAAACCGAATATGCCTGAATTCACTGCCATACCACTAAATCGTTTGCTTTCAGTTGCAAAAAATTCAGAACCAGGTAGGAAGTTTCTAATCGCAAGAGAATATGGCTGACGAATCATTGCCATAATAAGGCCATTTAACGTACCTAATACCGAAACAACGATAAACACTAATAATGCCTTGGATCCAATTGGTCCAAAGAGCATATTGCAAGCAGTATACACGCTATCATTTCCTTGTGCGATCACTGTTTCCGTACCCACTAATGAGGTAACACCAATAAAATACATCAAATAGGAAAGTAAGATTACAATTGGTGCACAAATTAATGCGATTGGGAGATTACGTTTGCTGTCGCGAATCTCATGACTAATGCTTGTTGCAACAATCCATCCATCAAAAGAAAATGCAATTGGTGCAAACGCAGTAAGCCATGTTGCCTGTGCAGCTGTCGTTCTGATCGTCTCCATATCATTTGCAACGATTTCTCCCGGATTTCCAAAAATCACACCTAAAATACCAATTAAAAATAGTGGAACCAATTTTATGATCATCGATGCATTTTGAAATAGACCACCTAAACGTGCGGATAAAATATTAAATCCAAAGAGAATCACACACGCTCCAAATCCATATAAACAGAAAATCAAATTACTTCCCTTAATGCCAAAAAGCTGGCAAATATACATTCCACTTACCATAGAAACTACGGCAATCAATGCTGGTAAATATAAAAACGTCTGAAACCAGCCAAATGCAGAGGCAACCTTATCATTTACGAATTCTTCTGCATAAGCAATGATTCCTCCTGGATTGTCTGTTCTTGTTGCCAATTGTGATACTGCCAGACATCCAAAGATAATTGCAATGGCTGCAATTATAAACACTAATACCCCTAAAAACATATTTCCATTTGTGTATAAAAGTACATCGTCTGATTTAAAGAAAATACCAGAACCGATTACTACACCCGTAATCATGGTGATGGCAGTAAATAAACCATAATTCCCTTTTTGCATACATCATTCCCTTTCTGTCAACCTTATAGGTCCGTTTTTTCTATCGTTCCCAACACTTATAATATTCAAATGCTGTTGGAAGCGCGATATCTTCCTTAAGCTTGGATGTTGTCATCCATGAATATTCCTCAAGGGAACGTGATAATTCTCCCGCATCAGAAACGTTTGGTCGAATATTATCAGTTTTATTCTTTATTACTATATGATAACCAAGCATATGCCACTCAATATGACTAAAAATATGCTTTGCTTTTCCTAGAAGTTCGATTTCATAGTCAACCACGCCAAGTTCTTTTAGCTTATCATTTAATTCCTCTACGGTAAGTCTTCCTTCTACATTCGGTAACTCCCATAATCCTGCAAGCAAGCCTTTCTTAGGGCGACGATTCAACGCATATTTGCTCTCATATTCCATGACTAAGATCGTCTTTTCCTCAATTTTTCTTGGCTTTTTAGATGGCTTTACAGGTAAAAGCATCATGATATCTTGTTTTCTTCCTTCGCAGTGCTCTGCAATTGGACACTTCTCGCAAAGTGGTCGTCCATTCGGAATACAAATGGTAGCACCAAGATCCATAAGCGCCTGATTGAAATCTCCAGAACGTACCGGCATGATTGCCTTCATCTCACATTCTACTTCTTTTACTACTTTCTGTTTCGTAATGTCATCATAGCTTGCAGCTAAACGCTTTACAATTCGAAGCACATTACCATCCACGGCTGGAACACGTTTCTGATAAGCAATCGATGCAATTGCACCTGCTGTATAGGAACCAATCCCAGGTAATTTTATCAATTCTTCATATGTGTCTGGAAGTTGTCCATTGTAATCACTGACAACGATTTGTGCTGCCTTCTGAAGATTACGAACACGGTTGTAATAACCGAGCCCTTCCCATAACTTTAGTATTTTTTCTTCGCTTGCTTCCGCTAATGCTTGAATGGTTGGAAGCTCTTTTGTGAATCTATCAAAATATCCTTTAACAGCCTCAACTCTTGTCTGTTGAAGCATAATTTCCGATACCCAGACATAATACGGACGCGGATCTTCCCTCCAAGGAAGTGTTCGTCTATTCTCATCAAACCAAACTAGTAATTTGTCCACTATAGGCTCGTACTTATATGACATTTATCCACCTTTTCTTTCTATCTAAGTTAACTACGAAACATCTTTTAGTTTCAAATGAAACCAACTCAACTTTAGATTATACTACATTAAAGTGCAAAAATATACAGCCTATTTTTGGAATAATTCGTCAATTATAATCTTCCATTCTTCATATAAGGAATCCAAGTTAAACCTTGCATTTGCAGGGGATGTGCTCGGTAATTTTATAATTTCCCGATTCGTCTTTGGCAAAAGTAATTTATTATAAAGCTCTACCGCTTTACTCCCATTTCCATAGATTTTCTTGATGTCTGCTTCCTGTAATATGCTGTTTATATCGGAAGGAACAACGTTCTTAATACTGCTATCGCTTGAGCCTATAATGGTACAGCTCGATACGACATCCCATAGTGCAACATGATTCTTTAATAGCAGTGTCTTCTTTTGTTCAACGGTCACTAATGGTTCGGAATTAAAAAGCATGGCCATCAGCTTCCAAAAACGATTCTGTGGGTGAGAATAATAAAACTTCATCTCTCTCGATTTTACGCTTGGAAATGTTCCAAGAATAAGTACTTTCGACTCTGAATTATAGATTGGATAACAAGTATGTGTATACATAGATTCTTCCATAACGTATGCTCCTTTTCCTTAACGATTGTTATTTTATTACTAGTATCTCCACTATGCAGTGAACGAAAACCTGTCCACGACTTTGCATAACAAAAAAGAGGCGCCAGACTTCTCTGACTGCCCCTTTCACTATTCTTAATCATTCTTACGTAAAAAGATATGCAGCCATAGCTGCTTTCCTCTGTCTGGTCTTGTATCTGAAATCAAGGTCATTTCTTCAACAACTAAGCCTTTTACCTTCCCAAGTACCTGTTTAATCTTATCCTCGTTCATATCCGTAACATTCCGTCCATTACGTACACCTTCAAATACCCCATAATTAAAAGATACGTAAAATATTCCGTTTGGCTTCAACGCCCGACAGGCCCTTGCAAATACATCAACCAACTGGTTATAGGTAAGATGGTGGATAGCAGAACTGGTCCATATTCCATCATACTTTCCAGTCTCCCTTAACTCGTTATACATCATATGCCTTACCCTGATTCCGGTATTCTTTGTTGCAATATTGCATAAGACTTTAGAACTTTCCACTGGCGTGACTCTTAACTCTTTCTTCGTAAAAAAAATGGTATCACGTCCTGATCTGCAGCCAAAATCCAGGATTGCTGAACCTTTTGGCATTCTCTCAACAAAACGATCCCGTATGTCCTCAAATTTTAGTGGATATGTACTTGCTAACTCTCGTTCCCCCATAAACAAAGCCCTCCTTACTTTTTTACGGATATCTTTCACTACTCACCCCATTGTTTCGTCAAACTCTATACAAATAGTATAAATCTTTTTTACTTTTTATTCCATACGCCACAAAAAATACCTCTCACCAAAAAACATTTCTTCGAAACTTTACGCTTTTTACTAAGAGGTATCATAACTATTTTATTGAATTGTTCCGCCCCACTCCACGACTGTAAATCCTTTTCGCTTAAATGTGGTAAGCTTCTGTTCTTTAATCTCTGTTTTCTTTTTCAATGGCTTAAATACCATATAGACACGTAATATGCTGTCAGGCTTTGGAGTGATGGATAGCTTTGCATAATCGGTATATGCGCTTCCCTGGAATGAAATTAGGTTATAGGCATTGCCTTTCATATAAGGAAGCCAGAAATTAATAAATTCCGTTGCTTCCTTTTCTGTAAGCCCCATATAGGAAAGCTTCTCTTTTAAGAATCCTTCCGTATCTGCTCCTTTTACACAAAATCCCTCAGAAAGGTCAAACGCCATCTCTCGTATACCCTCCCAAAAGATATAAGGATACTCCTTACCATCATCTGCAAGCAGGGTTCCGTCTGGCTCAGCCTCAACTTCCCATCCATTGTTCTTATACTCTGGTGAAGATACTGTGATTGTTCCTGTATAATCCAGTTTCACACTGACATGCTGTTTCTTTTCCGGATAAAGATAAATAACCGGCTTATAATCCGTATTCGTATCGGCAACTGCATTTGGAGCACTTACGTCCTTAACATACACTTCATACTGATTATTTTCCACCTCGTAAATGTCATTGTACATAACTTGTACATAATCACCTACGTTGTACTCGTCCCCTAGTTCTGTAATGACAATATATTCTGCATCACTGTTCCAAGGTGCCTCTGCCGTAAAATAAATGCAACCAATGTATTTGATTTTTAAAACGAGATAATTACCGTCATAATTAACACTTGTCTCAACGCTTTCCGTAGGCGTTACTCTAAATGATGGCTTCTCGCTATCTTTTTGTTCCTGATTTTGACTAGCGTTGTCACCGGTACTACAACCGGTTGCAAACAGACAGATTGCCAATAGCAACGTCATTATTCTTTTTTGTACGTTCATATACTTCCTCCATTCATCACATACCATTTATGTATGTAAATATTTCTAAGTATAGTATTGCCCATACAAATTGAATTCATTCCATTCCTAAGTTACAATTCTTCAATCTGGATCTTTTTATATTCCTTATATCCTTGGTGGCACAGATCCGTTACGAGTATCCCCTGCTGATAAGAAAACTCATACTGATTATACGCTCCATCCTGATAGCTAAAATCTTCGCCATTATCCTGATAATGTACATAGCGTGCCTCTTCTCCAAATACTTTCAAAATCAAAAGATCGTCTTTGTCTTCTCCAATAAAGTCCCGTATCGGATACATCGGAAGTATTGTATTTTCTTTTACAAACATCGGACAAGTATCTAGGGGTGCCTCTTTTACAATATAAGTGCCTCCCTCATAACGATGTTTTGTCTCGTAATCATACCATCCTCCAGCTGGAAGGTAGACAAGCCTTGCCCTTGCTCCCTGTTCCAGTACAGGCGCAACAAGCAGATTGCTTCCTACCATAAACTCATCATTTAAATTATGTACATTGGAATCCTCTTCATATTCTAAGACAAGTGGACGAATCATTGGAATTCCTGTCTTGCTTGCTTCCCAGAAGGTATCATAAAGGTAAGGAAGCAGCTGATATCTCAAATTGACAAACTTTCGATAAATGTTTAGTGTCTCTTCATCAAATACCCAAGGCTCCTGATTGCTTCTTCCTTTTGCACAGTGATTTCGAAAAAATGGAGAGAAACAGCCAACCTGCACCCAACGTGTAAGTAGCTCTTTTGTCGTATCACTTCCAAATCCACCAACATCTGTTCCGATAAAAGGAAAGCCGCTTAAGCCGCTGTTACAAAGCTGGACAACCGAAAGGCGAAGATGTGTCCAAAGGCTCTGGTTATCTCCGGTCCATCCTAGCATGTATTTTTGAGAACCGCTATAACAAGCCCTCGTAATTACAAATGGCCTTCTTCCATCATGTTTTCTTAGACCTTCATACGTTGCCTTCCCCATATTATGTCCATACAAATTATGCATTTCCTTGTGCGTAGAAGGCTGGTCTTCATCGGTAAAGACCACATCATCAGGAAATGGCCCCTTAAAGCTTGCAGGTTCATTCATATCATTCCAAACACCGCGTACTCCCATATCCAGTAAGAACTTCTGCTTATCTGCCCACCAGTCACGCACCTCTTTTCTTCCAAAATCAGGGAACACCGAGTCTCCTGGCCACACTGCATTGACATAGGTATTCCCCTCCTTATCCTTTACAAAATACCCTGCCTTTTCTCCTTCCTCATAAACACTATACCCTTCTTCCACTTTCACTCCAGGATCGATGATTGTGACGACTTTATACCCCATCTCTTTTAAATCATTCATCAATTTCTTTGGATCTTCATAGTTCTCTTTATTCCAAGTAAACACCTTATAATTATCCATATAATCAATATCCAGATGAATACAGTCGCAAGGAATCTTATTCTTCCTCATCGTCTCTGCAATCCATCTTACTTCAGCTTCGCTTTCATATCCCCATCTAGACTGATGATATCCTAATGTCCAAAGCTGAGGTAACGGCATTCTTCCTGTTAAATATGTATACTCCCCAATGATTTCTTTCATATGCTCTCCAGCAAAGAAATAATAATCTAGATTACCCTCTTCGCTTCCAAACACATAATACTCTTCGCTTTCTTTGCCCATATCAAAATAAGTCTTATTGTGATTATCAAAGAAGATTCCGTATACGCCTTTCTCTTTTAGGACGATAAAAAATGGAATGCTCTTATAGAGCGCTTTAAAGCTGTCTTCATGGGGATCCGGATTATCCGTATTCCACATCTCATATTCATAGTATCTTTTATTTAATACACCGGTCTTGTCTCCAAGGCCATAGATGGCATCCTTCTTTCCAAGGGCACGTACGCACTGGATTTTATAATCCCCAGTTTCATTGATATCAAAAGTATGCCCTTCCTGCTGTAAAAACTCTTTTAATGACTGCGGCACTTGGTGAAGAGGGGTTCTTTTCCCTGTGTATTCCAAACTGATTGGCTGACCAGATGCATCATAAAAATCCACCTTACATTCATCTTTTACTTTGACGATTACATCCTTTGTACGGATTATCAAAGCATCTGCTTCCTTATAGACCTCTATCTTGCAAGGAACCCGTTTCTCTCCCTCGATTGCCCTGGACGCATATTCCTTTGTTCCAAATGCCGCAAATACACGAATGATTTTACTCGTAATGACTTCTATTCTGGCCGTCTGCTTTTCAAATGTAAGCAGTACATTTTGTCCTTCTTTTTCATACTCTTTGAGTCTTCCAAACATCGTATCGCATCCTCCCACACATTACATTGTTTTCTTCATTATAGCATAGGAATCGACACATCCACTTATCTCTTTTTTTATATTTATATCACTTTTTTTAGTAGTTCTTTGGGTGTATTTATCCACAAAGACTCCAAACGATTTCCAAAAATAACACAGTTTTCCACCGAGTTAACCACAATGTCTCGAACTGCCTGCTCTGTATAGAATGCCATATGAGGAGTAATCACCACATTTGGAAATGAATTAAGTAGTGCAAAATCAAAGTTTGAAAGTGGAACATCTTGAAAGTCCTGATACAAATACTGCATTTCATTTTCCAACACGTCTAATGCCGCTCCGCCTAATTTTCCACTTTCAATTCCTTCGATCAGCGCTTCCGTATCTACTAAAGATCCTCTTCCCGTATTGATAATATAGGCATCCTGCTTCATCATTTCTATTGTCTTACGATTAATCATATGCCTTGTTTCTTTCACCGCCGGCATATGAAGTGTAATTACGTCACTCTCCTTTAACAGCGTTTCTAGATCCACATAAGTTGCATACTGTTTTATCGAGTCTCTCTGATATAAGTCATATGCAAGAATCTTTGTTCCAAATCCAGATAAATGTTCGATTACTGTGCTTCCAATACATCCTGTACCTATAACGCCTACGGTCAATTCTTGAATCTCTCTTCCTGCTTTTTTGGGCAAGCTGTAGTTTTGTACTTCAGTTCTCTTAAGCAAGCTCTTTACCTGGCGGGTAGCCATCAAGATTAACATAATTGCATAATCAGCAATGCTGTTTGGTGAAAACTTGATATTTTCGACCTTAATGCCAATCGCTTCTGCATGATCTCTTGCGATATGATCATATCCAAGCGTTCTTGTTGAAATATAAGCTACACCAGCCTCCTTTAACATATCTAACATATTCGGTGTCACTCTTACTGCATGATTAATGCTAATACAGCTAGAGCCTTTTGCATAGTCGATTGTATCCTCTGAAATATCTTCTGCATATATATTGATGGCAACTCCATATTTTTTGCTGCATTCTTCAAACAGTGGTCTTTCTTCCTCTGAGCACCCATATACAGTGATTCTAGTATTCTTCTTTTGATTTATCATAATAAAACCTTCTTTCCATTCTATCTAGGCTATTTCTTACAAAGAAAAAGCATTTTATGATTTACTCTCCTAATAGTAGCAAATCATAAAATGCTTTTTTTTCGTTTTCTTCTATTTATTTATTGTGATTTTATGAATAAAATCATATGAAAATATTATAGCCCGGTCGGAATCTTAATAGAAAACTGAATAACTTCATCTTTACTGAATGCAGAAATGACTCCATGATGAAGTTCCACAATCTCCTTAGATATTGCTAATCCAAGGCCTGCGCCACCTGTCTTACTTGTTCTCGAACTGTCTAAACGGAAAAACTGTTCAAAGATTCTCTTAAGCTTTTCTTCAGGAATTGTATTTCCCTGATTGGAAAATATCATTTCTACGTAACCATTATATCTCTTTGCCGAAATGGTTATCGTACCATTTTCAAAGCTATAATTGATTGCATTACGTATCAGATTATCAAAGACACGTTCCATCTTATCTACATCAACAAGCATCTCGATGTCTGGCTCAAGATCTAACTTGCATGTAAGGTTCTTCTCCGTATAGAGTGGTCCAAACTCATAGGAAATCTGCTCAAGCATACGGGTCATATTCGTTCTGCTTCTCTCTAATGTAATATTGGTAAGATTAAATCGTGTAATTTCAAAGAATTCATTAATCAGATCCTCAAGTCGCTCGGCACGGTCTAAAGAGACAGACAAATAATGTTCCCTTAGTTCCGGAGAAATCTGCTGCTCATCACGAAGTAACGTCAGATAACCAATAACGGAAGTCAATGGCGTCTTTAAGTCATGAGCCAGATACATGATCAAATCATTCTTTCTCTGCTCGGACTGTTTTGCAATCTTCTCGTTACGCATAACTGCCTTCTTAGTATTATTTAATTCATCTTCAATTACTTTAAGTTCTTCTGGAAGGTGGATCAGTTCATCATCATTGCTTAATAGCTTCGTCGTTGCATCCGCCAATGTCTCTAAATACTTTAATGTCTTCTTCCAATATATATACATATCTATGATGATTCCTACAAGCCATGCACTGACAAAGATTCCAACAAGGTTCTGCTGAACTATCTTTACCAATCGATACACCGGCTCATCTCCATAGAATACATAGGAACGATAGATTGCCGTAGCAATAAATAGTAGGATCACCAATACGAGTGTAAATATGGACACTGTCACCATAAATGTCTGAAGCATCTTAGGAAGCATTGCTTTCGGTAGGTTTTTGCTTGTTCCAATATTATCGTTATTCAATGGTATATCCAACTCCCCATACTGTTTTTATAAACTTTGGTTTTCTAGAAGGTTCATTCATCTTCTCGCGAAGTCTTGCAACATGAGCCATAACGGTATTGTTGTTGTCTAGATATTTTTCCCCCCATACTGCTTCAAATAACTCTTCGCTAGAGACAACCTTTCCTTTATTCTCACATAGGTACCACAAAATTGAGAATTCAATCGGAGTAAGAGAAAGCGTTTTTCCATATAAGGAACATTTTCTTGTATCCTTATTGATAATAAGCCCTAAGAAATCATACTGATTGACCTCTTCATTTGCCTGCACTTCCCCTTCATTCTGGTTATATCGTTTGTAACGTCTAATCTGTGTCTTTACCCTTGCCATAAGCTCTAATGGATTAAATGGCTTAGTGATATAGTCATCTGCCCCGAATGTAAGTCCCATAATCTTGTCACTATCTTCAATCTTAGCTGTCAGCATGATAATTGGAAAATAGTATTTTTCACGAATCTTCTTACATATTGTCATTCCATCTATATCAGGTAGCATTACATCTAAGATTGCAAGATCATAAGCTACAGAATCTATACTATTTAATGCGTCGGTTCCATTATAGAACTTGTGCACTTCGTATCCGTCATTTGTCAAATACACTTCAACCAAATCCGCGATTGGCTGCTCGTCGTCGACTACTAATACTTTTATACTCATCGAT
Organism: uncultured bacterium; assembly: GCA_905214875.1. GTDB lineage: Bacteria > Bacillota > Clostridia > Lachnospirales > Lachnospiraceae > KM106-2. The sequence continues at coordinate 34,843 of CAJMNR010000011.1, read as the reverse complement.
ACCTCCCACAATTCTCTGGCATTTCTTTTCCTGCCACTATATGACTTCTATTATAACACAATCATTTTATATTACAAAAGGGGGCCTTTGCAGAGAACTTTCCTCGGAAACGAGACGAAAAAAAGCGAACCATTTTGCTCTAAAGTCAGAGTAAAATGATTCGCTTCTTATGTAGTGATTTGATTATAATTAATTGTTTTTTAACCTAGTTATTGATTAATTTTTCTTCGCCATTCCAGCTGTATAATTTACGAAGTTCTTTACCGATTTCTTCTGCTGGATGAGCTGCTGCTCTCTTTCTCATAGCGTTGAAGTGTGGACAACCTGCTTGATTTTCAAGTAACCAGTCTTTTGCGAAAGTACCGTCTTGAATATCAGTAAGGATTTGTTTCATTGCTTTCTTAGTTTCTTCCGTAACGATCTTTGGTCCAGTGATGTAATCACCGTATTCAGCTGTGTTAGAGATAGAATATCTCATTCCAGCGAAACCGCTTTGGTAGATTAAGTCTACGATTAATTTCATTTCATGGATACATTCGAAATATGCATTTCTTGGATCATATCCAGCTTCTACTAATGTTTCAAAACCAGCTTGCATTAATGCACAAACACCACCGCAAAGTACTGCTTGTTCACCAAATAAATCTGTTTCTGTTTCAGTCTTGAATGTAGTTTCAAGAACACCAGCTCTTGCACCACCGATTGCTAATGAGTAAGCAAGTGCAAGTTCTAATGCATTGCCAGTAGCATCTTGTTGTACTGCTACTAAACAAGGAACACCTTTTCCAGCTTGGTATTCGCTTCTTACAGTATGTCCTGGTCCTTTAGGTGCGATCATTGTTACGTCAACATCTTTTGGTGGAACGATTTGACCAAAGTGAATTGCGAAACCATGAGCGAACATAAGCATCTTTCCTGCTGTTAAGTTTGGAGCGATAGATTCATTGTACATCTTAGCCTGTTTTTCATCATTGATTAAGATCATGATGATATCTGCTTTCTTTGCTGCTTCTGCTGCTGTATATACTTCAAATCCTTGAGCTTCAGCCTTAGCCCAAGATTTGCTTCCTTCGTAAAGACCAATAATGACATTACAACCTGATTCTTTTGCGTTTAATGCATGTGCATGTCCTTGACTGCCATAACCGATAACGGCGATTGTTTTACCTTCTAATAATGATAAATTACAATCTTCTTGATAATAAATCTTAGCCATTGTTAATTCCTCCTAATTTTTAATTTATATGTGCTTCCTATTACAAATAGTAATAAAAAGTAGTATGTATTAATCAATATAATCTGCTATGTCTCTACAACCACGGCCAAGGCCTGTGACACCTGTTCGGACTAATTCAAGGATCGTATATCCTTTTAACAGATTAATGAATGCGTCAATCTTTGCTTGATTTCCTGTAAGCTCTACCATCAAGGATGCTTCTGCCACATCCACGATTTTGGCTCTAAAGATATCAGCAATACCAATTACCGACTCTCTTTCTTTTTTTCCGGCTGCAACTTTAACTAATACAAGTTCTCTGCAGACGCTTTCTTGATCTTTTAACTCACTAATTTCTTTCACGTCTTCTAGTTTCGCAAGTTGCTTCTCAATCTGCTCTAAAATATGATTGTCACCGTTCACGGCGATTGTCATTCTTGAGTATGCAGGGTCCTGAGTTTCACCGACAGTAAGACTATCAATATTATAACCTCTTCTGCTGAATAGGCCTGCCACACGACTAAGGGCACCTGAAGTATTGTCAACTAAAATTGATAATACCATTCTTCTCATTCCGTCTCCTCCTACCCTGTTTTTTCTAGAAAATTCGATATATGAAACTATCTAAAATTGTAGCAATATATGGTTATAATGTCAAGTAATAGCAGTTTTCGTAATTATACATAATAGTTATGTCTATTATAACTAGACATTGTAGCTCATCGAAAAGGGCTGGCATACAACTCTCTTTTGTATGCCAGCCCTTTTGCTGTTTCTATTTATTCCTCAGGTGCTTTATTAAAAATAAAGTCTTGAAGTTTTTGTGCATTCGTTGGAATATCCGGAACCAATACCTTCATTGTACGTATCGTCTCATCCGTATACGTTCCATCTACCGGAAGTCTGAATTGTTCAATCTTCGTCGTTCCCATCATTAAGACGGATTTCATATAACTCTTAATCTCATCATTACTTAAATCCGTAGCAACATAAGGAAGTACATTGGTCATCATATCCACTAACTGCGTAATGGACAAGGATTTTGCCTTTGTAAAGATTGCTTGTAATACGATTCTTTGACGTTCTGTACGTCTAAAGTCACCATTACCTTCTTTACGGATACGCGCATAGCAAAGTGCCTGTTTGCCATTTAGGACATTCTTTCCTGCTTTGATCTTCAATGCATCTTTATAGGATTTTTTATTCTTATAATAGCTTTGTAAATGTTCATATTCCGATTGGGTAACTGTTATTTCAACTCCACCAATTTGATTGATTACATTTTCAAATGCATCACAGTCAACAAGAACATATCCATCCAAACGAACCCCAAAGTTTGTCGCGATCGTCTGGTATAACAGCGGAACGCCACCATAAGAATATGCTGCATTGAAACGGTTGTTTTCATATCCTGGGATTTCTACATACATATCCCTCATTAAGGAAGTAAGCTTCAATTGATTATGTTTCATATCAATCGTTGCAATCATTGTAGAATCCGAACGTCCTGCATCAACCTGTGACGCTCGCTTATCCGAACCGACAAGCAGGATATTCACGATTTCATCGTCACCGATTACATTAATATTAGAAAGATCTACGTTGTTTAAATCCCCTTCTGTTGTTTCTGCTCTTGCATCTAATACATTGTTTAACATTAATTCTGCCCTAGCCACTCCATAGCCAGCTAGAATTGAAAGTATTAGTCCAATAGAGAGCAGAATCTGCCTTCTTCTTTTTCTCTTTTTCTTTTTTTGTAGAAAGCGCCTATGTGCCTCTTTTTTTCGTGTTTCATAATCTTCGTCATAGGCCGCCTGCGTGCGAGTGCCACGATATTTCTGTTGTGTCATTTCCCATCCTCACAAAATAATAAAATAATTAGTTATTCAAGGTTTAGTAATTCCTTCACTAGTCGAACTGCATCTTGCGCATCTGTGGAATATCCGTCCGCACCAATCTCTTTCGCAAAGCTTGGTGTCGTTACCGCGCCACCAATTATTACTTTCGCTCTTAAATTTGCTTTGTTTTTAAGATCTACTACTTTCTTCATCTCCATCATTGTCGTAGTCATAAGAGCACTAAGCCCAATGATGTCAGCATCTTTTTCTTTTGCTGTTTCGATAATCTTTTCACTTTTCACGTCTTTCCCTAAATCAATGACGTCAAAGCCGTAATTCTTTAACATGAGCGTAACGAGATTCTTTCCGATATCATGGATATCTCCCTCTACAGTTGCAATCACGATCGTTCCAAGTTTAGTTTCTTCTTTTCCTTCTTTTAGAAATGGCTCTAAATAATCAATCGCCGTCTTCATCGTTTCAGCACTTGCAATCAGCTGTGGTAAGTAGTATTTCTGTTGATCAAACAACTCGCCCACCTTATTGATTGCAGGAATCAGCATCTCATCAAGAATTGCAGAAGGCTTTACTGAAGCCTCCAATGCCTCTTTTACATGGGATACGATATGCTTACGATTTCCCTTTAAAACTTCTTCATAAATGATATTAGCTTTCTTATCATTTTGCAATTGATTTTTGTCTTGCCCTTCTGGCAAATTTTTACCATTTCCTTCATCCTTTTTGCTTACAGTAACTGGATGATTAGATACTTGCGTGATATAACGAATATCGGCTTCTTCCTTATTTAACAATAGGTCTGAAGCAAATGCAACGTTCATCAATAATTCCTGACATGGATTTGCAATGGCCATCGTTAATCCTTCATGAATGGCAAAAGATAAAAATGTGCTATTTACAAATTGGCGTTCTGGAAGTCCAAAGGATATATTGCTTAAGCCACATGTCGTACATACGCCAAGTGTCTTCTTACAATACGTAATCGTCTCAAGTGCTTCGAGTGCTGCTCTTTTATTGGCTCCAACAGTATTTACCAAGGCATCTACGATGATATCCTGCTTAGATAATCCAATTTCTTCTGCTCGTTTAACGATTGTATCAATAATTTCCTTCTTTTCCTCAATGGACTTTGGAAGTCCTTTCTCAGACAGCGGAAGTAAAATAAACATTGCGCCATATTTTTTGGCAATTGGAAGCAAACGTTCAATCTTTTCTTTCTCAAAAGAAATCGAGTTTATGAGAGCTCGCCCAGGATAAATACGGAGCGCCTCCTCAATAATATCTACATGACTGGAATCAATACATAATGGAACATCCACAACTCTTGTCACTTCATGAATTGCCTTTAACATCATCTCTTTTTCATCAATTCCGTTTGTCCCCATATTTATATCAAGGATATCCGCACCTGCTTCTACCTGTTCTTCAGCAAATGCTGCTACCATATCGAGGTCTCCGTTACGTAACTCTTCCTGTAATGCCTTCTTTCCTGTCGGATTGATTCTCTCACCAATGACTAAGAATCTTCCTTCTATATCAATAGGAAGTATAGAGCGTTCCGTCGTAAGAATTGGCTGTTTCTTACTGCTAACTTCACTTGGAGCATACTTTTTTGCTGCTTCTGCAAGTTGTCTTATATGCTCGATTGTCGTTCCGCAACAACCTCCGACAATATTTGCGCCTGCTTCTATTAATAATGTTGCTTTCTTGGCGAATTCGTATGCATCCATATTGTAAATTGTTTTTCCGTCAATCAATACAGGCATGCCTGCATTTGGTTTTGCAATGATTGGAACCGTTGCTACTTCCTTCATTCTTCTTACGACTCCAGCCATCTTATCTGGACCTGTGGAACAATTCACACCTACAGCTGATGCGCCTAATTCCTGTAATACGACCATGGCTGCTTCCGGCGTCGTACCATAAAGAGTACGTTCATCCTCATTAAATGTAAGCGTTACAAGGATTGGGAGGTCACAAAGTTCTTTGATTGCCAGTACTGCTGCACGACATTCCTGTAGACTTAACATGGTTTCAACGACGAATAAGTCTACTCCCGCCATCAAAATATAGCTGACTTGTTCTTTATAAATATCAACAAGCTCTTCAAATGTCATTTTCCCCATTGGGTAAACCTGCTCGCCTGTCATTGTAAGATCACCGGCGATATAAACTTTTCGATCACCGATATTGGCTTCTCTCACTGCCTGTTTTGACAGTTCTACTAATTCTTCATTTATTTCAGCAATCTGGTCCTCTAATCCATATTCTTTTAACTTAATACGATTTGCAGTAAAAGTTGGACTGTATACGATATCAGATCCATTTTCTAAATATCCTTTTTGCAACTCGATTAATGCTCGTTTATTCTCAAGAATCCATGTCTCTGGACATACTCCCATTGTCATTCCTGCTTCTTGCAAATTAGAGCCTGTTGCTCCATCTAATAACACAATCTTTGATTTTACTAACTCCGCAAATTCACTACGTTTCATACTCTTCTCCTAACTGTGTTTATTTATCAATCTTGATTTTATCCATAAGGCTGACTCTGTTAAACGGCAGCATAAAGTAATAACCATCTGCAAAGTCATCCATTTTCTCAATTAATTCGTTAGCAATCTGGGCACCAACCCATTCTGCTTCCTCTTTAGACATATCTGGACGGTAACGATTTAAGATTTCATCAGGTACATCGATACCGAAAAATTCATTTTTCACAAAGTTCGCATTACGGTAGCTTACAAATGGCATGATACCGCAAAGAAGTTTTGTGTCAACCTTGCTCTTTATATATCGTAATCGTTCGATTCCTTCCTCAGTATATACCGGCTGTGTTAAAAAATATTTACAGCCTGCCTCAATCTTCTTGTTCATACGCTCGATTACTTTATCGATATTTCCTCTTGCATAATTGAGTGCACCGCCATAATAGATAGGGTCTTCACTAAAATGTTCCTCATTCATTTCTTTTACAAACTGCATCAGTCGAATGGAATTATAATCGAATACGCTGCTTATGGTACTTCTAGAATCACTAGGCACTGGATCTCCAGTTACGACAAGCATGTTTCGAATATCATTGATATACGCACCAAGAAGGCTTGATCGCATCGCTATCATATTCTTATCTCGACAGCATACATGCGGCATAACCATAACTCCCACTTCTCTTGCAATCTTAATGCTCATCAAAATGGAATCTACACGGCTTCTTCCCATTGGGGAATCTGCCATTGTCAGGATATCAACTCCTCTGTTCTTTAAGCGCTGTGCCTGCTCGATTAACTTATCATAGTTAGCATCATAAGGAGGATCTAGTTCAACTGCAATGACTTTGTCTTTTTCCTCAAATAAATTATAAAAGGCATTGTTATGAAGTTCGCATGCCTTTACCATTTCGACTGCTTCACTATCGTCTTCCCTTTTCTCTACAAGTGTCATGTCGATTTCTTCTGCCATCGCTCTTATATACTCTGGCGTTGTTCCACAACATCCACCAATGATATTGACACCAAGTGCTTTGATTGCACTCATATTCTCTTTAAAATACTCCGCATTATCACGAAAGATCATTCTAGAATGAAGTTGTTCCGGATATCCGGCATTTGGCATTACCGCTACCTTCTTATTTGCTGGAAGCGTAAGTCTCTCAAGGATTGTCCTCATATGACCAGAACCAACTCCACAGTTAAATCCTACGCAGTCGATTTCCTCTTTCTCCTTTGCCTCTTCTATAAGACGCTTGGCAGAGAATCCTGATTTTGAATATCCGTTCTTATTTAAGCAGAAGTCAACCATGATATAGACCGAACTCTTCTGTCTGATATAAGGTAAAAGCTCATTTATGTAATATAAATCTGAAAATGTCTCAAATAAAAGGATATCGACATTTTCTCTTAACAGTCCATCAATTACCGCCTTATATTCCTCAATGATTTCATGTTCACTTGAAGTTGTAAACTCAGGAATCGGTCCAATGGAACCTGCGATAAAGACTTCTCTCTTACTCTCTTTGACTGCCTGCTTTGCAATGCTACACGCAGACGTAATGATTCTATCTCTTTCTTCTTCGTTAATGTTTAATGAAAAACGGTTGGCCGCAAAGGTATTCGTACGAATTACCTTTGCGCCAGCCTCTATATATTCTTTATGAATCTGTTTGATGATCATTGGTTCAGTAATAGTTGCGAATTCACTTACCGCACTATCATCTTTTTTCAGATGTGCAAAATACGTTCCCATTGCACCATCACTAATCAGTAAATTTTCTTCTAGATACGCTCTAACACTCGACTTTCCCATGTAGTCGCCCCTTCCAATTATTATGCTGTAATCTATAGCTTATCCAAATCATCGTAATCTTCTTTTTCAATTATCTTTTTCTTCTTCAAGAATATAAATGCGCCAATCAGTCCTCCAATAATTACAACGAAGACAATTAGTATGATATAAAAATAAAACAGGTCATAAATTTGCTCACACTGAATATTGACTTTAAGATTCTCGGTAGCTTTTTGCTTTCCGCTGATTTCATAATAAGCGTCTTTTTCAGCAGTACTTAAGTCACTCTCCCCAGTAAGGGTGAGATTTTGTACTTGCATCTTACTAACGCCTGCATCCTTCTCAATCTGAACTGTATAGGCATACTCAATATTCTCTTTATTCCATTCGTAACCTTCTACATTAGGAAGATACCTCGTAATATCCAAGTCATCCTCTACTGTATAATAGCGAAACTTAATTCCTCGCTTTGTTGCAAATGATGATAACTTGTCCTCTTCATTTTCTGCATTCGTGCCAAGTTCCGAATTATTCATAAAGGTTACTTTAATCGTTTCCTCATTATCCGATAACGATACGGTATCCTTGTAATCCTTATAATACTCAGCAAGTTCCTCTTTGGAAATATCGCATCCATTCTTTATATAGGTAACACCAATCTCTCGTTTAATCCCAAGCTTATTGTTAATCACATAATCTACCTTAATTTCTTTTAAATCAATCTTTTGATCTCCTACAAAGCTTGCTGTGTAGCTATCCTCAAAAGAATAAGCTCCTGCGATATCATATCCTTCTGGCACCTCGACATTTCCTAAAGTATCCGTATGAGAAATCTCTACGTCATTCATAAGAGCAGGAAGTTTCACATAATCATAAATATAAGAAGAAGCACTCATATCAAATAAGGAAAAGAATCCTTTTAGATTATAGCATTCATAAATCTCGAACTTTTCCTGAAATGGGTTCTTCTCGATCTCAAATTTATTGTCACCGATGGCAACGCTCGAATCTGCTGCCATTAAAAAATTATCAATTTCCTCATTTTTCAAATCATATGTTATAATATTATTTGCACGGTCAAAGGAATAATTCGTTGCAAATTTTGATAAAGCGCTTTTAGCATCTGTTAAATTAACTCGATCGAGTCCGCCTTTCTCAAACTGCACCTCAATCTTCTTATTTCTTGACCCGTCAAAAGAAAATGTTGTATAAACACTTACCTTAGACACCTTAGGTGTTGCATCAATAACAAACTTAGGATTATCTGTCCCACTATACTGAAGAGTATTATCATAATACACATCATTTTTCTTAACTTCATAGTTGAGGTTCTTGGCTGCCCATCCTCCGACTTTATCCTTAATGGCATCTACTGCCCACTGAATCAAATCGGTTGTACAGTCATCCTCTGTAAACTCAATATTACTAGAGAAAACAGAACTAGAAGTATACCAGGTTGCCTGATGCTCTTTGCCTGTAATTTGACTTATTTTCTGATTATACTGGTCAATGTTATCAAAGAAAAAGGTGAATTGATAAATCTCGTCTCCATTATCAGCATCGGTTCTTCGAATCGTCACTCCTTCTGGTGCTGCATCTTGAAGCAAACAATCAAGTTCTTCCACGCCACCTTCGATATGCGCCGCATCCTCTGCTGCGATCGTAGCATAAACGGAACGAGACCCTGAACCATCGGTATTAAATTTTAGTTCTGAAGTTACTGTGGCTTTTCCACAACCACTTAACAAAAACATCATTGAAACTACCATACAAAGTAGTATTACTCTCTTTTTCATACGAATCCTCACTTACTCTATTAGATTTACATAAAATTCGTAATTAACTCTATTTTACCACACGACCTAATTCATAGCAATATCGTCAATTTAGCACATCAATTCATAAAAGAGGTGAGCATATGTCAGGGGAATGGACCTATCACGCATCCCTTACCGTATATGATAGTACGGTCTTTAACAATGCAGTGGATGACTCTCATGAATACTACTATCGCCCGCTTGTCGTAGCCGAGCAGATTGGAAATGGAATCAACTACCGTTTCATCTGCATAGCAGAACCAAAGAAAAAGGATCGTGACACCCATTTCGCCTTAATCGCAATTCATAAACCATTTCATGGGCCTGGGTATGTAACTGGAATAGATACTATCTAAGTATATCCGTTTTTAGTCGACAACAAACGATGCTGCTATAAATTTATAAACTTAAGATAAATCTTTATAAAGATACTGTAAAAATAGAAGAATTCTTAACTAATTTTTGCTATAATAATGATTTAGCCAAAGATAACAACATTCAATAGGAGGCTGTATGTTATGTATAAAAAATTCAAATGGAAGCCAAGAACAATCATTGCGGGGATTGTAGGAGTTTCCTTTGTTGCTTCTATCATTTTTGTACTTATTCGTTTATTTATTGCTCCAAACGCTCCAACTTCCGATTTACCATTTGAGAAGTTACGTAGTGACTACGCTTTGATGTTATTACAATGTGTGCTTGGGCTATTTATGCTTTATCTTCCTTATCTGTTAGAGAAGAAGTGGAAACTGCTTTTCCCTGACTTCATGTACATACTATTTTTTATCTTTTTGTATTGTGCGATTTACTTAGGCGAAGTTCGAAGCTTTTACTACACGGTCCCTAACTGGGATACGATTCTTCATGCAATTAGTGCTGCCGCATTGGCAACTTTAGGTTTTAATATAGTAAGCCTGTTTAACGATGCTCAAAAGATCAAAATGACAATGAGTCCTTTCTTCGTTGCCTTTTTTGCATTTTGTTTCGCCGTATGTGCAGGCTCCCTCTGGGAAATCTATGAATTTACCTTTGATGGCATCTTAGGATTCAATATGCAAAAATATGCTACCCTTACTGGAACAGATTTGATTGGACGTGCTGCTTTAATGGATACGATGAAGGACATCATCGTTGACAGTGCAAGTGCCCTTGTCATTTCAATTCTTGGATACTGTCAGCTAAAAGTAATCACGTTCCGTGGAAGGAAAATCAAACTTCCAAATATGGAAGCTGCTCGAATTATCGATGATGCCGAAACTGCTTCAACAAAAGATTACCAATCTGCTCAAGAAGCTACAAAATAATTAATTGAGAAGTCGAATTCTTATAGAGTTTGACTTCTTTTTTATATATTTTTTTGTCTTTTCCACTTTCCTGTCGATACCGCTTGTTACAATTCCATGAATTTCTTATTTCACACGGTTTGAATAGTATTTTTTGCATCTTTTTGCTATAATAGTTATAAATCCAAAGTATTCAATCTGGAGGAATCATTATGCTAAAAATCGCTATTTGTGATGATGATGAGATTTCATTAGCATTTATCAAACGAATTCTGCTCACATATGCCAAAAGTACACATACAATGATTCATGTGGACACGTTTCAATCTGGCAATGCGTTATTAGATGCTAATAAACACACTCTCTACAACATACATATTTTAGATATCATGATGCCTGGTATGGATGGAATTGCACTAGCCAAAGAACTAAGAAAAACTGATGAAGATGCATTTTTAATCTTTCTGACATCATCTGATGAGTATACAAAAGATGCCTACCAAGTAGATGCCATTAATTATTTGATGAAACCAGTTTCACCGAATAAATTAATTGCTATCATTAAGAAACTTATTTCTTTTCTTCCTAAGGAAGAAGAACATTCAATTCTTGTTCAGACAAAGCAAGGTATTGTATCATTATCCGTTGCTCAAATCATGTACGTAGAACACATTACCCATGTGATTTACTTTCACCTTGCCAATGGAACTGTAGTTGCCAGCCTCACGTCAACATTAACCCTTTCAGAAGTTGCTGACCAACTACTTCAATATAATAACTTCTTTCAGCCCCATCGTGCATATATTGTAAATATGGACTACATCCAAACGATTACTAAAACAGACCTTATCCTAAAGAATAATCAAGCAATCCCTATTCCTTGCCGTCGCTACGTGTCTGTTCGAAAACAGTATACTGACTATATGCAACAAGCGTAGAAAATCCCTGCCATTATCAGTGGCAGGGATTTTCTAGGTGTTAACTGTATTTCTCTTTCTTATCCAACATACTTCTCTTTTTCTTTGATAATTCCCTTACTTCCAATATACGTTGCTGTAAAGTAGGCGCCATATACAATAATAATAAACAATGCTGTTATGACAATATTCTTATCTAACTGCATATTACCAAAGATTCTTATAAGTCTTACCATTTCTCGTAGACCAACAACGGAATGAACAATTGCAATTAACAGTGGGAGAATGAAGTAAATTGCAATTTGAAGTAATAACGAAGAATTGATCATTCGATCATCTACGCCAATTTTTCTTAATACCGCATAACGCTCTTTATTGTCTACTGATTCACTTAATTGTCCAATTGCCAGGATTGCTGCTGAAGTAATACTAAAGATGATACCAAGATACAATCCAAGGAAAGTAATCATTGCAGTAGAGCCAATCTTGGCATTGGCCATTTCAATTCTCGAAAATGAAACTGTGTATGGTGCCTTCTTATCTTTGTCCTTTTTATAGAAGTCACGTAAATCATTGTAGTAGTCCGTTTCAATTGCTTCCGTATCACCAGCAACAAAATTTGCGAATACTCTGTTTTCGTAGACTTTAAAATGTTCTGGGTTATTCTCGAATGTAGCATCCGGAAGGATAATCATTCCCATCTCACTCTTCATATTGCTGTTTTGAGTTGGAACATCGATGCATTCTGTGCTATTTGGTGTAAATGTAGTATCACCGATTTTAATTGTCCTTCTAGAATTGAGCACATCCTGATAATACGTAAGAAGTTCCTCAAAGTTAGCAATAAAACCGTATGTCGTTCCTTTTAAATCAATCGTGTCTTTCCCATAAAACTTCATCAGCTTGTTATAATCTGATTCTTTTATTAAATATAAAGGTTCACCGTCAATATCCGCCATAGTGCCAAACTTTTCATTAATACTAGCTACATTTTTCTCACCAAGGAAGATATCCATGGCTTCTTCTCTTTTCGTTGTCTGATATACCATGAGTGAAAGATTCTCTTTGAAATACTTGCTTGTATCAAATCCATCCTTCTTTAGCTGTTTCATAATATCGATATCTTTATTTTTATTTCCTACTAATGTGATATCACATAGATTGGATTCGTTAATATCCGTATTCATTGCACTTACTAAAGATAATGCGCTAGACATGATTCCAATTGTCAGAAGTAACATTAATGAAATAATCGTTATAGAAAGCTTCATCGTATTGACTCTTGAATTCACCTGACGTAACACAAACATATTCAGGTTCTTATAGTACGTCTTCTTCCTTGCCTGAACAACTTTCAATAAGAATCCAGCAATAGAGGAAATCAATAAATACGTTCCGACTGCTCCTAAGATTAGCATAATGACGGATTCATTTATACTGCTAAATAATACATGTCTTCCACGAAGCAAATAATATGCACTTCCGATGCAAATAAGGCTTGCAATAAATAAGAGCATGTTTGCAAGGTTGCTTTTCGTCTTCAATACTTCATTTTTCTTGGATGCATTCAATAATGTGATTAATTTATAACGGCTTACTGTAAATACATTAAAGATCATGACAAGTAAATAGATGATTGCAAAATAAATGCCGGTTTTCATTGCTGCTTCCGCAGAAAAAGAAAACTGAAACTTCGACATATCTGCTTCAAACATATGGATGATTAACACGGACATTCCTTGTGATAAGAAGATGCCTACAAACAATCCGACTACCATGGAAATCACACCAACAATCAATGTTTCAGACAATAACAACTGTGCAATCTTACGTTTACTCATTCCTAATGTCTGATAAAGTCCAAACTCTTTCTTACGTCTGCGGATCAAGAAATTATTTGCATAAATGATTAAGTATCCTAAGATGATGCTGACTAAGACGCTGATTACGGATAGCATCTGCATCATAGACTTAATAAGATCCCTTCTTGACTTTGACAGCGAAAGAATTGCTGTTTGGGAATCCATTGCATTAAATGTATAAAAGATTGAAATGCCTACAATTAATGTGATGAAATAAATCGTATAATTTCGTAAACTCTGCTTAATATTTTTCAGCGATAATTTAAAGAACATCATTATTATCACCTCCAAGCAATGTCACGACATTGATAATCTTATTGAAGAATTCCTTTCTTGATACGCCCTCGCGAACTAATTCGTTAAAGATGCGCCCATCCTTGATAAAAATGATTCTATGACAGTAGCTTGCAGTAAATGCATCATGAGTTACCATGACGATTGTCGCATCCAATTCTTTATTCATCTGTTCGATGTTTTCAAGAAACATTCTAGAAGACTTACTATCTAACGCTCCTGTTGGCTCATCCGCAAGCACTAACTTCGGATTGGTAATCATCGCTCTAGCACAGGCAACCCTTTGTTTTTGTCCACCTGACATCTCATAAGGATATTTGTCTAAAACCTCTTTAATTCCTAATGCATCTGATATTTTTTGAATCTTCTTATCGATCAAATCTGGCGATTCTCTCCTGATTGTAAGTGCTAGTGCAATATTCTCATATGCGGTAAGTGTGTCAAGGAGGTTGAAATCCTGAAAGATAAATCCGAGGTTATCTCTTCTAAACTCATTTAACTGATTTCCTCTCATCCTCGTGATATCCTTGCCGTCAACCCTGATATGCCCGCTCGTTACATTATCAATGGTACTGATGCAGTTTAACAGCGTTGTCTTACCGCTTCCGGAAGCTCCCATGATTCCAACAAACTCACCTTGTTCTACATCAAATGACAAATCATCGATTGCCTTTGTAACATTTCCTTTATTGCCATAATATTTCTCAACGTTTTCTACTTCTAATATCGTATTCATTCTACAACTCCCTTTCCTTTACTAACTTGTTTTATTCTGTATTTCATGGTTCTAATTATAGCTGTCTTCATATAATCAGCCATTTTGTTAGATTACATTTACCTTACATTTTTGTAAGTTAGTTTGTAAGAAAGAAATTTGTATTAGGAAATGTGATTGCAACCGAGGTGTAACACCCTTCCTTGGAAGTAATGGCAATGCTGTGATGCATCTTTAACAACAGCTTATTACAGATATATAGGCCCATTCCTGTCGTTGCTTCCTTCTTTCTTCCATTGGTACCGACGAATCCCTTTTGTAATACCTTTGTAAGTTCGTTTTCTTTGATTCCAATTCCATTATCGACGATGTAAAGGGTTATCTTTTGATCCTCTTGTTTTGCATAAAACTCCAGTATTGGCGTTTTCTCTCTGCGATATTTTACACTGTTAGTTATAATTTGATTTAATACAAATAAGAGCCATTTTTCATCCGTTTTTACAGACAAATCAACATCATGAAGCTTTACTTGCACTTTATTGCCTATCAGAGTCTTCTTATTATGCCTAACTGCCTTTTTCACAATATGGTCAAGTGAGACATTGGCTATTACATAGTCCTTTTCTACAAGGCTCATTTTCGAGTAATACAGCGTCTGTTCAATATATTCTGCAATTTTTTCAACCTCTTCTTCAATGCTCTTCGTTACATTATTGGGATTATTCTCAGTTAGTAACAATGCATTCGTTACCGGTGTCTTAACTTCATGCACCCACATCTCGATATATTCCTTGTAGTCTCTAACACTATGCCTATATTCTTTGATTTCGTCCATCATATTCTGATTAATCTGCTGCAATCCATCATACACGATTCTTCCTTCGATAAAGCTTGGGCGTTGTAACAATTCACAGAGGATATACTTTTTCTCAAGACTCGTAATACATAACTCCATTGCATGATAAAACTGCCGCTTCTTTGCGTACTCGATTCCAATTGGAAGAAACGTCGCAACAAGCCATCCGACCAAACATAGATAAATCAGATAACTGCTGTAGCCAAACATCTTCAGATTACCTGCCAGCATTCCAAATACCACCGTATTGGTGATAATGGTTGCTACCTTATCCTTTAAAAACTCATGAAATTTCATCGTACAATATACCCCTGTCCTCTCTTTGTCTCAATAACTTCCTTAAGGCCTGCCTCCTCTAGTTTCTTACGCAGACGGTTAACATTCACAGTCAAAGTATTGTCATCGACAAACATATCACTATCCCAAAGTGCCGAAATAATCGTGTCCCTTGAAACAATCACTCCTCGATTCTCTATTAATACGGATAAAATCTTCATCTCGTTCTTGGTAAGCTCAATCTCTTCTCCATTTACAATGATACAGCTCTTCGTTACATCAAATAAAAATCCGTCCATTATGATCTGGCTTTTCCCCCCACGCTCCAGCCTCTTGAATATGTTATTTACCCTTGCGAGTAGAATCTGTGTATTAAATGGCTTTGTCACAAAATCATCTGCACCATAAGTCATGGAAATCAGCTCGTCCACTTCTGTATTTCTTGCAGTAATAATGATAATTGGAACATCGCTTACTTTACGAAACTCCTGACAGACATAGAGACCATCCGAATTTGGCAAATTAAGATCCAATA
The DNA here is from genome assembly GCA_905214875.1 of uncultured bacterium. Taxonomy (GTDB): domain Bacteria; phylum Bacillota; class Clostridia; order Lachnospirales; family Lachnospiraceae; genus KM106-2. Next base: position 18,932 of record CAJMNR010000011.1, on the reverse strand, counting down.
AAATCAAATCCGGTGTCTCATTCAATACGTCTGTCACAAGATGTTCAAACGCTTTCACGCACACTACATCAAAATGGTTGTTTCGAAAAAAAGAGGCTAGCTCCTCCCTTAGCTTCTCATTATCCTCAATAATTACTAACCTTTTCATCCCTGTCCTCTCTTTCTTTTTGACTCCTAATTAATTCTAGCAATTCCATATTTACAAAATCGTTTTTCTGATTTACCTGTCTTTGCACTAAATATGGCTCGTCCATATTTGCTTCCCCGCAAATATCGATTCCAATGACCTCCTCGTTGTTCATAATGGTTACTAGTAAGGCCTCTAATTCACTTAACTTAAGTGATCCCTGATCCCAATTGGTCCGAACCGTTTCTTCACTTAAAATATCTTTGTCCACGCTTATGTATACTGGTTCCATAAGATGCAATTTTGAAAATTCCTCCCACGATTCTTTTCTTCGTAAACTTTGTTCACTAAAGTAAATTAATCGCTTCTTATATTTTTCCTCAATCGATTGGATCATTTCTTCTTTTGCTCCAACAAGTATTACTTTTTTCAAAAACTCATTATGATCTAATACTTCTTTTACCCAACAGCCGCAGCTCATCAGATTTTCAAACATGCTTGGCTGCATATCCGTATGATGGTCAAAGACTACTAAAGAAAATGGCTCTTTAATCTTGTCCGTCCATAACTTAGTAACATAATGATAATTGCCAGAATCTATAAAGTGTATTCCTTCTGGCGAAAAATCTTCTATTTTCTTTTCTAACTCTCTCTTTGCAATGTCATCCAAGTAACACTCAGTTCCCTTAATATATGTACAATCAATCCACTGATAATCTTTCTTCTTTAGATGAATTTCCTCTTCATAAACATGAGAAAAATTCATAACTACAACTGAATTGTCATTACTCATTTTATCCCTCTTTTCTTCTTCTCCTTTTCATACTAACATAAAAAAGAAATGCTTGCAAAATGGTACTCCTCTTCCTTTCAGGTGAGTGCGCATCACACGTCCCGCTTTTTGGGACATTTTTAATTGTTAGGAAAGAGCTCGACAGAGAAATTTTCTAACAATTAAAAAATAGGTGCGATACAACCAAGGTCGCATCACACCTGTTTCGATTAACTTCTATTCTGTTCTTCAATGAGATTGCTTGCTCCATAAATCTTACGAAGCTTTGGTTTTTCGATCTTTCCAGTTGGGTTCCTTGGTATATCTGCAAATATAATTTTCCGAGGACGCTTGTATCTTGGCAGTCGCAAACAAAATTCCGACATTTCCTGTTCCGTCATCGTAAATCCCGGCTTTAATTCGATAATTGCTGCTGAAATCTCTCCTAACCGCTTTTCTGGAAGTCCAATTACCGCAACATCATGTACTGCCTCATTGGTACGGATAAAGTCCTCAATCTGAACTGGATAGATATTCTCTCCACCACTGATGATGACATCTTTTTTACGGTCTACCAACATAATAAAACCATCTTCGTCTTCTTCGGCCATATCCCCAGTATAAAGCCAGCCATCCTTTAAGACCTCATCCGTTGCCTTTTTATCATTATAATAACAAGTCATCAATCCTGGACCTTTAACTGCCAGTTCTCCAACAGCTCCCTGCTTTACCTGTTCTCCCTGTTCATCTACAATCTTAACCTGCCAGCCATAACCGGCTTTTCCAATAGCTCCAACCTTCTCAATGTTCTCAACGCCTAAATGTACACATCCTGGGCCGATGGACTCGCTGAGTCCATAATTGGTATCATACTGATGCTCTGGAAAATACCTCTTCCACTTATGAATCAGGCTAGGTGGAACTGGCTGTGCCCCTATATGCATTAACCTCCACTGCGACAGTTCATAATCTTCTAATTTTAAATCTCCACGATCTAACGCGTCTAAAATATCTTGTGCCCATGGCACTAAGAGCCATACAATCGTACACTTCTCCTTAGACACGGCATCTAATATGTATTCCGGTTTCGTTCCCTTTAAAAGAACTGCCTTACTTCCGGATAAAAGGCTCCCAAACCAATGCATCTTTGCGCCAGTATGATACAACGGCGGAATGCATAGAAAGACATCATCTCTTGTCTGTCCATGATGCTTCTGCTCAACCTTGCACGAATGCATCAAACTTGTATGGTTATGTAAGATTGCCTTCGGGAATCCTGTTGTACCACTTGAAAAATAAATGGCTGCGTCATCTTCATCCTTAATTTCAATCATTGGCGACTTACTAGAACAATTCGCTGTTAAGCTGTTATAATCCTCAGCAAAAGTAGGACAATTATCTCCTACATAAAATAAAAGTCTATTCTTACTAATCTCATCTGCAATTTCTTCTACACGACCAATGAATTCAGGACCAAATACTAATACATCTGCTTCTGCAAGGGTAACACAATATTTGATTTCTTCCGATGAATAACGGAAATTAAGCGGTACGGCTAACGCCCCGGTCTTTAATATTCCAAAATAAATCGGAAGCCACTCTAAACAATTCATAAGTAAAATTGCAACTTTATCTCCCTTTTCTACACCTCGGGATAATAGCATATTTGCAAACCGATTTGCCTTTTCATTAAACACATTCCATGTAATTTCCCGTCGATAATGAGTAGCTGGATTCGGTTCCATCAATTCATACTCTTTCCAAGTTACTCTTCTAACTTCTTTGACTTCCGGGTTAATCTCCACTAAACAAACATCATTGCCGTACTCCATGCTGTTACGCTCTAATAGTTGTGTGATTGGCATCTACTTTCACTTCCCACATCATTATTTTCATGTAAAACAAAGAAATATTTTACCACTTTAACGCTTTTTATCATTAAAGTAATGATACCTAATATTTACAGATTTGTCAATTGATTTACAGTTCAATCAATGCCGTAAGCTTAGATAAATCATTGGCTTCTTCACTTGTAACCATACGTGACACTGCTGCCAAAATCTTTTCTATCTCTAGTACAAGTATGTCATTCTCTTTTCTTAATTTCATTACTTCCTTTATCTTTTTCTCATATGCTTCGCAGCCGTCCTTCTTTTTGCTCCCCACTGCTCCTGACAGCTTCTCGTATTGCTGTTCATCAAATTCTGACACATCCGCAAGGATTGCTTTGACATTTTCATAAAACATACGCTCTTTCTCCCCTACCGTCTGCGTCAATAAAGTCAGAGTATCATCAATTGCAAACTGTTGATACAATATTGCAATGGTGAGCTCTTTCTTTCTTATAAACTGATTTACCGCCTCTATACTTCCATTTATCTCGTTTAAAAGCGCCTTTTTATTCCGATAACAGCTTAATGCCATCAGATACTCTTGAGGCGTCTGTATTAGCTCTAGATCATAGGCATTGACACTATTTTTCCCCATTAAACTTTTTCTCACGCTCTCCACCCTCGTCATTATTTGTTATTATTTTCCATTATTTTAGTATATCGAACTTAGATACTAAAATCAACTCCCCTGCTTTTATACATCGTTGGCCTGGGGCAGAGACTTTTCGATGTATAAAAAAGCTGAAGAGAAAAACAAACGACTTTATACGCCTATTTTATCTCTTCAGCTCTTCTTCACTGTACGACTTCTTTTTTTATTTCCTGTTGTAAATATCGATATTCTTCATACCATGTCGGAATCGTTCTTGAAAAATACTCGTAATGTTGCAACGTGTCCATACAGATATTTGTCATATTATCGATATCCTTTTTTTCAAAGTCCGATGCCCATACAATCGAATATAACGATGCATGTGCGACATAAACCGATTGTACTCGCCAAAACCAGAGTGGTGGTTCTCCATTAAAATATCCATGAAGTTGTCCCACTGCAAATGCCTTACTTCTTTTGACGTCAAAACTCTCGATTTTGTAAAATTCTTCAAACCGATCTCCACATGTCCATCGATTAAAGTCGATTACACCTACTTGTTTTGTATTGGTATAGATCAGATTCCCAACATGGAAGTCGCCTTGCTGATAGACTGGCGGAGTCTTACAAATGCAGTGTATATTTTTCTTAATATACTGTATGATTAGCTCATCTTTTGGAATACGATACTTGCATTGCTCGTATTTACTCAGTTGTTTCAGTTTCTTTGCAATCTTTGTTTCTTTAGGTCGATCTCGTTCTTCTACTGGTATGCTATGAATGGATTTCAGAATCTTACCTGCCTGAATTCCAAGAAGGTACTGTTCCATAATCGGCAAGTTTCCTATCTTATATTCCAAGGAACTCCCCTCAACCCATCCAAGCAGCATATAAACATTTCGTCCGTGGTTACATATTCCAAACTCAATTGCCTTCGACATCGGAAACCTCAAGGTATTGAACTTTACAATCATTTCAAACTCACGTTTTTTACATTCATATTTATCAATACTATTTATACGAAGCATATACCGTCTTCTCATATTGTCTTCGACATAATATTTCAAATCATCTGACCAACCATAAGTAATCTTTTGCACATTAACCCAATTCTTTGCGGAAGGAATTTCATCAAATAACGAATCCATATTGCACCTTCTTTCAACAATAAATACGCCTAAGCTACAATACAAACATATATACAAATGCAGAAAGTATGGAAAACGTAATACAACCATATTCCAAGACTCCAGCTATCAGTTGACTTCTATTTTCATAATTCATAAAAACTCCGATATTGATTGCCCCAACAAGGATTGTTGGTACGATATACCGAAAGTTCATGGAACAAATTAGTGGATAGTTAAAGCAGAACTTCACATAACTCACCATGACTACTACATATAATGTGACTTTAAACCACATCATCCAATTCTCTTTTACCTTTTTCTTAAAATCATTATAGATTCCAAGAACTACAGAGGCCAATGCAAGAACGATGTTTACTATTAATAGCAAGTTGCCTAAGAATAAATCATAGGAAGATTCCTTATTTATGAACAATTCATCGAACATACTCGTCTTAAACATCATTTCCCATATATTATATTCGGTCTCTGGTTTAAACTGCAGACATGGAATTCCATAATCCAACCAGGAAAATGGATTGAGCCTTTGAAGAATCGTTGCATTCAGCTCTTGTCCGCTTCCTGCTCCAACTTCCTGAACAAACAGTAATGGCATATCATATAACATCATATTACGAATTGGCCAATACATTCCTAATGGAATGCAAATTACACCAAAAACCACAAACTGCTTAAAATAATGTAAATACGACTTTTCTTTTATACACTTCATAAGGAAAAGTAACGCAACCGCTGGCGCCACTAATCCTACAGATATTTTCGTCATCATGCCAAGTCCGATGGCAAACGCAAGCTTAATAATCTCCTTATACGTCTCTTTCTTATACCACCGAATGGCATAAAGTACTGCAAGAAACATACAAAGGATGGAAAGGATATCATTGTTTAACGTAGCTCCTCCGATAATAAAATATGGATGGAACGCAAGTATCATCAATGCAAATGTGATACTTCTTCTGCTTAAGTCAAACTCTTTTAGAATCTTATATCCCACTTGAATCGTAATTGTTGCAAACAGCATCGTAAGCATCTGTACATTCTCAAGTGAAGTAATCATATCTAATCCAAACATCCTGTTGATTTTTAAAAAGATTGCCGCTATCGCATAAAAAAATGGCGGATTGTAAAAACTCCAAACCTTGCTTATATCAACATCTGGCAGCTTTCCATACTCATATAAATACTGCATGTATCCAATATGCCCATCCGCATACATGCTTTCGCTTCCACTCACCAATGAGCCTAAATCATGGAAAGAAAAATCATATGGATGGAACATTACAAAAACCAGACGTAGAAGGAAACTTCCTAACAAAATCATCTGAACCAATCCATCATCAAAGTTCTCAGTTCGATTCATCAGATATTTCATAAACAAAATGACATAGATTGCAGCTATTGTCACTATCACTAATCGTTTGTCACAAGAAATATCTAAAAAGTCGATTTTCGTTACGAAAACCCACGAACAGACCCAAAGTAGATACATCCAATATTTATTTATTAAATTGAAACATTTCTCTTTCATTCTTATTCTTCATTTTCCTTTGTTTCATGATATTCCTGTTCCGTATTTACGCTCCAAATATTATCTTTTTCTTTCTTTCCAGAGATAATATTACGAACTGTTTCGAAACTTGTTGCCATGGAGTGATCCATATTATTGTAACGATGTTGGCCATTTCTTCCGACACAATACAGGTTATCAAATTTATTAAGGTATGTAATCAGATCATCTATTTGATCATATGTATCAAAATATGCTGGGTATGCCTTCTTTACCTTTTCACGATGGGCATCTATAATATCATCTTTACTTGATATTACTCCCATCTTTAATAATTCTTTCGTTCCATACTTGATCCATGACTTTTCATCCATGTTCCAGAACTTGTCGCCTTCCGTACAGAAATACTCTAAACCGATCCAAACGGTCTCTTCCGGTCTTTTTACAAGATAAGGGGACCAGTTATTGAAGATTTGGATTCTTCCGAGCTTAACACCAACATCTTGTACATAAATCCAACAGTCTGGAACAATATTAGCCAATGTTCTTAACTTTGTTTCATTTTTCAAGTTTAATTTTGGAACTAACAATCCTACGGTAACAAAATCACGATATGGTAAGCCATTCGCAATATAGCTGATATTCTCAGGTACATCATTCATTCCTGCAACCAAATCTTTAAGTGGCATAGAAGAAATGACGATATCGGCTTCTTCCACAACTTCTTGTCCATCTTGAATATATGTCACTTTAGTAACCTTGTTTCCTTTTGTCGTAACAGTTGTTACTTTGCAGCCTTTCTTAATGGTTCCACCCATTTTTACAAATTCATCTGCTGCAGTCTCCCATAATTGTCCTGGTCCATATTTAGGATATGAAAATTCTTCAATTAATGACGTTTCAATATGTTTTTTATTTTTTTTCTTATTTGGCTTAATTTTGCCAAACATATCTTTTAATATTGCGATAATGGAAAGCCCTTTGACACGCTGTGCACCCCAATCTGCACTAATCTCTCTTGGATGTCTTCCCCATAACTTTTCTGTATAACCTTCAAAAAACATGGAATATAACTTTTTACCGAAACGATTGATATAAAAGTTTTCCAAAGAATCTTCTGGTCTTTTATGTACTACTGAAATTAAATAACTAAATCCAGCCTGCATGGTTGTAAGAAACCCCATGTTCTTAATTGTATTCGCATTCATCTTAACTGGATAATCAAAAAACTTCTTCTTATAATAGATTCTGGATACCCTATGTCTCGTTAACATGACTCTATCTTCTTTTTCAGGATCTGGTCCACCTTTTTTCAATGGAACTCTTCGACCTAAAAGGCGATCGTCGTATGCTCTTTTCCCCTGATGTGGCATTACTTCTTCCCACCACTTTGTTACTTCTTCGTCTTTTGAGAAAAATCTATGTCCACCGATATCCATTCGATTTCCATGATATCGAACTGTTCTTGATATTCCACCAATCTCACTGGTCTCCTCTAATATAATTACTTCGTAGTCTTTCGACTGCTTCATTAATTCATAACCAGCAGTAATGCCTGCAGGCCCTGCCCCGATAATAATTATTTTCTTCATTTTTATTCCTCGTTCTTTCTAGTATGCTTATGTACTTCATTACGAAAAGTAATTCATCCATAATCCTTTTTTATTATAGCTTATTCTTCTCATGAGATAAAGAGAATCCGTTTATTTTCTTGAAACTTTTTCCAATTCATTTTGGTATTGTTTCATTTTTCTTTCATAACTTCACCAAATACACACACTTTAACAATATTTTCTTCACATTCTGGAGATATACTCTATGTATAAAATAAATAACAGCTTATAAGTTAACTATTCGTTAATTTTTTCATAAACCTTCCCTTATTAAACAAGAGGCTCTGCGATGCAGAGCCTCTTGTTTGCTTGTCGACAAATATTCGTTTTATTATAATCTTTTATATTCTTTTTGCGACTCTAAGAGCTGATAGGATAACTCCTGCATTCTCTCGTCGTTTAGGCTATTAAGCATTGTTACTTTGCCTTGTTCCTGTTTTGGATTTAACCATCCTTTTTGTTCAAGTCTTCGTTTCGTTTCTCTGGCAGTTCCAACTCCACCATCAAAAAACTCTACCTCATATCCAATCACTTTAGAAATTGCCTCTTTCGCAAATGGATAATGAGTACATCCTAATACTACTGCATCTAACTTTGGTTCTAGATATGGTGCAAGTAATTCTTCTAAATAGGCTTCGACCTCCGGCCCCTCGATTTTTCCTTCTTCCACCAAATCTGCTAACCCTCCACATGGTAGTGGGATTACATCTGCCATTCTGCGGTATGTATCCATTAACTTACTGAATTTATGCTCATGGATTGTAATTGGCGTAGCCATTACAAGTACACGACCGTGCTCCTTGTGAATCACCGCTGGCTTTAATGCAGGTTCAACACCGATAATCGGTATATTTGTATAGGTATCTCTTAAATCATCTATTGCGACACTTGTTACTGTATTACATGCAATAACAACTGCTTTTATCCCTTGTTTCATCAAATATTCAATGTTATGAATCGACAGCTGGTACACTTCTTCAATCGTTTTTGTACCGTAAGGAGCATGTGCTGAGTCTCCAAAATATATGAAGTTCTCATTTGGCATTAACTTAACCAGTTCTCTTAGTACACTGATGCCACCAACACCCGAATCAAATACTGCTATTGCTTTTTCTTCTTGTGCCATAACTATTCTCCTAAATCTTCATAATTCTTTACCACTCCTTATGTTACTACAAATAAAACATTTTCGCAAATTTTTTATCTCCTATCCCGTAAAATGCCAGCCAACAAGTGACAGAGAAATTGCCTAAAAAAAAGGAAGCCACCACGTTATACGCAACGGCTCCCTTCAACTCTCATTCTATTATGCTAAGATTTCTTTTACTGCTTCAGCAATCTTATCACATTTGCAGTTTGCGAAGAAATATTCTTGGAATTTTTCTCCGGATAAAGCACCTTTTACAAGGTCTTGATCTAAGTTTTTAAGAATTGTTACCATGTCAACATGTGTAACTTTCTTAACTTCGTCTAAGATTTTCTTATTACGTTGTTCTGGAACAACTCTTTCTTTTGGATATCCTTGTCCGCTTTCACCTTCAAAAAGACGTTCGAACATGTATTTTAAGTTAAGTTCTGCACCCCAGCCAAATCCTTTAGCAAATGGTAATGCAACAGCATTTCCATCATTGATTTGCGCAAACATATATGCATCTGAAGGATCAACGATATGTCCACATAATACGTTAGGGAAAGAGTTAAGCGCAAGCATTGCTCCTTCACCAGTACCACAACCTGTGATTATGTAATCTGCTGCTCCTGAGTTAAGTAATACTGCAGCTAAGATTCCATTTTGAACGTATGTTAAAGAATTAGCATCTTCTGCAGAGTACATTCCGTAGTTGAATACTTCATGACCCATTGGTTCTACAACTTCTTTTAAAACATTACAAATCATTTCATTCTTTGAAGCTTGGCTGTTTTCATTAATTAATGCGATTTTCATAGAAAAATTGCCTCCTTATTTCTAAATTCTTCTGTATCCTTCGATAACTTTTGTAGCAATTCTACCTATATATTCTACATTGAACAGCTATAAGAATGCAAGTACGATTTCTCCTACTTTCTACTTTTCTCGCTTATATACGAAGGAATTTAACTCTTTTAGAACTTGTTTCATCTCTTCTTCCTGTTCAACTGGACATAAAACCTTGATAATATCACTTCCGACACGAATCATGTATAAAGTTGTCTGCTCCTCATCACGTACGACAAAATTCTCTATTTCATCATTTGCCTTGTTATAATGTCCCTTCTTACCTGTAACACGTCTTGAAAGTTCTGTATACTTTTTAAACAATGTCTTCATGGATATTGTATTTTCACTATGATAGATCAAATATACTTGGGATTTATGTTGAAATCCTTTCATCCACTCTACATTTTCTAAACATCTCTTAATTTCTTTTGTAATCTTTTCATCGTCAGAAGGCTGTTCAGATAATTTATAGTTTACTTCCTTAAAATCTTTTTCCTTAAAATAAGCCAGTACTTGCTCCATCCCAAATACGAACTCCATCGGCTTTTCTTTTGTTCTTTTAAACATACTGTTTTTCACCTTACTTCGTTTTAATCTTTAGTCTTTATCAATAATCTCCACGATTTTCCCACACGTTGGACATTCAAAATGCTCTTTTTCGAGCGGTAACGTCGATAGATAAAATACATTGGAGATTAACTTTCTCTTTTGATGTCCCGCCTCACAAAATGGACACGCGACAGTAGGAGCTAATTTTTTCACCCCATATAGCACTCTTGCAGCTACTACGATAAGTAGAAGAATACATGCTTGCCACGGAAACACTTCCACCTTTAAAAATACAAGTATCATGAATATAATGGCCAATCCTATGTAGGTGTTATAATAGTAGACTAAAATATCATGCTTAATTAAATACAGTGGTCGTCTATTGTTCGATTGAGATTCGCTCACCTGATCACACTCCTATCTTCTCTACCATTATACCATTATCCAGTATATATATAGTATGGGAATTTCTTCTTTGTAACCTATATTTTTCTTCTATTAAAGACTACAACGCTCGTTATCAGACAAAAAATTATTATTCCAATAGATATCCCAATAGCACAATAAAATTCGCTGCATGTTGCCGCTCCCTTAAGAAGGTTTAAGTTATCACCTTGCAATTTAGTCGGACAATACTTTGCAGCCTTTGGAACCATTTGAATTAAAAACATGATAACAACGCTTCCTCCTGTAAATAACATTGTTAATGCCATAGTGTTGAATAAGACACTTCCTAAGAGCACAATAGAAAGCAAAAGTAATCCAAACATCCATAAGCAAAACATTGAAAACAGAAGATAATGTACTTTGTCATTTGGCCAGAAATACACCGTATAGGCCCAAGAGATAAATGCACATAATACGTAACTTGCAGTCCAGATTCCTGTTGCAATTGTATATTTTGCTGCTAAGACACTTCCTCTTTTTAATCCTTTTGTCAGTATAGGTATCAATGTACCTTTATTCCACTCACTTGCCATCATCCCTGAGAACATAATAACTAACACAACCATGCCTATCTGCGGGATATTTGAATAAAACTGCATCCAAGAATCCAATGCTGTCGTTTCTTCGATTTGTATCGTCATACCATCTGGCATGAAATTTTCCAATATCACTGGCATAAGCTTTGCCGTCATAGGGTTCAGAATTCCTAATAATAGGAACACTCCTCCCATTAAAAACAACTTGTAACTTCTTACTGCTTCCATCCACTCTTTTTTCAAAAATGCAACGTATCCGTTCATCTGTTTACCACCTCCATAAACACCGACTCTAACGTCGGCTCTGTCAGCACAATTTCTTTTGGATAGCATTCTAGCCTTGTACATGCCTTAAAAGCTTCTCCTTGCACATTTTTTAAATGTCTTGTATGAAGCAAAATTTTTTCTTTTTCCTCTGCATGTTCCACTAAGAATACTTTTTTCTCTTGCATATCCCTGATTGCAGAATCGGCTAAGAATTCCTTTACTTCTTTTTCAGAGTTAAAAATAAGCGATAAACTATCCTTCTTATGCGCCTTCCTTATCTCACTTAAAGTTCCTTGCATTACTGCCTTTCCATCATTCAATACTGCAATGCTGTCACAAATACGTTCCACATCTGACAATATATGAGTGGAAAAGATAATTGTAGTCTCTTCTTTTCCCTTTACCAAAATATCTAAGATTTCTTTTCTCCCAATGGGATCAAGTGCTGATGTAGGTTCATCACAAATAAGTAATTTAGGCGAATTCAAAAGTGCCTGTGCAATACCAAGCCTCTGTTTCATTCCTCTCGAAAAGCCGCCAATTCGTTTATGTTCCTTCTCTAACCCAACCATTTCAAGTAACTCTTCGCTACGCTTTTGAATATGTTTTCTATCCATCCCTGTAATTTCACCGCATAGCCTCAAATACTCCATAGGTTTCATATAAGGATAAAACTCTGGTACATCTGGTAAATAGCCGATATACTGATTTGTCTTATTCTGTCCATATTCCACCTTTTTTTCATTTACAAAGATTTCACCCCCGTCAGACTTTAGAAGGCCTAAGATCATTTTCATAGTCGTTGTCTTTCCCGCTCCATTCTGACCTATAAAGCCAAAGACTTCTCCTTTGGGTACTGAAAATGATAAATCTTTTATAATTTCCTTCTCACCAAATTTCTTTTTCACGTGTTCCAAACGAAGCATATGCGCTATTCCTCCCCTTTTCCTACTGTGAAGTAAACTACAGGTCCAATGATCTGAATGCAGCATACAATTAAAATCCAAAGAATGCGATTTCCGAAACGATACTTATTATGTCTAAATATATGAATTAGGGCAGCTGCAGCAAGTGCGACCTCAACAATTGCGATTGGAATTAAAAATACTAAATAGTCTGCTAGATTTCCCATATAGATACTCTCCTTTTATAAATCATATTTGTTTTTATATTCTGCAAATAATTGTTTATACTCTGCTTCTTCAAATAACGGTTGAAATACTGGATTCTGAAGCGCTTCCACTATGCTTTCTATTACTACTTTTTGTTCTCTTACTCCTTGTGAGCCCAATTGGAAGGATTCAATAAAATCATCAATCAAGTAAAAGAATTCATCTCCATGAATACGGTAATCTTTAATGAGTATATCAAATGCATCAAGGAATTCTCGCAACATGTTTATTGCTTTTTCCTTTTCTCCTCCAATGCTATATGTCAATGCTGCCCCATAATATATATTGGCGTAACAATTCGGATTAAGTTCTTTTAAATCGAATGTTTTAGCAATTTGAAACATACGTGTAAGAATTTTATCACTTAACTCTTTCTCTTGCATATGCATGGATAAATACATATTTAACGCTTGGATTAATCCTAATAAATGCTGATACATACAGACTTGGGTAATCTCATCAGCCATCCTTACATTTCCCGTCATCTGATAGGCTTGTGCAATCATTTCATCATTTCCTATATACGGATGAGCTTTCTCTCCAAGCAGATTAAATACTTCTTCCGGATTATTTTTACACACATTTGCCATGGCTTGCACGGATATTACCTCTTTACATAGGGTAATGTCTTCACTATTCTTGCAGATTCTCTTACAAAGTGAAATAACTAAATCTAAGATTTCATTCTTTTGTTCCTCATCTTTTGCAAGCATGTGATGATTTAAAAGCAGGATACTCATCTGTTCTAAAAATGGATAACAGGAATAATAATCTTTTATCCACTTATTACACTCTTCTAATACGGCATCTAATGGTTCTTCTCCAAAACGTTTTGCCAATGTTTCATACACTTTTCTTATCTGTTCTTTCCCTAATTGCGCCTCATATCCCATTAGTTCATCAATCGTACAGTTAAAATAGACTGCCAGCTTTGGCAATATCGTAATGTCAGGAAAACACTGTCCTGTTTCCCATTTTGAAACAGATGCTTTCGATACACCCACAAATTCGGCCAAAGTATCTTGCGTAATCTTTCGTTCCTTACGAAATGCAACTAGATTATTGGCTAATTTTAATTCTCCCACGTCAAAACCTCCTTTGCTCTCTTTCTATCTACAATATACAGTATCGTACTCGTTGACACAATGGAGCGTATGTTAACTTTTGTTAATTTAGTCAACTTCTAGTTAACTTTCACTCATTTGTTGGCAGAAAAAAATACGCCAAGTACATGATTGTACTTGGCGCATTCATAATCAATAAAAATCTTTTTCTTTTTTTACCTTTATTACTTCTGCTTCCGTATTTTCTTCAACAAATATAATAATCTCTTCCATTCTGGAATCTAGCTGCCTTGCCGTTATGGCTAGACCGACAATTCCAATGACAATGATTTGGTGTTCATCCTGCTTGGCAATCTCGCCAACCGAAATATTGAATGTATTGTGCAGCTTCTTTACGAGGCTTCTGACAATCATTCGTTTCTCTTTTAAGGAGTGAACCCATGGAGCCCTTAGGGTTAATTCTATTGCATAGATTTTCATGATAATTTGCTCCTTCCATATTACCATTTTCCCCTAGAAGTCAATTACTTATTGTATCCAAGATGCTAAAATTCACAAATTTCCCAACCAAGTGTATCTAGGTATGTTTCAACCATGTTACAACACATATCTGGATGGATCGTTTGTTTATGGGAGATTGTGATTGCCGACATAGCAATTGCATATTTTACAGTATCTTTGATATCTAAATCGTTCTTATAACCATATACAAGACCTGCTACACAAGAATCACCAGCACCTGTTACATTAACTACTGGTACTTCTTTGGCTTTAATAATGCCTTCCTCATTCCCATCATTATAGTATATGCCATCTTCATCTAAACTAATAAAAACATTTTCGATTCCAAGGCTTCTAAAATATTTACCTGCTTTTCTAACATCTTCTTTACAAATAATCGGAAATCCACATAATATTTCTGCCTCATGACGATTTGGCTTAAACGTATGGAGATTCTTAATGAGATGTTTCACTCGTAGTACTTTGGCTGCAGATACAGAATCTACGATAAATTTCGTCTTGCCAGAGTAAGTTGTCAATATATGCTCTAAGATAATAGGATTGTCTACATCTAATACCATATATTCCGCATTCTCAATAACTTCTGATTTAGAATCTACAAATTCTGTAGTCATCAGGTCAGTAATCTTCATATCTACAATTGCAGACTGCATTTCGCCATGCTCGTCTAAAATAGCCATGTACGTAGGAGTGGATCCACCTTTGATAATTAATGAATCTTCTACGTCAAGATTTTTTTCCTTAGCATCTTGTAATAAACTTTTACCCTTTTCGTCGTCGCCAACGACTGTAATAAACTTTGTATTTACGCCAACTCTTGCTGAGTTTTCCGCAATATTTCTACAAACGCCTCCAAAAGACACGCCTACACGACCTGGATTTGAATCTTTGTCTTTATAATTTTGATCTGCAAATCCAAAAATGTCGTATACAGATACACCTAATACTAATACATATGATTCCATTCTATTTTCTCTCACGTTTCTATCTCAAAATATGAGATATATTGTAACAGACAATCGTCACAATTGCTAGATTTTATTATAATTAATTTTTGGAAATTTACTCAATTTTTAATATTTTCAGACTTTTATTTATAGTTTTACCTATCTTTTTACTTTTATTTCATTTTTCTAGTATCGTCATTCACTTTTTTTAATGACTATTATATAGGAAGAAACTCATTTACTAGCAACCACATTCCCTCTGCTTTCCCATTACATCTTTATATGGTATGCACAACCAACTATTGTATACAATTTAATACATTGGATTGTTTCTATAGAAAAACAATTCAAAACCATGCCTATTTTGTACATTTTAACCACTAGGTTGTTTCAATCCAAGTACAATCATTGAACACTATCCACATCTTTCACTAAAAACACCCATATTTCTATTTATTATATGCAATTTTGTCTAATCCAGACTGTAAATTTAAGGAATTTGTCTAAAAATATATACAAATGAAAAAATTTATAGTATACTCAGAAAGAATTAAGTTAAAAAAAGTAATATTTCGTCAATTTTTAACAATAGACGTTTATAAAGGAAAGGATAAGTACTATGGCAAATATAGGGGTATTTGACGTTCTTGGGCCAATCATGATCGGTCCATCATCCTCGCATACAGCTGGCGCAGCCAGATTAGGAAAAATCGCAAAAACGGTTGTAAACAAACCAATGAAAGAAATTACATTCCTTCTTCACGGATCTTTTAAAGAAACTTACCGTGGACACGGAACAGATCGTGCACTTGTTGCTGGTATCTTAGGAATGGAACCAGATGATGCAAGATTAAGAAATTCTATGGAATTAGCTGAAAAAGAAGGAATTAAGATTAAATTCCAACCTGCTGACTTAGGACAAGTTCATCCTAACACTGTTAAATTCTTAATCACAGACTGTGACGATATCTCTTGGGAAGTACTTGGCTCCTCTATCGGTGGTGGTTTAGTAGCCATCCAAGAAATTAACGGAAATAAAGTTCAGATTACTGGAGAATATCCAACAATCATTACTTGCCATGATGACATTCCTGGCACGGTTTCAAAAATTTCTACATTATTCTATCAAAATGACATTAACATCGCTCATATGACTCTTGTTAGAAGTCAGAAAGGAAAGAGCGCGACAATGACATTAGAAGTTGATGAAAAAGTTTCAGCAGACATTGTAAAAGAAATCGAAGCTGTTGCTGGTGTTAACCGTGTAATCGTTATCAATTCTTTAGGAGGTAAATAAATATGAATATCGCTCGTACTGGCTTAGAACTTATCGAAATTTGTAAAGAAGAAAATATCACATTAGGCGAATATGCAATTCGTCAAGAAATGGAATTAAAAGGCCTTACTCGTGAAGAACTTCGTGCTCAAATGAAACTTACTCTTGAAGCAATGAGAGAAAGTGCTACTGCAGGAAGAGAAAAAGAAGTTTACTCTCTTACTGGATTAATCGGTGGTGATGCATACCGCCTTCAACAATACCATGACAATGGCACTCCATTAATGGGTAAAGGCATTGTAATGGCTATGGCTATGGCAATCTCTTCTTCAGAAGTTAACGGTGCAATGGGTAAAATCGTAGCATGTCCAACTGCTGGATCATGCGGTATCCTTCCTGCTGTTATCTTAACTACTGGAGCAATTTTAAATAAAACTGATGAAGAATTAATTGATGGTTTATTCGCTGCTTCTGCAATCGGTATGATCATCGGATTAAACGCTACTTTCGCTGGTGCTGAAGGTGGATGTCAAGCAGAATGTGGTTCTGCTTCTGCAATGGCTGCTGGTGCAGTTGTTGAATTAATGGGTGGTACTCCAAAAATGGCTTTAGATGCTGGTGCTATCATCTTCAAAAATGTATTAGGTCTTGTTTGCGATCCAGTTGCTGGACTTGTAGAAATTCCTTGTGCAAAGAGAAATGTATCTGGTGCAGTTAATGCATTATGTACAGCTGATTTAGTTATGGCTGGTGTTGATTCAAAGATTCCATTTGATGAAGCAGTTGCAGCTATGTATAAAGTAGGTACAGGCCTACCAGAAGAGTTAAGAGAAACTGCATTAGGTGGTTGTGCTACAACTCCAACAGGTTTAGCTCTTCAAGAAAAAGTGTTTGGTAAAAAAAATTAATATAGACATTACCAATTAATAATCGGAGGTTTTTATAACTATGGACATTTTATTAGGAACAGCCCTTTTACTTGTTGTATTAGGCTTATTCACATTATTTAGTTACAAAGCGCCAAACGGTATGAAAGCTATGGGTGCTTTAGCAAATGCAGCTTGTGCTTCTTTCTTAGTTGAAGCATTTCATGATGCATTCTTTGGTGGCGTATTAAACATCGAATTTTTAGCAGGCGTTGGTGCTGCTAACGGTAGTCTTGGTGGCGTTGCTGCTGGTATCCTTGTACCTTTAGCTCTTGGCGTTTCTCCAGTATATGCAGTTCTTACAGGTCTTGCTGTATCTGGTTACGGAATCTTACCAGGTTTCATCGCTGGTTACCTTGTAGCTTACGTTGTTAGATTCCTTGAAAAGAAAGTACCTGCTGGTTTAGACTTAATCGTAATCATCCTTGTTGCTGCTCCACTTGCACGTGGTATCGCTATGGCAACTCAACCAGTTGTTAACGGAACTTTATTAACAATCGGTGAAGTATTAGTTAAATCTGCAACTGCAAGCCCAATCGTTATGGGTATTATCCTTGGTGGTATCTTAACAGTTGTTGCAACTGCTCCACTTAGCTCAATGGCTCTTACAGCTATGCTTGGTTTAACAGGTGTTCCTATGGCTATCGGTGCGTTAGCTGTATTCGGTTCTTCTTTCATGAACTTCGTATTCTTCCACAAAATGAAATTCGGTTCTAAGAAAGATACAATCGCTGTTGCAATTGAACCACTTACTCAAGCTGATATCATCAGTGCTAACCCAATTCCAGTATATGTAACTAACTTTATCGGTGGTGCTTTATCTGGTATTATCGTAGCTTTAATGGGTCTTGTAAATGGAACTCCTGGTACAGCTACTCCAATCGCTGGTTTTGCAGTAATGTTCGCTTACAATCCAGCTGTTAAAGTATTAATCGCTGCTGCTGGTTGTATCGCAGTAAGTGTTGCTGCTGGTTTCATTGGTTACTTCATCTTCAAAAACAAGAAGATCATGACTGCTGCTGAAATCCGCGGTACTGAAGAAGAAGCTTAAAAATTAAAAAACTTTTAAACTTGTAAATTCATTTAACGTTAAAAGAGTGTCGCAGAATAGTTATTTATAACTATTAAGCGACACTCTTTTTTTACTATCTTTGTTTACAAATCCTTTTATAGAATACGGACTGCCTTATTCTTAATCGGATAATAATTCTCCCACTTAATGCTCTCTAATGACTCTTTTATTCCGATTACTGCCTTACGAATATCTTCCTCATCATATGAGGCTGTATTCTTTAATAACATGACCGCATATGGGTTTTGAAACAAGTCCGACAGACATACCGTGGTTTCATCATATGTCATATCTACTCGAATCTGGTACACGCCCTCTACATTACAGTAGGAAATCATAATTTCATCAATCTGCTTTGGATTTACCTTCTCTATTTGAATCGTAAGTTCCATACTATAACGCCTTGAGAATTCTTCGATTGGAATGTCTTCAAGAAATGCATACGTATTTGTATTTTTCTCTGCCTCTTCTTGTTCGATATAGATTCGTTCTGGATCTATGGACTGCTCTAATGACTGAGAAAAT